>NZ_JALLGV010000004.1:0-715698 GCF_023077655.1 Halorientalis brevis | reverse complement strand
GTTAGCATCCGCGCGAGCGGTAGCGAGCGCGGTTCACTGCTGTCGAACGCCGACGGCGTGAGACAGCAGGTCGTTTTTAGTCCAGGTTTTTGCGATGGGGATGCCCGCAGGCAGCTTCGCTGCCGAGGACATCCCCCGACGTAAAAAAGTGGTTAGAACTCGTTACAGACCGGAATCCCGACGGTGTCGTAGTCGCCCATGGACTCGATGACGTCGGGG
Source organism: Halorientalis brevis (assembly GCF_023077655.1). Lineage (NCBI taxonomy): Archaea > Methanobacteriati > Methanobacteriota > Halobacteria > Halobacteriales > Haloarculaceae > Halorientalis > Halorientalis brevis. Next base: position 715,479 of record NZ_JALLGV010000004.1, on the reverse strand, counting down.
ACTTCCTCGAGCGAGACGGTCTCGGTGACGATCTTCCCGGGGTCGATCTTCCCGCGGTCCATCATGCGGAAGATCTCCTGATACTGGTTCGGGGGCATCCCGAACGAGCCCTTGAAGTCCCGCTCGTCCATGACGATGTTGTCGACCGGGAGCGAGACGTTCCCGCCTTCTTCGGAGGTGGTGAGCCCGATCTGGAGGTGCTGACCGCCCTTGCCCAGGGAGTTCACGGAGTTCTGGCAGGTCTCGGCGACGCCCAGCGCGTCCACGGAGATGTCGACGCCGCGAGAGGACTCGGTGAACTGCTTGACCGCCTGGGGCACGTCTTTGACGTCGTTGGCGTTGAGCGTCTCGTCGGCGCCCAGCTCTTCGGCCTTGTCGAGTTTCTCGTCGATGATGTCGATGCCGATGACGTTCGCGCCGAGGGCTTCGGCGATGTGGACGGCAGAGAGGCCGACGCCACCCAGACCGTGGACGGCCACCCAGTCGCCGGGGTTGATGTCGACGCGGTGGGCCAGCCCGTGGAACGCGGTGGCGAACCGGCAGCCGAGCGCGGCGACGTCGACGGGGTCGACGTTCTCGGGGAGCTTGATGGCGTTGTGGTCGGCTTTCCGGACGGGGAACCGTTCGGCGAAGGCACCGGGGGCCATCTTCAGGAAGCCCAGCGGGACGACCTGTTCGCAGATGTTTCCGCGGCCGTTCCGGCAGTGGTGACAGGTGCCGTCAGAGAGATTGAACGGGACGGTCACCTGGTCGCCTTCGCGGAACCGCTCGACGTTGTCCCCTACTTCGACGACGGTGCCGGCCGGTTCGTGGCCGAAGACGAGTCCGTCGGTCGGCATCACGCCGATCCAGGACCAGTCGCCTTTCCAGGCGTGCCAGTCGCTGCGGCAGATCCCACACGCTTCGGTCTCGACGATGATCTGGTCCTCCTCGGCTGTCGGCTCTTCTACGTCCTCGATTTGGAGGGGCTCCTCCACCCCGTGAAAGACTGCTGCTTTCATCCACCCCTAACCTGCAAATACATCCTTATAAATCATTGGTGGGGTATATCATACGCCTCTCTATTCAGGGGCCGGGTGTTATGCAGGGTTTCACGGTTGTCAACTGTTCATGCATTCTTTCGGCAACAATATCCGGTGATCGGCCGATCGCGGCGCTCGCGCGCGCTCCGATCATGAGTGCGATTGACGGGCAAAGATAGCTGTTCCAACAGGTGTCCGATCGGGGAATGGTTCGCGTCCAGAGCGCCCTCGCGGGTGCATCTGTTCGTGTCTCGATCGATCTCCTAGTCTTAGTGAGGAGTGTGGTTTTCCCACAACCACGTTAAAAGTAACCGTGTACCAATGGAGAATCCTGAACGAGACGACGGAGAGAGTACGTTAGCATCCGCGCGAGCGGTAGCGAGCGCGGTTCACTGCTGTCGAACGCCGACGGCGTGAGACAGCAGGTCGTTTTTAGTCCAGGTTTTTGCGATGGGGATGCCCGCAGGCAGCTTCGCTGCCGAGGACATCCCCCGACGTAAAAAAGTGGTTAGAACTCGTTACAGACCGGAATCCCGACGGTGTCGTAGTCGCCCATGGACTCGATGACGTCGGGGACTTCCTCGAGCGAGACGGTCTCGGTGACGATCTTCCCGGGGTCGATCTTCCCGCGGTCCATCATGCGGAAGATCTCGTCGTACTGGTTCGGCGGGATGCCGTAGGAGCCGACGATCTCGCGTTCGTCGTAGACGAGGTTGTCCATCGGAATGGGGATGTGGCCGCCGTCCTCGCCTTCGGTCATCCCGATCTGGAGGTGCTGGCCGGTCTTGCCCAGCGAGTTAAAGGCGTTCTGGCAGGTTTCTGGCACGCCGAGCGCATCCACGGCGATGTCCACACCTTTGGAGGACTCGGTGAACTGCTTGACTGCCTGGGGAACGTCCTTGACGTCGTTGGCGTTGAGCGTCTCGTCGGCGCCCAACTCTTCGGCCTTGTCGAGTTTCTCGTCGATGATGTCGACGCCGATGACGTTCGCGCCCAGCGCGTTCGCGACGTGGACGGCCGAGAGGCCGACGCCGCCGAGACCGTGGACGGCCACCCAGTCGCCGGCGGTGAGGTCGACGCGGTGGACGAGCCCGTGGAAGGCGGTGGCGAACCGGCAGCCGAGACCGGCGATCTCGACGGGGTCGACGCTGTCGGGCTGTTTGACGACGTTGAAGTCGGCTTCGCGGACGGGGAACCGCTCGGCGAACGCGCCGGGCGCCGGTTTGATGAAGCCGAGCGGCATCAGGCGCTCACAGACGTTGGCGTGCCCAGAGCGGCAGTGCTCGCAGGTGCCGTCGCCGAGACAAAATGGGACGGTGACGCTGTCGCCTTCGCGGAATCGTTCGACGTCGTCGCCCACCTCGGCGACGGTGCCGGCCGGTTCGTGGCCGAAGATGAGGCCGTCCATCGGGATGACGCCCATGTGATCCCAGTCGCCCTTCCAGGCGTGCCAGTCGCTGCGGCAGATCCCACACGCTTCGGTCTCGACGACGATCTGGTCGTCGTCGGCTGTCGGCGGTTCCACCTCTTCGATCTGGAGCGGCTCCTCCACCCCGTGAAAGACTGCTGCTTTCATACAACACCACGGCTGTAAATACTCTGTAATAAACTCTTGGTAGGGCTTATCAAACGCCTGTTTACCCAGGGTGGCCACGTTATACTCGAAATCGGGGTGGTTCTTGGTAACGCGCCAGTACGGGCGAAATCGGCGGCAAATCGGGGAATTGACCGCTCGCGCGCGCTCGCTCAGACGCTCGTGAGGGAGACCCCGTCGGCCATGACGAGGCCGCCGAGACCGACGCGGAGAACGGCGTGGAAACCTGCCCCGAGTGCGGGTGGGTCAAGTCCCAGGGCGCGGACTGAGGGGGTTGGCGGGCAGTTCAGGCTTGAAAAGCTTAAACCGTCTCCCCACCGAAGGACCGCACATGAGTGACAACGAGGGCAGGAAGGACCTCCGCATGCCCGACGACGACGAGGTGTTCGCCGTCGTCCTGGACATGCTCGGTGCGAATCGCGTCCGCGTGCGCTGTATGGACGGGCAGACACGAACCGCTCGCATCCCGGGGAAGATGCAGAAACGCATCTGGATCCGCGAAGACGACGTCGTCCTCGTCGAACCGTGGGACTGGCAGGACGAGAAGGCCGACATCACCTGGCGCTACGACAAGCAGGAAGCCGACCAGCTCAAGGAGGAGGGTCACATTCAGGAGTAGCGCTCGCATGAACGCGATTCCGCAGCGCGGCGGCGGTCGACCGCTGGACCGACGGCGAGCAGGCCCATGAGTCGGGGGACGCTCTCGTGACAGAATCCTTCGAGCTCGTCGACACCGAGGACGTCGACTCGCCGGGTGACGAGTGGGAAGAGATCGACGTCGCCGACACGGAAGCCGATCGCATCGCCCGCCGTCGGGACCGCGAGTTCAGCGAATTCCGCAAACGCATCAAGGACGCCGACCAGTTCAAGGTCGAGGCCTCCGTTTTCGACGACGCCACCTTCGCCGCGCTGTACAAACTCGTTCAGGACGGCTACATCGACGCCTTTGGCGGTCCCATCTCGACGGGCAAAGAGGCGAACGTCTACTCCGCGCTCGGCGGGGAAACGGCCGCCGACGTGCTCGACGTCGACGACAATCCCGAAGTCGCCGTCAAGGTCTACCGCATCAACGCCTCGGACTTCCGGGACATGCGAGGGTATCTCGACGGCGACCCCCGGTTCGAGGGGATCGGTCACGACAAGAAACAGATCGTTCAGGCGTGGGTCCGCAAGGAGTTCGCGAACCTCACACGCGCTCGGAAGGCCGGCGTCCGCGTCCCCGAACCCATGGCCGTCGAGCGGAACGTCCTCGTCATGGAACTGCTCGGCCTCGACACCGGGCGGGCCAAACGCCTCAGCGAGGTCCACGTCGAGAACCCCGAAACGGCCTACGAGGTCATCCGTGAGTACATGCGCCGCCTGTACGACGCCGGCCTGGTCCACGGCGACCTCTCGGAGTACAACGTCATCCTCCACGGCGAGGAACTGGTCGTCATCGACCTCGGCCAGGCCGTGACTGTCCATCACCCCAACAGCCGCGAGTTCCTCGAACGCGACTGTCACAACGTCGCCGCGTTCTTCCGCCGCCAGGGAATGGACGTGACCGACGAGGACCTGCTCGCGTTCGTCACCGACGACACGTCCGACTGACTGCGTCTCCGACCGTTCGGAGGCCGTCGTTGTCTCTCGATTCACCGTTCTCGAACGTGGCTGTGACCCCGTCACGACTGACAAATATTAATGGATTTTCTATATGTAACCTGAGAATATGTTTTTGATTCTTAATGTGGTAGCTGTCAGCATGAGCCGCATTGACCGCGATCTCATCGAGCAGGCGCTGGACATCCTTTCCGAACATCGCGGGAGTGACAACAGCATCTCCTCCGAGGAACTGAACCGGCGACTCGGGGTCGCGGAGACGGATTCCTTCGAGGGCAAGGAGGTGTTGCAGTACCTGCTGTACGAGGAGGGCATCCCGATCGCGGCGACTCGAAGCGGGTATTTCCTGATCGACAGCAAACGGGAGCTTCACAGATACGTACAGACGCTTCACCGCAGCCAGTTCCGAACGGAGAAACGCGAACAGGCGGCAAAGCGGGCGTTCGACAGCGAGTTCGACATCGAGAAGGTGTCCGCCGACGATCTCGTTCCCCAGTGAGACGCTGTTTCGGTCGCACTCACCCGTCGTGAGCGACTGCTCCCCGTGACTACGCGATTGCCGGCAGGACGTCGCTCTCGTAGGTCTCGAACAGGCCCGCAACGTCCGTTCCGATCTGGTGGACGACGACGTGATCGAAGCCGGCGTCTGCGAACTTCTCGACGTTCTCGACGTGCGTGGCCGGGTCCGGGTCAGTGACCAGGCTCCCGTTTTCGATGTCCGCCTTCGAGACCATCTGACAGGCCTGCTCGAAGTGGGCTGGCGTGGATAGTTGCGACCCCAGTTCGCCGGGCAGTGCCGTGTTCGGCCAGCGCTCGGTGGCGACGTCGACGGCCTGCTCTCGGGTTTCCTCGTAGGAGACGCTCAACTGGCCGTAGGCCGGCCCCTCTCCGCCAGCGTCGGTGTACGCCGCAAGGGTCTGTTCCTGTGGGCCGACGGTGTACAGCCCGTCGGAGAACTCCGCGACGGTCGCTGCCGCCGTGGGACCGTACGCCGATCCGTAGATGGGCGGTGGCTCCTCGGGCAGCGTGAACAGTTGCGCGTTCTCGACGGTGAAGTGCTCTCCGTCGTGGGTAAGTTCGTCGCCGGTCCAGAGCGCCCGGACGACGTAGACGGCCTCTCGAAGCATTTCGAGCCGTTTGACGATCGGTGGCCAGTGGTCGCCGTGGACGTGTTCGTTCAACCGCTCCCCGGAGCCGACGCCGAAGAAAAAGCGTCCGTCACTCATCGCCGCGGTCGTCGCGGTGGCCTGTGCGAGGTTGGCGGGGTGGTACCGCATCGACGGACAGGTCACGCCCGTCCCGATGCCGATCTCCTCGGTCGCGCGTGCGACGCCGCCGAGGGTCGTCCAGACGAACGGGCTCTCGCCCTGGACCGGGAGCCACGGATGGTAGTGGTCCGAGACCGCGACGAAGTCGAACCCGGCCTCTTCGGCCCGGACCGCCTGTTCGACGAGTTCGTTGGGTCCGTACAGTTCGCTCGACAGCGCGAAGCCGACCGCAGTCATCGCCGCTCTCCTGTCGCGCTCGCGGTCTCCCAGTTACGTTCCATCGTACCTTCGGTGTCAACGTTCCCGGGCTTAAGCGACCGGCCGAGATATGCAACGTCCCTGGCGGCCGTCCACGTCCGTCAGCGATGGCGATTCCCTCGTCGGAACTGCCTTCTGCCGACTCGATATTCGTCACGTGCGAAGGCTTAAAACGGCGCGACCACGTAGCCTGCAGTATATTTATGCAACATGTGAAGATTCCGCAGGACCGCATCGGCGTGCTCATCGGCGAAGGGGGAGAGACGATGCGTGAGATCGAAGAGCGCGCGGAGGTCCGACTCGACATCGACAGCGAGACCGGTCAGGTTCGCGTCGAGACGGTCGGGGATCCCATCACGGGGCTCAAAGGGCCGGACATCGTGAAGGCCATCGGCCGTGGATTCGCGCCCGAGGAAGCCCTGGCGCTGCTGGACGACGAGATGATGATGTTCGACATCATCGACATCAAAGCCGCCTCGCGCAACGAGAAGGACCTCCGTCGGAACAAGGGTCGCCTCATCGGCGAGGACGGTCGCACCCGGGAACTCATGGCGGAACTGTCCGGTGCTGCGGTCGTCATCTACGGCTCGACGCTCGGGATCATCGGCCAACCCGAACAGGTCGACACCGTGCGCGAGGCCGCCGAGATGATCCTCGACGGCGCGCCCCACGGCTCGGTCTACTCGTTCCTCGAACGCCGCCACAACGAGATGAAACACAAGGGAATGGAGTACCACCAGTTCACGGGCTAATTCCCTCGATAATTACCCCTGCTCCCTTCGTTCGCGGGGACGCTGGCTACTTCGGTTTGCTACTCGTCGTCGTCGAGTGAGATGTCGCCGATCGCGTCCGCGATGTCGTCGTCTTCCGCGCCCTCTTCTGGCTCGCCGGTCGCTCCTTGCGGGTCGTCCATCTCGGCGGACTCGACTTTCGATTCGAACCCGCCTGCGAGACTCGCACCGTCGTCGGCACCGCTTTCGGGAGTGGTACCGCTCGCCGCGTCCAGGCTGGCGCCACTGCTCGACGCACCGCCGAGGTCCGCCTCGGGGTTCGTCGGGGTGTCGAGGTCGAGTTGCCGCTCGAGGAGTTTGACTCGCTCTTCGAGTTCTGAGACGCGGCTCGCAACCGCTGGTGCCTGCGTCGAGGCCAGGTCCGACATCGGTCGGTGTGCGATGATCCACCGCAGATACGCCGCCCGGTCGTCGAACCCCTGTAGCGACGCTTCGTCGTCCAACTCCTCGACCAGGTCGTCGGCCAGTTCCACTCGAATCTCCATTGGCTGACAGTATGCGAACGACCTACGTAAATCCCGGTATCGATTCGCCCGCCGTGTCGCTGCCACGGCCGCCCTCGCGGGATTTAAACCCACGCCCTGTCACGTTCTCCCACGGATCGCGGGGACGGTCCCGTAAGGCGGTTCTGCCTGCTGTGAACACAACGTTTATATAGAATGGCAATACAACCATTTGCTTGAATATGGCTCAGCAGATGGGTAACCAGCCCCTCATCGTACTTTCCGAGGAGAGTCAGCGAACCTCCGGGAAGGACGCCCAGTCGATGAACATCACGGCCGGCAAAGCGGTTGCCGAGTCCGTGCGCACGACACTCGGTCCGAAAGGAATGGACAAGATGCTCGTCGGAGACACCGGCAGCGTCGTCGTCACGAACGACGGCGTCACCATCCTCGACGAGATGGACATCGAGCACCCGGCCGCGAACATGATCGTCGAGGTCGCCCAGACCCAGGAAGACGAGGTCGGTGACGGCACCACGACGGCCGTCGTCATCACGGGCGAACTCCTCACGAAGGCCGAGGACCTCCTCGACCAGGACATCCACGCCACCATCCTGGCACAGGGGTACCGCCAGGCAGCCGAGAAGGCAAAGGAGATCCTCGAGGACATCGCCATCGAGGTCGACGAGGACGACACCGACATCCTCGAGCAGATCGCCGCCACCGCGATGACCGGCAAGGGCGCCGAGTCCGCCAAGGACACGCTCGCCTCGCTGGTCGTCGACTCCGTCCGCGCCGTCGCCGACGAGGAAGGCGTCGACACGGACAACATCAAAGTCGAGAAGGTCGTCGGCAGCTCCATCGACCAGTCCGAACTGGTCGAGGGCGTCATCGTGGACAAGGAGCGCGTCCACGACAACATGCCCTACGCCGTCGAGGACGCCGACGTCGCCCTGCTCGACACCGCCATCGAGGTGCCCGAGACCGAGCTCGACACCGAGGTCAACGTCACCGACCCGGACCAGCTCCAGCAGTTCCTCGACCAGGAAGAGAAGCAGCTCAAAGAGATGGTCGACAACATCTCCGAGGCTGGCGCCGACGTCGTCTTCTGCCAGAAGGGCATCGACGACATGGCCCAGCACTACCTGGCCCAGGAGGGCATTCTCGCCGTCCGTCGCGCCAAGAAGTCCGACATCAAGGCGCTCGCCCGCTCGACGGGCGCTCGCGTCGTCTCCAACATCGCGGACATCACCGAGGACGACCTCGGCTTCGCCGGCTCCGTCGCCGAGAAGGACGTCGGCGGCGACCAGCGCATCTTCGTCGAGGACGTCGAGGACGCGAAGGCCGTCACGATGATCCTCCGCGGCGGCACCGACCACGTCGTCGACGAGGTCGAGCGCGCGATCGACGACTCGCTCGGTGTCGTCTCCGTCACGCTCGAGGACGGTCAGGTCCTCCCCGGTGGCGGTGCTCCCGAGACGGAACTCGCCCTCGGTCTGCGTGACTACGCCGACTCCGTGGGTGGCCGCGAGCAGCTGGCCGTCGAGGCGTTCGCCGACGCCATCGACGTCATCCCGCGCACCCTCGCAGAGAACGCCGGGCTCGACCCCATCGACTCGCTGGTCGACCTCCGCAGCAAGCACGACGGCGGCGACACCACGACCGGTCTCGACGCCTACACCGGTGACGTCGTCGACATGGAAGACGACGGCGTCGTCGAACCGCTCCGCGTCAAGACCCAGGCCGTCGAGTCCGCGACGGAGGCCGCTGTCATGATCCTCCGCATCGACGACGTCATCGCAGCCGGCGACCTGAAGGGCGGCGCGTCCGACGACGAGGACGACGGACCTGCAGGCGGCCCAGGCGGCGCACCCGGCGGCATGGGTGGCGGCATGGGCGGCATGGGCGGTATGGGCGGCGGCATGGGCGGCATGATGTGAAGTCGGCCGTCTAAGCCACTTTACTACGCCACTCCGTCATCCCACTGCACCGCTCGCTGACCGACTACACTTTTATCGACGCGCTGTCCGAGGAGCGACCGCTCTCCGTTTCCGTCAGTTCTCGGAGGGTTTTTCCCGCACGCAAGGTGCGTTCCAGATAGGATGACTCGCTCTCCGCTGCCGAACGCACTCCGTCCCTCCACGCGGATGTCGACTCTTCGGCTCGCTGTCGCTCTGCTCGTCGTGGTGACCGGTCTGTCGGTCGCCGCGTCGTTCGCGACCTACGACACGGCCGCAACCCAGGGGTCGGCACCCGGCGTCGGCGGGACGCTCGTCGCGACCATCGACGCCACCGGACCGGGCCAGATCGTCGCCTACCACCCCAACGGCTCGGTCATGTACCACAACGAGACGTACGGCATCTACCACGACGTGGACCCCGCGCCGACGGGGTCGGATACGGTCGAGTACGTCGCCACGTATCACAACGAGAGCGACGCCTGTGCCGGCGAGACCTGCTCGGTCGACGTCGTCGAGCGGGTGAACCTGACGACCGACGAGACGACGCGCCTGCACACGATCGTCGACACGGAGAACGGCTCCTCGGACGATCACGACGTCGACCGCATCAACGAGTCGGTGCTGCTGTTCGCGAACATCAACTACCCGGACAGCGTCTTCATGGTGAACACCACCACCGACGAGACCATCTGGGAGTGGCGGGTCTCGGAAGACTACGCGCCCGAGAGCGGCGGGAGCTACCCCGGCGACTGGACCCATCTGAACGACGTGGAGTATCTCCCCGACGGCCGCGTCATGGTCGACTTGCGCAACCAGGACCAGGTCGTGTTCGTCGACCCTGGGGCGGGGCTCCAGGAGAACTGGACGCTGGGCGCGGACGGCGACCACGAGATCCTCTACGAACAGCACAATCCCGATTACATCCCCGAAGCCCGGGGCGGTCCGGCGGTCGTGGTCGCTGACAGCGAGAACAACCGCATCGTCGAGTACCAGCGCGAGGACGGAGAGTGGCAGCGGTCCTGGCGGTGGGCGGACTCGCGGCTGAGCTGGCCGCGGGACGCTGACCGGCTGCCCGACGGGCGGACGCTGATCGCGGATTCGCACGGATCGCGCATCCTCACCGTGAACCGGAACGGCTCCGTCTCGTGGAGCCGTGACTTCCCGGACGGCGTCTACGACGTGGAAATCCTCGAAACGGGTGACGAGAGCGCGAACGGGTCCAGCGCCGCGGCGCTCGGCCTGGAGTCCGGCGGGGTCGGGGTCGGCTGGACCGCCACGTTCGCACGGCTTCCGCGACTCGTCCCGCCGGTCGTGCTGCACGGGCTGCTGTACTCGCTCCCGCTGTGGGTGACGCCGTTCGACGCGTTCCTGCTCGTCGTCTCGGGCGTGGCCGTCGCCCTGCTCGGCGTCGGGGAAGCGGTCCGCTGGTACCGGTCCTCGTAGGTGGCAACGACGAGCCTAACGCCATGGCGATCTGGGAGTCTCGTCACGGCGACATGACATCCGGTAACTGAGGCCGCTGGTTCCCCTCCCCGCTGCTTTTTCGCTGCTCAGATGTCGATGTCGACGCCTGCTTCCTCACAGCTCCGTTTGAGATCTGCCCGGAGCTGCGTGGCGGTCTCGTAGCGGACGAGCTTTCGCTTCGCCGTCGCTTTCCAGATCACGTCGTCGACAGCGTCTGGGAGCGCCGGATTCACCTCGGTCGGTGCCGGGGGCTCGGCGGTCAGCACCTGTTCATGGACCTCGGACTCGCCGCCCTCGAAGGGAGCACGGTCGGTGAACAGCCGGTAGAGCACGGTGCCGAGCTGGTAGACGTCCGTCGAGTGGTCGATGCTCCCGTAGCGAGCGTCGAAGTACTCGGGCGCAGCGTACCGCAAGTCGAGGTACTCGCCGAGGTCGAAGTACTCGCGGAGCGCGAACAGGAGACCGACGTTGTCGAGTTTGGGGCGCCACGCCACGGTGAGCGCGTCGCCGGACCTGACGACGTTCCCGGGGTCGATGCCGGCGTGGACGACGCCCTGACGGTGGCAGTCGGCGACGCTCTCGGCCAGGTGCAGTCCACAGCGGAGTCGCGCGGCGACGCTCGGCGGAGTCCACTCGGAAATCGGTTCCTCGACCGGCTCGGTGGCGAGCCAGGGTCGCGGGTCCGCTGCCCAGTCGTGGACCGTGACGACGCCCTCGATCGCGGACGCTCCCTGCCAGCGAGCGAGTTGCTCACCGACGGTCGCGGCGTAATCGCCGTCGTCCGCGTCGCTGTCCGGTCGGTCGAGGAGCCGGAGGGCGATTCCCGACTCCTCGGAGCCGGTGCGCGCTCGCGCGCGGACGGTGTCGGCGTAGCGCCTGCCGTCGCGGGGTAACACGACCTCCAAGTCGTCGAAGCGGCACTGCGATCGGATCGTCTCGAAGAGGTCCGACCCCTCGATGTGTTCGATGTCGGCTCGCTTTTGCTGCGTGGCGGACCATGGGGCCGCGCGGTCAGTGGGGTCTGGCGCCGCATCGTCGGTCTGGTCCTCGCTCTCCTGGTCCGCGTCGCGTCGGTCGGGGTCACCGCCACCGGTGGTCGACGCGTCGTCCATCGCTCGTTCGATGACCGTCGGGACCTCGCCGGGGGTCTCGACGAGCTGTCGGTTGCCGTCGAGCGCCGTCGTCAGAAAGTCGGCGCTGCTTCCGTACGTCGGGATGATCGTCTTCCCGTCGTGGTCCTCGCGAAAGACGACCGCGTCGTCGTTGTCGTCGTCTCCGGCCGGGAGGGCCAGCGCACCGTCGTGGTCCGCCGAGAGGGCGTCCGGGTCGACGTCGCGCTCGGTGAGTACCGGACGGACGAGGTCGGGATATCGGTCGAGGAGGACGACGAGGACGTTGCGAACGTCGTCGCTCGCGTCGCGGTTGGCGACGAGGTAGCCGACGAGGCCGGGCAGTGCGTTGGGCTGGTCGCGCGCGAGGAGTCTGATCGCCCAGGTGCTGGAAAACCGGATCGTCGGGTCCTCGTCGGCGAGCCCGGCGACGAGCGACCGGCGCAGGTCGGCGTCCGCGAGGTCCGGCTGCTCGTCGGGCGTCGAAAGTAGCGTCCGCAGCACGGAGCGCGGGTCCGTCCACGGTCGCGAACTCTCGTCGTCCGGACTGCGCGCGTTCGTGCCCATCGTCTCAATACTGTACGTCTCGCTACATCAACGTTGGTCAGACACGCGTGTGACGGTCGTGACGACTGGTTGACGTGTCCCGGCGCGTATCGAAACCGTTGACTCGCGCGCCGGTCTGGCTGCGACCGTGTCGCTGCTCTCAGTGCTGACTTCGGCTGTTCTCCCGGTCGTCGCCGTGGCCGGCGTCGGCTACGTTCTCGGCTCGGTCCGCGACGTCAACGTCGAACCGCTCTCGACGGTGACCATCTTCGTCCTCGCGCCGGCGCTCGTCTTCTACAGCCTGCTGACCACGCCGATCTCCGGGTCGACGGTCGCTCGCCTGTTCGGCGGCGTCGTGGCCTTCACGGTCGCGATCGTCGCCATTGCGGAGGGCGCCGGGCGCTTCCTCGGCGAACGGGAACCGATCCTGGGCGCGTTCGTGCTCACGAGCACCTTCTCGAACGCCGGCAACTACGGGATTCCCCTCTCCGCGTTCGCCTTCGGCGCGCTCGGCCGCAGCACTGCCGTGCTGTACATCGCCGTCCAGTCTGTCCTGATGTACACCGTCGGCGTCTACGTCGCCTCCCGCGGGCAGGCCGCGTCGATGCGCGGCGCCCTCGGGAAGGTGTTCCGCCTCCCGCTCGTCTACGCCGTCGTCGCAGCCGGGGTGGTTCGCGCGTTCGATCTCGCGCCGCCGACTGACACGGCTGCCATGGAGACGATCAGGCTCACCGGCGAGGCGGCGATCCCCGTGATGTTGCTGATGCTCGGCATCCAGCTCGCGGGACCGGTCGGGGGCGCGACGGTCCGGCGCGTCGCGCCGGCGACGGTTCTCAAACTGCTCGTCGCGCCAATCGTGGCACTCGGTGTCGCCCTCGGCGTCGGTCTCACCGGGACCGTCGGCCGCGTGTTCGTCCTGGAGTGTGCCATGCCGGCCGCGGTGACGCCGCTCATGCTCACGATCGAGTTCGGCGACGGCGCCCGGGAGTTCTCCGCGGCTGATTACGTGAGCACGACCATCCTCGTCAGCACACTCGGGAGTCTGGTGACGCTGACGGCGCTGATCGCCGTCCTCCAGTCCGGGGCGCTCCTGTGAGTTCCGTCCGGGGACCGAACGGGCACCTCACTGTGGGGTCCTGGATTCGATGTCGCTCAGGTCCTCGTCGAGCGCGCGGAGGACGTCCCGGTCGCGCGGTCCGTCCGTCCAGGAGTGGCGGTAGGTCGTGACGTCGAGACCGATTGCAGCCCCGACGAGCAAGGACGGGTCGGGTTCGCTGTCGCTGAACCCGTCTCTGCGAAACGCGTCCTCGAACTCGTCGCTTCGGGCCCAGCCGTGCCACGTGGCCTCGGCATCGTCGCCGACGACCGCGATCACGCGCTCGTCGGCGAGCCAGTCGACGGCCTGCTTTGCACCGACGTCGGTGTCGTCGGGGACGACGACGAGATCTGCGTTGTTCGCGGCGCTCACGGTCGGAATCTCCTCTGGAACCGCCAGGTCGACGCCGTCGGCGACGAACACGGCGGTCTGGTGCAGGCTGGTGAATCGCAGATCGTCGGTCGATTCGCCACCGGGGAGGCCGCTGCAGCCAGCTACTGCACTGCCGACGACGGCACTCCCTCCCGTGAGCACTCGACGGCGCGTCAGCCGTCGCGTACTGTCTGCCTGTCGCCACCGTGCCGTCGAGCCGTCGTCACCGACTGGCTTGCGAGACATACCGAACACAGGTCGGCTCACTGACTAAACGGCTTCGTAGACTGAAATCATCGTTTGTCCCTGGGACGGCGTGACTACTGGGGAAACCCGATCGCTTCGCTTACGGGACCACCGAAAGACTGCGTCTTTCGAGCCGCCGCTCAGTCGTCGGTCTGCTCCCGCCTCCCGCGGTTCGACTCGCAGCCTCACCGCTCAGTCGTCGGTCTGCTCCCGTCTCCCGCGGTTCGGCTCGAAGCCTCACCGCTCAGTCGTCGGTCTGCTCCCGCCTCCCGCGGTTCGACTCGCAGCCTCACCGCTCAGTCGTCGGTCGGACTCGCCTCACCGACGTCCTCCGCCCCGGAACCCACGTCCTCTTCGGTGAGGTCTGCCTTCCGCCAGGTGCCGCGCTCGAACCAGAGGAACGCGATGACGGCCGCGGCGACGTTCGACACCGCGAAGGCCATCCAGATCCCCGTCGGACTGGGCGTCGAGAGGAACCAGTAGCCCTCGGGCGCGAGGCCGCGCGAGGCGAACCACGCGACAGGCAGGCGGATGACCGCCAGCATCGTGATCGAGACGGCGGCGGCGGTCAGCGTCTTCCCGGCCCCGCGGAAGCCGCCGGAGTAGGCGCGGACGACGCCGATGAACCCGAAGGTCGGCGCGACCCATCGGAGGAACGTCGCGCCCTCGCGGATCACGCCGGGCTCGTCGGTGAACAGGTCCATGACCGCGGGCGCGGCCGCGAAGATGACGACGCCGAGAAGCGCGAGAATCGCGAACGAGGCCTTCGCCGCGAAGTGATTCGCGGCGGCGGCGCGGTCGGGTTTCCCGGCCCCGATGTTCTGGCCGGTCATCGTCTCGACGCCGCGGTCGACGGCGATGGCGGGCATGAAGATCAGCGAGAACACGCGGACGCCGACGCCGAACGCCGCCTCGACGGTCACCGAGAACGTCGCGACGATAAAGAGCAGGGCGTTGACCGACAGCGCGCGGCCGGTCCCTTCGACGGACGCCGGCACGCCGATGCGGAGCAGGCGCTGGACGTATTCGAGGTCCGGCACCATCTCGCCCGGTCGGATGCGGACGCCTCTGGTTCCGGCGAGCATGATCGCCATCCCGACGACCATCGCGAGCCCGCGCGAGAAGACGGTGGCGACTGCTGCGCCCTGCACGCCCAGCGCTGGGAACGGCCCCCAGCCGAAGATGAGGAACGGGTCCAGCGCGATGTTCAACACGACGGTGCCGAACATCACCAGCATCGGCGTGATGGTGTCGCCGGCCCCGCGCATCAGCGAGATGAACACGAAGAAGCCGAACATGAACGGCAGCCCCAGCGCGACGACTTCCATGTACTCGGTCGCCAACAGGAGCACCCGTCCTTTCGCGCCCAGCAGTGCGAGAAACTCCTCGACGGCGAAGTAGCCGAGGACGCCCAGCAGCGCCGACGCGAGGAACGCGAACGTCACCGTCTGGGAGGCGGCGTACTCTGCCTTCCGAGGCTCGTCCGCGCCGGTGAACTGCGCGACGAGCACGCTGCCCGCCACCGCGAGTCCCATCCCCAGGGAGATGAGCAGGAACACGAGCGGGAACCCGAAGGTGATCGCCGCCAGCGGCTGCGGCGAGTCGAACTGCCCCAGCCAGAAGGTGTCGGCCAGGTTGTACATCACCTGCAACAGGTTCGTGATGATGATGGGAAAGGAGAGGAAAAAGAGCGGTTTGGCGATCTCGCCGCTCGTCAGGTCCAGTTCCTCCTGGCCCTTGAACAGACTGCCGAGACGCTCGCGGACGCTCATTCCGGCGTCACCTCCGTTGGGCCGTCGAGTCGACCGTTCTCACCAGCACAGTCCTCGGACACGAGGTGCGTGTCGACGTACGCACGGAGCATCCGCCGGGTGCAGTCGATGTCCTGGCCGACGGCGACCTGCTTGGTCTGTGCGCCGTCCAGCGTGGTCACGATGAACCGGGCAGTGTCAGCGGGGTCGACCGTGCGGAACTCGCCGGCCTCGATGCCGGCTGTGATGTACTCGCGGACGCGCTCGAAGACGAACGCGTCGAACGCTTCCAGCCGCTCGCGGATGTCGTCGTCGTAGGGTGCCTGGGCCTTCAGTTCGAGAATCGCCGTTTTGAACGCCACGCGCTCGTCGTCGTCCTCGGTCGGCGGCGAGAGCACGCTCTCGACGAACGCGTCGAGGCGCTCGGCGGGCGTCTCGCCGGCCGGGTCGGACACGCGGTCGGTGAACTCCTCGAAGAGATAGTCGAGAAACGCCACGAGCAGGTCGTGCTTGCTGTCGTAGTGGTAGTGCAGCGACGCTTTGCTCTTGTCCGTCTCGTCTGCGATGTCCTGCATCGTCAACTCGGCGTACCCGTGCTCGCAGAGGGCACGGTACGTCGCCGTCATGATCTCGGTAGAAACGTCGTCAGACATGGAGGGGATGGAAGTAACTAACTGACTGGTCAGTCAAAAGCGTTCGGAACTGGATGCGCGACTGGTGTGCTATTCCGAACCGCACGTGGGGCAAGCCGACGCCGGTCGGGGTCGATAACCGGTACCCCGGGTGGTGTATTGGATGGCTTGGACAATTCTATTAACTCGAGGCCTCGGCAGAATGAGCCAATCCATAAATTCAAACCTCTAAATACCGATTAGATGTGTTCTGGTTCCATTACACTTAAGTATACTATCCACAATATTGCGAACAAGATGCAAAACAGACTCACCGCAGAGTTCGGCAAGGTGGCGATCATCACAGTGATGTTGCTCGTCGGGGCAGCGGCGTGGACGGTTCCGGCGGCTGCGTACGGGTACGACGACGTGTCGGAGCCGGTCGTGACGCCGACGATCGAGGCCGACAACACGCTCGAACCGGGGGAGACGACGACGTTGCCCATCGCGTTGCAGAACCAACCCGACCAGTCGATCGAACTCACCGGTGACGTCAGAGACCTCCAGTCGGTGATCCAGACCCAGGGGATCCGACTTGGGTCTGCCGGCGGGACGACCGTCGAGTTCCACGCCGGCGAAGCACCGATCGAGATCAAGACGGGGCGCCGGAACGTCGGTGACATCCGGCCGCGCGGGAAGCAGATGACCAGCGTCACGGTCGAAGTCGACGAGGACGCAGCGCCCGGGACGTACCAGGTTCCGGTGACGATGAACTACACGTACGTCGACAACGTCGACGCGTGGGTCAACGATCAGGGGGACACGGTCGTCACCGCCGTCGACGACTACGCCATCGACCGGGAGACGGTGACGGTCGAGAAGACGATCACCGTCGAGATCGAAGAGACCGCACAGCTGTCGATCCAGGAGGCCACCGGCAACGGGCTCTACGAACAGGCCAACGGCCGGATCGAGGTGACCGTTCAGAACAGCGGGACCGAAGCGGCCCGCGACGCAACGCTGAACATGGTCGGAACCGAGTACGTGCAGCCGCGGACGAACGGCGTCGGCCTCGGCACGCTCCAGCCGGGCGAGACCGCGACGGCCTCCTTCCAGGCCGCGGTCGCTGACGCGGACACGCCGGGACAGTACGCGACTGACTTCCAACTGAGCTACAAGGACGAGAACGGCCGCGCCCGGCAGTCCGACGTCGAAACTGGCCGAGTCAAGATCGGGAACGGTCCGGCGTACGAGCTCTCGGCCCGGAGCGAGGCGCTGTACGTCGGGTCGACGGGTGCGGTCGCTGTCGAGGTGACGAACACCGGTGACCGCACGGCAACGAACGCTCGCGCGAAGATCGCGTCGACGGGACCGTTCTCGCCGGTTTCCAACAGCGTCAGCCTCGGCGATCTGGCTCCCGGTGAATCGACGACTGCGACGTACCGGCTCGAAGTGGCCGACCAGGCGCTGCCCGAGACCTACTCGGTTCCGGTCACCGTCGTCCACCAGGACAGCTACGGGAACCGCGTCGCGGACGACGACGAGTCCGTCGACGTCGCCGTGGGGCCGGAGACGGACTTCACCGTGACCGACGTCGCCGAGACCGAGGCCGGATCGACCACCACCCTCACGTACACGATCCGGAACACGGGCGGCGGCACCTTCACTGACGCAGTCGCACGCATCAACACGAACTCGCCGTTCGAGACCGACGACGACACCGCGTACGTCGGCACGCTCGAACCGAACGAGACGACGACGGTTTCCTTTACGGTTAGCACCGACGGCGCTGCGACCCCCAAGTCCTACACGCTCGACATGAGCGTCAAGTACGACAACCAGTTCGGCGAAACCGTCGTCACGGACGTCCAGTCCGCGCCGGTCACCGTCGCCGAGTCCAGCGGCGGGTTCACCGTCGGCGCGATCACCGGCTTCGCCGGCGGGGCCGGCGCGCTCGTTGCCCTCCTGCCGCTCGCGCTGATGTTCGGCATCGCCTACAGAACCGACCTGCTGTCCCGGATCAGGTAAGATGCCGACCGAGTTCGGACGGCGCGTCCGTGACGCGCTCGAGTCGACTGGCCGGTACGCCGCGGAGAACCAGCGGCAGGTGTTCGCGGTCGTCGCCGTGACGGCGCTCCTCTCGCTCGGCATCGGGCTGTCGGGCGTCCAGATGAGCATGGGGATGACGCTGTACGTCGACGACGACTCCCGGACGATCCACAACTGGGAGACGCTCAAAGACGAGTTCGACACCGGAAACAACGTCTTCGTCGTCGTCGAGTCCGACCGGCTGTACGACCCCGAAACGGTGCGCGCGATCGACCGCCTCGATCGCAGGTACGCTGACAACGTCGACTCCGTCCGGCAGGTGACGTCGTTCGCCGACCTCGTCCGCCGCGGGAACGGCGGCGAGATTCCCGACACCGAGGCCGGCGTCCGTCGCTCGCTCGATCGCGTCCGCGAGTCCAGCCCCACGGCGGCCGCGCAACTCGACCAGCTCGTCCCCGAACAGGGGACGACGGTGCTGCTGGTCGGCTACGGCGAGGTCCAGACGTTCGACCGCGGGAACTTCCTCCCGCAGCGGGGCGCCGACATCGTCTACACCGAACTCCAGGCCGAGACGGACCTCGCCAGGACGCCCCCGGGGCTGTCCGTGACGATCACCGGTCAACCGGTGTTCGAGAACGCCGCGTTCGGGCTGATGCTCCCCGAGATGATCACGCTGTTCGCGGGCGCGTTCGCGCTCATCTTCGGCGTCGTCTACCTCGTGATGCGGCAGAAGGCCGAGCGCGGCTGGCACGTGCTGCTCCCGCTGATGACCGCGATGTCCGCGCTGCTGTACATGATGGGCGCGATGGGCGTGCTGGGTTACGACTTCAACGCCATCATGCTCGGCGTGATGCCGATCGCGCTCGGGCTGGGGATCGACTACACCCTCCAGATCCACTCCCGGTACATCGAAGAGCGCCGCGCCGGCAGCGACCCCGTCGCGGCCGCCGGGATGGCCACCCGAACGACCGGTCGCGCGCTCCTCATCGCGATGGGGACGACGGTCGTCGGCCTCGGCTCGCTGCTGGTGTCGGCGGTCCCGCCCGTCCGGCAGTTCGGCGTCGTCAGCGCGATCGCCGTGCTCGCGGCGATGGCGCTGTCCGTGACGCTCCTGCCCGCGTTGCTGGTCCGGTACGACCGCGACGACCACGGCACGGTGGGGTCCGTCGACGACGGCGACTCCGGCGACTGGCTCGAACAGGCCGTCTACCGCTTCACGACCGGCTTCTCCGGCGGTCGGCCGTTCGTGACGCTGCTGCTCGCCGTGTTGCTCGTCTCCGGGGGCGCGTACGCGTATCCCCAGGTCGAGCCCAAACAGGAGATGATGGACTTCTGGCCCCAGGAGCTGGACGCGAAAAACGACATGGAACGGCTCTCGGACACCGTCGACAGCCCCAACGTCATCTACGTCATCGTCGAGAGCGACCAGGCGTACACGCCGGCGATGTTCCGCGACCTCGCGACTTACCAGCGGCTCATGCTGGAGAACGACCGAGTCAACACGATACAGAGTCCGGTCACGCAGGTCAGCGCCGCCAGCGGCGGCACCGCCCCGGACAGTCAACAGGAGTTCGATCGCCTCCTCGACCGCGTCGAGGAACCCGACGACTCGGGACTCACGCTCTCGGAGCGCCACCCGAACCGGGTCGTGCTGTCCGTGTACACCGACGACATCGAGGGACCGGCCGTCCGGACGCTCATCACCCAACACGAGCAGACCGCCGAGACCGCGCTGCCGGCGTCGGCCGACGTCCGGATCACCGGGAAGCCGGTCCTCAACCGGAACGTCATCGAGAACGTCACCGCCGGCCTCACGCCGATGACGCTGCTGTCGTTCTCGCTGGGCCTGCTGTTCCTGACGTTCGCGTTCCTGTCCTGGCGGATCTCGGTCACGCTGATCGCCAGCGTCGCCGGGAGCGCGGCGCTGCTCGTGACGGGCGCGATGTACCTGTTCGGCATCCCGTGGAACCCGCTCACGATCACGATGTCGTCGCTGACGCTGGGCATCGGCGTGGACTACGGGATCCACATCTTCGAGCGGTACGAACAGGAGGTCCACGAGCGCGGGCTCTCGCCGCGTACCGCCGCCGCGACCGCCGTGGCCAAGCTCTCCCGGCCGATCATCGGGTCGAGCTTCACCACGATCTTCGGGTTCGGCGTGCTCATGGTCTCCCGGTTCCCGGTGCTCGCGAACTTCGGCAAGACCACCGTGCTCGCCATCGGTTTCTCGCTCCTGACGGCCTTCGTCGTGTTGCCCGCGGCGCTGACCGTCACCGGGCTGGCCGGTGGGAAGGCGAACGCACAGCCGACCGCGCCGACCGACTCGATGGGAAGTGATTAGCAATGTACGACAACATCCTCGTTCCGACGGACGGCAGTGACTGCGCACGCGGGGCGGCCGCACACGCGATGACGGTGGCGGACGCCTTCGGGGCGACCGTCCACGCGCTCTCGGTCGTCGACCCGATGGAATACGCGAGCGGCAGCGTCGGTGACGTCTCCGACCTCGTCGACCGCGAGCGCGAGACGTTCTTCGACCGCGCCAGCGAGGCCACGGCCGCCATCGCCGACATCGACCCCTCGGTCGACGTCGAACAGCACACGCGGCAGGGAACGCCCCACGAGATCATCACCGAGTTCGTCGAGGCACACGGCATCGACCTCGTGGTGATGGGGACGCACGGCCGGACCGGTCCCTGGCGTCACCTCCTCGGCAGCGTCACCGAGCGGACGGTCAGGACCGTCACCGCACCGGTACTCACCGTCCACGGGGAGTGTCAGTCGGTCGCCTACGACGACGTGCTCGTCCCGACGGACGGGAGCGAGTACGCGGACGCTGCCCTCGAACACGCGATCGCGCTCGCAGACGCCTTCGACGCCACGCCCCACGTCCTGCACGCCGGCGACGCCGACCACGGGCGCGCCGCCGTCGCCGACGCCAGGGACCGCATCGTCGAGACGACCGGTCGCGAACCGGTGACCGAGATCGCGAGCGGGGCGCCGAGTGCCGTCATCGACTCGTACGCCACCGACGCCGACGTCGATCTCGTGGTGATGGGGACGCACGGCCGCACGGGCCTCTCGCGACGCGTTCTGGGAAGCGTGACGGAGCGGACGATTCGAACGACGACGCACCCCGTCCTCGCCGTCCACACCGACGACGCCGCCCCCGAGCAGTGAGTCTGGCCAGTGTCGGGGTGACTTCGGCCGCCCCGTCGCTCGCGCCATCGACGGCACTCACGGCGCTGGCGGGGCTGGCGGTCGGAAAAGAGCGCACCGCGCGGGGCGCGTTACTCCACGTCGAGGTCGAACTGTTCGTGTTCGCTGGCGGCGTTGAGGACGACGCTGGTGTTGGACTCTTTGATCTGCGGGTCGACGAGCAGTTCTTTGATCTGGTTGTTCATCCCGTCGGTGTCGGTGAACTTGCCGATGGCGATGATGTCGTAGTCACCGGTGACCTCGTACACCGAGATCATCTGTTTGTGCTGTTTGAGGCTCTCCGTGACCTCGGGGAGCGCCGATCCCTCGACTTTGAGCTGGACGACCGCGGTCACGTCGTAGCCGAGCGCGTCGTAATCCAGCTTGGGGGTGTACCCGTTGATGATCCCCTGTTCTTCGAGGTCTTTGAGGTGGTTCGAGACGGTCGTGACCGAGACGTCGAGGTCCTCGGCGAGACTTCGAAGACTGGCGCGTCCGTCGCCGAGCAGGGCATTTACTAACTTCCGGTCGAGATTTTCGTACGTCATTACGTTCACAAACTCGCTGGGGGCATTAGAATTTTACGAATATCCAATTCCTCGGAGCGAGTCGTGAGCTTTGCGCAAATCAATAGGGTTTTTATATTTGGGGTATAGCTTTCCGGTGACGAGAAAGATGACAAACCCGAACGTAAAAGCTGACGGCGGTCTCACTGCGGAGGCACAGGAGGTCCTCGACGAAATCGAGGAGAAAAACGTCGATTTCCTGCGGTTGCAGTTCACTGATATTCTCGGCACCGTGAAGAACGTCTCTATTCCGGCGGAGCAGGCCGAAAAGGCGTTCGCCGAGGGTATCTACTTCGACGGTTCTTCTATCGAGGGCTTCGTTCGCATTCAGGAGTCGGACATGCGCCTCGTCCCCGACGCCAACACGTTCTCCGTCCTCCCGTGGAAGAACTCGGAGGAACACGCCAGTGCACGCCTCATCTGTGACGTCATCAACACCTCGACCGGCGAGCCCTTCGAGGGCGACCCCCGCTACGTGCTGAAGCAGGCCATCCAGCGCGCCGAGGACATGGGGTATCAGGTCAACGCCGCCCCCGAGCCGGAGTTCTTCCTGTTCGAGGAAGACGAAGACGGCCGCGCCACGACCAAGACGAACGACGCCGGCGGTTACTTCGACCTCGCGCCGAAGGACCTCGCCTCCGACGTGCGCCGTGACATCATCTACGGCCTGGAGGACATGGGCTTCGAGATCGAGGCCAGCCACCACGAGGTCGCCCAGGGCCAGCACGAGATTAACTTCGAGTACGACGACGCGCTCACGACCGCCGACAACGTCGGGACCTTCCGGACGGTCGTCCGCGCCATCGCCGCAGAGCACGACCTGCACGCGACGTTCATGCCCAAGCCGATCCCGAAGATCAACGGCTCGGGCATGCACACGCACCTCTCGCTGTTCACCGAGGACGGCGAGAACGCGTTCCACGACGAGGACGACGAGTTCAACCTGAGCGAGACGGCAAAGCAGTTCCTCGGCGGGATGCTCGACCACGCTCCGGCCATCACGGCCATCTGCAACCCGACCGTGAACTCATACAAGCGCCTGGTGCCGGGCTACGAGGCGCCCGTCTACGTCGCCTGGTCCGACCGCAACCGCTCGGCGCTCATCCGCAAGCCGGCCGCGCGCATCCCGGCCGCCTCCCGCGTCGAGCTGCGCTCGCCAGACCCGTCGTGTAACCCCTACCTCGCGCTCGCCGTCATGATCCACGCCGGTCTCGACGGTATCGAGAAGGGCATCGAGTCGCCCGACC
This sequence comes from Halorientalis brevis, assembly GCF_023077655.1. Classification (NCBI taxonomy): domain Archaea; kingdom Methanobacteriati; phylum Methanobacteriota; class Halobacteria; order Halobacteriales; family Haloarculaceae; genus Halorientalis; species Halorientalis brevis. Next base: position 692,288 of record NZ_JALLGV010000004.1, on the reverse strand, counting down.
CCGTTCGGGAGAACATCTACGACTTCGACGAGGAGAAACGCGCCGAGTACGGCATCGACACGCTGCCGGAGAACCTCGGCGAGGCCGTCGACGCCCTCGAAGCAGACGAGGACATCTACAACGCGCTGGGCGAGCACATCGGCGAGAAGTTCGTCGAAGCCAAGCGCCAGGAGTACAAGGAGTACCTCGTCGACGTCTCCGAGTGGGAACTCGACCGCTACCTCGAGACGTTCTGACTTCGACTACCGCTTTCTTTCGTCCGCCACGACCGGGAGCACCAGCAGCGTCGCGACGATGGCAGCCGACAGCAGGAAGGTGATCGGTAACGCCGGTTCGAGGACCTCCATCCCGACGAACAGCCCGCCGATCACGGTCAGACCGCCCACGACGAGCAGCCCGCGCTCCCGCGCCGAGAGCGACGCGGCTGCGATGCGGTCGCCGGCCACCTGCCAGGTGAGGCGGCCGCCCAGCGCCATCCCGAGCGCGATGACCGGGTCGCGCTCGTAGCCGCCGGCGAACAGCGCGAAGACGCCGGCGAGGACGGCCAGCAGGAAGGCGATCCCGACCTGCCGCCCGTTGTCCGTCGCCTTCGTCGCGAGCGCCAGGTACGCCACGCCCAGCCCGAACCCGCCCAGGACTGAGAGCAGGTGGTGGACGCCGATGGCGACGCGGGAAAAGCCCACGATCCCGGCGAGGACGCCCGCACCGAGCAGTCGTCGTCGCGAGACCGAGTCACCGTAGACGAGCGCGAGGCCACCGTACACCACCGTGGCGCCGAACGCGTGCCCACTGGGAAAGCCGTACCCCTCGGCGGCCGTCACGCCGACGTAAAGGTCGAACAAAGGCCCGGGAAGCCACCCGCCGTTGACCGCCCCAGCCGGCGGGCGCGGATACGCGATCAGGAGTTTCAGTCCAACGGTGAGCGCGAGGCCGCCGATCGCGAGTGCGACGACGTAGGCGACGGCGCACCGATCGATGCGGTCGTGGAACCCGGGCACCCGTCCGTCGGCGAGGAACAGCGTCGAGAGCAACAGCAAGAGAAACCAGACGTCGCCCAGTTGGGTGACGAGCGCGAAAACGGGGACGAGCGGCCCCAGAACGTCCTGGACGACGGAGATCACGCCGGTGCCGTGACTCATTGCCGGACGTCGTGGACGAAATCACGCAGGCGACCGGGCACGCCTGCGGCCGTGACGCCGATCCCCACGAGGACCATCAGCGTGTAGAGCCCGAGCGTCGAGAGCCAGATGACGACCATCGCGAGGATGGCCCAGCCGCCGCTCAGGAAGTAGAACGCCCCCAGGGTCATCACCGTCCCGTACAACAGGACCAGGTACGGTCCCCACCCGGTGGCGTGGCCCCGTCGGACGCGCCCGCGGACGTAGCGTTTCAGCTCGCTTTCGAGTTCGTCACGGTGGACTGTTCGATCCTCGATTTCCTCCTCGAACTCCTCCATGTCCGCGCGGAGTTCGGCAAGCTCCTCGGTGACGTCTCGGTTCCCGGCCGTCGGGTCCGGCGACCCCCCTTGCTCGTCGGTCATACTCGGTTGTTGCCAAGTATATCGTTGCCATTCCTGTTGTAGTTGCCGGTTGGAGTCGCCTGCGATCTTCCGGTCAGCCCACCCGGGGGTCGGGACGCCCCCGACCACGGCGGTTCGTGACACGGGTCGTCTTGGGTGCTCGGCCCCAAGTATCCGTGGGCTGTCCGGCCACCGTCACGTCAACTCGACTCGACAATTGTCCGACACCGAAAACACATTAGGGGCCGCCGTGGGATACTGTTGTATGGACGAGAAATACGAGCGGGGTATCCTCCGGATTTCGGCCGTGTTCATCCTCGCGGCCGTCCTGCTCATTCCGCTTGGTTTCCTGGGGCTGCCGGCCACCCCGGGCGTCGTCGTCGGGATGATCGTGCTCGCCTTTACCCTGTTTTACGCCTGGCAGTTCAGCGAGGACTACAACGCGTATCTCTCCGGCCTCTGGCTCGGCCCGACCATCGCCGCCATCGTGTCGGCCGCCGGGCTCGTCATCGGCGCGTCACCCGGTGAACTCCAGTCGCTCGGCGGCGTCGTCGGCCTCATCGGCGTGTTCAACCTGCTCTTGCGCCCCGTCTACCGCATCGTCCACTACGTCCTCACCGTCACGATCCAGATCGGCCGCGAGATCCAGGAAGAAGGCTGGTAGACCACCTTTTTTCGGCTCGGGTGCGCGAAGCGCACCGCTCGCCGAAAAAATCTGGACCAAAAAAGGCGCGCCCTCCGGGCGCGTGAACCGCTCGCGCCGCCGGCGCTCGCGGATGCTTTCTAGAACTACTGCGACAGCGTCTGTGCGAGCGCGTCTGGCGCGCGATCTGCACAGGACTCGCACAGCCAGTTTCCTTTGAGCCGGTAAACGGGCCATCCGACCCGCAGATGGGGCAACTCTTGAGTACGGTCACGGGCTCTCGGACGGGCGCTAGCCACAATGTGACTACTCCCACGAGTGAACTCGTGGGCTTCCTTCACTGAAGGTTAGGCCCACGTCATCTGGGGAGTTCGCAGATTCTATCTCATCGTCGAGTCCTTCGAGTCTGATCTGCGTTTCGGGCTGAGCCACGACAGCCCCCGCCGTCGATAGCGGGCTTTCAATATCCTTACCGACGGCTCGTTGACCGATATTTGAAGCACCGTTCTTGTCTGCACTATCGTCCAGACCGCAGCTGTGGCACTCAATGCGTCCCTGAACCTCGCGGTTCGTGTTCTGTGAGCCACATCGCCAGCACGTTACAGACGTGTCGTATTCCTCGATAGGGAGACACTCTCGTCCATCAAGATGGGCTTTGTACGTGAGGAAATTCGCCATCTTCGCAAACGGCATCTTGTGGGTCTTGTCGTTCACGTACCGGCCTTCGTCGCTGTCGAAACGAATGCCCGTCATGTCTCCAAAGACGATCACGGCGTTGCGCTTTCTGGCACGAGCGACGATCTCGTTTGCTGTCTTGTGGAGCGCGTCTTCGACGGTTCGAGATTCTTTGTCTCCAAGGCGTTGGATGACCTGAGCGCCCTGTCTGACTTTCGCGTTCCCGATGGACTTGCGGAGTTGCTTGTAGTGTTCTCGAACGTCACGAACACGCTTGCCGTGGAACTCAGCATCGCGGTCAGACAAGAAGGTACTGACAGCGATCCACTTCGCACCCATATCGACGGCAAGTACGTCATTGTATTCCTCGTTGACGGTCACAGACCGTGTACAGACGAGGTGGACGTACCAGTCACCGTTTTTGTAGACAAGTTCGGAATCACTGAGATACTCATCTCGCATCAGCGATTCATCTTTGTCGGGGACAATTGCTGGACACCAGATACTGTTCCCCTGCCCTCGGTCGGGGTCATAGACGGGAACTTTGAACCACCAGTCGGACAGAACCGTATCTTCGTCGTGTTCGATGGTGATGCAGTCATTACGGAGAACGACTGGTTGCATGGTGTCTGTTCGTGGATTCTTGTTCGAGCGAACCTTGTCTGCCTGTTGACTTGTGGCAGAATAGAGGTTCACATCACTGGTAGCATCCTGAACAGCAGTCTGAAACGTACTGTATTCCCGTGAGAGAAGGGACTCTTTGCGTTGAGTGAGTGAATGGAGCCGGATGCGAACAGTGGTCGTGACCTCTCGAAGCATCGGTTCGCTGTATGCTGATTATCGGCTTGAACTAGCTTAAAGCTGTGCTTCCACCAACCGTTTGGCTGCTATCGAGAGTGGCTTGATTGTCGGAGCGGCGGATTCATCCCACGACTGAAGTCGTGGGCTTTCTCCTTGTATCTCTGTAAACGGGGACTTATCGAGTCGAGACACCGTCTGCGGACCCACCACCGCGGTTCCGCTTTTGCAGATAATAGGCGTAAACCAGCACGGCACCGATAATGGGTGGAAAGAAGAACCCGATGAAGAATCCGACGGCCCACATATCCGCAGTGTCCATGTTCCGCTTGCTGGCATCGCGATAGATCCACACCGCTCCGAACGCGGCGAGCGGGATGGCGAGGAACCACGGAACGACGATCTCCACCATTGGACTGTCTCTACTTTCGTTCTCCCTGTTCGTTACTCCCGCACTGCGTCGGCGATCTCCGCGACGTCGGCGGTCGTCTTGAACGTCGTCCCCCCGTAGTGGGTCCGCGAGGCCTCGAATCCTGCGTCCCGCAACCGTTCCAGGAACTCGTCCATGCCGATTGCAGACTCGTTCCACCGCTTGTAGAGCCGATGCTGGTCGTAGTGCATCGGGCGGTGGAGTTCGTCGCTGATGGTCGCGAGCAGGTCCCGCGCACGGTCGGCGGTCCCCATCTCCTCGGTGACGTGCTCGCGAACTGCGTCGACGAACGCGGCGTCGTGGGCCGGGCCGAGCCACAGCGGCCCGGCGGTCTGGAGGTGGTGGCCGCAGTGCGGACACTCGTCCATGGGGTCGGCGATGAGGCCGCGGTCGGCCCGCCGGAACAGACAGTGCTGGCAGTGGTCGACGTAGCCCAACTCGTCGAACAGGTCGTTGGCGGCCTTCGCGCCCTCCGAGACGCTGAGGTAGGTCCGGGCGTAGTGGTCGGTGACGTGGCTCAACACCGGCCGAGCGGCCACGTCGAAGCGTCCGGCCGTGCGGACGAGCGACGAGAGGAGAACGCGCAGCCCCATCTCGGCGTGGTACTCGGTGTTCCGGGGGACGGCACCGTACTTGCGGACGCCGCTCATGAAGTGAGCGCCACACAGCGGCGCGGTGTCGGTGGCGGTGACACAGAGCAGTCCGCGTGTCCCCCGACTGGCGGCCTCGACGAAGGGGACCGGCGTCCCGAACGGGTCGACGTCGACCACGTCGTAGCGCTGCTGGTGCATGCGGACGTTCGCGTCCTGGTGGCGAACGTCGCCGGCGAGGTCGTTCCGCGCGAAGTTCTCCTCGGCCAGCGCGACGGCGTCGGGATCGATGTCACAGGTGGTCACGTCCCAGCCGTCGGCGGCGGCGCGCACGCCGCGGACGCCGCTGGCCGCCGTCGCGTCGAGATACGAGTCGGCCGGGCCGTGGTCGCCGTCCCGGTAGGCGCGCAGCGTCGCGATCGTCACGTCCCGGTTGAGTTCCATCTCGGGGTTGTAGAACACCCCGTCCTCTTTCCCGTCGGTCGCCTCGCTCGGGACATCGACTTCGACGTTCCCCTCCTCGACGAGCATACCTCCTCTCGCATCCCCGGTGCGTTAAGCCGTACGCTCTCGGTTCGCTGTGCCGTGTGCACCGAACTCCTTTTCTCACTCCTACTCGAACGACATGTTCGTGACCCCGGTCGAGGAGTGGGTAGCGACCCTCGAAGCCGCCGGCGAACTCACGCCCGAGGCCGTCGATCGCATCATCTCGCTACACGGCGAGCGCGGCACGCAAGCGATCGACGCCGTCGCCGAGCGCCGGGTCAAGCAGTACCGCGATTTCACCGTGGTCGTCGGCTACGACGACGAGTACATCGTCGAGAACGGCTCCTGTAACTGCGCCGACGCCGAGTACAACCTGGACGCCGACGACCCCACCCAACTCTGCTGGCACACCATCGCGGTCAAGATCGCCGAGGCGATCGACGCCGCCGACCACCACGACATGTGGTATTCGGACGTCCGCGAGTTCCTGTGACTGCGTCTTCCCATCGGTGATCGGAACGCTCGGATAGTACCCTCGTGGGAAATCTCCCCGACAGACGGCCGTCACCTCACGGCGGAATCGGGACCATACTGGTCGTTGCAGAGCGTGAAAACACTGCCCGGGCGGTGAAAGGGCGGACGGCGCGTCGGTGAACGGACTGAACGAACTGAACGGTCTGTCCCCTTTATCATCTTCCCGTCAAAATGGTGACACGGGCGCCCTGGTGCTCACGATTCGGGCCTCCCGGGCCAGTGCGGTGGGTGTCGGGGCGTCTTCTTCCCCAGTTTCCGCTGGTCGTGACTGACTCCTGGAGCCGTCGCGTCGGCTGGACTGGCTACCCAAAAACGAAGTCGACAGGTGGCGTCAGTCGCCGGCGGATTTCATGCCGGTGTCTTCGAGGTCAGCGCCGCCGACGGACGAGCGGAGCGCGTCCATCCCGTCGTCGCGGTCGATGCCGAAGTTGTCCTCGTAGAGCTCCTCGACGCGCTCCTGTTCGTCCTCGGAGAGCGCGGGCGTGTCGGGTGCCCCGGCCCACTCGTCGATGTCGTCGGTGGTGCGGAACGTGGGCGTGACGGTCGCGACCTCGTCGAACGAAAGGAGGTACTGGATGGCAGCCTGGCCCATCGTGCGCTCGCCGTCGCGTTCGAGGAAGCGGACGTTCTCGACTTTCTCCCAGCCGGTCTCGTACCACTCCTGGGGACGGTGCGCGCGGTGGTCGCCTTCGCCGAGTTCCGTGTCGGGCGTGACCTGCTCGTTCAGCAGTCCGGACGAGTGTGGCACGCGCGGCAGGACGGAGGTGTCGGCGTCGAGGCGGCGGACCTCCTCGATGGCGTGGCGGCCGGGCACCTGCTCGAACATGTTCCAGACGAGCTGGACCGCGTCGAACTCGTCTTCGACGGACTGGGTGGCCTCGGCGAGCCAGCCGATCGAGGGGCCGAGCGCCCAGCCGATGGCCTCGACTTTCCCCTCTTCCTGGAGTTCGTCCAGGGTTTCGAGCACGTCGGGGGTGACCTCGTCGACGTTGGCGTTGTGGAGCATCAGCATGTCCACGTAGTCCATCTCCAACCTCTCGAGCGAGCGGTCGAGCGCGGTGCGGATCCACTCGGGATCGACGCGCTTGGGGAGTTCGCCGTGGCCGGCCTGGGGGTTGTTGTAGAAGTCGTAGCCGACCTTCGTCGAGACGACCGCCTCGTCGCGGTACTCGTCTAAGGCCTCGCCGATGAGTTCCTCGGAGTCGCCGTGGCCGTACACGTCGCCGGTGTCGAAGAAGTTGATGTCCTGTTCGAGGGCGTGCTGGACCATGTCGATCGCCTGGTCGCGGGAGCGGTCGCCCCACCAGTCCGTGCCGACGACCCAGGCACCGAAGCCGACTTCTGAGACCTCGATACCCGACGAACCGAGTTCGCGGTAGTTCATGTCCGCCGCTTGGGACGCAGGCCACTTAGCGAACACGGTCCGCGCTGGAAACTTTTGTATCCCTCCCACGCGCACGCCAGCGTATGAACGACGCCCTCGCGCGCCGACTGGATCTCGTCGTCACGCTGCTCGGTGCGATCCTCGGTGCGCTCCTGGCGATCGCACTCCTCACTTGGGGAGCCAACGGCTTCCTGCTGGTCGGCAGCGCCGCGTTCGTCCTCGGAATCGGTGCCGGCGCACTCGTCCAGTTTTCGGGGCAGCCGACGGACGGCGAGTCCGCCGACGCGTCTGCTCAGGACGACTGATCGCGCAGCGTCGGCGTCGCCACGGCGTCCCGGAGCGCCACGTCGCCGTACGCCCGGCGGACCCACCACCAGAGCAGCGCCAGCCCGAGGACGAGTGCCAGCAGCGCGACGAGGCCGCCCTCCGGCCCGAACGCACCGCCCGTGAACAGTTCGGGACCCGTCGTCTCCGTCTCCATGACGGTCACGCCGACCGTGATCCCGCTGACCGGGAACCCGTACACCGCGCCCACGGTGGCGTTCCAGGTGAGGTGCATCCCCACCGGCACCCCCAGGCGATCGGTCAGCACGTAACCCAGCCCAAGCAGGATGCCAAAGAGCGTGATGTTGACCACCGAGAGGGCGGTGGCGTTGGGATTCGACGCGTGGAGGACGCCGAAGATACCGGCGGTCACCAGCGTCGCGATGACCATGGCAGCGCGGGTCCCGATCCGCCAGAACCCGGCCAGCCCCTCCGCGATGTTCGTCAGGAGATAGCCGCGCACGATCAACTCCTCGAAGACGCTGACGCCGACGAAAAACAGGACGACGAGCAGGACGGCGAACCACGGCGGGGCCGATCCGAACCCGAGCAGCGCGCTCTCGCTGGTTCGGAACAGGCCCGTCACGGTGAGCCACCCGAAGGCGAGTTCGACCAGGAACACCGCCGTCGGGAGGACGACGCCGAGCGCGAGGCCGAACGCGCAGTCGCGCCACCACTGGCCGTCGAGCCGAAGGCCCAGATCGGTGAGGTGCCGTCTGTCGATGACGTAACTGAGTCCGAGGAGGGCGGCCAGCAGCACAGCGGTGAGTACGAGATACAGGAGCGTGCCGTACAGCGCGGGGAGGTACGGGCCGCCGAACTGGCCGGGTTCAGGGAGCAGGGTCGACGCCAGCCCCACGAGAAACAGGACGACGCCGAAGCCGACCAGTCCGAGCGCGAGTCGCCAGGGCATGCGGGGGCGGCGTTCGGTCGAATTTATGAACACCCGTTGCAGCGTGGACGCTGCCGAACTCCGTCCGGTTTCGCCGCTCGTCTCGACGTCCTCGTCGGTACGCATACTCGTTCGTTTGCCCCGCTGGTGGGTAAAGTCCGGTGTCGGGTTCCGAAAAGAATTCGAGTCACTGCGTTGTCGTTTGTCTCATGGACCCTGCCCTCCGTCGTCGGCTCGACGCCCTGATCGTCATCTGCGCAGCGATCCTCGCGTACCTCGTGAGTTCAGCCCTGTATCGCGATGCCGTGTTCTTTCTCGTGGGATGGCTCGTGTTTACCGTGGGTATCGCGAAGGCTGCCGACTGGTATGTGCAGTTCTCCGTCCTCTGGGAGACGACCGAGCCAGCTGAATCCGAGCTCTGACGTTTCTACTCCGGCCTGAACGGCAGTCGTGGCTGCTGTTCGTACTCTTCTGTGCATGGTTTATTTTACCGACACAACGTATCGCCGATATGCACCCCGCTCACCGTCGTCGCCTCGACGCGTTGATCGTCCTCTGTTCGGCCATGCTCGGCCTCGCAGTGACCGTTCTCTTCCTCTCAGAAATGGCCGGACCGTTGCTGTTCGTCTTCGCGCTCGTTCCGACGGCCGTCATCGCGCTTGTTGCCCTCACCTACGCCGACGGTAGTATCTCCGAGGAACCGCTGGCCGACGGATAGACCGTCCCGGACTGCCCTACTGTTGCCGATCGCGGACCTGCTGGTCGAGGCGGTCGAGTCGGCGCTGCAGGCGCAGCATGTAGCCGAACAGCAGGCCGAAAATGGTCGTGTAGCCGACGAGTAGTAGCGGTTCCATCAGCGGTCACCTCCGTTGCGTGGCTGTGTCATGCGAATGCGGTCTTCGACTTCGTGGAGTTCGATGCGCAGTGCCATGAGGTACGTGTAGAGGAAGGTCGCGGCGGCGAGCGACACCATGAGCGTCGTGGGATCGATGTTGGCGCTCACGTTCGGGTTCGCCAGCGTCGTCTCGTGGAAGGTCGGCGTCCACAGTCGGGTCGAGAGGTAGGAGATCGGCACCGTCACGAACCCGAGGACACCGTAGACGGCGGCGTAGGTGTCGTCACCGCCGTGTTCGGTCGCGCCGTAGACGACGAGGTAGCCGGCGTAGATGAACCAGACGACCAGGAACGTGACGAGTCGGACGTCCGTCCACTCCCACCAGGAGTTCCAGATGACGCGGCCCCAGATGCTGCCGGTGATGAGCGTCAGCGTCGCGAACAGGTAGCCGATCTCGCCGGCGCTGTGGGCGAGTCGGTTCCAGAACTGGCCGTCGTAGCGCAGGTACAGCGCGCTGCCGACGAACGTCACCGACATCGCGAGCGCCGCCACCCAGGCCAGCGGGATGTGCCAGTAGGCGATGAGGTTCGCGCCGTGTTTGACGCCGTACATCGTGTCGGACGCGTGCCCGAACACCAGCACCAGCGAGAGCACGCCGGACGCGAGCGTGCCCCACCGCACTGTCCGGCTCCACATGACCCAGTGGGCCAGGCGGATGACGCGGGCCAGCGCCGACGATATTGTACTCATTGTGAGATTCTCTGTCGTGGTAATGGGACGGGCCGTTTAACGCTTTTCACCTCGGGTCGCGCAGTCACTCAGACCACTCCGTTGGCGACCGTCATCGCGAGCTTGTCGATCTCGAACAACATCGACACGCCGGTGAGCACGAGCAGGCCGCCGGCCACGCGCCTGAGTACCGCTGGCCGATCCTCGGTCAGCACGCGGTCGCGCAGCCACTGCCCGCTCCGCTTGCCGCCGTAGGCGACGACGAGCAGCGGGAGCCCGAACCCGGTGCCGTAGACGAACAGCAGCGCGCCGCTCCGGACGAGGTCGCCGGTCGTCCCGACGTACGCGAGCACCGCGCCCAGGACCGGGCCGACGCAGGGAAGCCAGATCACGCCCAGCAGCAGGCCCAGTGCGACGGCGCTGGCGAGCGGATGGGACCCGCGCTCCAGCGTCGTCGAGAGCGAGGTGGCACGCCCGGCGACGCGCGAGGCGTACCGCTCGTAAATCGCGTTGAGGTCGTCGTCGACCATCACTGCGCCGAACCCGATCATGAGCACGGTGAAGGGGAGTCGGAAGGCGTCGGGGTCGAGCGAGCCGAGTGCGCCGGTGGCGACGCCAGCGGCGGTAAAGGAGACGACGCTGCCGGCGACGATGCCGACCGGGCGCAGGCGGTGGCCGACGCCGCCGGCCAGCAGCGGCGGCAACATTGGCAGACAGCAGGGCGTCAGAATCGTCAGTATCCCTGCCAGAAACACCGCCGTTGCGCTCGGGAGGTCGACCATGCTCGAAACGAAATGGTGGCTGAAAGAAGTGGCTGTCGTCAGTTCCCGCCGTCCATCGCGTCAGCGATGCTGTTCTGGTTGTCGGCGGTCTCGTTGCGGAGCGGCTGGTCGTACCGGTCGACGTCGGACGGGATCATGCTCTCGTTGAGCGGCGTGTCGTCGGTCGGGATGCCAGCCAGTTCGAGCTTGTGCGTCATCGGGTTCTTGTCGTAGCCGAACCGTTCCTGGACGCGCTCGTAGTAGACTGCCTCGTCCGGCGCACCGGCCTCGGACCAGTCTTTGGGCTGGCGCGGCAGGTGCGGCCGGTCGTGAGCGTTCATGTAGCCCGCCATGTCCTGGACGTCGCGCCAGTCGGACACCTGGTGGGCGTAGCCGTACGGCATCGCTTCGCGGATGAACGCCGCGGAGGTGTAGATCCGGCCCATGCCAGCGCCGTCGTTGTAGGAGCCGTTGCCCCACAGCGGCGGGTACTGTCCCTCGATGCCCTGCCCGTCAGCGCCGTGGCAGGACGCGCAGTTCTCGAGGTACAGCTCGGCACCGCGCACCGGGTTGACCTCCGGAATCGGCACCTTCTCGTCGCCCGTCGGCTTGTTCAGGTGCTGCCAGTACGGTTTGCTCCCGGTGGGCTGGCCCTGGGCGAGCCACTCCATGTAGGCCTCCATGGCCTGCACTTCGCGGCTCGTGTACTCGGGCATGCCCTCCGGGGAGTCCGGCGAGTTCATGCTCCGCATGAAACAGCCCATGATGCGCTGGCGCATGTCGCGCATCCGGCTGGTCCGGTTGGTCCACTCGGGGTAGCTCGCGGCGGTCCCGACCAACGGAATCATGTCGATGTCCTGCCCGACCATGCCCTGGGTCGTCGGCAGGTCACCGCCGCCGTGACAGTTCGCACACGAGAGGTTGTTGCCGACGTGGTTCGGCATCTCCTCGGACGTGTTGGCCATGATCTCCCGGCCACGCTTGACGAGTTCGCGCTCCATGGGGTTGCTCGGCAGCGTCGACGCGTTCATCTGCTTGGGGACGAAGTTGACCTGCTCGCCAGCGGTCGCGTTCCGGTAGCGGAAGTTGTCCTTCTGCTCACCGGTGCGCAGGTCCTGGTCGTAGACCTTCGAGTCGTTCCACTGGGCGGGGAGGTCGGTCGGTCCGCCGCCACCGCCGACGCCAGCACCGCTGCCCGGCGCTGCCGTGTTGTTGAACGCGTCTTTCGTTGGCGCACTGCCACAGCCCGCGAGCGCGACGAGCGCGACCGCGAACACTGCTGCCAGCATGTGCCGGCGTGTGAGCCAACTCATACTGTACTCACCTCGAAACTGCCCGACTTGTGTTGAATTCGTGCCAGCATAGTAGAAACGTTACAATATCGAATGGGTGTTTACAGACCTCCCTCATAATTATTTCCATGGCACCGCTCTGTGAGGGTCGTTCGAGCGGTTCGACTGTGTCAGTGTGCGAATATTTCGGAGTATTGGGACGGATCTCCGACTAGCAGTCGAGGGTTATTTACTCGCCGGACACCGAGGCCCGAGCAGTTCGATGAACGCGCGGAAGGTCCTGACGGTCGTGTTTTTCGTCGCTGCACTCGCCATCGGCTACACGTCGATGAACACGGCGCCGGTGTTGCGTGACGAATCGTACTCCTATCACGGCGACACGGCCTGGCACACCGACTACGAGAAGGCCCAATCGATCGCCGAGAAGGAAGACAAGCCCATGCTCGTCTACTTCTGGACGACGTGGTGTACCTACTGTGAGGACTACAATCGGAACGTCTACTCGAAGCCCGCCGTCCAGGACCGTCTCGACGACTTCGTCCTGGTCGCGGTCAACTTAGACGCCGACGACCCGCAGACGTCGCGCCTCGCGAACCAGTACAACGCCGACTACCCGCCCCAGCTCGTCGCGACTGACCCGCAGGGCGACCAGCTCGTGAAGATCAACGGCTACGTCGAACGCCAGCAGTTCCTCTCGAACCTCGACGAGGCCGAACGGAGGATGGGCGAATGACGACCCTCGGGACCGCCGTTCTCGCGGGCGGGACCCTCCTGTCGCTCGTCGCGACTGTCCTGCTCGCGGTCGGATACGTTCGACGCGACGACCGCTTCGATGCATACGTAATCCGGCTGGTGGCGGGCGGATCGGGGCTGTTCGTCGCTGCGCTGTCGCTGCTTACGTATCAGTTCGTCACGACGGACTACACGAACGCGTACGTTTGGCAGAACACCGCGGACTACCTGCCGCTGCTGTACCGGGTCACCGGCGTCTACGCGAGCAACGCCGGCTCCCTGCTCCTGTGGGCCACGATCGCCTCGCTCGTGGTCGCCTGGGCGACCTGGCGTCGCGGGCTCGCGGACGCGCCATCGCGGCTCGTCGCCGCCCTCACCACCGGCGCGGTGGCCTACTTCGGGACCATGCTCCTGTTGGACAGCCCGTTCACGCACGTCTCGACGGTCGTCTCCGGGGGCGTCCCGACGACCGGCAACGGCCTCAACCCGCTGCTGATCGACCCGTACATGGCCATCCACCCGCCGCTGATGTTCATCGCCTACGCGCTGTTGACGATGCCGTTCGCCATCGGCGTGGCCCACTTCGTCGGCCTCGTTCGGAGCGGTGAGGGGCTGTTCAGGACGTGGAACGGCTCTGTCACCAGGTGGCTCCGCGCGGCCTGGCTGTTCCTGACCGCCGCGCTGGCGCTGGGCGCGCTCTGGTCGTACACTGTGCTCGGGTGGGGCGGCATCTGGGCCTGGGACCCCGTCGAGACGGCGATTTTCATCCCGTGGCTGTTCCTGACGGCGACGCTGCACGCCGTCGTGAACTACCGGCCCGGGGACCGGTACTCCGTGCTCGCGCCCGCGATGGTCGCGTCGACGTTCGCGCTCGTCGTCTACACCACGACGGTCGTCCGCAGCGGCGTCTTCCGGAGCGTCCACTCCTTCGCCGACAACGGCGCTGGCCTGGGCATGCTGCTTCTCGTGGGCGCGACGGCCGTCCTCGGCGTCGGCCTCCCGCTGGGCTTCTGGCTGCTGCGCGAGGAAGACGACGCGACCGACGACGGAGAGTGGCTGACGCGCTCGACGCTGCTCCACGGCGCGGTCCTCGCGCTGGGGCTGCTCGCATTCATTTCGCTGTGGGGACTCACCTTCCCCGTGCTGCGTGACCTCGCGACCGGGATCGAGGTGGAGGTCACCGCCCGCTACTACAACCGCTGGAGCTACCCGGTCACCCTGCTCACGATGCTCCTGCTGGGGTTCTACATGGACTTCGACGTGGAGGGCAAGCGCCGCGCCCTCGCCGGGCTCGGCGTCTTCGCGGCCGCGACCGTCGTCGCTGCGCTGTACGCGCCCTCGCCGGCCTGGCAGCTCGGGGCCGGGACCGAGGCGAGCGGCTTCTACGCGCTCGTCGGCCAGCTGAGCGCGCTCTCGGCGTTCCCGCCGGTCGCGTACGTGCTCATGGCGGTGGTGAAACGGGCGCTCGACCGCATTCCCGGTGCACCGCGCCGGACCCAACTCAAACAGACCGGCGTGATGCTCGTCCACGTCGGCGTCGCGGTCCTCGTCTTCTCGCTGGCGTTCACGTACCTGTTCACTGGCCAGGCGTCGGTCATCGTCGGCGGTGGTGGCGCGAACGGCGGCCAGGTCGACGTGCCGAACTCGCCGTACGCGGTACAGGCGCTCGGCTTCGAGACGTACTCGCTGCCGGAAGACCCGAACGTCGAGGGAGTCGCGCTCTCGACGACCGAACTCCAGCAGCGCGGGGCTGCGACCAACGGGACGACACAGGCTGTCCACGGCACCGTCACGGACATGCGCCAGGGGCCGCGGGCGACGGTGTATCAGCTCGACGACTCGGGCATCTGGGTCGGCGTCACGTCGCCCAACGGGACCGCCGGCCCGGCGTACGCTCGCGGTGACGCCATCGTCGCGCGCGGCGCCGTCATGTGGAACTACGTTCCCCAGACCGACGCCGTGGTCGTGACCGATCCGACGAACGTCGGGACGACGGCGTCCCCGCCGGACTCGCTGGGCCTGGAGCGCGTTCGCGTCCAGGCAGTCAACCTCGCGGTGATCGAGGGCAACCGGCAGGTCGCGGTCGGGCAAGCGGCCCAGCGGCGGTATCCCCGCCAGGGCGGCATGCAGACCCGTGACGTCCTGATCGACCGCGGACTGGCGTACGACACGTACGTCATCGCGGCCGTCCAGGGCGACACCGCCTCGCTCACGGTCAAGCGCATCCCGCTCATGACGCCGCTGCGACTCAGCATCGTGTCGCTTTTGGTCGGCATGCTGCTGATCTTCCTGTTCGACCCGGCACACGGCGTCTGGACGCGCCCGCTCGCCCCGGCTGCGGAAACTGACTCCGACCCCACGACTTCAGACTAACATGTCACGCTCGCTGCTCACGATACTGCTCGCGCTCGCCTGTCTCGCTACCGTCACCGGCGTCGCCGCCGCGGCCCCGGTGACCGGCACCGTCTCCGTCGACAACGGGACCGCCGAGGGCGACCAGGTCACGGTCACGCCGCTGAACGGGAACTTCGAGCGGGCCGGTCAACCGGTCACGACCGCCGTCGAGAACGGCTCGTATCGGGCGGCCGACGTGACCGACGCGCCGCTGTACGCCGTGGAGCTAGACCACAACGGCCTGCGCCACTACGCGGTCGTCCAGGAGCCGACCGCCGACTTCGAGCTGTCGGCCGGGCTGTCGGCTCGGCTGGCTCGCCCAGACGGCACGCCCGTTGCGAACGCGACCGTGACCGTCACCTCGCCGAACGGGCCGTCCGTGGCACAGCTGCAGACCGGACCGGACGGTGCGCTCGCGCTCGATCAGTTGCAACCCAACCGGACGTACCGCCTCAACGCTCGGCTGGACGGTGCTCCGTATCGCTACGTGCTCCGGACCGGCGAGAACGCCACTGACGCACGGCTCACGGTTCGCCCGCCGACCGCGGACGAAGCGGTTCTGACGGCGACTGGCGGGAACCCGGCCAGCCACATCGTCCAGCCGATCCAGAACGGCTCGACCACGCGCGTCGTCGAGACCATCCGCCTGCAGAACGCTGGAAACCAGCCGTTCCGCGGCCCGATACACGTCGGCCTTCCGGACTCGGCGACCGTCCAATCGGTGTCGATCGAGGGGCAGCGACTCCAGTACCGGCGCACGGCGGACGGGCTGGCGGTGAACGCGTCGCTGTCGTCGGGATCGACGATCCGCACTTCCGTCCAGTACACGCTCGCCGACGGCACCGTCTCGAAGTCGGTGCGACACGAGACGGACTCGCTCGCGGTCGTCCTGCAGGGACTCGATCCCGCCGCCGTCAATCACTCGTCGAACCTGCGCCTCCGCAACGCCAGCGGGATGCCTGTCCCGATGTTGACCAGCGCGGACGCGCTGGCTCCTGGTGACGGTATCTCGGTGACTTTGCCGGGCGCAGGCGGCACAGACCAGTCGAGCGGCTCGATGCCGCAGTTCCCGGCCGGCCCGCTCGTGGCCGGCCTGCTCGCCGTCGTCGTCGTCGGCATCGCGGCGTACCGAACCGTCTAGTCAGCGACGACGGCCTCGAAGACGACCATTCCTGCGAGGAGGATGATGCCGGTGTAGGCCACCAGGAGCCGCAGCCACGCGGACGGGTCGCCGCCGACGCTCAGCAGGCGGGTGAGTTCGACGCCGGCCAGCAGGACGGGGATGACCAGCGGCACCAGCAAGATGGGGACGAGCGACGTCCGGAGGTTCGACTGCGCGGCGAGCAAGGAGAGCACGACGCCGACGGCCGAAAAGCCCAGCGACGCGATCAGGATGGTTCCCGCGAGCGCCGCCAGCATCGTCGCCGGCGGCCGGTAGTTGAGAAAGACGGTGATCGCCACGAGCGTCACCAGCGAGACGCTCGCGACGAAGATCGTGTTGCTCGCGACCTTGCCGAAGTAGATGGCTGTGCGGTCGACCGGTGCGAGCAACAGCCCGTCGATGGCGCTGTCGCGGTTCTCGGCCGTGATCGCCTGCGTGACCGAGATGGTGCCCGCGAAGACGAACGCGATCCAGAGCGCGCCCCGGCCCAGCACGGTGAGATCGGAGACGGACTTGGCGAACCCGAAGGCGAAGGCGACGACGACGAGCAGGGAGAACACGAGCGACGTGGCGAACACGCGCTTCGAGCGGAGTTCCACGAGCAGGTCTTTGCGGACGATGGTCCACATCGCTCGCAGGTACGTCTGGGCGCTCATGTTCCCTCCAGTCCGACGGCCTCGCGGTAAGCCCGCTCGAAAGCGCCGTGGTCGGCGTACTCGTCGGCCCGCGCGTCGAGTTGCACCTGGCCGCGGTCGAGGACGACGGCCCGGTCGCAATGTTCGAACCCCCGGTCGAAGTCGTGGGTCGCCATGACGACCAGCCGGTCGCTGACGTCCGTGAGCACGTCCGACAGCGTCGCGGCCGCGCGCTGATCGAGGCCGGCGTACGGTTCGTCGAGCAAGAGCACGTCCGGATCGTGAAGCAGCGCGCGGGCGAACGACAGCCGTTTGCGCATGCCGTGGGAGAACGCGTTCGGCCGCTCGCTGGCCCGGTGGGCGAGCCCCACGCGATCCAGGAGCGTTTCGCAGCGGTCGGCGTCGACGCCGTGCAGGCGGGCGTGCAGCCGGAGGTTCTCGCGAGCGGTCAGGTCGTCGTACAGCATCGTGTCGTGGGTGACGACGCCGAGCCGCCCGCGGACGGCGTCTGACGCCTCGCCGAGGGGCTCGCCGTCGAGCAGTACCGTCCCCTCCGTCGGCGTCGCGAGCGTCGACAGCAGGCGAATGAGCGTCGACTTGCCGGCCCCGTTCGGTCCGAACAGGCCGAGGAACTCGCCGTCACTCACTTCGAGGTCGACCGCGCGGAGCGCGTCGAACTGGCCGAACCGCTTGGAGAGCCCGTCGACGGCGAGCCGCGTCACGCCGGACCACCACGGTTGCCACTCGAACGGCCCTCGTCAGCGGCTCGAAACCCCGGGACGGTCACGTGTCGTCGGGGCGCTCGGACCCCTCGTGTGCCCTGACCGAGAGCTGGCGGGCGTCGAGTCGGCCGTCCTCGTAGACGCCCTTCGCGACGACGATGCGGCCGTTCGCCATCGTCTCGGGCATCGTCTTCTCGTAGACGACCGGGACGGACGCGTTCCCGTCGGTCACCCTGAACGTGATGCGGTCACCGGCGGTGCTGAGATTCGCCACGCGGCCTTCGAGGTTGACGCGGTCGCTGGCGTGGGAGCCCTCGTCGAGTTCCGTCGGCGAAACGAACTGCGTCGTCGCGGTTGACGTCGTCGTGAGCAGTCCGAACAAGAGTGCGATGCCCACGCCTGCGACGACGAGTTTGAACTTTCGCTGCACGTTATGTCGTCCCTGTTGGCGAACGTGTTTCAATCTTCCGTGCTCGTCCGGAGCCGTGTACACGATTGGCAGAACTGTCCTTGTGTGGGACGACGCCCGCTATCGGTCCGGAACCGTTCGGTTACCTCGCGGTAATGGCGGCGCAGCCAACGAAAACCACTATCACTGGGCCGGTCTATCGAAGGGACATGACGAAGCGCCACGTCTCGCTGCCGCCCCTGGCTGAGGAGGGGCTCCGGGCGTTCCTCACGGAGGTCGACGAGCGACTCTCCAGCGATGAGAGCACCTGCGACGTCGTGGAGGACGTGCTCGTCGATCTGCACGGCGATCGAGAGGCGTACGAGCGCTGGCAGGACGGCGGCGACGTCTCGCCTGCCGAGCGCGTTCGCCTCCAGGGGTACGACCCCTGCAACGCGACGCTCGAAAGCGAGTACTACGCCGAGGTCGAAGCGATGGAGGACGAGTTCCGGCAATCGAAGTACCTCCAGTGGCTCTGGCGGCAGTTCGACGCCACGCCGATGGCCGACAACATCGCCTTCGCGCTGCGCTTCCGCCAGATGCTCGCCAAACACCTCTTCGCCGAGGCCGGCGACGACCTCCGCCTGTTCAAGGGCATCACCTTCACCTACGGCCACAACATCGAACTCGGGGACAACGTCGTCGTCCACGACGACGTGCACCTCGACGACCGCGGGAAACTCACCGTCGGCGACCGCGTCTCGATCTCCGACAACGCGCACGTCTACAGCCACGACCACGACGTCAACGACCAGACCCACATCGACAACTACCACACCATCATCGAGGACGACGTCCGGGTCACCTACGACTCGATGGTCCGCGCCGGCGTCAAACTCGGCGAGAACTCCATTCTCGCGGCCAAATCCATCGCCGGGAGCGACGTCCCCGCCCACCACATCGCCGCCGGTCAGCCCGCGAAATCCGTCGCCGTCAAAGAGGGCTGGGAGAGCGTCGCCGAACCGATCGAAGACGCCAACGAGGACAACCGCGAGGCGCGGCGCGTCGAGTACGAAGTGCCCGAGAATCTCGACACCTTCGACGAATTCAAGCGCGACCTCCAGCCGCCGGACGCCTGAGGACGCAGGTCCGATCTGTCGCCTTCTCTTCTCCCGAACCTCGAACTCCGGTTCTCTGCTTGCTCAGTACAGAGTACCTTTTTTGCACTCGGGTGTCCTCACGCTGACGCGCTGCGGGCACCACTCGTGCAAAAAATCTACGCTAAAAAAGCCGGACGGCTCGCTCCTTGCGGTCGCTCGCGTCCGGTAAACCGCTCACTTCGTTCGCGGATGCTGGCAGTCTTCACTGCTCAGTGGGCACACACAGTGAGCACGCTAGCATCTGGCGCGCCGGTTCGCCTGAAGACACTCCGCGTTTTCCGAGCCCTCGTTCGTTTCCGTTGGTCACTCATGATGACACCGGACGCGAGCGAACGAAGTGAGCGAGTCGTCCGGCAGTGTTAGTCCAGGTTTTGCAGACGGGGGTGCCCGCAGGCCGGAGGCCGAGGACACCCCCGTGCTGTAAAAAGTGGGGGGACAGACCCAAGTACTGTGACAACGTATACCACGCCATGGAGGTCTGGACCTGGATCGTGGCGTACATCGTGGGGTTCAGTCTCCTTCAGTTGCTGGTGTACCGGTATTTCCGGGACAGCGAGCCATCGGTCGAGCAGCCCTCGCCTGGAACCGGCGAGCGGTACGCGGCAGGGGACCGACTGAAGCGGGATCAGACCGGCGGGAGGGCCACGGAGGACGGTCTGTACTGCCAACACTGCGGTGCGTTCAACGAGCAGGCGGCCACGTATCGATACTGCAAACAGTGCGTTTCGCCGCTGCGGTAGCGAGTCGCTTTTCCCTGCACTCGTCGGAGTGCGGGTATGCAGAGCGTCGCGATCAACGTCGCCGCCAACACCAACGAGCCCGGCGTCCGCGGGCCGCTCTTTTCCGACGGCTCCTTCGAGTACGTCCCCATTCCCGAGTCGAAACCGACCAGCGACGCGGTCCCGACCTACGCCGATCTCGACCTCGAAACGTCGCTGCCGGACGGATACCGGGACGCGCCGGTGCACCTCGATCCGGAGTTCGCCGAGTATCCACGCTGTGAACGCTACACCTACGGCGACGAACACGGGATCAAAGCCAGTCCGCTCTCGAAGCTCTCGGCGGGCGACTACCTGTTGTTCTACGCGACGCTCGCGACCGGTGCGGACCGCCCTGACTGGGCACCGCCGGAGTGGGGCGCCTTCCTCATCGGGCAGTTCCGCCTGGCTCGCGACGCCATCACCGGCGAGGAGTATCGCGAGCTGGCGGCGGCCGAGCGGGCTCCCTACGCGAACAACGCTCACGTCAAGCGCAGCGAGTTCGACGCGCGCGTCCTCGTGACGGGCGACCCCGACGGGTCCGGGCTCTACGACACGGCGATTCCGCTGAGCACGCGGACGGCCGGGAGCGACGCGAACCAGTTGGTCACCGAGCTGTCGAGCGACTCCGGGAAGGGACCGTGGTGGCGGCGGCCCATGAAATTCGACGCCGAGGCGACCGAGCACCTCCACTCAATCCGAGCGACTCACTCTTTCGACGCGTGTTTCGCTGACTGACGGAACCCCCGGATCGAAGCGACCCCGCCGCCGTCTGTCGGTTGCGTTCTCAAACGTGAGAACAAGAAGCAAACAACTATGGTCGGACGCGGGTATGTTGAGCGCATGAGAGTTTCGACCGGCGTCCCGGGCTTCGACGAACTCGTCGAGGGCGGTCTCCCGGCGCAACGGCTGTACGTGGTGAGTGGCCCGCCGGGGAGCGGGAAAACCACGTTCTCTTCGCAGTTCATCACGGACGGGGCGCGGAACGGCCAGAACTGCCTGTACGTGACGATGCACGAGTCGAAAGAGGAACTCATCCACGACATGGGAAACTTCGACTTCGGCTTCGAGAAGGTGATGCGGTCGGATCGGGTGCAGTTTCTCAATCTCGTCACCGAGGCCGGCAAGCGGACCATCACGCAGTTCGGGACCGAAGGGGGCCTGACCAATCGGCTGGCGGCGTTCATCGAGTCCAACGGGATCGATCGGGCGGTCATCGACTCGACGATGCTCCTCCAGCACTTCTTCTCGGACATGTCCGACGAGATCACCGGCTTTCTCTCGGCGCTGAAACAGACGGATACGACCATCCTCCTCATCTCGGAGATGACCGACCCGACCTCCTACGCCGACGAGCACTACCTGGCGCACGGCGTCATCTTCTTCCACAACTACATGGAGTCGGGCGGCATGACGCGAGGCGTACAGACGATCAAGATGCGCGGGACGGCCATCGACTGTGACATCTACAAGATCGACTTCTCGGATAACGGTCTCCGCGTGTACCCTGACGAGAAGGTCAAACGATGAGCCTCTACGAGGAACAGTTCGACCCCGATTGGGACTCGCTCGACCGCGACGAGGCCATGGTCCGCGCGTTCGCGCTCGGCGTCGCCGCTTCGATGGGCGAACCCAACGAGGAGGAGTTCGAGGCGGTCCAGGCGGAGATGGGAACGAACTACGACGCCAGCATCGTCGAACTCGCCTACAGGGAAGGAAAAGGCAAGACGGCGAAACGAATGCAGGAGACCGACGCACGCGGGATGACACTCTGGCGACGACTCCTCACCGACGAGTTCGACGCCGAGTTGATCGGTCTCGACGAGGAGTGGGACGTCGACACCGTACAGCTCCTCAAAGACGCCGCCGACCGCGCGACGGATTTCCCCTCCGCCGTCGCCGACCGGACCGAAGCGATCGACCGCCCCGATCCGGACCCGGAACAGACTGATTTTCCCGACTTCCTCGAATAACCGCTCGCCTGCTACTGGCCGTCAATTCAGACTTTCGGGAGCGACAGCTTCACGACGCTCCCCGTCCGGTGTTCGTCGGCCTGCGGCTGACTGCCTGCAGCGCTTCGCGGCGCTCCGTCTTCCATCCAGGACTCGCCGCCGTACTGCCGGACGATCGACGCGGTCAGGAACAGACCGAGTCCCTCGCCGTCGCTGTTCATTCCGCGTTCGCTCGCCTCGAACACCTCGGTTTTGCGGTCGTCGGCCACGCCGGGACCGTTGTCCGCGACGGCCACCACCACCTCGTCGTCACGCTCGGTGAGCGACACTTCGACGTGTGGCTCGGCGGCCGTGTTGTGTTCGACGCCGTTGTTGAGGACGTTCGCCAGCGCCCGCCCGAGCAGGTCGTTGGCTTCCACGGCGATGCCCTCCGGGTCCGTCCCGTTCACCTCGAACGTCGCCTCCGGGTAGTTCCGCCGCGCTCGCTCCAGTTCCGCGTCGAGGACCGACGCCAGGTCGACCGGGAGCAGTTCCGGATCCTCGGTGAGCGTCCGGGTAATCGTCCGGATCTCTTCGATGGTGTCTGCCATCTCGCTGGCCTGGTCGATCACCGTCTCGACGTACTCCTCGCCGTCCTCGTCGACGTGGGTTTCGAGGACCTGTGTCTGCCCGCGGATGACCGTTAGTCCGTTCAGCAGGTGGTGGCGCAGGATTCGGTTCAACACCTCGTTTGTCTCCTGCTGGCGTTCGAGGAACTCCTGTTCGAGCTTCGCCTCCGTCGCCTTCTGGGCGTTCTGCTGGGACCGCACCTGTGCCGTCCCGACCAACAGCCCGAAGAAGCCGCCCGCGACGACTTGCGTCAGAATCTCGACGCTCATCGGCACCCGTGACTGACCGAGTATCTCCAGCAGCACCGTCCAGCCGCCGAGTCCGAGCATCGTGTAAATCCCCAGCGCGTACCAGACCGCGACCGTCCGTCGCTGTCCCGTCGCGAGGTCCGACTGGTGGAGCTGCAGCCCCTGCCACACGATGAGCATCACGAACAGCGCCGGCAACAGCAGGTCCACCACGAAAAAGAACGGCTCTGCGACGTGTAACCGTGCGAACCCCGTAATGAGCCCGAGCAACATCAGGCTCACCATCGGGACGATCCACTCGAACAGCGTCTCGTCCACCCCCTCCTCGA
Source organism: Halorientalis brevis (assembly GCF_023077655.1). Taxonomy (NCBI): domain Archaea; kingdom Methanobacteriati; phylum Methanobacteriota; class Halobacteria; order Halobacteriales; family Haloarculaceae; genus Halorientalis; species Halorientalis brevis. Next base: position 669,307 of record NZ_JALLGV010000004.1, on the reverse strand, counting down.
CGAACTCCTCCCAGTCCATCGCCTGTGCGTAACTTCCGCTACCGTGTAATATAATCATCGAATCATCATGATCCTCAGCAAACACAACTGTGCTCGGCCCCGTTTCAGTCCGGTAGGTTCTGCGACGAAACCGATCGTCGTCTCTGTAGATGGGTCCAGTTTGATAACATGTGGTTTTGTTTATTTCACATATTAGATTATGAAAACAGCGGCAAACGCTTACAAGGACGCATTCGAGACGTACCGGTCAGACGGAAGTCTCGGACCTGTGGGGGGTGCAGTCGACGACCGTCGACGCACAACACGGGGCGCTTCCGGGGGGTACAATGAACCGTTCCAGCACGCAGTCCGGAGTAGGGGAATCGCCGGTCGTTTCGACCGAATCAGTTCGATCACTGGCAGTGACAGCGCTCGTTCTCGCGCTGCTCGTCACCGGCTTGCTCGTCGGGAACGCGACCGCCGTGACGGCTGCGAACACCACCGACGAGACGACCAGAACGATGGTCCCACCGGCGACCGCAGCCAGCGCCGCAGACGCACCGCCGGCATCGACGTCCGCGTCTCAGCAGGGACTCCCCGCTGTGACGGGACCGGCCGCAGCCGCCGGCGTCGTTGCCGGCGTCACCATCGCGACCGGTCTGTTCGTTCGCCGGCAGGGGTGACCGGAACACAGTCCGTGGCGGCGACTCGGTGAGCGACAGCGGTACTCGTCACTCGCGGGCCGTTCCTTGCAGGATGCGCCGGCCGGGAATTGAACCCGGGCTATGAGCTTGGGAAGCTCATGTCCTACCACTAGACCACCGGCGCTTCGTTCGCTTTGCTCACTCGCGCCGAGCATCGACGGACTTCGTCCGTCTCAACACCGGCGCGCTCACTTCGTTCGCGCCCCGAGCCCTGCGTCGCCGCGCTCCGCAGGACACCGGCGCTCATTCCATCCGTATCCGACCGCGGCACTTGAACGTAGCGCTTCCGGCCACGCGATCGCCGGCGAGCGCTGTCTGGAAAGCCCGCCGAAACGCGCGCTCGCTTTCGGTAACCTACCCACTAGCGTCGAGATAGCGACCGATACTCCGGGACGGGGACGAACTCGGTGGACATACGGACCGGTCGCTGTCGCACTCGTTTCTCCTGGCCCCTGTCGGATGCGGGGCACGTTGCTACGATTTTTCGGAAATCCAGTCTTTCCAGTGACCGTTCACTGGGCGCCGTCTGGCGGTCTGGAATACCTCACTCATAACGAAGGTGCTGTCGGCCAATGTGTGCGGTGCATGTCTGGCAGCGAAAACAGAGGATTGACTGCAGTACAACTGGTGGCGCTCACGCTGGCAACGGTCGCGATCGGCAGCATCGCGATCGCTGGTGGCGCAGTGGCGGCCACACAGGAACAGACCCCGAACCAATCGCAGGCGCAGAACCAGTCACAGGGACAGGCACAGGTCCGGCTCGTTCACGCGTCCCCCGACGCGCCGCCGGTCGACATCTACGTCGACGGTGAACCGGCCGTCGAAGACCTCGCGTTCGGGAACGCGACGGACTACGTCGAGCTCCAGCCCGGGATGCACAACGTCACGATCACGGAAGCTGGCAACGCCACCAACGTGGTGTTCCAGCAGGACATCCCGGTCAAACCAGGACAGTACACCATCGCTGCCGCGGGTGAAGTCACCCCCGGCGCGGAACGCGCCTTCACGCCGGTTCTGCTCGCCGACGACGCGCAACCGGGTGAGGACGAAGCGATGGTCCGCCTCGCACACCTCTCTCCCGACGCGCCGACAGTCGACGTGACCGTCGCGGAGAGCGGTGACGTGCTGTTCGACAACGTGAGCTTCGGCAACGCGACCGACTACGAGACCGTCCCGCCGGGCGATTACACCCTCGAAGTCCGTCCGGCGACGGCGAACAACGACGGCGAGGTCGTGACGACCGTCGACGTCTCCGTCGAGGGCGGACAGGCCTACACCGGCATCGCGACCGGCTACCTCAACCCCGACGAGGCCGCCGGCAACGAGACGTTCCGGGTCCTCGTCCTGGAAGACGAGACCGCCGATCAGCCCGGACAGGGCCAGGGCCAAGGCCCGCCGATGTGAAAGCAGCGTCCTGCAGTCGCGAGGGCAACCGCCGATAGCGCATCTCCGAACGGCCGCCATTTTTTCCAGTAAGTGGACGCTCTTCCGATTCTTGCGACGATTGTGCGATAATGTTGGCGTAATTCCCCGGATGGAAAGCGTATAGTCCCTCCCGGACGTAGCCGTCGGCATGTCTGAATCGAGTTCGGTCGAGCGCGCTGGCGAGCCACTCGATCTCTCGTTGTCGGCGGCTGAACTGGAACGCCATCGCGAACACATCGTCGCGTTCATCCGGAACCAACTCGACGCCGCGGGCGTCGAGGAAGCCGTTCTCGGGCTCTCGGGGGGCATCGACAGCACGACCACTGCGTACCTGGCCGTCGAGGCGCTCGGAGCCGACAGCGTTCACGGACTCGTACTCCCGAGCGAAGTCAACCGCGACCGGAACATGAGCGACGCCGAACGCGTCGCCGAGACGCTGGGCATCTCCTACGACGTCATCGAGATCGAACCCATCGTCGACGCAATGCTGACGGCCGTCCCGAGCGTCAACGCGGACGCGGACACGAGCAGTGATCCCCTCAAGACCGCCGTCGGGAACCTTCGCGTGCGGACGCGGGCAGTCCTCAACTACTTCGCGGCGAACCGTCGGCAGGCCCTGGTCCTGGGGACGGGGAACCGCAGCGAGGCGCTCGTGGGCTACTTCACGAAGTACGGCGACGGCGCGGTGGACTGTCACCCCATCGCCAACCTGTACAAACAGCAGGTCCGCCAGCTAGCGAAACACCTCGGCGTCGAGGACGACCTCGCCGAGAAGACCGCCAGCGCCGAGATGTGGTCGGGGCAGACCGACGCGGAGGAACTCGGCGTCGACTACGACACGCTCGATTCGATCCTCGCACTCCACGTCGACGGACCGCTCTCGACGTCCGCGACCGTCCGGACGCTCGACGTCGACGAAGACCTGATCGAGCACGTCCGCGAACTGTACGAACGCAGCGCGCACAAACGGCAGGTCCCCCCAGGCCCCGAGCCGCTGTACTGAGCTACGCCGATTCGTTCATTTCGACGAGGATGCGGACGAAGTCGCCGCCCTCGCCGCTGTCCGGGCCGACGCCTTCGAGTTCGTACGTCGCCGGATTGACGGACTCGTTGTTCACCTGGACCGTGACGTTCGTCCCGGGATCGCTGTCGCGGTAGGTCGTTCCGTCGTAGGTCACCGTGCTCCTGGTGACGTCGATGCCCAGCGTCGCCATCGCGTACTCGAGGGTGACGCCCTTCGCGTGGACGTGCCATGCCGACCCGTCGCCGGCCTCGAAGTGGAATCCCGGGTACTGCTGTGGCTTCTGGAACTTGGGCTGGCTGAAATCGAGCGTCTGTCCGTCGATGGTGACGTTGATGTGGCCGTGTTCGTGGACGTCGCCCACGTTCGTCGGAGTCTGTGCGACGTCACCCATCGGTGTGGTCGCGGCACTGCTGCCGCCCCAGACGAAAAACGTCACGTAGACGATGACGCCGACGGTGAACAGGAGCAACCCGCCGAGGACGACCGGCCCGGTCGGGAACTCGCCGCCGTCGTCACCCACGTGCTGTTCGACGCGTCGCCTGTCGATTCTGCTGAGTTCCCCCTCGTCGTGCGCCGCGTGCAGGTGCTCCAGGTAGGCGTCCTCGTCGGCGAACGACTCCGCACAGTAGTTACAATCCGGCATGTGCTCTCCCTTGTCGTCTCAATTGCTTGGCGAGTCTACGATTCAATCCTTTCGGTTCACGTGATATTCCCTCGCTGCGGGATTCATCGGTCATCAGCGGTCGAAATCCGCCCGCTCGATGAGCGTCGCGAACGTTTCGGCCTCGCGGGCCTCCTGAGTCTCCTGCGCCGCGGTATCCCGCATCCGGTCTTTCAGCAGTGAGAGTGCGGCGTGGTCGTTGTCGGTCAGCGACTCGGCGACGGCTTTCGGGTCGTCGACGACGCGCGAGACGAGTCCCATGCGCAGCGCCTCCTGGGCGTCGACGACGCGTCCGGACAGCGCGATGTCCATCGCCTCGCCCTCGCCGACGACGCGGGGCAATCGAACCGTGCCGCCCCAGGCGCCGAACAGTCCGAGCGTCACGCCGGTCTCCGCGAACGTCGCGCGTTCGGTCGCCACGCGCAGGTCACAGGCCAGTGCCAGTTCGACGCCGCCGCCTCGCGCCGGGCCGTCGACGCCAGCGACGACGACGCTGTCGCTGGTTTCGATGGCCCGCGCGACCGCCTGCCCGTGCTCGGCGAAGGCTGGTGCCGCCTCCCCGTCGAGGTCCGCGACCACGTCCAGATCGGCACCGGCACAGAAGGCGTCGCCGGCACCCCGGAGGTAGATCACGGGGGCGTCGGTCTCGGTTACGGCCGTTTGCAGTGCGTCCAGTCCGTCGGGGGTCAGCGCGTTCCGCCGGTCGGGGCGGTCGAGCGTAATCACCCGAAGGGACTCCTCGTCAGTCGTGGCAAGCATTGGACACTCCTGGTCGGTCGTTTCCAAAGGTCTTTGCCTTTCCCGCCGCTAGGTCGCGGTAATGGAGGAAGCCGCTGCGGTCCGGCGAGCGGCGCTGGAAGCAGTCGATGACGTCGACCCCGCCCGGCTCTTCGAGCGCATCGAGCAGCGCGTCGAGGCCGGCTCGATGGCCCCCGGGGCGCTCACGCTTCTCAGCGCAGCGGCCGTCGACGATGCGATCGGCTCCGAGGGCATCGACGACCGCGCTGCCGGCGTACAGCTCATCTACGAAGGCCTGCGCCTGACCCGTGCACTGGCCCACGAGAGCCCCTGGGACACCGGCGAGTCGACCGGCGCCTGGCAGGCCGTCCCGGTCACCGCCGACCGACCCGATTCGGACGGCAAGTCGCGACGCGCCGCCGCCGCCGACGTGGACGTTCTCGTCGCCGACATCCTCGTGGCTCGGGGGTTCTACCTGCTGGCCCGGACGGAAGCCGCCGACGCCGCCGTCTCGGTCGTCCGATCGTTCGGCCGCGACCAGACCGTCCGCCGCGAGACCGCCGACCCGACGCTGGACCACAACCTCGAAACCGACGTGCTCGAACTGGCCGTCGTCGCCGGCACGACCGCCGCCGGCGGCAGCGCACCGGTCCACCTCCGGGAGTTCGTCACCGACCTCGCGGACGCCGGGACCGGGCTGCCACCGGCCGATGCCGTGCTCACCGAGGCCGTCCGCGACCGGCTCGACGGCCTCGTCGGAACCGACGCCTCGCCGACCGGTGAAGCGCGGACCTCGGCCGACCACTAAATCGAAACGCCTAAAGACAATCTCCTGTTACCGTGTATTGCGGACACAACGACGGTATGCCTGGGTAGCTTAGCGGTAAAGCGCGTCCTTGGTAAGGACGAGACCCCGGATTCAAATTCCGGCCTAGGCTCTTCTCGCGAACGATATGGAACGGAGTTGTATCTCCGTCCCCCAGGGTGAGCGTGTGTGCCGAGCGGAATTTGAATTCCTGGAAGACGAGCATAGCGAGTCTTCCTCCGGTTCAAATTCCGGCCTAGGCTCTTTTCACGAACCAACGACGCGGAGTTTCATCTCCGTCCGTCAGAGTACACGTGCGGCGCGGGAGCTACCTGCTCTCAACCGACGCCCGCGATCGCTAACGCTGTAATAACTATCCTGAAAATACTTGCCGTCGATTTATTAGTTCGGCATACATTGACATGATTGGTAATGATTCACGGGAAAGGGCCGCTGCTCAGTATCGACGTCGGGGATCGAACGACGACGGAAGAAGACATCGACGACGTCCTCCAGTCGTTCATCGGGGGTCGAGGGGTCGGGACGAAACTCGCGCACGACCGGATTCCGTTCGACGCTGACCCGCTCGGGCCGGACAACCGGCTCGTCTTCGCGACGGGACCGCTCCAGACGGCGACGATGAGTTTCACCGGGCGGATGAACTGTACGGGACTGTCGCCGCTGACCGACGGCTTGCTCTCTTCGAACGCGGGCGGGTACATGTCCCGGCCGTTCGTCGAGACGGGCTACGGCGCCGTCGAGATCACGGGGGCGAGCGACGACCTCGTCGGGGTCCACGTCTGGGACGATTGCGTTACGTTCGAAGACGTATCGAACCTCGACGGAGCGACGATCGACGAGGTCGTCGAGTACGTCGACGCAGAACACGACCTCGGGATGGAGCACACCGCCATCGTCGGGCCGGCCGGCGAGAACGAGGTGCGCTACGCGGCGATCATCACCTCCGAGTCGCGCGCGTTCGGCCGCGGGGGCCTCGGCGCCGTCCTCGGCGCGAAAGGCGTGAAGTTCGTCACATTCGACGGGGACTCCCGACCGGAGTACGACCTCGACGAGGAGATCACGCGCGCGGTCCACCAGGAAGCGGCGACCTCCGATAGCCCGATGAAAGACGCCGGCACGGTGTCGGTCTCGTCGTACGCCAACGCCGTCGAGGCGATCCCGACGAAGTACTTCGCGGAGCAGTCCTTCGACCGGATGGAGTCGATCGGCTCGTCGGCGGTCATCGACCACAAGTACGAGAACGGCACCTGCTCGTCGTGTGCGTTCGCCTGCAAACTCCCGACGAAAGACGAGGAGACCGGGTTCACGACGGAAGGCCCCGAGTACGAGACGGTGATGGCGTTCGGGTCGAACGCGCTGGTCGACGACTTCGTCTCGATCATGACGGCGAACGACAAGTGCGACCAGCTCGGGCTAGACACCATCTCGTGTGGGGACACCATCGCCGCCTATCTCGCCGCAAACGACGAGTTTGGCAACGACGACCTGCTGCTCGAACTCGTCGAAAAGATCGCCTACCGCGAGGACGAGGGCGACCTGCTCGCTGAGGGAATCGACCGCATCCACGACGACCTGGGCGTGGAGAACTGGACGATGAAAGGCATGGAGTTCTCGGCGCACGACGGGCGCACGCTGAACGGCCAGGCGCTGTCGTTTGCGACCTCGAACCGCGGTGCGGACCACATGTACGCCGAGATGTACAACCTCGAGTATCCCCTGGTCGCGCCCAACGAGGCGCTCCCGAAGGAGGGCGTCGACGGCAAATCGGCGACGCTCATCGAACACGAGAACCTCAACGCGGTCAAAGACAGCGGCGTCCTCTGTAAGTTCTCCTTCTCGAACATGACCGAGGAGCGTACGGAAGCGCTGTTCCAGGCCGAGTACGACCGGCTCATGGACGTGGGCAGCCGCATCGTCGAGCTCGAACGGCACTTCAACAACCAGCGCGGGAGAGACCGCGCCGACGACGAGTCGCTCCCCTACGAGATCGAGGGGTTGGCGGCGGAGCTGTCGAACTACTACGAACAGCGCGGCTGGAACGCCGACGGCACCGTTCCCGACGAGAAGATCGCTGGTTCGTCTGCCGCCGGCGACTGAGCCCCTCGCTCTGTTACAGGAAGCTTATACGGAGTGTTCTCCTACGGCCGGCCACATGACCGCAGAGACGCCGTTCTCACGTCGCCGACTGCTCCAGTCGGGTGCCGCGCTCGGCACCCTCGCGCTCGCCGGCTGTTCCGGTGGCGGTTCGTCCACGCCGACGAACCGGCCGTTCAGCCAGGAGGATCGAGGGGGAGACGCACCGGCACCCACCGAGACCGAGACGCCCGTCGAGTACACGACGGTCGACGAGGCCGAACCGACGGCGACGGTGGGCGAGATCGTCGCCGACGAGAAACTCGCCCTCGTCGTCAGGGGGTTCGAGCGGCAATCGGCCCAGGGGCTGGATCAAGAGTTGCTCATGCTCGACCTCGGCATCAAGAACCGAACCGTCGGCGAGTACATCTCCTTCAGCAACATGCGGATGCACCTCGAGGACGAGCAGGGGGAGACGTATCGCCACTGGCGGTTCGGCACTGACGTCGGCGCCGAGGTCAGTTACGAACAGCTCGCGCCCGGCGAAGTCGTCTGGAGTTCGGTTCCGTTCCAGGCGCCGGCCGACCCGAGCAGTGCCAGCGCCGTGTTCACGTTCGAGACGCCCTCGGTTTCGTTCGATCGAGTGACGGTCGACCTCGGGGAGTCGGTCGAACTCGCCACGCGGTTCGAGCAGACGCTCGACGTGGTGACCTACGACGTGGGCGAGACGGTCACCCAGGAGGGCCTGTCCGTGACGCTCGAGGACTTCCGCATCGTCCAGTCGATCGACGGCGCGGGCGCCGCCGGCGACGGACGGGTGTACGTGATCCCGAAACTGAGCATCGAAAACGGGGCCGACGCCCCGAAACTCGTCCGCCAGATCAGCCACACGAGCCTCAAAGACGACCGTGGGCAAGCCTTCCGGATCGACGCTGCGGCACGCGAAGCGCTCCCGAACGCGCTCAAGCGGCGGAAGCAGATCGCGCCGGGGAACACGCGCACCCGCGAAATCCCCTACGTCGTTCCGGAAGCCGTCCAGTCGCTCTACTTCGTCTTCGACTTCTCGATCGACCTCGGCGGGTTCCGACGGTTCTGGGAGCTCTAGTCGCCGTTCCCGGCCGTGTCTCGGTTTTCGGCCGCTGTCTCCACGCCGTCGCCGTCGAGCCACGGCGTGTTCTCGCTGTCACCGCCCGTCTTGTAGACGCCGCGAGCCGTCGCGACGTGGTGGTCCTCGACGTCCCAGACGTCGATGCTGGCGACGGCGACGCTCCCGCCCATGCGCAGCACTTCGGCTTCGGCGACGAGGTCGTCGGTGGCCGGCGCGAGGTAGTCCATCCGCATGTCGATCGTCGGCGAGACGTCCTCTGAGAGGGAGATGACCGCGGCGCCCCCGACCGTGTCGGCCAGCGAGTAGGTCACGCCGCCGTGGGCGACGTCGCCACCGGGGACCGACGACAACTCTTCGCGCATCGTGACACGTCCCGCCGCGTACCCGTCGGCAGCTTCGGTCAGTTCGATGCCGAGCAGGTCCGTGAAGGGCATATACGAGAACATCTCAGTAACGTCCATGCAGCAACATGTGACCACCGGGAAATAAGGGTTCAGAACACATACGGTGTCACACCACACGTCGTGGCGGGCCGCGCTGCCGGGCCTGGGGGAAAAGGGACCGACTGTCGTTTCGCCACGATACGCAGAGAGCATGACATCATCGAACGCGTCTCGTACCCGACAGTCAGCACGAGGTATCGCCACGCAGCCAGCACAGCAGCGACCGACCGGAGTGGGGACACGCACATGACGATGCGCTATTTCACCTTCTCGCTCATCCCGCTGGAAGAGCGAGATTTCCACCCGATCATCGCGGCACTCAAAGAGCACCCCGACCTTTCGCCGGAGCAGCTGAAGTACATCAGTCTCCGCGAAGACAAGACCGGGATCGTCCTCGTCGGCCTCCGCGGCGACGAGTCCGCAGCCGAATCGGTGTTCGACGAGCATCCCAGCGCGCTCGACTGGGAGCTGATCCCCGGCGACTCGGGCTTTTACGCCTACGTCCACTTCGACGACAGCGACCCCGCCGTCGGGCTCCTGGAACTGCTCGACGAGTACCGTCTCGTACTCGACCTGCCCTTGCAGTTCACCAGCGAGGGGTGGCTCCGCGTCACCGTCATCGGGAGCGACGACAACATCCAGGAAGCGCTCGCCAACGTCCCGGACTCGATCAAGGCCGAAGCGACCGAGATGGGCACGTTCCAGCCGGACGACAGCCGCGCCATCGCCACCCTCACAGAGCGCCAGCGCGAGGTGTTAGAGGCCGCCGTCGAACTCGGTTACTACGAGGTGCCCCGCCAGGCCACCTACGAGGAGATCGCCGACGCGTGCGACTGCACCGTCGGCACCGTCGGCGAACACCTCAACCGCATCGAGGCCCGCATCATCGCCGCGACCGTCACCTGACCGCCGCCAGCAGGTCCTCGAACAGCCGCCGTTCGCGGTCGGCCAACTCCTGAACCGCGTCGGCCGCCTCGGCCAGATACGGAGCCATCGCGTCGGCGTCGTCGCACTCGCTGGCCGTTTTGAGCGTCTCGCCGACCGCCGTCCAGTCGGCGGCGACGTCGGCCATCTCGTCGGCCGCGGCCATCGGAACCGCCGGGACGGCTTCGGCCGCGGCGTCGAGGAACTCGGCGTACATCCGCCGGAAACAGCCGCCACCGGTGCCTCGGCGTTCGACGTTCTGGTAGGCGAACCTGACTGTCCACTGCGGGTCGTCGAAGGCCGTCCACTCGGTGAGTTCGTCGGCGAACGCGCGAATCCCCGCCAGCCCGTGCGTGCCGGGGCCGAGTTCGCGGTCGACCGCCGACGGCGAGAGCATGTATCTGGCCGTCCGGGCGATAGCCGTCGGCGCCGCCTCGGCGAACGTCCTGTTCGGCTTCGGCTCCGTGACGACCAGCGAGCGGGTGGTGTCCGGCAGCATGTACTCGGAGGTCATCGCCGCGCGGAGGCGTGCCAGCGGTAACTCCTGTGGCGTCTCGAACTCGCTGTCGGCGAGCAGCACCGTCTCTTCGGTCTCGTCGTAGCCGATCACCAGCAGCGAGTGGGGAGCGAAGTGGGTGTCCGTCTGATAGTAGTCCAGATAGTAGATGTCGGTGAACACCAGGACCGGGTCGTCCTCGTCGATCCGCGTCCGGAGCGACGCCAGGAAGTCGGCCCAGTCCTGTCCGCTCCGGTGGTCGTGTCCGATGGCGAGTTGCTCGAAGAAGGCGCGTTCGAGCCAGAGCGGGCGACCGAAGAAGGCGCGATGCGGACTCTCCGGCAGCTCGAAGAAGGTGAAGCCGAGGCCGGACGCGAGGCCGAAACAGGTCAGTTCGTCGTATCCCCATCCGTAGTAGTCGGCGAGGTTCCGGAGGGAGGTCGACCCACAGTGGTTGCCCGGCCGGTGCTCGAATCCGTCGACGCGGTGCATACTGGTGGTGGAATGCGGGTCACTATAACCGTGCTGCCGCCTGACAGTCGCCGCTCGCGGTCGTTGAACGTGTGGAAGGGGGAGAGATGGGCATCGCCGGGGACCCGAGCGCCGCGATGGGTCATGAGCGACGACGAGGGTATCCTGGCAGCGCGGCGGAGCGCTGCGGACGTGACGGGTGGTCGTGGACGACGCTCGGATGACGCGTCGGTGATGCTAGTTCGGGGAGTAGGTGAAGCGTCGGTGCGCGAGCGAACACTGCTCGTGTATCCACCTCCAGTGCTATCCACCCGCGCCAGTGCCGTAGTTATGTATCGATTGGGCGTCCCCTCGCGCCGACCCCGCGACCGTAAGACCTGCTTATCGGGCCGAGCGCGGCATACGCAGTTCCTAGCGTAGGGCCCCGGTCACTGGGAGTGCTTCGTTCGGCGCTCTTCGTCGGTGCCGGCGCGTCAGGAGAAAGAGTGCACTGGGTCGCTGCTCAGGGCAGTCGGAACTCGATCGCAGCGCCCTGGCCGAAGCCGACGCATTCGGTGGCGAGGCCGAGTTCGGCGTCGCGCTTGTTCATCTCGTGGATGAGCGTCACGGGCAGGCGAGCACCGGAGGCGCCCAGCGGGTGCCCGATGGCGATGGCGCCGCCGTTGACGTTGAAGATGTCGTCGTCGAAGCCGAGTTCCTGCTGTGAGTAGTAACACTGGGAGGCGAAGGCCTCGTTGAGTTCGACGAGGTCGTAGTCCTCCGGATCACGGCCCGTGCGCTCACAGAGGCCGCGGGTCGCGGGAACCGGGCCGATTCCCATGACGGTCGGGTCGACGCCGGCGACGTTGTTGCCGCCGACCTCGGCGAGGACGTCCAGGTCGTGCTCTTCGGCGAACTCCTTGCTCGTGATCATCGTCGCGGCCGCCCCGTCGGAGACCTGGCTGGCGTTGCCGGGCGTGACGGTCCCGTCCGCTTTGAACACGGTCGGCAGTTCGGCCAGCTTCTCGGCGGTCGTCCCCGGGCGGAGTCCCTCGTCTTCCTCGACGGTGATCTCGTTGCCGTCCTCGTCGTGGCCCTGGATCGGGATGATCTCGTCGTCGAAGCGACCTTCCTCGGTGGCCGCGACGGCGCGCTGCTGGCTGCGAGCGGCGTACTCGTCTTGCTCTTCGCGGGAGATGTCGTACTCCTCGGCGACCTTCTCGGCGGTCATCCCCATGTCCAGCTCCGCGACGTTGTAGTCCTCGTTCATGCTCGGGTGGACGTTCGGGGTGTTCTGGCCCATCTTGACCCGGGACATGCTCTCGACGCCGCCGGCGATGATGCACTCGCGCTGGCCGGCGCGGATTGCGTCACTGGCCGAGATGATCGACTGCGCCGAGGACGCACACCAGCGGTTGACCGTCGTCGCGGGGACGGACTCGCCCAGGTCGGACAGGAGCGCGATGACGCGGGCCATGTTGTTGCCCTGTTCGTCGCGCTGCTGGGCACAGCCCCAGATGAGATCGTCGACGTCCTCGCCGGAGAGACCGGTCTCGGCGAGCATCTCGTTGATCAGTGGAATCGACAGGTCCTCGCTGCGCACGTCCGCGAAGACGCCGTCTTCTTTGCCCTGTGGGGTTCGGTAAGCCTGCACGACAACAGGTGTGTTCTCTGCCATACACACCCAATCAGGGTCCACGATGTTAAATGCCGTAGAACTGGTAACACCTGCACGAACAGTTGTCTCGCCCGTCCGACCTCCCGGTGGGGACGACAACCGCCGCTTTGTGGTTGTTAACTCTGTGAGATGTGTGGTTAACAACTGATGTTCCTGTGTGGGTGGCTGTCTCTCACACCTGCGATCGAGTCCGGGGGGCTTATATCCGTCGCGCGGTAACCGAGTTGGGAATGAGTAACCCGGAGCTGGACGTTGTCGAGTTCCTGCTGACGACAGCAGTGTACAATGGGGACCGCGACTTGGACGAGGACGACCTGCCGCCGGCCTACCGGCAGGTGTTCTGGACGGACGGCCGGATCGAGCGGCCGCTGTCGGCGACCGGCCAGACGGCCGCCGACGCGACTGACGTGGACCGTCCCTGGGACGCCGTGGGGGACCTGATGTTCACCCAGCGCGACGACTTCTCGGGCGACATTGAGTTCACCGACCAGGAGTTGGCCGAGGAGTGGTTCCTCGACCGCGCCGACGAGGATCGCATCCGCGCGAACCCCGCCCTCGCGGCCGCGTACGGCGAGGAGTTCGACGTGAGCCACGAGGCCGCCCGCGAGGTGAACCGACCGGCCCGCGCGGACCGCGCCTGGATCGACAGTCTCCTCGAGGAGTACTTCGACGAGGAGGAAGAAGAGGAGATGCTCGACCTCGTGGACATCCGCGCGCCCGAGGAAGTCGAGATGACCATGGACGACCTCGTGTTGACGCCCGACCAGGAGGGCGAGATCCACAAGATCGTCAAAGCCATCGAACACCGCGATTACCTCGCACAGATCGGTCTCCGAGAGATCGGGAAGCTCCTGTTCGTCGGGCCGCCGGGCACCGGGAAAACGTCCGTCGCCCGCGCGCTGGCGCACGACCTGGAACTCCCGTTCGTCGAGGTGAAGCTCTCGATGATCACCAGCCAGTACCTCGGCGAGACTGCCAAGAACGTCGACAAGTCCTTCGAGGTCGCCCGGCGGCTCGCGCCCTGTATCTTCTTCATGGACGAGTTCGACTTCGTGGCGAAGACCCGCTCCTCGGACGAACACGCGGCGATCAAGCGGGCGGTCAACACGCTCCTGAAGAGCATCGACGACATCAGCCTCATCGACGACGACGTCCTGCTCATCGGCGCGACCAACCACCCCGATCAGTTAGACGCCGCGGCCTGGCGACGCTTCGACGAGATCGTCAACTTCCCCAAGCCCGACCGCAGCATGCGTTCGGACATCCTCCAGGTCGTCACCCGGGACATGGAGATCATCGACTTCGACCCGGACACGCTCGCGGAGATCACCGAGGGCCTCACCGGCAGCGACCTCCGCCTGGTGCTCCGGGAAGCCGTGCTCTCGGCGCTGACCGAGGAGCGCACGACGCTCACCCAGCAGGACCTGGAGGACGCCGTCGCGGACTTCGAGGAACGTGACAACCTCAAGAACCTGGACATGATCGACGGCGACGCCGACGCCCTGGTCGCCGGCGGCGACATCTCCGGTGCGGGCAACGACGAGTCACACGACCACAGTCACGACGGCGAAGCACACGACCACTCACACGACTGAACCACTCTGAGGGGAGGGCTTTTTCTCCACGGGGAATCACTCCGTGAACGATGCAGGTCACGTTGCTGGGAACGGGAGACACGACCGGGACGCCCACGGCAGGCTGTTCCTGTGACACCTGCGAGTACGCTCGCGAGCACGACGTCGAGCGCACGCGCTACTCCGTCCACGTCCACAACGAGCGCACCGGCGAGTCCCTGCTCGTCGACGCCAGCCCGGATTTCCGATACCAGTTCCTCGAACGCGACGTCGACCTCCCGGACGCCGCCGTCATCACCCACATCCACTTCGACCACCTCGACGGCCTCGGCAACGCGTACCGCCTGCTCTCGTCGCTCCCGGTGTACGCCGCCGACGAGACTGACCCCAACACGTCGGAGAGCGTCGCCGACACCGTCGAACGCCGCTTCGACTACCTCGACGCCATCACCGCGCACCCCCAGACGCCGCTGGAGCCGTTCGAGACCTGCGGCTTCGAGGTGACGCTCCTGCCCGTCGACCACCCGCCGCTGGTCTGTTACGGGCTCGTCGTCGAAGACCCCGAGACGGGCGCGAAACTCTCGCTGTCCGGCGACACGAGCTTCGGCATTCCCGAGTCCTCCCGCGAGCGCCTGCGAGGCGCCGACCTCCTGCTCGCCGACGGGATCGTCCCCGCCCACATGTCCGAACACCACCCCTACGGCGGGAAACACGAGGACGACTCGGGGGTGCCGCGCACCTTCGGCACCAAACACATGACCATCGAGGGTGCGAAATCCCTCGGCGAGGAACTGAACGCCGCCGACACGCGGGTCGTCCACGTCTCGCACTACGTCCCCGCCGACGAGGCGTTCGAGGACCCGCTGGCCGTCGACGGCGAGCGCTACGAGTTGTGACGCAACTGCTGAACGAGTGCGGGACACTGAAGACAGCGGCACGCTCGCAGTCGGATAGATGACACTCGTCGACCTCTGGGTCGCCGTCGCGCTCGCCGGCGCCGTCGTCCAGGCGGGCTACGAGACGCTTCAGAAGCACCTGACCGCCGACGTCGACGCGCTCCGGCTGAGCTACGTCACGTCGATCCTCGGTAGTCTGCTCCTGTTTCCGGTCGCACTCTGGGTGCTCTCTACGCAGCCCGTCTCGGTAACCCTCACCGTCGTCGCCGGGACGCTCGTCGCCGGCGTCGCGAACGTCCTCGCGCTGTACGCGTTTCTCACTGCACTGACGCAGGCGGACCTCTCGGTCGTCTCGCCGCTTCGGCAGTCGACGCCGCTGCTGGTCGCCGTGCTGGAACCGCTGGTGCTGGCCACTGCGTTCGGCCCCAGCGTTATCCTGGGCGCCTTCGCCGCCACCCTGGGCGGGTACGTCATTCTCGCCGATGAATCGCTTTCCTCGCCGCTGGCCCGGGTCACCGAACCGGGGCCGCTGCTGGCACTCGGGACGGCCGGGCTGTACGCCGTCGCCTCCGTCGCCGCCCGCTTCGTCGTGGTCCGGGTGCCGTCGCTGCTGTTCACGTTCTTGCTCTACGTCCAGATGGCGCTGGCCTTCGGGGTCCTGCTGAGACGCCGTGACGGCACCCTGCCGACGCGCGCGCTCGGCCAGCGGCGCTTTCTCGCGCTCGGGGCGATGACCACGCTCCGGAGCGTCCTCATCTTCGCCGCGTTCGCGCTGGTCGCGGCCGCCAAGGCGACGGTCGTCCTCCGGGTGTCACTGGTGCTCACGGTGCTCGCTGGCGGGGCGCTGTTCGGGGAACAAGGAGTGGGGCGCCGTCTCGTCGGCGCTGGGTTGGTGATGGTCGGCGTCTGGCTGGCGCTCTAATCCAGAAACCGGTCCAGCCCGGACTGGCGCCGCTGGCGGCCCTCGGGATCTGGGTCCCAGGGCTGTCGTCGGTCCCGCTCGGCAACCAGGTCCACGTCGGGCGCTTCGGCCGCCGCGAACCCCGCACAGTCGGGGCCGCACTCGCTCGCCGCGTCGACGAGCCGGCCCTTCCACCGACAGAACGGCAGACACGCGGTGCCGAACCGCTCGCCGGCCTCGCTCTCGGCACACGCGGGCAACTCGTAGGTCCGCCAGCCTTTCCCGTAGGCGCGCTCGGCCACCCGACGGCGGTACCGGGCCTTCTCGGCGGCGCTGACGACTTCGACGTCAGTCCGCGCGGTCCGCTCCTCGACGATGTCGATACCGGGTTCGTCGGGGGAGAGCGGCGTCGGCTCGCGGAGCACCTCCCGGTCGCCGCTCTCGGGATCGAACCGCCAGACGCCGACTTCCTCGGGGATGCGGTTCAGGTGTGCGCCGGTGACGTACGACTCCGTGGCGAGGACGACCGCGTCGAGCAGACCGAGGCTCACGTCCTTCTGGAGCTGGGTCTGGAGATCGCCCGGCCGGGCGAGGTCCGGCTTGTTCTCGACGCCGACGAGGCGGCCGAACCAGTCCTCGGGGTACCGTGCCGTCTGGCGGACGTACGTTCGGCCGCGGCGGCGTTCGCGCTCGAAGAAGCCGAGGTCCACCGCCCGCTCGACGATCGACTCGGCGTGGTCGGGATGGCGGTCGAACGCGTCTTTCCAGTAGCGGAAGCGACCGGTGCCCACGTCGCTCTCGATCGCGGGGGTCGGAATCCGATCGGGCGTGATCGCTGCGCGCTCGGCGAATTTCGGGCCGGGGTCGACCAGGACGAGGTCCATGATGCGCCGGCCGCGGACTGCGGTGCCGAGCTGGCGGCTCACGATGGCCTCGCCGTCCGCTTCGAGGTGGGCCGCCAGGGCGAGTTCGAAGGCGAACTCCTGCACGGGCGAGACCAGGGACGGTGCGCGCAAAAGTCTCGCGCTCCGGGCGGGTTACTCGGCGCCCTCGTCCGCGAGCTCCTCCATTCCCTCTTCGATGGTCTGGGCCTGGGCGAACTGCGACTGGGCCGCGTCGGCGATGTCCTCGATCTCGTCGGCGACGTCCTGGGCCTGCGTGGCCGTCTGGTCGATCATGGCGGCGACCTCTTCGGTGCTCGACGCCTGGTCGTCGGTCGCGTCGGCGACCTCCTCGATCCCCTCGGCCGTCTCCTGGGCGGCGGCGACGACCTCGTCGAGTTTCGACAGGATCGCCTCGACGCGCTCGACGCCGTCGCCGATGCGCTGGCCCGTGTTCTGCAGGCTCTCGGCCGTGTCCGCGGTGTCGGCCTGGACGCTCTCGACGAGCGCTTCGATCTCGGCGGCCTGTGCCTGTGACTCCTCGGCGAGTTGCTTGACCTCGTCGGCGACGACGGCGAAGCCTTCCCCGGCTTCTCCGGCGCGGGCGGCCTCGATGGAGGCGTTCAGCGCCAGGATGTTCGTCTGGTCGGCGATGTCGTCGATGATGTCGACGATGTCGCCGATCTCCGCGACGGCGTCCTGCAGGTTCTCGACCTTGTCGAGCATTCCCTGGCGGTCCGCGTCGAGTCGGGTCATCAGCTCGCGGGCCTCGTCGGCGGATTCACGGCCGTCGTCGGCGAGAGACGCGGCGTCACGGCTCGTCTCGCGGACCTGCTCAGCGCTGGCGGCGACCTCCTCGATCGAGGCGCTCATGTTCGAGACCTCGCTGGCCACCTGTTCGACGTCGTCGCGCTGCTGGTCGGCGAGGTCGGCGATCTCGTCGCTCCCGTCGGCGACGGCGGCCGTGGCGTCGCGCAACTCCGCGATCGCCGCTTTCATCTCCGCCGCCGTCTCCTGGCGTCGTTCGAGCTCTTCTTCCTGCTGGCGCAGATCCGTGATGTCCTGGATCACGGTGGTCCCCCCGACGAGGGCGCCGTGGTCGTCGTACAGCGGGACGCTCGACAGGACGACGTTTCGCCGCTCGTCGTGGTGGGTCAGCAGTTCCAACTCCTGCTCGCGGACCGGGTCTTCGCTCTCCAGAACCACTTCGAGCATCGTCGTTTTCGTGTCGTGGGTCTCGTCGGTTCGATACACTTCCCACAGTGGCATCTCCCGGGCTTCCGCCTCGGTGACGCCCGTCAGCTCCTCCATCGCCTCGTTGAACAGGAGAATCTCGGCCTCCCGGTCGAGCACGATGACCGGCTGGAGGAGTTCCTCCAGGGCGTCGACCCAGATCTGCTCGCCCGACTGGAGGTACGCGTCCATCGCGATCTGCATGTCGACGTTCGTGATCCGCAGGAACGACTGGAGCTGGTCGCGCGTCCGCTCGAGGGCGGCCGCGTCGTCGTCCGAGTCGCCGAGCTCGGCTTCCAGCCGGTCGAACAGTTCACCGACGATCTGCTCGTGGTAGTGCTGGTACATGCCGATGTAGTGTTTCGGCGGCATGTCCAGGCGCTCGTGGAGCTTCCCGATGACCGCCCGCTGCTTGAAGTACTCCCGCCCGTAGCCGGCGGTCCCACCTGGCCTGTACGGATGGTCACCCAGGCTCAGCAGGTACCGGCGCTGGGTCCACTTGAGCTGCTCGACCGACCGGTCCGAGCGGTCGAGCACGTCGAGCGTCTGTTCGTACTGGCCCAGGTGATCGTAGAAGTGGTCGGCGAGATCGTCGGCGACGTCCTCGAACAGGGGCGTCAGCTCCGCCAGCCGCTCTGCGTCGCCGTCGTCGAAGCCGACGAACTCCTTTCGCCAGTCCATCTCCGCGACGTCGAGACCGAGCGCCGACAGCAACTGCTCGTCGTCGACCCCTGCTCGCAGCCCGATCTCGTCCAGCGACGCCGGCCCGTCCTCCGACCCCGGGATCTGGCCACCGTCCGGTACTGGCGTCACGGTTCCGGCTCCCTCGTCGCGACGGCTCTCCGCCCGTGGCTCCGCGGCGCCTCGCAAGCGGGCGAGCGTCGACTTGATTTTATCACGATAGTTCATTGTTGAAATATAGTCGAGTATATGACAATATGGTCGCATAATGGTGTGTGGTGGCACGTATATCTACCGACAGAGTCACGCTGCGAAAATCGGTGGCGCTGGGCCGTCAGTTCCGACTCGGCAGGCGTCGGCGCTGAGTCGCTCTCCGGTTCTCGGGGAGCGTGAGGTAGTGGTTGTCGGCGACGAACGTATCCTGTCCGAACTCCGAGAGGACCATGTCGAGGAAGGCGGCCTCTTTCTTGGACGTGTCCTTCCACGTGTAGCAGTGGAGGTCGCGACTGAGCGGGTACTCCTTGGCCCCGAGGTTCTCGCCGTACTCGTAGGTCGTGCCGTCGAGTTCGAGGGCGACCGGCGGGACTGGGCCGTCGGGTTCGACGAACGCGAGCGCGAGGTAAGCGATGGCGTTGTCGGACTGTTCGACGAGTTGCTTGACCTGCTGGTTCATCTCCTTCCTGACGTCGGGTTCGATGGGTGCCTCGGGATCGCCGTAGAGGTTCGCGCGGAACGCGGTGTCGGTCCCGGAGCCTTCGGCGCGGGCGATGGCCTGGATCTCCCTGTCCGGGCCGCCGAGTTCGCTCCAGTTGGTGATCTCCTTCGTGTAGATCTTCTTCAGTTCGTCGCCGGTGAGCTTCGTGACGCCGGCGTCGTAGATCTCGCGGGAGACGACGATCGGCTGGCCGTCGACGGCGACGACGTGATCGACGAACGAATCCAGCGTGGACTGATCGGCGTCGGGGAGTTCGGCCGCGACGGGCGCCGAGGAGTTCCCGATGTCGACGCGGCCTTTCTGGACGCTCTTGACGCCTCTCTCGGAGTGGCTCAACCCCACGTTGACGACGTACGGCGGCGTCGAGCGCTCGCCGGTCGGTTCGAAACCATTCTTTCCGGCCCAGTAGTCGGCGAGGTTCTCGTCGGTCTCGATGCCGTACTCGGCGTGAGGCCAGTATTCTCGGTCGTCAGCGGGCACGTTCGAATTCCAGTAGGATGCCGCTTTGTTCGCGATCGGGTAGATCGTGGAGGACCCGTCCGCCGTGAGCGGGGGGATCGACTCGGTGGGTTCTTCTTCCGTCGTCTCCGCCTCGGTGGTCTCTTCGACCTCGGTCTCCGTTGCGGTTGGTGCGTCTGTGCTCTCGGGGGCCGTCGCGGTGGCAGTTGGCTCGTCCGTTGCTGTCGTGCTGTTCGGTTCGGCCGTGCCGGGCGCACGGTCTTGAACACAGCCGGCGATGCCGGTCAGGGCGGCCGCGAGTCCCGTCGCGCGCAGGAACTCGCGCCGATTTGGAGGTGAATCGGACATCAGCAGTGAGGTTTTCAGCGCTGTCATTTCGTCTTGTTGATTTCTCTGCACGTCAGGCCGACTGTCCGGGTGACGACAGCACTGACAGACGCCGTGGCGGGGCAGGTGCGACCGTTGTCACTGCGGAAGGGAGAACAGCAACTTTATCACCCGCAGGCGGCGAAGACACGATAAGATTACTTCCGAAATGACAGACGAACACCGACAACCGGAGGTGAACATCGGACTCGTCGGCCACGTCGATCACGGCAAGACGACGCTGGTGCAGGCCCTCTCGGGGGAGTGGACCGACCAGCACTCCGAGGAGATGAAGCGCGGAATCTCGATCCGCCTCGGCTACGCCGACGCGACGTTCCGGCACTGCCCTGACCTCGACGAACCCGACAAGTACACGGTCGAGGACGAGTGTCCGGACGGCTCGCCGAGCGAACCGCTTCGGACTGTGTCGTTCGTCGACGCACCGGGTCACGAAACGCTCATGGCGACGATGCTCTCGGGCGCCTCGCTGATGGACGGCGCGGTACTGGTCGTCTCGGCCAGCGAACCCGTCCCGCAGGCACAGACCGAAGAGCACCTGATGGCGCTGGACATCATCGGCATCGACAACATCGTCATCGCCCAGAACAAGATCGACCTGGTCGACCGCGAACAGGCCGCCGAGAACTACGAACAGATCAAGGAGTTCGTGTCCGGGACGGTGGCGGAAGACGCCCCGATCATCCCGACGAGCGCCCAGCAGGGCGTCAACATGGACGTACTGATCAACGCCATCGAGGAGGAGATCCCGACGCCCGACCGCGACCCGAGCGAAGATCCGCAGATGCTCGTCGCGCGCAGCTTCGACATCAACCGCCCGGGTACCACGTGGGACTCGCTGATGGGCGGCGTCCTCGGCGGGAGCCTCACGCAGGGCCGCCTCGAGGCTGGCGACGACCTCGAACTCCGTCCCGGCCGCGAGGTCGAGGAAGGCGGCCAGACGGAGTGGCGTCCCGTCGAGACGACCGTCAGGTCGATCCAGGCCGGCGGCGAGGACGTCGAGGAAGCCTCGCCCGGCGGCCTCCTGGGCGTCGGGACGGGACTGGACCCGTCGCTGACGAAAGGCGACGCCCTCGCGGGGCAGGTCGCCGGCCCGCCCGGCACGCTGCCGCCGGTCCACGAGCAGTTCACGATGGACGTGGAACTGCTCGAACGGATCGTCGGCGACGTCGAGGAGGAAGTCGAGGAGATCAGCACCGGCGAACCGCTCATGCTGACGGTCGGCACGGCCACGACGGTCGGATCGGTCACGAGCGCGCGCACCGGCGAATGTGAAGTCGCACTGAAGCGGCCGGTCTGCGCCCAGGACGGCGCCAAGATCGCCATCAACCGCCGGGTCGGTGCGCGCTGGCGGCTGATCGGCGTCGGTACGCTGCGTGGATGACGGTCTGCATGGACACCAGCGCGTTGATGATGCCGGTCGAATGCAACGTGCGGGTGTTCGAGGAACTCGATCGGCTGCTCACCACGGATGACCTCGCCGCACCGCGGGCCGTCGTCGACGAGCTGGCGAAACTCGCAGACGGCAACAACGGTGCGGAGGGGACGGCAGCGAGCGTCGGGCACGACCTGGCGACCGAGCGCTGCCGGATACTCGAGCACGAGGAATCGTACGCCGACGACGCGCTGGTCGAACTCGCCGCCGCAGGCGAGTGTGACTACGTCGTCACGAGAGACCACCCCTTGCGAGACCGCCTCCTCGAACGAGGCGTTCCAGTAATTGGTTTAAGGGGTCAGCACAAACTCGCCATCACTCAACCATAGTATGTACAAACGGGTTAAACTTCGCGACACGGTCGAGGTGCCGCCCGAGCACCTCGCTGACGTAACTCCCGGGCTCGTCAAGCGCCTGCTCCAGGACAAGCTGGAGGGACGCATGGACGAAGACGTCGGGAGCGTCGTCTCGGTTATCGAGGTGCACGACATCGGGGAAGGTGCAGTCCTGCCGAACCAGCCTGGCGTCTACTACGAGGCCGAGTTCGACGCACTCACCTTCGATCCGAAGATGCAGGAGGTCGTCGACGGCGAGATCGTCGAGGTCGTCAACTTCGGTGCCTTCGTGGGTATCGGACCGGTCGACGGTCTGCTCCACGTCAGCCAGATCTCCGACGAGTACCTCGCGTACGACGAGGAGAACCAACAGCTCGCCTCCCGAGACTCGAATCGCACGCTCGGCGTGGGCGACGCAGTGCGGGCGCGCATCGTCACGAAGAGCATCGACGAACGCAACCCCCGCGACTCGAAGATCGGCCTGACGGCGAAACAGGTCGGGCTCGGCAAGCACGGCTGGCTCGACGAGGAGCGCAAAGAGCGCGAGGCGACTGCAGGTGAGTAATCATGGCCGATAGACTCGTCTGCCGTGAGTGTCACCGCGTCCAGTCGTCCGGTGAGGAAGAGGCCTGCGTGGCGTGTGGCTCGTCGTCGCTGACCGAGGACTGGGCCGGCTACGTCATCATCAGCCACCCCGACGAGAGCGAGATCGCCTCGGAGATGCAGGTCACCGAACCGGGCAAGTACGCCCTGAAAGTCCGCTGAGGCCGTGACAGACGACCACTCCAGTGCGGACGGCGACGAGACGGCGGTCGTCGTCGAGCTGCAGGCTGCACTCCGCTCAGAGCTCAAAGAGCCCGTCGGCCCGATCTACACCGACACGGAGGCGCTCCTGGCCGACGCCGCCGAGCCGCTCGTCGCCGTCGGCGACATCGTCACCTACCACCTGATGCAGGCCGATCGGACGCCGGACGTGGCGCTCGTCGACGGCCGGACGAAACGCTCGGCCGTCGACGATCACATCCAGAACGCGATCGACAGCGACGCGTTCGACCGGGAACGACACGTCTCGAATCCGGCAGCGACGCTGTCGGAACCGCTGGTGACTGCGCTGCGTGCGGCACTCGACGGCACAGCGGACGGTACCTCGACGGTGATCGTCGTCGATGGCGAAGAAGATCTGGCTGCGTTGCCGGCCGTCGTCGCCGCGCCGACGGGCGCGAGCGTCGTGTACGGACAGCCCGACGAAGGGATGGTGCTGGTCACCTGTACTGGCGAGTCAGTCGAGCGAATGCGAGACCTCCTCGGTCGCATGGACGGCGACGCGGACCGGTTGTGGTCGCTGCTCGGCGTCGCGGACTAATCCTCGACGAACCAGACGACGAGCCGAACGTGTTCTGAATCGAGTTCCCAGCGGTCGCGGAGTTCCGTGAGCCAGGACCACAGCGTCGGCCAGTCGTAGGTGGCCAGTTCGCGCAGCCGCTTCGGGACGACGCGGTAGACGTAGTCGTCGTACCGGATCGTCTGTTCGGTCGCGAGCGTCTCCACGGTGTCCGCTGGTAGTTCCGTCCAGGCATCGACGTCGCGTTCGACGAGCCGCCCCTGCGGGGTGAACTTCTCGGTGCGACGAACGGCCGCCTCCCACTCTTCCCGGGTGGTGACCGCCGTCAACTCCGGCACCGCGTCCCAGTCGGCGCGTTCGAGTTCGCGCAGCGAGACCCAGGACGCGTCGTCGCTCGAGACGTCCTCGTAGTCGAGCCGGGCAACGCGGCTCATCGAGTCGGGCAGTCCACGGTCGGGGGCGATCGGTTCGAACTTCGCGTCGTTCTCGACGCCGAACAGATACCCGGAGAACGGCGCGCGGCCGCCCATCATCTCCTGGAGGTTGACGAGCGCGCGCCAGCCGTCGCCCTCGAACTGATCGTCCGACCAGTCCACGTGGCGATATTCGACCCAGCCGTGCGTGGTCCTGCCCATCGATACCGGACGTTATCACCCATGATATGTATCAGTTATCCCTGCAGTCGACGCTAACGGGCCGATACCTGCGTGGCATGGCACCAATGCTCAATATTGAAAACCGTGGCTCCCCGGGGGCCTCACGGACGGTGCCGGATCGACTGTCGACGTGTAGCGGTCCCTTCGAAATCCTTTTACTCGTTTCGCGGAGACGTAAGGGCAACGAACCATGGATATCGATATCATCGAGGAAGACGAGAACCCGATGTTGCACCGGACCGACGTCCGGTTCGAGATGGTCCACGAGGACGCAACGCCGTCTCGTCTCTCCGTTCGCGACAGTCTCGCGGCGAAACTGAACAAGGACTCCGACGAGGTCGTCGTCCACGAACTCGACACGAAGTATGGGATGCGCAAGACCGTCGGCTACGCGAAGGTCTACGACTCGCCCGAGGACGCAAAGGACGTCGAGCAGGACCACATGCTCGAGCGCAACAAGATCACGGCCGACGCCGACGAGGCCGAGGAAGAGGCAGAGGAGGCATAAGATGCCCCGCCACGAGTTCTACGACGACGACGGCACCACGGAGAAAGAGCAGTGCCCCCGCTGTGGCGACGCGTTCCTCGCCGACCACGGCGACCGCCTCCACTGCGGTCGGTGCAGCTACACCGAGTGGAAATAGACCCCTAGATGCGCGTTCTCGGTATCGAAGGGACAGCCTGGGCGGCCAGCGCGGCCGTCTACGACGGCGAAGGCGATTCGGAATCCGAGGACGAGTCCGTTTTCATCGAGACCGACGCCTACCAGCCCGAGAGCGGCGGCATTCACCCGCGCGAGGCCGCCGAACACATGGGCGAGCACGTCCCCGAGGTGGTCCAGACTGCACTCGCGCACGCTCGCGACCTCGCGGCCGAGGACCCCACCCACGAGGACGGTGATCCACCGGTCGACTGCGTCACGTTCTCGCGCGGCCCCGGCCTCGGGCCGTGTCTCCGGATCGTCGGCACGGCCGCCCGTTCGGTGGCCCAGCGGTTCGACGTACCCCTCGTGGGCGTCAACCACATGGTCGCCCACCTGGAGATCGGTCGTCACCAGTCGGGCTTTGCCTCGCCGGTCTGTCTGAACGCCAGCGGCGCGAACGCGCACATTCTGGGCTACCGGAACGGTCGCTACCGCGTCCTCGGCGAGACGATGGACACCGGCGTCGGCAACGCCATCGACAAGTTCACCCGCCACGTCGGCTGGTCGCATCCCGGCGGGCCGAAGGTCGAGAACGCCGCCAAAGACGGCGAGTACCTCGACCTCCCGTACGTCGTGAAGGGAATGGACTTCTCCTTTTCGGGCATCATGAGCGCGGCCAAGCAGGCGTACGACCGCGGGGAGGAGATCGAAGACGTCTGTTTCGCCTTACAGGAGAACGTCTTCGCGATGCTGACGGAGGTCGCCGAGCGCGCGCTGTCGCTGACTGGCAGCGACGAACTCGTCCTCGGTGGCGGCGTCGGCCAGAACGAACGGTTGCGAGAGATGCTCGGCGAGATGTGCGCCCAACGTGGCGCCCAGTTCTACGCGCCCGACAACCGGTTCCTGCGGGACAACGCCGGGATGATCGCCGTCCTGGGCGCGAAGATGTACGCGGCCGGCGACACGCTGGCGATCGAGGACTCGCAGATCGATTCGAACTTCCGCCCGGACCAGGTGCCAGTGACGTGGCGGTCGGGCGAATCGGTCTCCCAGCCAGTCACCGACGAGGACGAGGTGCAGGGCGCGGAGGCGACGGTCACCATCGAACCGGATCGGGTCGTCAAACGGCGGGTGCCGCGTTCGTACCGCCATCCTGCGCTCGACGAGCGACTCCGAATCGAACGCACGCGCGAGGAGACGCGGCTCACGAGCGAGGCGCGCCAGCACGGCGTCCCGACGCCGGCCATCTATGACGTCGATCCCCAGGAGGCGACGATCGTCTTCGAGCGCGTCGGCGAGACGGATCTGCGGGGGGCGCTGACCGAGCAGCGGGTTCGCAACGTCGGTCGCCACCTCGCGACGATCCACGAGGCCGGGTTCGTCCACGGCGATCCGACGACGCGGAACGTCCGCGTCGCCGGGCTCGGCAACGACGCCGCGGACGACCGCACGTATCTCATCGACTTCGGACTGGGCTACTACACCGACGACGTCGAGGACTACGCGATGGACCTCCACGTGTTCGCCCAGTCGCTCGCGGGCACGGCCGACGACCCCGAGACGCTGCTGGAGGCCGCCGAGGACGCGTACAGGGCTGTCGGTGACGAGGCGGTGCTCGCGCATCTGCGCGAGGTCGAGGGTCGCGGTCGATATCAGTAGCCCGCCATCTTTTTCCAAGTCGGGTATCCTCGGTCCTACGGGCCTGCGGGACCTCCGGTCCCGCTCTGCTCGCGCGGATACTGGTGATAAGTACAGGTTGTGGAGTGAACACACCAGCATCCGCGCCGCGGAGCGGCGCGGTTCACTCCAGACGAACGAAGTTAGTCTGGAGGGTGTTTTAGTCCACCGGAAGACTCGCGTTGCTCGTCTTCCAAGCTCCCGTTCGCAAGCTCACGGGAACAGGTTTTGCAGACGGGGGTGCCCGCAGGCCTGAGGCCGAGGACACCCCCGTGCTGTAAAAAGTGGGGGACAAACGTTCATTACGCGCCCAATCATAACTGCACACATGGCTGACAAACCGCAGTCCGGAGAGATCTTCGGCGTGCCGTACAACTTCGAGCGACCGTCCATCAAGCGCCTGCTCTCGTCGTACTGGCGGCCGGGCGAAGGGATGCTCGTCGAGAAGCCGTTCGGCATCGGCTATACGCTGAATCTCGCGAACTGGCGGTCCTGGATCGTGGTGGCGGTCGCCGGCGCACTCTTCTGGCAGCAGCGCGGCGGCGACGACGGTGGCAGCGAGACCGAACAGGACGAGCCCGTCGAAGTCATCGTCGACTGATACTGCCGGACAGGATTTTCACAGCCGGTGGCCGCGTAGAAACCGATTGTCGAGGTGTATCTGCCGGGAGATGTCCTGAACGACCCACGAGTCTGTCCGGCAGCACGTGAAGCGACGCCTCTTTTGTCCCGCCACACCGAGCGGGGCGTATGCTCCGGTTCGTCACCACCAACGAGGGGAAACTCCGGGAGGCCCGCGAGTACCTCGGGGCCGACGCCGAGGTCCGACAGCTCGATTTCGACACCACCGAGATCCAGGCCGACGACATCGCGGCCGTCGCCGCCCACAGCGCCCGCCAGGCCTATCGGCACGTCGACGAGCCAGTCATCGTCGAGGATTCCGGACTCTTCGTCGACGCCCTCGACGGGTTCCCCGGGCCGTACTCTGCGTACGCGGAGGACACGCTCGGGATCGAACGCGTCTGGAAGCTCGCCGAGATGGAATCGGACCGGTCGGCGTCGTTCCGGAGCGTCATCGCCTACTGCGACGGCGAGGACTTCGCGGCGACGCCGGAACCGGTGAATCGCGAGCGGAGGGGACAGGACCAGGCGGCCGACGAGCGCGCGACGGCGACGACCGACGACCAGGTCCAGGAGGGCGACCTCCCGGTGAAGATCTTCGAGGGGTACGTCCCAGGCGAACTCGTCGCGCCCCGCGGGGAGGGCGGGTTCGGCTACGACCCCATCTTCGAGCACGACGGAACGACCTTCGCGGAGATGGACGCCGCGGAGAAAAACGCCGTCTCCCACCGCGGGCGAGCGCTGGCGAAGTTCGCGGAGTGGTTCCAGGAGCGCTAGCGACTGGAACTGGACGAGACGCGGTTCGTCCGTGGCCGTCGACTGAGCCTAATCCTTTTGGGCCATCTCTCAAGGGAGACGACGGTGAGCAAGCGATATGGCCACGAGTGAACCGGCTTCGGACAAAGAGGAATCGAAGCAGTTCCTCGTGCAGTGCGAGGACTGCACTCTCGAACAGACGGCCATCGGCCGCGCCGAAATCGAGGCGATCGCTACCGTCCATCAGGAAGACACGGGGCACGCGCTCGTCGCCGTCGAATGGCCGCAGTAGCCCGGGCGAGTACGAAACTCAGTTTCCGCGGGCGTCCTGGTCCGGACCGGGGTACTCACCGCCGACCACTACCTCGTACAGCGACTCGGGATCGAACAACGTCACGAACGCCCGCGGTTCGCGAACGCTGACGTCCATGTGTTTCCGGAGGCTCGCGCCGGCTTGCGCGCTGCCGAGGCGGTCGTCGAACGAGAGCAGGTGGACCGCGTCCCCGTTGTAGGCTGAGGCCAACGCCGGATGGTCGCCCTCGGGCTGGTCGACCGGCTCGCGGAGCGTCTCGACGTGCTCGCGCCAGTCGGCGGCCAGGTTGGGCGTCGAACACTGTGCGATGACCGCCGCGGCGTCGTCGAGGAGCGCGTCGCTGGCGACGAGCGTCACCCAGGAGTGGTCGCGTGCCAGGTCGAGCGCCTCGCGGGCGGGACCGCCGACGAGGAGGTCCGCGGCCAGCACGTCGGCGTCGGCGACGAACCGCGCCGGGTTCGGGTCCGGCGGCGTCTCAGTCATCGCGTCGCTCCGCGAGCGCCTGCTGGATGGTCTCGACGTCGGTTTCGTAGTCGATCGCACGCTCGAACAGTGCCGCCCAGGTCATGGTCGGGAGACGGCCGGGACGGTGGAAAGTCCACCGGTCAGGCGCGCTGTGTGACGAGCCAGTAGGCCAGGCCGCCGAGGAAGGCGACGCCGACGTTGGTCACGACCGCGAGGACGCCGATGGCGCCGACCAACACCGGGTGGTCGGTGTCGGCCGCGACCCGGCCCAGTTGCGCGGCGACGACGAACAGCAGGGCACCGAGCATCGCCAGCGGGAAGCCGAGCCACAGACCCGCGACGAGGGCCGCGCCCAGGTACAGCACGCCGAGGACGACGTTCGCCCCGCCGGTTCGCGCGCCGAAGGCGTACTTGCCGGCGAGCCCGCCGCTGCCGTGACACATGGGGAACCCACCGAGCGGGACGGCCGCGAGTGTCATCGTGCCCATGCTCCGGCAGAGCCGGTCGGCCGACACGTCGGCGTCGAAGAAGTCGCCGAGCAACAGCGACGTGGCGACCGCCGCGTTCCCGACAGTCATCGCGAGCTGCGCGAGCGTTCCCTCGACCGCCCCGACCGTGAACGCGGGGTCGCCCGTCGGAAACACAGTCAGGGTCGGGAGCGAGAGCGCCGGCAGGGGTGCGACGACTAGCGTCCAGAGCGTGCCGACGCCGAGGACGGCCAGGCCGGCGAACCGCCAGTACCCGACGGCAGCGATGACGACGGCGATGGCGCCGCCGGCGACGGCCATCGACGGCCGTCCCATCGAGAGGTCGAGGCCGGCTTCCACGAGCAGGAGCGCGACGGCCAGTTGCACGCCGCGGATCACCGGTTGGCCGACGTAGCGCTCGACGTAGCCGAGCGTCCCGGTCGCACCGACGACCAGGAGAACGGTCCCCGCGAGCAACCCGGCCGCGACGAGTTCGCCGTAGGTGAGCGCACCGGCGATCGCCAGCCCCGCGAGCGCTTTCATCGGCTCGACCGACAGCGGAAGCCCGTACCGGACTCCCCAGACGATCTGGAACAGCCCGAAGAACAGAAAGACGTGTGCGATCGACACCGGAGTGAGCGTCCCGAGTGCGACGACGATCGGCAGGACGGTAACTGAATCACCTAGCGCACCGGTCACCTCGCCGAGGGACAGTTCGAGCCTGCCATCGAAGTCGAAGCGGGACGTGACGGCCACGTTCGTGGGATCGTGACCGTCGGCAATCAATCTTCGCAGTAACTGCGTGCGGTTACTGACTCTCGCCCTCGTAACTGTCTCAGCTGCTGTAACGGTCTCCGTTGCCAAGGAACCACATACTGATGGTATGGATTCCCTAAATCACCAGATACTTGTCTATAACCTATACACTAATGGTCATGGAAGTGGAGACAGCAGAGAGCCAACAGTTCTCGATACGGGAGGGGGTCCGATACCTCGCCGCGACGCTCTGTATCATGGGGCTGTTATACGTGCCGGCGGTTTTCGCGCCGTCGTGGATCCGAGTGTTGACGACCGTGCTGCTCGTTGCGCTCCTCGGACTCACCGGTCGCGCACTGCTCTCGGCAGTGTTAGCGTTCGCGCAGCCAGCGACACCGGAACTCGACCGCCAGGCGGAACTCCCGGACGTCAGCGTCGTCATCCCGGCGTACAACGAGGCCGCGGTCCTTCCGGCCACCATCGACGCCTGTCGGAACCTCGAGTACCCCGCCGAGAAACTGGAGATCGTCCTCTGTTACGAGGCCGACTCCGTCGACGACACCGAAGCCATCTGTAAGGCGGCCGCCGCAGACGACGATCGCTTCGTCGCCGTCGAGCGCGACGAGCCCGGCGGTGGCAAGGCCAAGGCGACCAACTACGCGCTGCAGTACGCCACTGGCGAGATCATCGCCAGCATCGACGCGGATCACCGGTTCAAGCCCGACGCGATCCGCCGCGCCGTCGCCTGGTTCCAGCAGGACGACGACATCTGGTGCGTGAAGGGACGCTGCTACGGGGACAACGCCGAGGACTCGCTGCTGTCGCTGCACGCGACCGTCGAACGCCACATCGCGGAGAAAGGCGATCTGTTCGCGCGCGAAGTGTTCGGCGGCTTCACCATCTTCGGCGGCGGGCAGGCCTTTTTCCGCGCGACACTGTTCGACGAACTCGGCGACTTCGACGAGGACGTGCTGGTCGAGGACATCGACATGTCGTCGAAGATCCACGAGCACGGCAAACGCCTCCACGTGGACCCCTCGATCGTCACCTTCGAGGAGAACCCCGCGACGCTCCAGTCGTGGTGGAGCCAGCGCAAGCGCTGGGCGCGCGGCTGGATGCAGGTCGCGTTCCGGTACCTGACTCGGCTCCCGCGCAGCGAAAACGTCTCCACGATCGCTCGCCTCGACTCGGCATTCACGTTCTTCTACGCGCTCGTTCCGGTGTTCGTCGCCTTTACGATCCCGATACTCGGACTGGAACTGTTCGGCGTCAACACGGACACGTACCTGCCCTACGGCGAGTGGCTGTGGCGACTGCTGGCGGTGACGCCGGCCCTCGCGGTCGGATGCGTGTTCGTTCAGGACTACCGCGACGGGTTCTCCCACGACTGGCGCGAGTACCTCGCGCCGGCGACCCTCTGGTTCTATCTGGCGCTCCAGAGCGTCGTGTACGTCGTCTCGTTCATGGACGAGGTCGTGTTCGGTCGGCCGAGCGTCTACGTGACGACGGCTCGCGTCGACTCGCAGGCCGGCGCGAACAACAGCAACAAGAGCGCAGAGTCACCCTCTGACTGACGGTATGACGGTTGTCTGACGCGATTTTAAGTGGCTTCCTCCCGTCTGCTGGAGTACGGGCGCGCAGCAGACGGCCTCAGTCTCCCATCCTCCCGGCGCGCCCGGACACTGTTGACCCCACCCCACCCTTTCCTATCGTCCGTTCAGGTCACGCAGCCGCGGCTTCGCCGCGCAGTTGCTCTCTGACGCCTGCCAGCGAATCCGGGTGTGCGATGATCGCGACGCTGTCGCCGGCTTCGATTTCCGTCTGCGGGAGCGGAATCGTCATCGGCTCGTTTGCCCGCCCGTGCGCGTAGATGCGGGCGTCGCCCGGGAGTTCGAGGGCGACGACGCGCTCGCCGACGACCGGGGCACCCGCTGGAATCTTCACCGTCGCCGCCGAGAGCCGTTCGGTGATGTCCGCGAGCACGTTGAAATTGCCGCCGAGCAGCGCCGTCTTCGCGCCCGCAGCGCCGAGTCGCTCCGGGTAGACGATCTCGTCGACGTCCTCGGCGTACTTTTCGTAGATCTCCTCGCGATAGTCCTCGTCGATGCGCAACACGGTGCGACAGCCGTGGTGCTTGCCGACCATACACGCGCTGAAGTTGGTGTTGAGGTCGCCCGTGAGCGCCGCGACCGCGTCGGCGTCGCCGAGGCCGGCGTCCGTGAGGTCGTCCTCGTTCGACCCGTCGCCCTCGATAACCTCGAACCCCTCCGCCTTCGCGCGGTCTATTTTGTCGGGGTCGACCTCGACGAGAACCACCTCGTGGCCCTCCGACTTGAGCGTCCGTGCGGTGCGCATCCCGACTCGGCCGAAACCGACGATGACGAACTTCATGGTATGTGGTATGCCATCACACGTAAAAACACTACCCCTGGTGGCATCGATTCCCCGTGGACCGACGAGGCTCCTGCGAGAGCGGTGCTGTGGCCCGACCCGGATGCTTATGGACTGTGGCCGCGTTACTCATACTCATGGCCGCTCGGGATGCGATCCGTGAGGTTCTGTTTCAGCACTCCGACAGCCGGCCCTGTCGCCTCCTCTGGACGGCGCTCGACGACAGTCGGGACGCCCCGCCGCTCGACGTGCAGGACTATCTGGAGGTCCTCGCCGTCACGGACGGGTCGATCTGTCTGGTCGCACCCGAGGACGAGGCCGACCTGTACGTCCGGTGGGACAGCACCGGCGGTAGCTACGTGTACGTCGCGTTCTGGCCGCCGTGGGGCGTCGTCGACGCCGGCACTGCGACGCGCGCCGGGGCCGCGTCGTTGCTCGCCGATCAGGACGGGTTCGAGCCCGTGCACGTCGACGAGACGCCCTTCGCGGCGGACGGACCGGCGGCTGACCTCTCGGGGTGGCTCTGAAAAAAGACGTGTACTGAGTCGCTTAGTTGCCGACTTCCATCGCGCGCTCGACGACGTCCTCGCTGTAGAGTTCCGCGAGGTCGTCGTGCTGGTCCGGACGGTTCTCGTAGACGTCCTGGAACAGGGCGACGGGTGCCATCATCGCCTGGTAGGTCGCTTCGTCCCACATGCGGTCGCTGCTGATGTCGATCTCGACGCCGTCGATGCTGACGGTCGTCGCGCGGGTCATCGCGATCGCGCCCTTGCCGGCTTCCTTCGCTGCCTCGAACTCCTCCATGGAGTCGACGATGTCGTCCATGCTCGGGACGTAGGCCGTGAGGTCGACGAGCTCTTCGACGAGTTCTTCCTCGCTGAGCTGGAGTTCCTCGCTGCCGATCTCGAGTTCGTAGGTGTCGCCCTCTTTCTCGAGTTCGATGCGGTCGCCGTTGTAGACCTGGACGCCGTCTTCCTCGGTGAGTTCGACCGTGCGACCGTCGGCTTCGATGGTCCAGTAGCCGTCCTGCGGCGGGAGCGGGCTCTGGTTGGCCTCGACGACCTGTCCGGGGGTCAGCGACCAGATGCCGAGCATCCCCATCGCGTTGTTGGCGGTGATGCGGTCGTGGTAGCCCTCGACGTCGCGGATGTCGTCGAACGGACCGTCCACGGCGATGCAGCCGGCCGCACTCGCGGCGCGGGAGGTGTTGTGGCGCAGTTCCTTCCACTCGGGGAGCGCGCCGGTCGGCGTGATGGCGCGCATGTCCTTCGTGTAGTCGACTTCACCGTCGACGAGCAGGAACAGACGCTCGAGGTTGTTGTCGGCCTTGCCCATCTCCTCGCGGAGCTTGCCCATGGCCAGTTCCGCGGAGCCGGACTCGATGATGACGCTCATCGCGAGCGAGCCCTCTTCGAGGTCGTACTCGTTCTCGACGATGGTGATGAACTCGTCTGCCTTCTTCCAGTCGTCGATGTCGCCGACTTCCGGGATGACGAACCCGTCGATGTTCTCGACGGCGCCGTTCTCGGGGTCGGCGATCTCGAGCATGTGCTGGAAGCCCTTGTAGCGCGTCTCGGGGCTGTCGCGGTGCCAGACGACGCGGGGGTGGATCTCGCCGGGGAAGTCGTCACCCTTCTCGGCGACGACTTCGGCGATGTTCTCGGCACCCTCGTCGCGCATGTTCGGCGCGGTGGCGTCCTCGTTGTCCGGGACCCACACGTCGGGGGCCTGCATGCCGCGGAGTTCGATGGCGCTCCGCAGCTTCTTCGCGGAGTCGTCTGCACCGCTCTCTGCCGTCGGCGTCGTGAAGAAGGTCCGCACGAACTTTCGGTCGTGCAGACGCTTGTCGATTGCAGTCATTGTAGTCACTCGTAGGGTTTACTCCACCATTATTAAAGGTGACCGAATCCATCCGCGAGCGGCCGCAAAAGCGGCCTACAGTAGTAACTGGGCGTTCGCGCCGCGAAAGAAAAGTCGGTTTACGAGTCACCGGAAGACGCGCTTCGCGCGACTTCCGAGCACCCACTCACTTCGGTCGCGGGAAACCCGATCAGTCGTCGTTCTGCTCGGACTGAATCACTGCGTCGCCTTCGTCGGTGAAGCCGGCGGACTCCTCCTGGCGCTTCTTGGCCTCGGGGTCGAACTTGGCCTCGATGTTCTGGAAGCGCGGGACGAAGGACAGCTGGTGGTGACTCTCGGTCTCGTGGCCCAGGTAGCGGCCTTCGAGGTCCCACTGTGCTTCCTCGTCGTTCTCGGCGATGTTCTTCATGTCCTCGTAGACGGCGTGTGCGCCCGAGTGCAGGGCGTACAGCGTGATGAACTGGTACTTGTAGCCGAGGTCGCCCAGTTCCTGGAACGTGAGCGGGTCTTCTTCCTCGGACCACGCGAAGGAGCTGGAGTAGTTGAACGCCAGCTTCAGGTCGGGGTGGGTCTCGTGGATGGTCTCGGCGTAGTTGACGGCGTCCTCGCGGGACGGGTCGGGCATCTCGGGCCAGACCAGGTCGACGCCGGCGTCGGCGTACATCCGACCGCGCTCGAGGTGCTCTTCCCAGTCACCGTTGGACGAGCCGTACGCGTCCGTCCGGGCGATGATGACCGTGTCCTCGTCCTGCTTCGCGTCGACGGCGGCCTCGAAGCGGGCCTTGGCGTCCTCGCGGGAGACGATCTTCTTGCCTGCGATGTGACCACAGCGCTTCGGCGTGGTCTGGTCCTCGATGTGGACCGCTGCAACGCCGACTTTCTCGTACTCTCGCACTGCGCGGCGGACGTTGTGGATGCCACCGTAGCCGGTGTCACAGTCCGCGATGACGGGGAGTTCCGTCGACTCGACGATGCGCTTTGCGTTCTCGACCATCTCGCGCATGTCGACCATCTCGAGGTCCGGGAAGCCGAACTGGCCCAGCACCGTCGAGTACCCCGACATGTACGCGGCGTCCAGACCGGCCATCTCGGCCAGGCGGGCGTCGAGCGCGTGGTAGAGACCAGGTGCGAAGACGTAGTCCTGGTTGTTCAGCATGTCGCGCAGTTCGCGCGCTTTCTTGTTGTCGACGTCCTTGATGTACGGCTCTGTGCTCTTAACGTTGCTCGCAACGGGGTCTTCCCCTGATGAGTCCTGTGTCATGATTAATGCAGTTGGATACTTCCGTAGAGTCGGTTTATGTCTATCGAATCGACTCGCCAGTGGCGAGTGTTCGCATGGTTCGTGAACCGCGAGAAACCCGCTGGACGGCGACTGTCCTCTCCGTCAGAATCGAACCGCCTGTCTGCTGTAAAGCCGGACGACGCCCGTGCGCTCCCATCCAGCGTGACGCCGGCCGCTCCACGCGGCCGCTTGTCACCGACGAGTGACATCTTCTGGTCGTCCGGGTTGGTAGTTAGTCCCATGTGAATCCGTCAGCGTTTCGCGGTTTCTGTTCGTACGCATCTCCCACAAACATACATCAGTAAAAAAATGTTATGGTCTATAATGTTAATACTCTTTAATCCGATTACTGGACCTAAACCGAGATAACGAATATAAGGGATTGGTGTTCTCTAGCACGGTTTCTGGGGGCTCGGGACTCGCTGGGGTCGGTGGCGATTCGACTCACCGGAGCGCCCGCTGGCAGTCGTGGAAAGTAAAAAGGTGGGGGTGGGGGGTGGGGGAAAGGGGTGGCACCGTCAATCGGTGCCTGCCAGAGGCTTCGTCCGTCTGGATTAAGTATCTTGTGCTGCAGGACGCTGATTACCGGTTCGGGGACGTCGCGATCGTCCGGGTGAGGAGAACAGAGTACCACGGCCCGACGTGATCCCGTCGGTGGCTGGACTGCCGGCGAAGGAAGGCTTACCTCGCAGTCTTCCCTAGCTCGGTCTATGAGTTCGGTTCCCGAACGGAGCGACATCGACGAGGAGTACAAGTGGGACCTCGAGGATCTCTATGCCGACGACGAGGCGTGGGAGGAGGCCTACGAGGCGGTCGAGGAGCAGCTCGAAGACCTGCGAGCGTACGAGGGTCGCGTCACGGAGGACGCGTCGACGTTGCTCGCTGTCCTGGAACTGCGCGAGGAGATCATGCGCACGGTCTCGAACGTGGCGTCCTACGCCCGCATGCGCCGCGACGAGGACACGACCGACGGCCAGTACCAGGCGCTGCTCGCGCGCGCACAATCCCTGTCGTCGGACGCCCAGAGCGCGGCGTCGTTCATCGTCCCCGAGATTCAGAACTGCAGCCGCGAGGAAATCGACCAGTTCGTCGAGGCGGAGCCGGACCTCGAACTCTACGATCACTACTTCGACGACGTGCTGCGGATGAAAGCACACACCCGCTCGGCCGAGATCGAGAACCTCCTGGCCGAACTGGGCGAGGTCACCGGCGCACCGGGCGAGGTGTACAACATGCTCGCCAACGCGGACATGGAGTTCCCCGCGGTCGAGGACCCCGACGGCGAGTCCCGGCGCATCACGCTCAACAACTTCACGACGCTCCAGAAAAACCCCAACCGTCAGTTCCGCCAGACGGTCTACGAGGCGTTCTACGACGAGTGGGAGAACGTGAGAAACGCCGTCGGTTCGGCCTACAAGAACAGCGTCAAGACCGACAGCAAACTGGCCCGGGCGCGCAACTACGACACCGCTCGCGAGGCCGCGCTCGACGGGCCGAACGTCCCGGCCGAGGTGTACGACAACCTCGTCGACACCGTTCGGGACAACCTCGACAAACTCCACCGGCACGCCGAACTCAAGCGCGACGCCGTCGACGGCGAGGAACTCCGGATGTGGGACCTCTACGTTCCACTCGTTCAGGAGGAGAGCCCGGAAATCCCCTACGAGGACGCGTGTGAGTACGTCGTCGACGCGGTCGCCCCGCTCGGGGAGGAGTACCAGTCCCGACTCGCCGAGGGACTCGACTCGCGGTGGGTGGACGTCTACGAGACCAAGGGCAAGCAGTCCGGTGCGTACTCGGGCGGAACGTACGACTCCCAGCCGTACATCCTGATGAACTACCAGGACGACGTCGAGTCGATGTACACGCTGGCCCACGAACTCGGCCACTCCCTCCATTCACAGCTCACGAGCGAGGAGCAGCCCTACGTGTACAGCGACTACGAGATCTTCGTGGCCGAGGTCGCCTCGACGGTCAACGAGACGCTCCTCACCCACCACCTGCTCGAGACGGTCGAGGACGAGCGACTGCGCCGCCACGTCCTCAACCAGTACCTCGAACGGTTCCGGTCGACGCTGTATCGCCAGACCATGTTCGCCGAGTTCGAGCACCGCACCCACGAACTCTCGGAGTCGGGCGAGGCGCTGACGCCAGACCGACTCGACGAACTGTACCTCGATCTGAAGTCGGACTACTACGAACCGGCTGCCGTCGACGATCGTATCGCGCGCGAGTGGATGCGAATCCCGCACTTCTACCGTGCGTTCTACGTCTACCAGTACGCGACGGGCATCAGTGCCGCCGTCGCGCTCGTGGACGGCATCCTGGACGAAGGCGAACCGGCCGCCGAGCGATACGTCGAGTTCCTGGAGAAAGGTTCACGGGAGTACCCGCTCGAACTGCTCAAGCACGCCGGCGTCGACATGGCCTCGCCCGAACCGGTCGAGGCGGCGCTCGACGTCTACGCCGAGTACCTCGACGAGTTCGCCTCGCTCACTTGAAGGGGTCTCTGCCCCGTTGGCGGCCGGTAGGAGTCGGCCGCGAGCCGTTCGCTGTTGCCTGATTTTCGGGGACGGAACTTGGCCGCGACCCAAAGGCCCTTTTACGAGTAACAACAAGTGGAGATAGTCAGATGTCCCGGAGTCCGTCGCTCCCGGACCGGCCGCGGCTGGACCTCGATCCGGAGATGTCTCCGGCCGAGCGGCTGGAGGCGTTACGGGAGCACTTCCTCAAGTTAGAACAGGTGAACGACGAGCTGACCGATCAGCTCGACGCTGCAGAGAGCCGTCGCGACGACCTTCGCGACCAGGTCGACCAACTGGAGCGGGAAAACGAGACGCTCAAAACGTCGTCGCTGTACATCGCCACGGCGGAAGAACTCACAGACGAGGGCGTCGTCGTCAAACAACACGGCAACAACCAGGAGGTCCTCACGGAGGTGTCGCCGCAGCTGCGCGAGGAGCTGGAGGCCGGCGATCGGGTCGCCATCAACGACTCGTTTTCCGTCCAGACGCTGCTGGAGGCCGAGACCGACGCGCGCGCCCAGGCGATGCAAGTCAACAGCTCGCCGGAGGTCACCTACGACGACATCGGCGGCCTCGAAGAACAGACGCGCGAAGTGCGCGAAGCCGTCGAGGAACCGCTGATCAACGCCGAACAGTTCGCCGAAGTCGGCATCGATCCGCCGAGCGGCGTCCTCCTGCACGGCCCGCCGGGCACCGGGAAGACGATGCTCGCCAAGGCCGTCGCGAACGAGACCGACGCCACCTTCATCAAGATGGCCGGCTCGGAACTCGTCCAGAAGTTCATCGGCGAGGGCGCACGCCTGGTGCGCGACCTCTTCGAGCTGGCGTCCGAGCACGAGCCCGCGATCATCTTCATCGACGAGATCGACGCCATCGCGGCCAAGCGCACCGAGTCCAAGACCTCGGGCGACGCGGAGGTCCAGCGGACGATGATGCAACTGCTCTCTGAGATGGACGGCTTCGAGGATCGCGGCGAGATCCGCATCATCGCCGCCACCAACCGCTTCGACATGCTCGACCGCGCCATCCTCCGGCCCGGTCGATTCGACCGCCTCATCGAAGTGCCGAACCCCGACCGCGAGGGTCGCGAGCGCATTCTCGAGATCCACACCCAGGACATGAGCCTGGCGGACGACATCGGACTCGGGGCGATCGCCGACCAGACGGACGATTTCAGCGGGGCAGAACTCGCCAGCCTGGCCACGGAGGCCGGGATGTTCGCGATCCGGGACGAACGGACGACGGTGACCACCGAGGACTTCGAGGACGCCCTGGAGAAGATCACCGACACGGACGGCGAGGAGACCGGCCCCATCGCCTTCTACTGACGAACGCTTCTGTTTTTGCCGCTGAAAATCGGGCCAGCGAAGTTATACCCGTCGAGCGCCCAGTGTCCGTATGCGACGCAGGGCAGAGGTGCCGGCTGATGAGGCGGGTCTCGCTCGAGGTGCGTTCGACGCCCTGCCGACACAGACAGCGGTCCTGGACGCGGAGGGCGTCATCCTGCGGACGAACGATGCCTGGGAGCGGTTCGGGTCCGAGAACGGGCTGCAGGACCCGACGAGCGTCGGCTGTAACTACCTCGACGTGTGTGACCGGACCGACGACGAGGACGCGTCCGCCGTCGTGGCCGGTCTGCGCGACGTTCTCGACGCGGACCGCGACGTCTTCACCTACGAGTACCCCTGCCACGACCCGGACGGCGAGCAACGATGGTTCCAGCTACGCGCGCTCACGTTCGACGCCGGCGAGCACCTGCTCGTGATGCACTTCGACATCACAGAGCGGAAACTCGCCGAGATCGAGCTCCGCGAGTACACCGACGAACTGGAACTGCTGACCGGCATTCTCGCACACGACATCAGGAACCCGCTCAACGCCGCCCAGATGCGCGCCTCGCTGCTCGACGCCGACGGCGACGACGCCGAAAACGTGGCGGCGCTGGTCCGGTCGCTCGACCGCATCGACGCCATGATCGACGACGCGCTCGTCCTCGCCCAGGGCAACGAACCGACCGACGTCCGGGCCGTCGACCTCGACGTGTGCAGCGACACCGCCTGGCAACACGTCGAGACTGCGAGTGCGACGCTGGAGATCGGTTCCCTCCCCGTGATCGTCGCCGACGAGCAACTGCTCCTGCAACTCCTCGAAAACCTGTTCGTCAACGCGGTGGACCACGGCGGGGACGACGTCACGATCAGCGTCGAACCCATCGCGTCGCCCGACGATGGCGAGATCACCGGGTTCGCCGTCGCCGACGACGGCCCAGGTATCGATCCGGCCGCCGCCGAATCCGTCTTCGAGGCCGGCTACACGACCGCACCCGACACCGGGACCGGCTACGGCCTGGCTATCGTCGAGAAGGTCGCCAGCGTCCACGGCTGGACGGTCGACGTCACGGACGACGACGGCGCACGCTTCGAGATTACCGGCGTGACCAGGGCGACCCTCGGTGAAAGTGAATAGCCAGTCCCGAAACCGCACGAAGGAGAGACGATTCGAGGTGAAGTGAGGGGGTTCGCTTGCCGCTCTCTCAAGCGTGTACTCGGTGTCGATTTCGACGAACTTCCTTTTTCGACATCGGGTCGCCTACGGCGACCACTCGCGCAAAAACGTGGGTGAAAAACGGCTCGCTCCCGGTGGTCGCTCGCCGGCCCTACTCCGTGCAGATCTCGACGAAGTTCCACAGGATCGTGAGGCCGGTCTCGCCGGATTTCTCGGGGTAGAACTCCACCTTTTTCTGCCTCGGGTTTCCTCGGGCCGCA
The DNA here is from genome assembly GCF_023077655.1 of Halorientalis brevis. NCBI lineage: Archaea > Methanobacteriati > Methanobacteriota > Halobacteria > Halobacteriales > Haloarculaceae > Halorientalis > Halorientalis brevis. The sequence goes on along the minus strand of NZ_JALLGV010000004.1, from coordinate 628,765 downwards.
AAGCGGCCCTGCGGGAACCCTCGTTGAAAAACGTGGGTGAAAAACGGCTCGCTCCCGGAGGTCGCTCGCCGGCCCTACTCCGTGCAGATCTCGACGAAGTTCCGGAGGATCGTGAGGCCGGTCTCGCCGGATTTCTCGGGGTGGAACTGCGTGCCGAAGACGTTGCCGGCCTCGTTGGCGACGATGCTCGGGAAGTCGACGCCGTAGTCGGTGGTCGCGACGACCGCGCCGTCGTCGTCGGGGCTGGCGTAGTACGAGTGGACGAAGTAGGCGTACTCGCCGTCTACGCCGTCGACGAGCGGGTGGTCGCGCTGGACGTCGAGTTCGTTCCAGCCCATGTGGGGGACGGTCTGGTCCTCGTCGAACCGCTCGTTCGTGCCCGGGATCAGGTCCAGTCCCTCGGCGTCGCCCTGACCGGCGTGGTCGGCCTCCTCGCTGCTGGTCAGGAGCATCTGCATGCCGAGGCAGATCCCGAAGATCGGGACGCCGTCCTCGGCGGCCGCGACGAGTGCGTCGCGGAACGGACCGGCGTTCTCCATCCCTTCGCTGAACGCGCCGACGCCCGGCAGGACGATGCCGTCCGCGTGCTCGAACGCGGCCGGGTCCTCGACGATGTCGACGTCCGCGCCCGCACGCTCCAGACCGCGGGTCACGCTCCGGAGGTTCCCGAGGCCGTAGTCGACGACGACGATCTCCGCAGCCGTCTGTGCAGTCCCACTCATAGCTGGTCGTTCGCGTGTCCCCAGGAAATCAGTTCCGTTCCGGTCAGAACTCGCCCAGCTTCGACTGCCCGCCGTCGCCGGCTAACTCGGCCGCCTTGCGGATCGTCTCCTCGAACGTCTCCTCCTGGCTCCGGTCGTACAGCGTCGCCGCCGGGTGGACGCAGATCAGCACCGTCCGGGACTCCCCGCCGAGTTCGTGTTCGACCAGCGAGCCGGCTTCGTTGGTGACTCCGACCGACCGTTCCAGCAGGTGCTCGCTCGGCACCTTCCCGAGCGTGACGACGACCTCGGGGTCGATCTGGTCGATCTCGGCTTCGAGGTAGCCGCGGCAGTTCGAGAGCTCCTCCTGGCTCGGGTCGCGGTTCTCCGGCGGCCGACAGCGCACGCAGTTGGTGATGCGAACGTCCGCGCGAGCCAGGCCGAAGTCGCGCAGGGCGTCGTCGAGGACCGCGCCGCTCCGGCCGACGAACGGCTCGCCCTGGTCGTCTTCGTTCGCGCCGGGCGCCTCTCCGACGAACAGCAGGTCGGCGTCGGCCGGGCCGGTCCCGTTGACGATCTGCTGGCGGGAGTCGACCAGCGCGGGACAGTGCGTGCAGTCCACCACCGACAGTCCCTCCATGTGTTCCATACCTGCCCCTGCGACGGACAGGAATAAGAAAGCGCCGTCACTCCTCCGGACGACAGGTCACTCGCGCTCATCCAGCTGATCGACCGCGTGGCTCTCGGTGTTACCGTTCGCGTGTTCCGCGGGCTCCCGCGTGGTCGACCGCGCGGCTCGCGGTTCACTCCGTTTCCCGCTCGCTCACTCTGCGCTCTCCCGTTGGTCGAGCGCACGGGCCGCCAGCCGAGCGACCCGGAGCGGTTCCGGGCGACCGCCCTCGGGCGTGAACTCCCGGACCACGTCGTCGGCTTCCCCGTCGTCGATGCCCACGCTCCGGACGTACACCGTCTCGTCGTTGATTGCGAGCTCGCGCCGTGACGGCTGACGGCGATACGTCTCCAGGCGCGTCGTCAGTGCGTCACCGTCGAACTGCGCTTCGAGTGCCGGGGTCAGCCCCTCGCTTCCCTCGTAGGAAACTGAGATGACCGGACGTTCCACTCGCCCATGGAGCGCGTGCAGGTCGATAATATTGAACCAGGCGGGCGCGACGCCCGAGACGAGGAGATACCGCACGTCCTCGCGGCCGAGGTCGTCGAACAGCGCGACGATGGCGTCGGTCGCGTCGGTCCCGCCGACCGTACAGGAGCCGAAGGCGAATCCGTCGACCACGCGGCTGGCGCGGACGACGACACCGGCGAGCGTGCTCCGGGCGTCGCTGAACGATTCGGCGACGCCAAGCGCACGGACCCCGGATTTCACGTGTTCTCTTGGTCTTGCTCCTTGATGTCGGCGAGTTTGTCGAGGAGTTCGTCGTTCGAGGCGCTGAACTCGTACTCGACGTCGCCGTCGTGGGTATTTTCGGCAGTGTTGACGCCGTCGTCGTCGTCAAAATCAGTGTCGTAGTCCTGATTCTCCTGTTCGGATTCGTCGTAGCTCCCGAACCCCATGTTCGTTTATAGTAGTTGCAGACTCAAAAAGTTCCCGCCGCCCGGTACCCTGATAGGGTCGCCGGTCACACACAGTGCTATGGACGTTCACAACGTCACAGCCGACGCCGAGTCGTTCACGTGCAACGCCTATCTGGCGCTTGGCGAGCGTCCGGTTCTCGTCGACGCCGGCGCGATGGACGGCGTCGTCGACGTCGTTCGCGAGCACACTGACGACCTGGACGCGGTCGTACTCACCCACCAGCACGGCGACCACGTCGCCCAGCTCGACGCCGTGCTCGACGCCTTCGACGCGGACCTGTACGCCTACGACGACCACACCCGCCGGACCCACGAACTCGACGACGGTGACACCGTCACGATCGGCGACGAGGACTGCGAAGTCGTCTACACGCCGGGCCACGCCGACGATCACGTCTCCTTCGTGGGCGACGCCAGCCTCTTCTCGGGCGACGTGGTCGTCCACGACGACGGGGCGTTCGACTACGGCTCGTTCGGCCGAACCGACATGGCCGGCCAGTCACGCGAGCGACTCATCGAAAGCATCCGGACGCTGCTCGACCGCATGCCCGAGGGCGTCGAGCACATGTACTCGGGCCACGGCTCCGTGTTCCACGGCGACGTCCGGGACGTCGTCGAGACGGCGCTGGAACGGGCCGAGAAGCGCGACCCGAAGTACCCCGAAGAGTAGAACTGCGAGGGTAACTGGTCCGAGTCCGCGCCGACAGTTGCGACTGATCGGACAGGGCTGAGAAAAACGACGGTCGAGACAGCGCTATGCGGCGGCGCGCTCGCGGTTTTTCGTCCGAAGCTTCTTGTAGCCGCACTTCCGGCAGCTATCGGCACCGGTCGGGTTCCGTGCGTTACACCGCATGCAGACCATCTTGTCCAGAATCCGATCTTCCGCTTTTTCGAACGTAGCCATGCGGAGGAGTTTCGATTCGGAGCGGTTAAGATTTCCGAGTTAGCTGTCCTCGCCGGCAGGGATGTTTTGAGGACTGACCGTGAAAAGGGGCACATGCTCTTCGACCGTCTCGCGGACCTCTCACTGACCGTCGAGTCCGTCGACCTCGACCTCCGAGAACGGGACACGTCCAGCGAGTTCGTTCGAGCGACGACGACCGTCGCCCTCGACGGCGAGGGGACGACGGGTCGTGGCGAGGACGTGACCTACGACCGGGACGCCCAGCACGAGTTCGTCGAGGCCGGACCGCCCGACCTGTCCGGCGAGTACACTGTCGCGGAGTTCGCCGAGGTCGTCGCCGAGCACGACCTCTTTCCCACGGCTCCGGACCGTGCGGAGTTCCGAAACTACCGCCGCTGGGCGTTCGAGAGCGCCGCGCTGGACCTGGCGCTTCGCCAGGCCGACACGAACCTCGCGAGCGCGCTCGACCGCGCGTACGATCCAGTTTCCTTCGTCGTCAGCACCCGACTGGGCGAGCCGCCGTCGACCGACCGGCTGAAACGCCTGCTCGAGATCTCGCCGGACCTCTCGTTCAAACTCGATCCGACGCCGGACTGGACGGCCGACCTCGCGGCCGACGTGGCCGACGCGGCGACCGTGCGCATCCTCGATCTGAAAGGCCAGTACGAGGGAACGGACGTGGACGTGCCCGCGGACCCGGATCTCTACCAGTTAGTCGTCGACGAGTTCCCCGACGCGGTCGTCGAGGACCCGGCGCTCACCGACGAGACGCGGGCGGTGCTCGCCGACCACGAGGACATGGTCTCCTGGGACCACCCCATCACGGGCATCCAGAGCATCGAGGACCGCCCCTTCGATCCCGAGTGGCTGAACGTCAAACCGTCGCGCTTTGGCAGCCTGGAATCGCTGCTGGACACCATCGAGTACTGCCTGGAGCGCGACGTCCAACTGTACGGCGGCGGCCAGTTCGAACTCGGGGTCGGCCGCGGCCAGATCCAGGCGCTGGCCTCGCTGTGCTACCCGGACGGACCGAACGACGTCGCCCCTGCCGGGTACAACGATCCCGAGCCACCCGACGAGTTGCCGGCGAGTCCGCTGGAGCCGCCGGCCGACCCGGTCGGCTTCGGGTGGTGATGGCGGGCGGTCGCAACCACGACTATTCGGATTGCGTCGAACGGTCGTTCGAGAGCGGCCGTATCGTGACCTCTTCGACTCGAACCCCGTCTACGGCCTGGACTTCGAGACGGTAGCCACCGGCTTCGACCGCGTCTCCGACCTCGGGCGGGTGGCCGAGCAGGTCGAACACCAGCCCGCCGACTGTGCCGTAGGACGCGTTCTCGAAGTCCGTCTCCAGCACGTCGTTAACTTTCTGGATGGACAGGGCACCGTCGGCGGTGTACGCGCCGTCGTCACGGCTTCGGATCGACGGCTCTCCGATACGCTCGTCGAACTCGTCGCGAATGTCGCCGACGACCACCTCGACGACGTCCTCGACGGTCGCGATGCCTTCGAGCGTCCCCCACTCGTCGATGACCGCGGCCATCTGGCGCTGCTGGCCCTGAAACGTCTCGAGGAGTTCGTCGACGGGGGTCGTCTCCGGAACCATCGGCACGTCTTTGGCGAGGTCGGCCGCCGAGAGGGACCCGGTGTCGCCGGACTCGGCGGCCCGCAGGATGTCCTTGACGTCGACGTAGCCGACGACCTCGTCGCCCGCGTCGCCCTCGACGACCGGATAGCGAGTGTGTCCGTGCTCGACGGCGAGCGTCCGCAACTCGTCGAAGGGCGTCTCCGCCGGGATCGTCGCCACGTTCGGCTGCGGAACCATCACTGCGCGCGCTGTGACGTCGTCGAGTTCGAAGACTCGATCGATCATGCTGACTTCCTCGGCGGTGACGTGGCCTTTTTCGCCGGCCCGGCTCAACACCATCCTGATCTCCTCCTCGGAGAGCGTCTCCTCGGTCTCGGAGGCGGGCGGCACGCCGATGAGGCTCGTAAAGCGGTTCGCCGTCCCGTTGAAGACGACGAGGCCGGGCAGAAACAGGTAGTAGAAGAACTTCATCGGCGGCGACACCAGCAGGGCGAGGCGCTCGGCGTCCGCGATCGCGATGGTCTTCGGGGCCAGTTCGCCGAAGACGACGTGCAGGAAGGTGACGGTACTGAACCCGATTACGATCGCGATGAGGTGGAGCGTTCCCGCGGGGACCACCGGAGCCAACAGCGGCTCGATCAGCGCGGCCACGGCCGGTTCGCCGATCCAGCCGAGCCCCAGGGAGGCGACCGTGATCCCCAGTTGGGTCGCGGCCAGGTAGTCGTCGAGGCTCCCGAGTGCGTCCTGTAACGTCGTGGCCCCGGCGCGTCCTTCCTCGACCATCCGGTCGACGGCCGTCGACCGGACGCGAACGAGCGCGAACTCCGAGGCGACGAAGAACCCGTTCAACAGGACCAGCAACAGCGCTGCGAGGAGCCGACCGGCCGAGAACAACAGGTCTACCATGCCGCGTTCCCCCCGCTCTCTGCGGCGCGCTCATCAACTCCCGGACTGGCTGTCCGACCGACAGTGCCCTGCGACGTCTTCATACGGAGTCCTACACACCGTTGCCACAAAGTGCTGGTGTCTTCCAGGACCGCGTTACTCGGGACACTTTCCGTGGCCGCCGCTGGGGTCCGGTCACTCGTCGGCCAGGTAGTCCTCCTGGACGGCGACGACCTCCGTCGAGTCCGAACACTCGGCGTACCGGCGGAGCGGTTCCTCGTTGAGTTCGAGAAAGGTGTGGCCCCACGTGAACTTCGAGAGGATCTCTTCGGCCTGGTCGCGCTCGCCGAGGATACAGAGCGCGCCGGCGAAGGCCTCGACGGTGTTCAACTGGAAGGCCGTCCCGTAGTTGACGGGATTGGCCGCCACGAGAAAGGGGAGCGAGCGGTGAATCCCTTCGAGGTCGAACGCCTCGCGCTCTGCAGTCTCCCAGGAGCAGTCCAGCGCGACGAGGCGGTCGTGGCGGGCGCCGGTCCCGACGCCGTCGGCGGGCGAGAGCGCCTGCTCGGCGAAGGGGTTGAGGACGATCCCCGGCGGCGTCGCTCGCGTGGAGTTGTGCAGCTCCGCCAGCTCGAAGCGGGCGAGCTTTCTGGCGCTGCATTTCTTCGGGTCGTCGTCGCCCTCGTAGCGGACGTGCAGGCCGTACGTGCCCATCAACGTGGAAAACGCAGTCAGGCTTTAAGTCACTTCCATTCGACGTCACTGTGTGCTTGGTGAAGGGACGGCTGCGCCGACGTTCGCCCTGCCGGGGATCGTCGACGGCGCGCAGCGCGAGGTCGACCTGGCGGACTACGTCGGGGACGGCATCCTGGTTCTCGCCTTCTATCCGGCGGACTTCAATCCAGCCGCCACCGACGAGTCCTGTGACCTGACGGAGCTCGACCTCTTTACGATGCAGCGAGACGTCGACATCTTCGCCGTCAGTCCCGATAGCCTGTTCAGCCACCGGGCCTACGCCGACGAATACTCCCTCTCGCTTCCCCTGCTTGCCGACACGCACGGCGAGGCGATCGACGCCTACGACGTGCGCGACGAGGAGGGCGACCAATTGCTCGCCGAGCGAGCCGTCTTCGTCGTCGACCAGGACGGGGTCGTCCAGTACGCCTGGTCGACGACCGACCTGGAGGAACGCCCCGACGTCGACGCCGTCCGCGAGGCAGTCTCGAACGTCGGCGGCGACTCGACGGCCGTCGGCCGCTACCGGGTCGGCCACGCCCACTACATGGAGGGTCGGCGGGCGTTCACGAGCGCCATGGGAAGCTACGAGGACCAGGACTGGCTCATCGCGCAGGGCGACTTCGAGCGCGCGATGGCCGAGTTCCAGGAGTCGGCCGACCAGTTCCAGAGCGCCGTCCGGTTCGCCGAATCCGAGCCGTTGGAGCAGGGATTCGAGCGCGCCCAGGAGAAGGCCACGTCGCTGTGGCAGGCCGCCGAGTGGCTGGCCGACTCGGCCAACCAGTACGCCAGCGGGAACGGCGAGGAGGCCGACAACTACCGCCGGGACGCCGAGGCGCCGCTGGAGGTGGCCCGCGACATCGGTGAGCCGCCGGACCCCGACGACATCGACCTCGATGCCGACGCCGCGGCCCAGGCGACGGCGGCGGGAGACGACAGCGCGGACCTCGACGTCCCGCCCGACCCCGGTACGGCTCCGACGACGTCGCAGCCGGGCGGCGACGCCACCGGCGAACCCAAGACCGACGAGGACGTCGACGCCGCCGTCAAGGACGTCGAAGTCGATTCGCCCGATTCCCTCGGTCCGGGAGTTGACGAGCGTGGCGACCGGCAACCTGCGGGCGATGGCGCTCGGCCGACCGACGTGGCAGACGCCGTGAGGATTGACGGGGACGACGATCGGTCTGCCGACGAGTCTGCTGCGGCCGACGACGATGCGGCCAACGACGAGGACATCGAACTCGACCTGAAAGATCCCACGGAGTGACGCGACCATCGGTTTCTCGGTCCGCCGTCACGTAGCGACGGTATGGAAGACCGCGAGGCGACGGCACGGGCGTACTACGACGCACTCGACGAGCACGACTACGAGTCACTCGCCGACCTGCTCGCACCGGCGTTCGTCCACGACAGACCCGACCAGACCATCGAGGGTCGCGACCGGTTCGTCCAGTTCATGCGCGAGGAGCGCCCGATGACGGAGACGAGCCATCCCGTCGATGCCGTTTACCGGGCTGCCGAGTCGGACCCCGGCGAGGTCGCGGTTCGCGGTCGCCTCCTCGACGCACAGGGCGACCGGATCGTGGGGTTCGTCGACGTCTTCTCGTTCTCCGCCGCCGGCGTCGAGGCGATTCGGACCTACACCAGATGAGGAACGTCGACCGGGACCGGGCGGTCGCGTCGGTTCCGCTTCGTCCCGCTCTCAGCGACGGCTGTCACCGCGGCGAGTGACGAGGTAGACGACGATTCCGAGGACGAGTATCAGCAGGAGTTTTCGCAGGAGTCCACCCTGGGTGGACTGATTCGGTGCCGATCGGTCCGGGTCGGTGGGAGCCGTTGCTCGCGAGTGAACGCTGGCAATTTGGGCTAGCTGAGACACACAGAACGTAGGGCGCGTGCGAGGAAATCGGTTGGGGCAGGCTCGGCGGCGCGGTGTGGGTGACGGGCCGTGCGCTAGTCTCTCTCGCCCGATCCCAGCGCGCTCTCGCCGACCGGCTCGTGGCCTTCGATGACTTCCTGGCCGCCCATGTACGGGCGGAGCGGCTCTGGGACGGTGACGGTACCGTCCTCGTTCTGGTAGTATTCCAGGATCGCGACCATCACGCGGGGCACGGCCAGTCCCGAGCCGTTCAGGGTGTGGAGGTACTCCGCGGACTCGTGTCGTTCCGGGCGGTAGCGCAGGCCCGCGCGGCGCGCCTGGAAGTCCTCGAAGTTCGAGACCGAGGAGACCTCCAGCCACCGGCCGCCTTCCTCGGGACCGTCTTCCATGTCGTCGCCAGGCGCCCACACCTCGATGTCGTACTTCTTGGCCTGGGTGAATCCCATGTCGCCGGTACACATCTCCAGAACGCGGTAGGGGAGATCGAGACGCTTGAGCACCTCCTCGGCTTCGCCGAGCAGTCCTTCGAGGCGGTCGTAGCTCTCCTCGGGGCGGACGAAGTTGACGAGTTCGACCTTGTTGAACTGGTGGACGCGGACGATGCCGCGGGTCTCGGTGCCGTGTTCGCCGGCCTCGCGCCGGAAGTTCGGCGAGTAGGCCTGGTGTTTCAGCGGGAGGTCGTCGTCGAGCAGGATCTCGTCGCGGTACATGTTGGTGACCGACACCTCCGCCGTCGGGCAGAGCCACAGGTCGTCGTCGTCGTAGGGTTCGTCGTTGTGGCCGCCGATCCGGTAGGCGTCCTCGACGAACTTGGGGAACTGGCCGGTGCCCTGCATCGACGCGCTGTTGACCGGCACCGGCGGGTAGATGTCGTCGTAGCCCTGTTCCCGGTGGACGTCGAGCATGAACTGGATGAGCGCGTGTTCCAGGCGTGCGCCGTCACCGCGCAGGAAGTAGAAGCCGCCGCCGGTCACTTTCGCGCCCCGCTCGAAGTCCAGGATGCCGAGTGCCTCGCCGAGGTCGTAGTGAGGGATCACGTCGTCGATGACCTCGGCGTCGTCGAACCCCTCGCGGTAGGCTTCGACGTTGTCGCTCTCGTCGTCGCCGACGGGAGCGTCCTCGTGGGGGATCTGCGGAATCTCCAGCATCGCCTCCTCCAGCTCCGACTTCAGTTCGTCGGCGCGGTCCTCGACGGCTTCGAGTTCGGCTTTCAGCTCCTGGGAGCGCTCGATGGCTTCCTGGGCGGCCTCCTCGTCGCCCTCCTGTTTGAGCTGGCCGATCTTCGAGCTGACCTCGTTGCGCTCGTGGCGGAGGTCGTCGCCCTCCGCCTTGCAGTCGCGCCACTCCTCGTCGAGTTCCAGAATCCGGTCCAGGTCTACGTCGTCGACCCCCTTCGTCTCCAGAGCGTCCCGGACGACGTCGGGATTCTCACGGAGGAACTGCCTGCTGATCATTTGGCACTCGCTTCTCCGTGGCGTGGCAAAACCGTGTCGCTCTGGCTCGCAGTCTGCTCTCACGGCCGTGCTGACCTCTCGCACGAGACAATATCACAAATGAGAAACAGGGACACAGTTTTATCATCTACAATTTCATTCCAAACAGTATGTTGCGATTCGGACATAATTCCACCTCACTGAGCCGGTGCACAGTGCATCCCGGTTCTGGTCGCGCGGGGGGAACGGGGGGAGGAGGCATCCATGATCGTCGGTGAACTGACGTTCTACGCGCTGATCGGTACCCTGGCGACGGTCGCGACCGTCATCACTGCGGTCGGGGTTCGCAAGTTCTCGGGCCGCAAGCGCAGGATCGCCCTGGTGGCACCGTACACAACTGCGATGCTCGCGCTGGGGTATTTCGGCATGGCGAACGAGGTGTTGCGACTCCACTCTGCCAGTGGTCGGCCGGTCCCGCTGTCGCGGTTCGTCGTCTACTTCTTCTCGTACACGGTCATCATCGCCTACGTGGGGATGATGGCGGACGCCGAACGCCGGCACATCCTCGTGGGTGTCGGCCTGCTCTCGACGTTCTCGCTCGGGGCGCTCATCAACTGGATGACGGCGCCGCCCGTCGAGAGCGTCGGGAAACTGTTGTTTCTCGGCTCGCTGCTCGGCATCCTGTGGCTGCTGTTCCGTCCGTACACGCGCGCAGCACAGGCCGTCTCGGGTCCGCGTCGGCTTGCGTTCGGGAAACTTCGCAATCTGATGGCCCTGTTGCTGATCATGTATCTGGTCGTGGGCTTGACCTCTCGACAGGGGATGGGACTGCTCGGAACGTTCACCGGCGTCTACATGGGCGCGTACATGGACGTCTTCGGCCAGCTCGGCTTCGCCGGCATCCTCCTGCGGTCCGATACCGCGATCGAACACCTCGCGAACGAGCGGTCGTCGCTGCTCGCCGTCCTCCGGGACGACGGGCCGCGACCGTCCGAACCGGACGCGAGCACGAGCGACTGACCACAGACGCCGAACACCTTCACAGACACATGTTATCGAAGACGATAATTCGGGCGGTACGATTTACCAGTCGTGGGCTGTTACCACGAAACAGTTACCACTGGTTGACTGACGGGAGTGGACCGGTGACACAATGAAACTCAACAGCTACGTTCCAGATCGGATCAAGTCGAGTTACAGCATGAAGATGGTGGCGACGCTCGCCATCCTCGTCCTCGTCACACTCGTCTCGACCGTGTTCTTTTACGCGAACGTCTCGGGCGAACTCCAGGCGTCGGCGAACGCGGACTTTACCGAACACGCGGCCGACGACGCCAACGTCACGGCGTTGTGGGCGGAGTCCAATTCCGCCCTCGCTGCCGGGGTGGCGACTTCGAGCGCCGTTCAGAGCGGGGAGACGGCCGCGATCACGGACCGCCTCGAAACCGCGGCGGGACCTGATCGCGTCCACGCAGTCCACGTCGTCGACCGCGAGAGCGGTGCGGTTCAGGCGAGTTCACAGTCCAGTGCAGTCGGCCAGGAACTGGTCGTGAACGCCCCGACTGACGCGACGGCGACCCTCGTCGGCCAGCCCCAGCAAGCAGTCGGAGCCAGCGAGCGGATCGTCCCGTTCGTCGCGTCGGTCGACGACGACCGCCTGGTCGTGGTCGCGGCTTCGATGGCGTCCCTCCGGACGCACCTCGCCGACAGCACCTACCGCAGTGCACTGGTCGCTGACGGAGAGGTCGTCGTCGCGTCGACTGCCGGGCGTGCGAGCGACGCCAACGCCACGGGGCTGGTGACCAACGGGTCGGGCGTCGCGACCGGCATGGTGGGCGGGACCAAACACGCAGCGACCGCGACCACCGTGCCCGACAGCGGGTGGCAGGTCGTCAGTTACGCACCGACGCAGGCGATCTACAGCGAGCGGAACACCGCCACGGCCGGACTGGTGGCGCTGTTGTACGTCATCGCGATGAACATCGGCGTGTTCGGCATCACCATCGGTGGCAACCTGGCGCTGGCACTCCGCCAACTCGCAGAGCGCGCCACCGAGATCGGCAAGGGGAACCTCGACACCGAACTGGAGACCGATCGGACCGACGAGGTCGGGATGCTGTACGCGGAGTTCGCCGCCATGCGCGATTCGCTCAAGGAGTCGCTCGCTGAAGCCGACGAGGCCCGCGCCGATGCGGAGCGCGCACGGGAGGAGGCCGAACAGCGCCAACTCGAAACCCAGCGGTTCAACGAGCAACTCGAAGCCGAGGCCGAACGCTACAGCGAGACGATGGCCGCCTGCGCCGACGGCGACCTGACGCGCCGGCTCGACCCCGAGACCGACAGCGGGGCGATGCAGTCGATCGCCACCTCGTTCAACGAGATGATCGCCGACCTCGAACGGACCGTCGCCGACGTTCAGGAGTTCGCCGACGCCGTCGCGACTTCGAGCGACGACGTCGAGGACAGTGCCGACGACGTCAAGCAGGCCAGTGAGCAAGTCAGCAAGTCCATCCAGCAGATCTCCTCGGGCGCGCAGTCACAGACCGAGGATCTACAGGCCACGGCCGACGAGGTCAACGACCTGTCGGCGACGATCGAGGAGGTCGCCTCGACGACGGACGAGGTGGCTGGCCAGTCCGACAGAGTGGCCGAACTCGGTGCCGAGGGTCGCGAAACCGCCCAGGAGACCATCGAAGAGATGCGGTCGATCGAGCGCCAGACGAGCGACGTCGTCGACTCGATCGAACAGCTCACCGACGAGATCGAGGAGATCAGCCAGGTGACCGGCCTGATCCACGACATCGCCGAGCAGACGTCGATCCTGGCGCTGAACGCCAACATCGAGGCGGCACGCGCTGGCGAGGCCGGGTCCGGGTTCGCGGTGGTGGCGAACGAAGTCAAGGAACTCTCCGAGGAAACCCAACGGGCCGTCGAGGAGATCGAGACGACCATCGGCTCCGTCCAGAACCGGGCGCTCGACAGCGCCGAGGACATCCGCGAGGCCGAGTCCAGGATCACCGAGGGGACCGAGACCGTCGCGGAGCTGACCGAATCGCTGGAAGCGATCGTCGACGGGGTCGACAGCGTCGACGGCGGCTTGAAGAGCATCAACGACGCGACCGACCAGCAGGCGAACTCGGCACAGGAGATCGTGCAGATGGTCGACGAGATCGCCAGCGTCTCCGAGGAGACGACCCAGCAGGCCGAGAAGGTCGCTGCAACCTCCGAAGAGGCCAGCGCCTCGATCACCCAGGTGTCGGAATCGGCGGCCGGACTGGCGTCCCGAACCAGGGAACTCCAGGAGATGCTCGCGGAGTTCGAGATCCAGGCGCGCGACGCCGAAGCGGCCGTGGCCGACGGCGGTGCGTCGAGCGAGGAGCGTGACGGTGACTGGTAGTCGCCGTCGCTCGCACCGGGCGAAAGCGTGATATGTCGCGGCGAGGCAGGTGTATCCGAGATGGTCAGTGAGAAGGTCCTGGGAATCGACCTCGGGACGACCAACAGCGGCATGGCCCTCATCGAGGGCGACGACGTCCAGATGTTACAGAACAACGAGGGCGAGCCGCTCACGCCGTCGGTCGTCAGTTTCGACGACGCCGGCGATCCCGTGGTCGGCCGCCGTGCGGAGAACCGCGCTCCCGCCAACCCCGACCGGACTGTCCGGACGATCAAGCGCCACGTCGGCGAGGACTACACCGTCGAAATCGACGGCGAGACGTACGATCCAGCCGAAATATCCGCCGAGATCCTGCGAAAACTCAAGGACGACGCCGAGTCGTACCTCGGCGAACAGGTGACCGAGACCGTGGTGACGGTCCCGGCCTACTTCACCGCCGACCAGAAGAAAGCCACCCGGCGGGCCGCCAAACTGGCCGGCTTCCGCGAAGTCAAGCTCCTGAACGAACCGACCGCCGCGGCGATCGCCCACGGCTACGACGCCGACCTGGCCGACGAGACGCTCGTCGTCTACGACTTCGGCGGCGGGACGCTCGACGTCTCCGTCCTCGACGTCGACGGCGACACGTTCACCATCCTCACCACCAGCGGCGACAACCACCTCGGCGGGACCGACTTCGACGAGGCCATCATGGACCACGTCGCTGCGGCGCTGGAACGGGACCAGGGTGTCGACGTGCTGGCCGACGACGAACTCCGGGCGAACCTCCGGGCGATCGCCGAAGACGCGAAGATCGACCTCTCGACCGGCGAGGAGACGGAACTCATCGAACCGCTGCTGGGCCAGCTCGACGGTGAGATCGTCGAACTCGACGAGACGCTGACCCGCGACATCTTCGAATCGATCACCGAGGACCTCCGCGAGCAGGCGCTCGCACCCTTAGAGCAGGCCCTCGACGACGCCGACCGGACGACCCGCGACATCGACACCGTCCTGCTCGTGGGCGGCTCGACGCGGATGCCCGCCATCCAGGACCGCGTGGCCGAGTACACGGGGGTCGATCCGGAACTCACCTTCGAGCCGGACAAGATCGTCGCCAAGGGCGCGGCGCTGTACGCCGCCAAGAGCGGCGCGGTCGAAGAGCAGTACGCCTGTACGTGCGGCGAGACCTTCGACACCCGCGACGGGTTCCAGGACCACCTCGACGCGGCCCACGCCACCGACGAGCACGGCGAGAAGGTCGAAGAGCGCGGCGAGATCACGGTCAAGAGCATCGTCACCCGCTCGCTGGGGACGCGGGTCAAAGACGGGAGTTTCAACGTCCTCATCGAGAAGGGGACGCCGATCACGGAGGCCACCGGCACGAAGTACTACACCACGACGAAAGACGACCAGACGATCATGGCGATCGACGTGTACCAGGGCGAACACGAGCAGGCCCGCGAGAACGAGAAACTCGACGAGTTCACCCTGACGGGGATTCCGGAGGCGCCGGCCGGCAAGCCGACCATCGAGGTGACGTTCCGGGTCGACGACGACGGCATCCTCCACGTCACCGCCGAAGACGTCGACGGCGACGCCGAAGGGTCGCTCACCGTCGAACAGAACGTCACCGGCACGTCGCCCGACGACGGCGGCGACACGGCCGAAGTCGGCTCGTAATCAGGACGAGTCGCCCGTCGCGACGACGACGCGTGCTGGTCGGAGCACCCGGTCGCCGATGGTGTAGCCGGCGTCCAGTTCGCGGACGATCTCGCCCTCGTCGTAGGCGTCGTCGCTGACGCGTTCGACCATTTTGTGTCTACTGGCGTCGAACTGACCGTCGGCGTCGATGCGCTCTATCTCGCCGCTCGTGAACGATTGCTCGAACTGCCGCTGGACGAGCGAGAGCTGTCGTTCCGTGTCCTCGTCGACGTCGGCCATCCCCAGGACGTTGTCGAGGCTGTCTTTGACCGACAGCATGCGGTCGGCGAAGTCGGCGAGCGTCTGGGCAGCCAGCTGCTCGCGCTCGCGTTCGCCCCGACGGTGGTAGTCTTCGATGCGCGTTTCCAGGGCGTCGAGCCGCTGGTCGCGCTCGTCGTCGGTCTCCTGGAGGGTCGCCACCGCGACGGACAGTTGCTCGATCTCGCCGCGCAGGCGCGCGAGTTCGTCGCTCACGCCGCTGTCGTCCGCTGCCAGTTCGGGCGACGCGGCCTCGTCGTTGTCGTCGTCCCCGTCTGCCTCGGTCGTCCCGTCCTCTCGCATACGCCGGTGAACACGCGTCGGGGACTTCACTGTGCGGGTCGCCCGAACCGTTTTTCTCCCCGCCGCTCGGTGCTCCGGGTATGGCAATCGGCGACTGCTTCGCGGTGACGGAGGGCTCCTGTTCGGACCTCTACTACGTCGATACCGGGATGTACGACGCACCCGAATACGGCTCGGTATACATCGTCGACGGCGAGCGGCCCGCGCTGGTCGACTCCGGGATCGGCACGGAGTACGAACGCATCCTCGCGGCGATGGACGACGTCGGGATCGCCCCCGACGACCTCGCGGTCATCGCGCTCACGCACGTCCACCTCGACCACGCCGGCGGTGCTGGGTTCCTCGCCGCCGAGTGCCCGAACGCGACCGTCGCGATCCACGAGATCGGTGCGCCACACCTCGCTGACCCGTCCAGACTGGTCGAAGGGACGAAAGCCGCCGTCGGCGACCTGTGGGGGCTCTACGCCGAGCCCGAACCCGTTCCCGAGGATCGCATCCGGGAACTCTCGGACGGTGACGTCATCGACCTCGGTGACCGCGAACTGCACGTCCACCACGCGCCCGGACACGCACCCCACCAGGTCGTCTTCGAAGACCCCGCCGACGCCGTCGTGTTCACCGCCGACGCCGCGGGCATCTACGTCCCGTCGGGAGACTTCGTCCATCACACCTCGCCGCCGCCGAACTTCGACTTAGAGCAGGTGCTCGCCGACGCGAACATGATCGAGGACCTGGCGCCCGAGGTGCTCTGCTACGGCCATTTCGGACCGGCGACGACGGACGACCGCTTGCGCGAGTACGCGGACGTCATCGCCGACTGGGTCGATCGCATCGCCACGAAGCGCGCGGAACTCGGCGACGACGAGGCCGTGATCGACTACTTCGCCGAACAAACCGAGATGGTCGACGTCTGGGGCGACCGCAAGGCTCGCGGGGAAGAACGCATGAACGTGCGCGGCGTCCTGACGTATCTCGACCACCGGGAGTCAGCCGACGAGTGAGGCTGCGTCGATGACTTTTGAAATAATACGTGGTGACGGACCAGTGGGGTCGGACTTCGCTCCCTACGCGTCCTGCCGGCGCTGGTCGAGGAGACGCTCGGCCTCTTCGACGGACTCGGCTTTCGCCAGCGCGTACTCCTCGGCGCCCTCGCCCGCACGGTCGAACTGCATCTGTCCGGTCGTCGACTCCGCGACGACTCGACAGACCGCTTCGACGCCGTTCTCGACGATGCCGCGCTTCCCGCGTTCGATCTCCTCCATCGCCTCTGAGGCCGCGGGCTCGAACTCGGACATGTCGTTCACCTCGTCGAATCCCGGGTCCAGGCGCGCACTCGCGTCGATGACGGCGTCTGCCGCCTGCTCGGCCGCCTCGGCGCTGAGGTGTCCTTTGAGAGTCAGATAGAGCCGATTCTTCTCCTCGTCGACGTCGACGCTCCAGTCTCCCATGGTTTGTGACGTTCTCAGGTTTCTCTAGCGCTTGTCCAGCAGTTTTTCGGCTTTCGCCGTCGAGTCGGCCATCGCCAACTGGTAGCTCTCCTCGTCTTCACCCGCGCGGTCGAACTGCATCTGTCCAGTCGTCGATTCGGCCGTCACCCGGACGACGGCGGCGACGCCGTGTTTCGCGATCCCCTGCTTGCCGCGCTGGATGTGGTCCATCGCCTCCTGGTCGGACGGCTGGAACGTCGAGAGGTCGTTGACCATGTCGAACCCCTCGTCGAGTTCTTTCGCCCCTTCGATCGTCGCGTCGGCCGCGGCCCCAGCGTCGGCGGCCTCCATGTACCCCTCGAGCTCCAGGTACAGCCTGTTTTTCTCGCGGTCGATGTCGACTTCCCAGTTCTCACCGGATTTGAATGGCATGTGAGAGAGAGTCATCTATTTGACTATTAGTATTATCCCTCGATTCTCAGGACTGATAGCAATAGGTGGTGAGTGTGGCCCCCCGTCGTCCCGTGATACTACTCGCTGTCGTGGACCATCGCGTCGTCCCAGGAGAGGTCGTCGTCGCTCGTGTCCTCATCGCCGCTCGCGTCGTCACCGTCGTGAACTGCGGCGTCGTCCCAGGAGAGGTCGTCATCGTCGTCGCTCGCGTCGTCACCGCCGTGGACCGCGGCGTCGTCCCAGGAGAGGTCGTCGCCATCGTCGGTCGATCCGTCGCTGCTGTCCTGTTCGAAGCGGGACAGCAGGCTGGTGAGGTCGGTCGCCTGGTCGGCGATCCGGTCCATGTTGGCCACGACCTCGGTGAGTGCAGCGGTCTGTTCTTCACTGGACGCGGACACTTCGCGGGTTTCTGCGGCCGTCTGCTCGCTCAGTTCCGCGACGTCTTCGACGAGCGCGACGACTTCCTCCGTGCTGGTCGCCTGTTCGTCGGTCGCTTCGTTGATCGACTGGACGCCCTCGTTCGCGTCCTCGACGCGGTCGGCGATCGCGTCCAGCGCGTCGAGTGCGTCCTCGACCGTGTCGGTCCCGTCGGCGACGCGGTCGCCCATCTCGCGGATCTCCGTGACCGTCGCGGTCGTCTCCTCCTGGACGTCTTCGATCATCGTACTGATGTCTTCGGTCGCCTGGCCGGCCTCTTCGGCCAGCTGCTTGACTTCGTTGGCGACGACGGCGAAGCCTTCGCCGGCCTCCCCGGCGCGGGCGGCCTCGATGGACGCGTTCAGCGCCAGGATCGACGTCTGGTCGGCGATGTCGTCGATGACCTCCACCACTTCGTTGATGTCTTTGATGTGGTTCTCGAGGTGTTCGACCTGTTCGATCGTCTGGGCGGCCGTCGACTGGATCTGATCCATCCGCTCGACTGCTTCCGCGGCCGCGTCCCGGCCCTCCTGGCCGTACTCGGCGGCGTCCCTGGAGATGGTGGCGACCTCCGAGGCCGAGGACGCGATCTCCTGGACCGTCGCCGAGAGGTCCGTCATCTCGTCGGCGACCTCCTGGAGGTGATCGTCCTGGTTCGAGGCGTTGTTCGAGATCTGATCCATCGAGTCGCTCACCTCCTCGCTCGTCTCCTTGACCTCGCGCGTCGCTGCGCTCATCTCTTCGGTCGTGTCGTCGACGTCTTCGGCGAACTCCTCGAGTTCCGCGATGGTCCCGGAGAAGTGGTCCATCATCTGGTTGAACGCCGACGCGGCGTCGGCCATCGCTTCGTTCTCGCGGTCCGTGTCCAGCCGCTGGCTCATGTCGCCGTCGGCCGCGGCCGCCAGTGCGTCGCGGAAGTCCTCTGCCGTCGCTTCCAGCGCGCCGGCCTCGACCGTCTGGGTCCCGCCGTCCGCGACCACGGTCGCCGTCTCCCCCGGTACCTCGGCACTCCTCACCGCCCCAGCGGCGGTCCGCTGCTCGCTCGCGCCGTTTCCGTCACCGGCCGCACCAGCGTCGGCTGCTGAACCGACCTCGAGGTCGTCGGCCGGTTTCCCGTCACCGGCTGCCGTCTCGTCGTCGGCGCCGCTCGATCTGGGACCCCCCTCGTTTCGGGTCGGGACATCGTCAGCTTCTGACGAACTCACCGCTGTGTCTGGGTCCTGCTCCGTGGTCCGTTCGTTGGTGTGCTCGCCGGACGTTCGGGCGCGGGAAGCGTGGAGAAGCTGGGCTATTCGTCGCCTGAAAGTCATTACCAGTGTCGTACTGTTATTTCCACTATATATCCCGGGGTCTGATTATCGTAGTCGATATTCTGGATCGGCGCGTTGTTATCAGTTTATTCATGGCCGTCGCCGCTGGCGAAATTGGGTGCGTTTAAACCGCGTCGTTCCGTTGCACCGCGTGCATGGAGGGTCCCCTGTGGCTGGTGGCGAGATAATCCCCCTGGTCGCCGCGATCATCGGTATCGGCGTGGGGGCACAACTGCTGTCCGCCCGATTTCGCGTTCCGAGTATCATCTTCCTGTTGACGGCTGGTGTCGCCCTCGGACCGGAGGGACTGGGCCTCGTCACGCGCGAGTCGTTCGGGGCGGCCTTGCCGGCCATCGTCGGCCTCTCGGTGGCGATCATCGTCTTCGAGGGCGCGTTCCACCTCCGGATCGGCCGGATCAAGGAGGCGCCGTCGGCGACCCTCAGACTGGTGACCCTCGGCGCGGCGATCGCTCTGGTCGGCACGGCGGTCGCCATCCGATTCGCGCTCGGACAACCCTGGGACATGTCGTTTCTCATCGGGGCGCTGCTCGTCGCGACCGGGCCGACGGTCATCACGCCGATCCTGGAAGTCGTCCCGGTCCGCGACCGGGTTGCGACCGCCCTCGAAACGGAAGGGATCATCAACGACGTGAGCGCGGCGATCATCGCCGTCGTCGTCTTCGAGGTCGTCGTCCTCAGCGACGAGGCGGGAGAGGCGTTCGTCCGCGCATTCGCCGAACGGCTGGGGATCGGCCTGCTCGTGGGGTTCGTCGTCGCAGCCCTCGTCTACTATCTCCTCAGGTACGTCGACCTCTCGCCGGGGAACGCGCCCCAGAACGCACGCTTGCTCGTCCTCGCGGGGGCGCTCGTCGCCTTCGCCGCGGCCGACACCATCGCCAGCGAGGCCGGCGTCGCGGCGGCCGCCACTGCCGGCCTGTTGCTCGGGAACGCAGACGTGCCGTACGAGGACGAGATCACGGCGTTCAAGGGCGACATCACGCTGCTCGTCCTGTCGGTCGTGTTCATCGCGCTGGCCGCCCTTCTCGAGTTCGAGGACCTGCTCCAGTTGGGGCTGCCCGGCATCGCCGTGGTGGCGGCGGTCATGCTGGTGATCCGGCCGCTGCTCGTGTTCCTCTCGACGCGGGGCGACCGGTTCCGGACCAACGAGAAACTGTTCATGAGCTTTGTCGGTCCCCGCGGGATCATCCCGGCGTCGGTCGCGACGCTGTTCGCCGTCGAGTTGCAGTCCGAGGCGGCCCACCTGCGCGAACAGGCCGCCGAGACGGCCGGCACGAGCGTCGGCCAGGTGTGTACCGGCACGGCGACGGGCGAGGCCGCGCAGTTGTGTGCCGACGCGGCGACCTTCGACGGGCAGGCGCAGGTGCTGGTCGGAACGGTCTTTCTGGTCATCTTCGCGACGGTCGCCTTCGAGGGCGGCCTCGCGCGCTACATCGCGGAATACCTGGAGGTAATACCAATGCGAGTCATCATCGTCGGCGGCGGTAAGGTGGGTCGAGCGCTCGCTGAACGCCTCGAAGACCGAGGCGAGAACGTCGTCATCGTCGAAGAAGTAGAGGACACAGTCGAAAAGACGCGTAACCAGGGCTACACGGTCGTCTGGGGTGACGGGACCGACACGGACGTCCTCCGTGAGGCCGGGGCCGGCAACGCCAGGACCGTCATCGCCGCGACGGGCGACGACGACGCGAACCTGCTCATCGCCCAGCTCTCGGACTCGAAGTTCGACGTCGAGACCGTCATCGCCCGGGCGAACAACCCGGACAACGTCGAGGCGTTCGAAGACCTCGGCGTGCGAACCATCTCCTCTGCGATGGCGACTGCGTGGGCCATCGACAACCAGATCGAACGCCCCGCCCTGGCTCACTGGATGACAGACGTGGGGCGCGTCGGCGACGTCCAGGAGGTCGAGATCACCACCGAGGCGTTCGCGAACCGACCCGTTCGGGAGGTCGGCCCCGAACTCCCCGAGGACTGTCTCATCGCGCTCGTCTGCCGCGACGGCGACGTCGACGTTCCCGAAGCCGACATGGAACTGCAGGTCGGTGACCGCATCACGTTGCTCGGCCGTCGCGAGTCGGTTCGCGAAGCCATGAAGATGGTCAACCCGACCTGATCGAGCGACCAACCTCAGCCCGGCCACTTTTTGTTCTGTTTACGTCCCACCTGACGTTACAATCTCCCTAACTCGTCTGAAACGACGGAAACTGATGGATACTATGTCGTGTTTATACCACGTTCGGGTGCCAAACAACGGGTGGAGACACACGATGACCCGCCCTGAACGACGAAGCGTCGATCGCGATCGGCATCCGAGCAATCGCTACGGGCAACTCACTACCGCGGAAGGCGTCGTGGTGTACGACCGCGATGAGACGAGCGGCTGGCTCCAGTCGGACGTCCACGTGGCACTGACTGACCTGCTGTAACGCCCGCTGACTGGCAGCCGCGCTACGGCCGGTTTCTGAGCCCGGCGACGAGTTCGTCGGCGACTCGTGCACGCGTCCGGTGCTCGTCCCGCCGGTCGGCGAACACTGTGCGTGCGCTCTCTTTCGCGTCAGCGTCGACGGTGAAGTCCAGGTCCGGATACGTGACGTCGACCAACACGAGCGGGTACGCCGCTGCTGGCGGCACGCCCTTCGGCCCCGGGAGTTGTGCCGATGCGAGGACGCGATCGACGGCCGCCAGGTCGCGGTCCCCGCGGGCGATCGACGCGACGAGCGAGACGACCCGCCGGACCAACTGTCGCGCGAACCCACCCGCGGTGAGTTCGACGACCAGGAACGCGCCGTCTCGCGAGAGCGACCCGTCGAGGGTCCGAACAGTTCCGGTGTCGTCCGGCGTCAGATTGTGGAAGTCGTGTTCCCCACGGAGTGCGTCGAGCGCGTCGCGTGCGCGCTCGTCGGACACGGCGTCGGGCGGTGCGTGGAGGTGATACCGATAGCTGCGACTGGTGGCGTCGTGGGTGGCGTGGAACTCCGCGGGCGCTTCGGCCCGTGCCCAGGCCCGGACCGTCGCCGGCAGTCCGCTGTTCAGTGCAGCCGGGGTCAGCCAGTCCGGAGCGGAGAACGCGACCGTCTGTGCGAACGCCGAGACGCCCGCGTCGGTTCGGCCCGCCCCCGCGTACCCCGGTGGTGCGTCGGCGTCGGCCCCGAGAACCCCCAACTCGCGGAGCGCGTCGAAGAGCGCGTCCTCGACGGTCGGCACGTCCGGCTGGCGCTGGAAGCCGTGGAACGGCCGGCCGTCGTAGGCGAGGCGAAACGCGCGCATTGGTCGCGGTCCGGACGCCGACGGAATGAGTGTTGTGTCCCCGACCGCGCCCGTGGTCGAGGACATCGGGTCGACTCGACGCAACCGAACCGGACGACGACAGCCTGCTCGACTGAGTTCTATTCGAAGTCCGCGAGCGTCGGGCGGTCGTGGTCGCCCGGGAACTCCGCGAGGGGTACCTGCTCCTGGTCGCCCGAGTCCATGTCTTTGACCGTGACGGCGTCGTCTTCGAGGTCCTGCTCGCCGACGATGACGACCGTCTCGGCGTTGACGCCGTCGGCGTAGTTCATCTGCGCGCCGAAGCTCCGGCCGGCGACGTCGGTCTCGACGACGTGGCCCCGCGAGCGCAGCGTCCGGGTGATCTCGGCGGCCACGTCGCGCGTGTCGCCGATCTGCAGGACGTAGTAGTCGGTCGTGAACGACTCGTCGGGCCAGACGTCGGCGCGCTGCAAGAGCAGGGAGAGCGGGGCGAGCCCGGGGGCGACGCCGACCGCTGGCGTCGGCTGGCCGCCAAAGCTCTCGATGAGGTCGTCGTAGCGGCCGCCGCCGAAGACGGACCGGGAGACCTCGCCCGTCGAGTCGAAACACTCGAAGACGACGCCCGTGTAGTAGTCCAGGCCGCGAGCGGTCTCCAGCGAGAGCGTACAGTACTCGCCTGCGCCGAAGTCGGCCGCCGCGTCCAGCACGTTCTGCAGGTTCGTGACGGCGTTCTCGACGCGGTCAGTGCCCGCGAACTCGACGAGCTCGTCCAGGTTCTCGGCGTCGACGGCGAGCAGGTCGTCGAACTCGGCGGCCTGGTCGTAGGTGAGACCGGCCTCGACGAGCAGGTCGTGGTACTCGGCCTCGCTGATCTTCTCGCTCTTGTCGACGGCCCTGATGGCTTCCTTGGTCTGGACGTCCGTGTCGAACGCTTCCAGCAGCCCGCCCAGGATGTCGCGGTGGGAGACGCGGAACTCGAACTCCTCGCCGGTGAGCCCCAGCGACGTGAGCGCGTCGGCGGCGAACGCGAGGATCTCGGCGTCGGCCTCCGGCTCCGACGAGCCGAAGATGTCGACGTTGGTCTGGTAGAACTCGCGGAAGCGGCCCTGCTGGACCTGTTCGTAGCGCCAGAACGGCCGCGTCGAGACCCACTTGATCGGCTTCGAGAGTTCCTGCTGTTTGGCGACGACCATCCGCGCGACGGTCGGCGTCAGCTCCGGCGTCATCGCCACGTCGCGGCCGCCCTTGTCCTCGAAGGCGTACAGTTCCTCGACGATCTCCTCGCCGCTCTTGTCGACGTACATCTGCGTCCGCTCCAGGGCGGGCGTCCCGATCTCGCGGAAGCCGTACTGGCGTGCGGTGGCCTCCAGTTGATCGATGACCTCCCGGCGCGCCCCCATCTCGTCGGGGTAGAAATCCCGGAAACCCTTCAGGTGGTCGTACATGCTCGGTTGGTTCGCACACGGCGCGCTTGAAACTGTCCTTTGGGTACGCGGTCACTGCTCCTGTGCGGGCGTCGTGAACGGCAGCGTCGCCGCCGTGCGCTGCGTGACGGTCGCGATTCGGACGATGTACGCGAACAGAATCGTGATCGGCAGCAGGCCGACCGTGACGAACAGCGGAACGAAGGCCCGCAAGTACGGGCTGGTGAAGACGGTCCCGCTCGGTCCCGTCAAGAGGAGTAACCCGATTGCGACGACGGTCACCGACGGGAGGCCGGCGTAGAAGAGGTTCCGCGACAGCTCGGCCAGTTCCTGCTGGAGGTAGACCGACTTGAAGTACTGCCGCGCGATGTCGATGTTCTGGAGCTGGTGGACGAGGGTGTCGACCGCGTCGCTGACGTCTGCCGGGAGCTGCGCGCCGTGTTCCCACTCGATCTGTCGGAGTCGGTTGATGTCCGTCGCGTAGTTCGTCGTCAACGTGACCGAGAGCACGTCGAACGTGGAGGTCTGCGATTGCTGCAGCAGCGAATCGACTCTGTCCGTCTGGGTCGTGATCTCCGAGACGACCTCGTTGATCTCCTCGTAGGTCTGTTCGTCCGTCTCGGACGTCGCGAGGCCTCCCAGTCGCTGGGCTTCCCGCCGGGTGTTCTCGAACAGCAGGCGGAGAAAGCCCAGCGGCTCGACCGGTGCGACCTGTCCGGCAGCGTCCTCGACGTCCGAGCGATACTCGATGATCCCCTCGATCTGGGATTCGAGGTCGGGCGGCGCCTGTAGTTCCCGCGAGAGCAGCAACTGATTGATCGAGACGACGACGGTGATGACGGTCAGGTTTCCTCCGATCAACCCGCCCAGCACGTAGAACAGCGGCTGGAGGTCGCGTAACGGTGCCAGTTCACTCACGACCACTGACGCGATGACGAGAAACAGGACGACGGTAGTGAACCCGACGACGAGACGCCGATCCCCGTCGAGGAGCAACCAGTCCTGCCACCGCTGGCGATGGCTCTCAGTGTCACGATCGGTGTCCCGACTTTCGCCGGCTCGCATCGTCGCTCCGTACGATGGCTAGCGGCAAAGATGGCCGGGGTAGTTGTTCGGTCGACGACCGAAAACGGGCGACTCTCAGTGCTCTCGGAGGCCCACGACGCGCGTCTGGTCGTGGGCGGGAAACACCTCTGTGACGGCGTCGTCGCCGTACTCCTCGGCCATCAGGGCGCGGAGCTCCGCCTCGTAATCGCCCTTCGCGATCTCTTCGCTCGGTCCCGTCTCGACCTCCAGCGTCGCGTCCACGAGGTCGTCGACGGCACTTCGACCGAATCCCGACAGCGGAGCCAGGTAGTCGACGTCGTGGCGGTCCTCGATGCTCTGTGCCTGTGCCCGCGAGACGGTCGGAACGCGATCGTCACGGCGCGTTCCGTCCGCGATGGCGTCGAACGAGCGCAGTTCGTCGGCGGCGTCGATCCGGAACTCCCCAGCCGCCACCGTTTCGAGTGCGTGGTCGTGGACGCGCTGGATTCCGGTGCGCGGATAGCCGTCCTCGACCATGCGGTCGACGGCGTCGCGGGCGACCGACTCGTCGAGTTCGACCGTGATGAGCGGAAAGCCGACGGCGGCGGCGGCGTCGCGAGCGTGTGCGGCCGCGTCGGTCACGCCGAACGTCGCCGCGACGAGCGTGACGTCGTAGAAGGAATCGAGCAGGAGAGCGGCCAACGTCGAGTCTTTGCCGCCGCTGTAGCAGAGTCCGACGTGCATTTACCGTCGCTTGATGTCGAAGCTCTTCGAGTCCGGCTTCAGCTCCGAGAGCAGCTGTTTCATCTTCTCCTCGTCGATCTTGTCCTGGAGACGCCCGCTCTGGGCCAGCGCGAGGACCTGCTGTTCGACCTTCTCGCCGAACTGCGGTTTCGACATCTTCACTGTGTTCAGGCGCTTGCGCGCCCCGTCGGTGAGGTGCTGGCGCAGCAGCGCTTTCTTCTGGGCTTCGGCCTGCTGACGCTGGGCTTCCTGGGCCTCGCCGCCCCCTTGTTGCTCTTTCTGTTCGCGGAGCTGTTCCATCTTCTCCTGTCGCAGCCGTTCGAGCTCTTCGTCGTCGGGTTCGCCACTCATAGCTATTGTAATACTTGTTGCGTCTGCTGGAAAACCGTTACGGAGACTCCTCTCTCAGGGAGCACGAGGTGTCGTCGTCGGCCTCGTTCGGGCGGTCGTCTCGGCCCGCCGCTTGATCGCCCGGTTGACGCCCTCGAAGGTCGCCGCCGTCTGCCTGCCGTACCGGCGCACGAACGGCCCGGCGAGCAGCCCGACGAACCGCTCGGCCTGCGTCAGCCGAGAGCGTCCGTTCCCGAGGTTCTCGATCGTGAAACAGTGCTCGCCGTCGCACAGCCCGCGGACGAGCAGGTGGCTGCGCCACCGGAGTTCGTACTCCGGCTCGGCTCGGAGCACTCGTGACGTCGCGGACGGCTGCCGGCCCGCTCGTGGCCCGGGTGTGACGGTAAGCCGCGCACCGGCCACCGGCGTGCCCTCGATTCGCACGTACTCGTTCCACTCGGGGTAGCGTTCGAACTCGGACAGCACCCGCCACACGACCGCTGGCGGTGCGTCGATGTCGATGGTCGTCTCCAGCGTGTGCATAGCGTCCAATGGACGCCAGCAGCTATAGCGCTATGCGAGCGTGTCGAGACAGTGAGAGAAACGAGTCCAGCAGCTCAGGGGGAGAACGAACGCGAAAGGGAGCGAACTTACGCGTAGCGTTCGAGTTCCGGACGGTCGAGGTCCTGGAGGACCTCGCCGGCGGTGTCGTCGAGGAGGCTGCGACCGTCGCCGGTGACCTTGCGGCCCTCGCCCTGTGCGGTCTGGACGTAGCCGGCCTCTTCGAGCTGCTGGAGGATCGTACGGATGATCTTCCCGCTGCCCTTCGTGGAGCGCTTCGGTCGGACCTGGTAGCGAGTCGACCCCTTCGAGGAGTTGCCGTACTCGGTGCGGAGGCTGCCGATGCCCACGGGACCGTCGATGGCGACCTTGCGCAGGAGGCTGGCGGCGCGGCGCTGCCAGAAGTCGTCCTGTTCCGGCGGGAGTTCGCGGCCGGTACCTGTCTTCGTGAAGCGAGCCCAGTCGGGTTCCGCCACGGCGTCCTCGTCGGCGAGTCGCTCTGCGAGCGCCTCGTTGAGGTCCTCGGCGGGAACGTCGAATAGCGTCGTCATTGCAGTGTCGTTCCTGTTGGCGTCATAAAAGCGCATCGTTCGGCACTCGCCGGTGCCCGTGTGGGTCGTTCACTCGTCTTCGACAACTGGCTCTTCCCCGCGACGGGCACCGAGGGCTGCAGCCGACCCGCCCCCGACGAGCGTCGGGAACCAGTAGGTGGCGGCGCGGTGGATGACGATCGCGGCCCCCGCTGCGGCGGCCGGGATGCCGGTCGTCGAGACCAGCAGGACGGTCAACGCCGTTTCGATGCCGCCGAGGCCGCCCGGGAACGGCGTGGCGCTCGCGAGCGCGCCCACGGGAATGACGACCAGCACCGCTGCGAAGGGCACGTCGTACCCGAGGGCGGTGACCGACAGCCACAGCGAGGACGTGAGCGCGAGCCAGCCGCCAAGCGAGAACGCCAGCGCGAGGACGAGCCGCCGTGGGCTGTTGGCGACGCGATCGATCGCCGTGAAAAATCCCTCGATGCGGTGTTCGATGACGCCGGGATCCGGTGGACTTCGTCGGGGGACGAGTCGTCCGAGGGCGCGGATGACCGGCGTCAGCAGGCGGACGACCGCGGCTTCCAGTTCGTAGCGGTAGCGCCAGCCCACGTACGCGGCGACCGGGATGGCGAGCGCGAGCGCGCCCACGGCAACGGAGGCGATCCGGAGGTTCCGCCCGAGCGTGACGGTCTCCACGGCGAAGAACGCGAGGCCGATCGTCGCGAGTCCGACGGACGGGACGAAGTGGAGCGCGTCGACGCTGGCGATCGCGGCCAGCCCGTTCTCGTACTCGCTGTCCGTGGCCTTCGAGATGAGCAGTGCGGTGAGCGGCTCCCCGCCGGCTTGCCCGAACGGCGTGACGTTGTTCGCGAACACGGCGGCCGTGTACAGCATGACCGCCTTCGGTGCCGAGACGGGCTCGTCGATCGCCTGGAGCACCGTGTACAGTGCCAGTCCCCACGAGGAGAGCCACAGGAGTGCGACGGGGACGAGCGCGGCCACGATCACCGGATCGGCGCTCGCGAGCGCCGCGAGGATCTGGTCGACGCCGACGAACCAGAACAACACCACCAGGACGAGCACGGCGCCGGCAAACCCCGCGACCGTGGCCCGTCTGTCCCCGTTCATGCCCGGGCCAACGACCGGTTTCCGTTTGAAGGCACCGACTGCCACCTCCCCCGGGATTTTAGAGGGCGCCCCCGAAGGGCGGGTATGGACGAGCGGGCGGCACTCGCGCTGTTAGCCGATGACCTGCCAGCCGCCGGCGACGACGCGGCCGTCGTCGGCGAGCAGGTGCTCACGACGGACATGCTTCACGACCGGACGGACTTCCCGGTCGGCACCACACGCTACACGGCCGGCTGGCGCGCCGTCGGCGCATCGCTGTCGGACGTCGCCGCGATGGGGGCGGAAGCGACGGCGGCCGTCGCCGTCTACGCGGCCCCGTCGTTCGACGAATCCGAACTCCGGGAGTTCGTCCGGGGTGCACGCGACGTCTGTGCGTACGTCGAGGCCGAGTACGTCGGCGGCGATCTCGACCGCCACCAGGAGTTTACCGTCTCGACGACGGTCCTGGGACGAACCGACTCGCCGGTGCGTCGGTCCGGCGCCAGCCCGGGCGACGCGGTCTGCGTCACCGGCACGCTCGGACGGAGCGGGGCCGCGATCCGGCTGTTCGAGCAGGGCGAGTACGACCGCGCGAACGACCTCTTCCGGTTTACGCCCCGGGTCGTCCCCGGGTTGGCTGTGGCCTCCCACGCGACGGCGATGATCGATTCGAGCGACGGCCTCGCCCGCTCGCTCCACCAACTCGCCGACGCCAGCGACTGCGGCTTCGCTATCGAGCGGCCGCTGCCCATCGACGAGGCGGTCGACGACGTCGCACCCGACGAGGCGACGCGCCGCGAACTGGGCGTCTTCTTCGGCGAGGACTTCGAACTCGTCTTCACGATCCCACCCGGCCAGTTGCCGGGCGTCAGGGACTGCTGTGACGTACAGATCACGAAAATCGGGACGGTGACCGAGCCCGACGAGGGGCTCACGCTCGCTGGCGACGCCCTGCGGGACAGAGGATACACGCACGCCGGCGAGGACGACGCGGAGTAACGAGAGCGACGCTCAGGCCGCGGCGACCTCGATCGGGATCGGCGTGAAACACGCCAGTCCGAGCAGGAAGGTGAGGAGTCCGACCGCGAACCGTTTCCGGTCGAGCGGGGAGTCGTCGATGGGGTCGGTCGGCCCGGCGTAGGCGAGACCGAGCGCCAGGACGCCCCAGATGAACCAGATGTACACTGCCTGGCCACTCCGGGCGACGAACAGGTAGGCGCCGAGGCCGAAGAGGCCGGCTGGGACGGCCGCAGACACCGTCTCCGTCCGCTTGCCGAACATCGCTCGGACGATGTGGCCGCCGTCGAGTTGGCCGACGGGCAGCAGGTTCAGGAACGTGATGAACATCCCGAGCCAGCCGCCGAAGACGACCGGATTGAAGATCTTGTTCGGGGCGCTGTAGGTGAGCGGCTGGCCGGTGATCGCCGACAGCACCTGCAGCATGAGCGGGTGGTTGAACGACAACTCGAACGGCACCCGCACCGGGTCCAGGTGGAGGCCGATGATGGTCACGACGACTGTCGCGCCCAGTCCGGCCAGCGGACCGGCGACGCCGATGTCGAACAGCGCCTTCCGGTCGGGTATTCGGCCGCGCATCTTGATGACGGCCCCCATCGTCCCGAAGATCGAGGGGAAGGGGATGAAATACGGCAGGCTAGCGTCGACCCGGTGGTAGCGACTCATCACGTAGTGGCCGAGTTCGTGCGTCCCGAGGACGCCGAGCACAGCAGCGGTAAACGGCCAGGCCTCCAGGAGGCTGAGCGGGTCGTTCCCGACGTCGATTCCGTACCAGACGGTGCCGACGAACAGCGTCGAGAGAACTGTCAAAACCGCAAGTACGACGTTCGTCCAGGGAATCCCGTTCAGGCCGAGCGATCGGGGTTTCGCGACGAGCGCGTAGTTCCCGGCCATCAACTGGGGGCCTCTGGACGGCTGCTGCTGGAGCGACACGTCGTAGTCGTACTCGTGGAACAGTGGCCACACTTCACGCTCCAGAACGTCCGAGGAGACTGCTGGGCGACCGATATACAGGAGTTTGTCGCCGTCGGTCCGCACCTCGTAGACGCGAAACGCCGAAGAGAGTTCGTCGACCGCGGGCGCGTCCCCCGGGACACCGCTCCCATCCATCGATTTCCCCTTGTACACGCGACCGTATAAATCTCCGGTCCGAATATCACACGAAAGAACTCGTCAGTGTCTCGAACGGTCGATCTCGGGGGTCGGGGAGGGCCCCGAGACGGCGGTTCGGGACGGCTGTCGTCGGGGGAACGGCCGGGGAGGCTGCGTCGTGGTGTCTAGTTGGCGGGCTCGATTCGCCACGTGGTCGCGCTCGTGTACGACCACTTCTCGACTTCCAGATCCGTCGCGGATTCGCTGAGTTTGACCATGAGCGCACCGATCTCCTTGGGCGAGAGGCCGACCTCGTCTGCGATGAATTTGCTCTTGAAGTACATCTCGCCGTCCTGGGCTTTCTGCTTCAGGTACGACCGGAGTCGTTCTTCCTTGCTCTGCGTTTCGGTGGAGGGCTGCGTTGTAGCGCTCATTTGTGACACCTCATCCGTTCGTATCAACTACATCTGCATATAAAGCCAGGAAGCTTCGAGTCACTTCGGCGGTTTTAGCGTCGGTTCGGGCCTTTTTCCGCCTAAATCGGTGTAAAACAACTCTTTCATAACGTTTCGAGAGGGCGCGAGACGTTTTACAAACGAATCTAAGGCCGTTATGATGTTCTTACTCCAGGGTGGCCGAGTGGGACTGACACGGCCACTCGCAGCGCCATTTGGCGGGTGATGTTGCCGCATCTCGCCTGGCGCGCGGTCGGTCACTCCCTGTCGTGGACCCAGAACTCCTCGTCGACGGTCACTTCCTTTTTGAAGATCGGGACCTCGTCTTTGAGCCGGTCGATGCCGTCTTCGACGGTCCGGAACGCTTCTTCGCGGTGGCCGGCGAGCACGACGACGAACACGATGTCCTCGCCGTACTCGATGACGCCCGTTCGGTGGTGGAGGCGAACGTCTACGACGCCGTCTCGGGTTTCGAGCTCGGCGCTGATGGTCTCCATCTTCTCCTCGGCGACGCCTTCGTACTTCTCGAACTCCAGGTACTCCGTCGGAGCGTCCTCGGGGGCGTCTTTCGCGCGGACGCGGCCGGTGAACGTCGCGATCGCGCCGGCGCGTTCGGCCGCTGGTGACGCTTTGACCTCCTCGACCAGCGTGTCGAGGGTCA
Organism: Halorientalis brevis; assembly: GCF_023077655.1. NCBI lineage: Archaea > Methanobacteriati > Methanobacteriota > Halobacteria > Halobacteriales > Haloarculaceae > Halorientalis > Halorientalis brevis. Next base: position 597,582 of record NZ_JALLGV010000004.1, on the reverse strand, counting down.
CGTACGGTTCGGTCGACGCGAGCGACGAGAGTACGTCGTCGACGTCGACGGCGTCGGCGTCCGGACCGGCCGCGAGTTCGGGGCCGGCGTGCTCGCGGTCCCCCAGGACGACCTGTGGGATCGCAGCGTGGCTGAACCCCTCGACGACTGCGTAATCGTACGCGGGCGCGAGGTCGGCCAGCGTCTCGTCCAGCGTTCGCTCGGTGCCGGTGGCGAACCAGCCCTCGTCGTCGGTGAGGCCGTAGGTCGCTGCGGCTCCGGCTGTCCGGTGGCGGTCCGTGTCTTTCCCCTCGGTGTCGACGTCGGGTGCGTGCGTGAGGTGTTTGACCGTGGCGACCCGTCCGCGGTCGGTCAGTCGCTCGACGAGCCGTTCGACGAGCGTCGTCTTCCCGGAGTCGGACGGCCCCACCACGCCGAGTACGTGCATACCTGAATCGCAGGCCGTCTGGGCGCATTAGCTTTCGGTCCCGCGATCGCCCGGCCGACGCGGAGTACGAACGCTTAAGAACGGCTCGGAGCAACCCGGACGTAATGAAAGTCGTCGTTTCTATCGGCGGGAGCGTGCTCGCGCCCGACCTCGAACCGGACCGAGTACGCGCCTACGCGGACGTCATCGAAGGGCTGGTCGCGAACGGCCACCGCGTCGGCGTCGTCGTCGGCGGGGGCACGGTCGCTCGGGACTACATCACGACCGCCCGGGACCTGGGCGCAAACGAGATGCAACTCGACCAACTCGGCATCGGCGTCACCCGGCTGAACGCCCAACTGCTCATCGCCGCGATGGGCGAGCAGGCCGCTCCGACGCCGCCCGAGAACTACGAGGACGCGGGCACCGCGATGCACCGCGGGGACGTGCCGGTGATGGGCGGGGTCACGCCAGCACAGACCACCGACGCCGTGAGCGCCGTGCTCGCGGAGTACGTCAACGCCGACCTGCTGGTGTACGCGACGAGCGTCCCCGGCGTGTTCAGCGCCGATCCCAACGAACACGAGGACGCCACCCGGTTCGCGGAGATGACGCCCGACGAACTGGTCGACATCATCGCCGACATCGAGATGGAGGCGGGCAGCAACGCCCCGGTGGACCTGCTGGCCGCGAAAGTCATCCAGCGGGCGAACCTGCGCGCCATCGTCCTCGACGGCACCGAACCCGAACGGGTCGCCAGCGCGATCGACGACGACGAGCACGACGGGACCGAGATCCGGCCCGGTGGTGACCGATGAGCGAGGACGCCGAGAGCGCAGTCGAGGACATCGACCTGTACGACCCCTACGCGGTCGGACGCACGGCCGGCCGCGCGTTCTGGGCCGACGCCGTCGCGGACGCCATTCTGGCGAGCGAGCCCGACGAGCCCATCGTCATCAAGGGCGGCGTCTCCCCCTCGGGTGTCCCGCACATCGGCCACTTCAACGAGATTCTGCGGAGCTACTTCGTCGCCGAAGCCCTCCGAGACCGCGGCCACGAGGTCCGCCAGGTGTTCACGACCGACGACAAGGACCCGCTCCGGAAGATCCCCCGAACGCTGGCCGACCTCGACTGGAACGTCGTCGACTTCGGTGACGACGCCGTCGACTCGGCCGCCGTCGGCCAGAACCTCGGGAAACCCTACACGGACATCCCCGACCCGTTCGGCTGCTGTGACTCCTACGGCGCGCACTTCACCAACCTCCTCGAACAGAGCGCGGACCTGGTGGACGTGCCCGTCGAGTTCGTCTCGAACACCGAACTGTACGCCGACGGGGAGTTCGAGGAGATCACGCGCTTCCTGCTCGAACACACCGACCAAGCCCGCGAGACGCTCGCCGAGTACCAGGCCAGCGTGGACGACTCCTACGTCCCGTTCACGCCCCAGTGCAGCGAGTGCGGGCTGCTGACGGGCCAGATCGTCGACGTCGATCTCGACGAGGGTACCGTCGCGTACGAGTGCACCGAGATGGAAGCCGGCGACCGGACCATCGAGGGCTGTGGCCACGAGGGCACGGCGACGCTCCGGGACGGCAAGCTCCCGTGGCGTTTCGAGTGGCCCGCCCAGTGGGACATCCTGGGGGTGGACTTCGAGCCGTTCGGGAAAGACCACGCAGAAGGCTCCTGGCCGAGCGGGGAGGACATCGCCCGGAACGTCCTCGACGTCGAGCCGCCGGTGCCGATGGTGTACGAGTGGTTCACGCTCAACGGCGAGGCGCTCTCCTCGTCGTCGGGCAACATCGTCACCGTTTCGGAGGTGCTGGAGTTGCTCGAACCCGAGGTGTTCCGGTACTTCTTCACCAAGAACCCCCGCAAGCAGCGTGACTTCGACGTGACGACGCTCGACCAGCTGGTCGACGAGTTCGACCAGTTCGAGCGGGTGTACTACGGCACCGAGGAGCCCCGCGACGAGGAGGAAGCGGAACTCGCCGAGCGAGCCTATCCGATGGCCGTCGGTAGCGAGGCACGAAGTGCCTCGGGAAGCCGGACGCAGTCCGGCGACGGCGAGGCGGCCGACGACCAGCCCATCCGCATCCCGTACACGTTCGCCGCCGTGCTGGGGATGACCGACGACCCCGAACTCCGCGAGCAGATGGCGCGGCGCGAGGGCCACATCCCCGAGGACGCCACCGAGGCGGAGATCGAGGCCGCGCTCGCGCGCGTCGAGCGCGCCCGACAGTGGGCAAAGCGGACCGACAACGAGTACAACTACCGGCTGGCCGAGGACCTCCCCGAGACCGACTTCGACGACGACGTGGCGGCTGCGCTGGCCGAACTGGCCGACTTCGTCCAAGCCGGGCACGACGGCGAGGAGATCCAGGGCGAGATCTACGAGGCGGCAAAGCGCAACGACGTGGAGGTGGGCGATTTCTTCGCGGCCGGCTACCAGCTGTTCCTCGACACCGACCAGGGACCGCGGCTCGGGCCGTTCCTGGCCGCGCTGGACGAGCAGTTCGTGCTCGACCGCCTCCGTCGGGACGCGTAGCACTGTTCGGGGACGCCCTCGGGCCGCGGTCACCCGGCGGTCGCCCGCCGGTGTCGTGAACCAAACTCTCTTGACTCACAGGCCCGTCTCGTCGGACGATGGTAAGCACGCTGACCTGGGTGCTCGCAGGCGTTCTCCTCTATACGCTCGTCGCGATGGCGCTGCGGGCCCAGGGCAAGATTCCCGAGTACATCCGGGTTCAGGGGCCGATTACCACGATCCACACGAAGCGTGGTCGCGCGTTCCTGAACTGGCTGGCGTCCCCGCGTCGGTTCTGGCGCGCCTGGGGGAACTTCGGCGTCGGTATCGCACTCGTGGTGATGATCGGCATGTTCGTGACGGTGTTGCTCGCCGGCATCCGGTCGTTCAGCCAACCCGAGGCGACGCCGGTCCGCAACCCCCAGAACGTCCTCGTGATTCCCGGCGTCAATGACTTCCTCCCGATGTCCGCCGCGCCCGAGATCGTGTTCGGGCTCGTCGCCGGTCTCATCGTCCACGAAGGCGGCCACGGACTGCTCTGCCGCGTCGAGGACATCGACATCGACTCGATGGGGCTGGCGCTGTTCGCGTTCATCCCCATCGGGGCGTTCGTCGAACCCAGCGAGGAGAGCCGGAACCGGGCGAACCGCGGCGCACAGACGCGGATGTTCGCCGCCGGCGTCACGAACAACTTCGCGATCACGCTCGTCGCCTTCCTCTTGCTGTTCGGACCGATCATCGGCTCGATCTCGGTCGTGAGCGGCGTCCCCGTCGGCAAGACGTTCCCGGGGTCGGCCGCTGGAGCGTCCGGCATCGAGGGCGGTGACGTCATCACGAGCGTCGACGGCCAGCCCGTCGCCAACGCCTCGGAACTCGACTCGGTGCTCGTCAACACCACCGACCGGACGGTCACGGTCGAGCGGCAAGACGCCCCCGCGGTGACGGTCAATCGGACGCTGATGATAACGCGGGCCGTCCCTGGGGTGCTCGACGGGCGGCCCGGCGAAACCGGCGTCAACATTAGCGGGGCGACGCCGCCGACGATCACCGCCGTCAACGGGACGGCGGTCTACACTGAACAGGGCTTCGCCGACGCGATCCAGAACCGCTCGCTCGTCACGGTGTCGACCACCGCCGGCAACGCGACGTTCCCAGTGGGTGCGTACGTGACCCGAGCGAGCGCGGGCGACCCGCTTGACGAAGCCGGCGCACCGACCAACGGGACGCCGATCGTCATCACGCAGTTCGGTGAGACGCGCGTCACCGATACGGCGACGCTCCAGACGGCGCTGGCACAGCACGACGCCGGTGACGAGGTGACCGTCGAGGCGTACGTCCTGCAGGGCGAGCGGGCGCAGCCGGCGACCTACAACGTCTCACTGGTTCAGGACCCGGACGGCGAGGGCGCGTACCTCGGCGTCTTCCTCCAGGGCGGGACGAGCGGCCTGGCCGTCAACGACTTCGGCATCGACATCTACCCTGCCGAGGGCTTCCTCGGGTTGCTCGGCGGCGGGAGCGGTCCCCTCGGTGGCCTGACCGACGGCTCGTTCGTCCGCCAGGTGTTCGCCGTCCTCCTGCTGCCCTTCATCAGCGTCCTCGACCCGAACTTCTCGTACAACTTCGCGGGCTTCGTCCCGGAAGTCGTCGGCTTCTACACCGTCGAGGGGCCGCTCGCCGCGCTCGGCGGGGGCGTGTTCACGCTGGCGAACGTCACGTTCTGGACGGCGTGGATCAACCTCCAGCTCGGGATGTTCAACCTCGTTCCGGCCTTCCCGCTCGACGGCGGGCACATCCTGCGGACGAGCACCGAGGCCGTCATCTCGCGGCTCCCCATCGAGGGCGGTCGCCGGCTGACCACGGCCGTCACCATCTCGATCAGTCTGGTGATGCTCGCGGGCCTGTTCCTGATGATCTTCGGCCCCGGTCTGCTGGCCAGCACCTAACGGTCGGTCGCGCTGGCCTCTTCATCGTGGTCTAGTCGTGTCTTACCCGGAACTGACCGTGGTAACGTCCGACGTACAACGTGTGATTCGGTCGACCGTGGCGCTGTATGAACGGCCGGGTCGTGATCGCTCTCCTCGTCCTCGCCGTCCTCGCCTGGACGCAGGGTCTCGTCCCGATCACGCACGTTCCGGGGTTTCCGGACCGCGACTTCGATCGGGACGGCCTCAGCAACGAGCGCGAGCGGGCGCTGGGGACGAACGCCTTCAAAGCGGACTCCGACGGCGACGGCCTCGACGACTGGTACGAGCTCTCGGCGCTGGAGACCGACCCGACGACGGCGGACACCGACGACGACGAGTTCTCGGACAGCGTCGAACTGGTCGGCGGCCCGCCGATCGCTGGCGCTGACCCGCTGCAGCGGGACGTGTTCGTCGAGATCGATTACGTGACCGGGAAGCGCCCGTCCCGGGAGACGCTCGACCGAGTCGCGGCGGTTTTCGAGGCGGCTCCCGTCCGGAACCCGGACGGCTCCACCGGGATCGATGTCCACTTCGTCATCGACGACGAGATCGGCTCTCCCACCGCGACGACCCCGAAAGAACTCTCTCGGATTCGGAAGGCCCACTTCGACAACTCGTCGGTCGGCTACCATTACGCCGTGTTCGTCGGACAGGCGGGCGGCGAGAACAGGACGCGGACCGGGTTTCAATCGTCGGGACCCGGCTACCGCCAGATGGCGATCGAGTACCAGGGCGGCGACTTCGCGGGGACGTTCGTCCACGAACTCGGCCACTCGCTCGGGATCGACGCCGACGACTACGCGGGCGTGGACTCGTACGCGGTGTCGGCGGCCACCTACCCGAGCGTGATGAACTACAACTACCCGGACTCACCGATCAGATTGACTCACGACGGCCCGTTCGACGACTGGGAACACATCAACGACTCGCAGATCAATCCGCGGCCGCGCGAGATTCGGCGCCGTCTCACCCGAGCGCGAGCCGAGGACGACGGCTCGGTTCTCGAAGACTGAGAACGGAAACCTCCTTACGGACCGTTCCGAACGGCCCCGTATGGAACAGCGCGATCCGCCACCGACCGAAGAGGGTTGGTACGCCCTGCACGACTTCCGGACGATCGACTGGGACGCCTGGCGCAACGCGCCCGAACACCGCCGCGAGCGCGCGCTCGAGGAGGGGATCGACTACCTCCAGTCCCACGCGAACCTGGACGACGTGACCGACCCCGACGAGTTCGGCGGCGGTGCGACCGCCGTCTACACCGTCGTGGGACACAAGGCCGACGTCCTGATCATGCACCTCCGCGAGACGGTCGCGGAACTGGACACCGCCGAGCGCCGGTTCGAGCAGACCGCCTTCGCCGAGTTCACCGAGCAGCCCAACTCCTACCTCTCGGTGACGGAGGCGTCGGGCTACACGGAGTCGGCCCGCGGTTACTTCGAAGGCGAGGTCGACGACGACTCCAGTCTCGCGCAGTACATCCAGAAACGGCTCCATCCCGAGGTCCCGGACTCGGAGCACGTCTGTTTCTACCCGATGAGCAAGCGCCGCCAGCCCGAGCAGAACTGGTACGACATGCCGTTCGACGAGCGGGCCGACATCATGGAACGCCACGGCAACATCGGCAAGGGCTACGCCGGGAAGGTCAGCCAGATGATCGCCAGCAGCGTCGGCTTAGACGACTGGGAGTGGGGCATCACGCTGTGGGCCGACGACCCCACGAACATCAAGGACCTCCTGAACGAGATGCGGTTCGACCCCTCGTCCAGCCACTTCGCGGAGTTCGGTCCGTTCTTCTTCGGTCGGAAGTTCCCGCCGGCAGACCTGCCGGCCGTCCTCGCGGGCGACGACGTGCCGACCGGGGACAGCGACACCGCCGGCCAGCACGCCGAGACGAGTGCACCCGCTCACGCCGGCGACTCCGGCGGTCACCCTCGCGGTGAGACTGGCAGCCACGGAACGTCCGACAGCGACTCTCACGCCGGCGGTCCCCCGACGGGCGGCAGCGACGAGGACGACGAGATCGAAGCCGACGACGAGATTCAGCAGAAACTCGGCAACCTCGGACTCTACCCCGGTGAGGATTACGACGAGGGCGACCACGGCCTGGTCTTTTACTCCCAGGCCGACGCGCAGGACCTCGCCGACGAGGTCGACGGCCTGCGGAGCAACTTCGAGCACTACGACACGCACGTGCTGACGACGGTCCGGGCCAACGAGGGCCGGGCGGCCATCGCCAGCGTCTGGAAGACCGAGAGCGCCGCCGACACGGCAAGCGGCTTCCTCAACGACCTCTCGGGGATCGTCGAGGGGTACCGCGGTCCGCTCGGCGAGGGCGACGGCGAGACCGACGACGCCGAGACCGACGCGGGCGACGAGATCCGCGGCGAACTCGAAGACCTGGACATCTACGCCGGCCAGCCACACGGCGAGGACGTGTACGCGCTGGTGCTGTACTCCGAGGCCGACCGCGAGGAGCTGTTCGCGGAAGTCGACGACCTCCGGGACGGCTTCGACCGCTACGACACCCACGTGAAGACGGCGCTGTACGACTCCGAGTCGGGCGACGACGACCGGACGGCCGTCGTCAGCATCTGGGACACCCAGAGCGCCGCCGACACGGCCTCCGATTTCCTCTCGGACCTGCCCGGCATCGTCGCCCGCGCGGGCGAAGAGTCCGGCTTCGGGACGATGGGGATGTTCTACACGGTCAAGCCCGAGCACCGCGAGGACTTCGTCGAGAAGTTCGGCGAAGTCGGCGAACTGCTCGCTGACATGGAGGGCCACCACGACACGGCCCTGATGGTCAACCACGAAGACGAGAACGACATGTTCATCTCCAGCCAGTGGCGCGCCAAGGAGGACGCGATGGACTTCTTCCGCTCGGACGCCTTCTCGGAGACGGTTTCCTGGGGACAGGACGTCCTCGCCGACCGCCCGCGGCACGTGTTCCTGGCGTAACCGCACAACGGTTCCCCGCGTGCTCGTTTTCGCCTACCGCTTTCAGTCGGCTCGTTCGCCAGCGTGGCTGCCCGTGAGTGCCTGCTGGAGGACGTGCCCGAGGAACCCGATGCCAGGAACGGCGAACACCGAGGCGTGTACCCAGGCGTCGTAGTCGACGTTCGGCGGTTTCGTCACGAGGAAGAGCCCGTAGACGGCCAGCATGATGACGATCCAGAGGGCGGTGATGACCAGAAACGGGACGGCGTCACGAACGGCGTCCGCGACCGCTGCTTTCGTGCTCTGTGACTCGTTGTTGCTGTCGATCTGCACCATTAAAGAACAGTGGCCACGGCCTGTTCGGGTGCGTCTTTGCTGGGAGCGCTGCGAGGCTGGCTCGTCGGCGTGCTTACTCGTCCAGCGCTTCGAGAACCGTGATTCCGCGTTCGAAGCGAGGTCCCGGCGCGACGTCATCGTCGTTCGCGTCCTGTCGACTGTCGGTCCCCCCGTCGGTCTGTTCGTCGCTGGCGTGCTCGACGAGGCCGACTGCCTGGAGCGCGGGCAGGTGCCTATGATGGAGGGCAACCTGTGCCCGTTCTCTGGTGGCATCGAGAGCGGTTTCGACCGTCGTCAACGAGACCGTGTCCCGGCCGTCCGTCGTCTGTTGCTCGTGCAGGCGTCGCAGGAGCCGACGCCTGTGCGGGTGTGCCAGTGCTCGGAGGAGTTCGTCGACAGTCCGGTCTGTGTCTCGTCTCATCGTTTGTCCGTGAACGCGGCCACGGGGCGGCGGTCCGACTCGACTCGCGTCACCGTCGCCGGCCGATGACCGTATTCACACTGCGGAATCGCACAGTAACTGTATAGGTGTTTTATCGCCCTTCTCGAAGACTGCGTGCCCGCTCGGTCCGCTTCTGTTGCGGCTTGTCCCGACGCGGCGGACTGCCGTGCCGATAGCTGTGAGTGACAGATCGGGTGCACGGTGTGGCTGGGGGGGAATCGTAACCCCTTACCGCTGGCCGCGGTCTATATCGGGTATGAGCGTCATTCGGCTCGTCTGGGGACGAGCAACTGGGCCAACGCCGACGGCGTCCTACGACGCGGCGCTCGCGGCGGCGAACGTCCACAACTTCAACCTGATCACCGTCTCCTCGGTCATCCCCGCGGCGGCGCAGCTCGAAGTCGTCGAGACTGCCCCGGACCTCGGCGACGTCGGCGACTCGCTGACGGTCGTCCAGGGCCGAGCCACGCGGGGGCCGGGCGACGCAGGCGCCGCTGGCATCGGCTGGGCACGCAGCGAGTCCGGGCGCGGTATCTTCTACGAGTCCTCGGGCGACGACGAGGCGACCGTCCGCGACCGCATCCGGGACGGACTGGACGCGGGGAAGGATCTGCGAGACTGGTCGTTCACCGACGAGGACGTAGTCGTCGTCGAGGCCGACTCCGACCCCGAGGCGTACTCGACGGTCGTGGTCATCGCGGCCTACGGGGAGAGTCGTCCAATCCTGCGCTAGCCGGCGGATTTATACGTTCGACATACATAGAACAGCGGAAATGTACGGAAACGCCCCGTTCGCGGGTACCGACGACGTCGACGTGCCGACGCTTTCTGCCGAGCAGCGCCAGCACCTCCGCCGCGATCTGGCCAGCGTCGCCGCCCGAACCCGCGAGTTGCTCCCGGACGAGTTCGCCGTCGGTCTCGAACTGTCCGCGAGCCCCGAGGGTCCCCGGGCGACCGTCGCCGTCCAGCCCCCGGTCGGCTCCATGGTCAGCGCCGGCTACACCCCGGAGGACACGACCGACATCCGCATCGCTGAGGACGAACGCACCGACATCGCGCAGGGGCTCGCCGCGAGTGCCGCCCTGCAGGTCAAACAGGCGATGGGCGATACGAACTCCCAGACTGCCCAATAGTACCTTTTTTAACGGGGGAATCGCGCTCGCCTCTGGCGAGCGCTCAACCCCCGTCAAAAAATCTACGCTAAAAAAGCCGGACGCTCGGCTTCGCCTCGCGTCCGGTGAACCGGCGAGCAAGCTCGCCGGATGCTGGCGACCTCCTGCTGCTCAGCTAGCACGGGTAGTCAGCAAACCGCGCCGCTACCGCTCGCACTTGCTGCTCGTCTCGCCGTCGACCGGCGGCGAATAAAACAGCGCGTAGCCCATTGCAGCGCTCGCGGGCAGACTCCCGACTGCCAGCGCCAGCGTGAGCGGCACGCCGACGAAAAACCAGATGACAACCGCCACTATCAGTGGTCCCGGAATCACGGAGAGGACCAGATCCGGCTCGGACACTCGATCGAGACGTGTGTCTGAGATGGTTGCCTCCACTCACACCGTCCACAGCGAGCTAATTAAATATTATTACTTGGCAGAAAACGGAGGTATTCCCGTGCCGGGGGTCCGCTCACTTCCCCCAGAAGGGGTCGCGGTTGCGCTGTTTCTCCAGGTACATCGAGAGCGCTTCGCGCTCGTCCGCCGGGATGTCCTCGGTGAGTTCCTGTTCGAGGATCTTCGCGTGCTTCTCGGGGAGGTGGACCCAGAGTTCGTCGCCCTCTTCGATCTGGCGGCCGACGGTCGGGCCGTCGATGGAGACCGCCGCGCGCTCGCCGGCGCGGAGTTCGTCGACGTCCTCGCCCTCGTCCTGGATGGATTTGAGGTTGCCGACGCGCTTGAACTCGCCGTCCTCGAACTTCGCGGCGTTCGTGTTGCGCTTGACCGTTCCCGACCGGACCTCGACGCCGACCACTGCGGGGTCGGACTGGCGGAAGGTGTGGTCTTTGAGGATCTGGAAGCGCGCGGGGCGGGTGATGTTCTCCAGGACCTGCTCTTGCTGGGACTGCTCGATCGCCTCGACGTGCTCCTCGTACTCCTCGATGAGCCGGTAGATGACGTCGTGTTCGAAGATGCGAACGCCCTCCTGTTTGGCGAGTTTCTCGGCGTCGTCGAGGATGTCGACTGAGAACGCGAGGATCGCCTTGTGTTTGTCCTCGGCGGCGGTCTCGGCGACCCGGATGTCACGCGGGGCGACGTCGCCGACCTCCGCGCGGACGATGGGGATCTCTGACTCGTCGAGCGTGCTCGCGATGGCCTCCAGGCTCCCGAGCGTGTCCGCCTTGACGATGACGCCCTGTTCTTCCGTGCGGACCTCGATCTCGGCGAGTTCCTTCTCGACCTCTGCGACGACTTCGTCCTTGTTCCGGTTACGGACGACGCGGATCGGCGCGCCGGCCATGGCGTCGTCGAGATCGGGCGCGGCGATCTTCACACCCGCCGCCGCCGACACCTCGTCGACTTTCTCGAACTGCTTCTCGGTGCGGATCTCGGCCAGCGGCCGGGGCTGGAGCAGTGCGCGTACCTCCGTCGTGATCGGTGCGTTCAGGCCGCCGACGATGATCTCGTCGTCCGCCCGGATCGTGCCGTCGTAGAGGACGGCGTCGACGGTCGTCCCGAAGCCCTGGGTGTCCTTGACCTCCAAAACCGTGCCTGCGCCCGGACCCTGGACGTCGATGGCCATCTCCTCTTTCATGTAGCGCTGGGAGAGGCCCATCAGGACGGTCAGCAGGTCGGGGACGCCCTCGGCGGTCATCGCCGAGACGGGGACGACGCCGATGTTCTTCTGGAAGTTCTGGACGCGCCAGTACATGTCCGCGGAGAAGCCCTCGTCGCTGAGCTGCCCGATGATCTTGTACAGGCGGTCGTTCAGGTCGCCCTCGACGCGGTCCGATTGCTGTTCGATGGACTGCTGGATGGGTTCGCCCTCGTTGGGGTTCCAGCCGGGGACCGTGTCCACTTTGTTCGCGGCGACGATGAAGGGCGTCTGGGTCCGTTTCAGGATGTCGACGGCCTCCAGCGTCTGGGGCTGGAACCCGTCGTTGACGTCGATGACGAGCACTGCGATGTCTGCGAGCGCGCCGCCGCGCGAGCGCAGCGTCGAAAAGGAGTGGTGACCGGGCGTGTCGATGTACAGCAGGCCCGGCAAGTCGAAGTCGTCGGGGTTGACGAGACTCCCGGCCATCTCGGAGATGGTTTCGAGCGGGACGGCGGTCGCACCGATGTGCTGGGTGATCGCGCCCGCTTCGCCCTCGGTGACGGTCGAGCCGCGGATCTTGTCCAGCAGCGTGGTTTTCCCGTGGTCTACGTGGCCGAGGACTGCAACGATCGGTGTCCTGAGCGCGTTCGATTCGTCCCCCGCCGTACCGGTCTCAGTGTCCGGGTCAGAGTCAGACATGGCATATCACCGTGGAGAATCCTTACCCCATACCAACCGTGCGCGGGATTTAAGCTTCCTCCTTTTGGGGACGCCTGTCAGCGGATGACGCACGGCCGCCCGCGCGACTGATCGGACCCGCAGGACGCCCGGCTCGCGGGTTCCAGCGTCTGACCCGCGTCACACGGCCCGTGGCGTTTATGTGAGTGGAATACACACCTCTCGGTATGGCAGAGATACTCGCCGAGAACCTCTCGGGAAAGGCCGTTATGGGTTCGGACGGGGCCGAACTCGGCATGCTGTACAACATCACGATGGACGCGAACTCGGGTCGACTGCACAATCTCGTCGTCGAACCGGACGAGATGGCCCGGGACACCGGGTTCGACACGGACGACGCCGGTCGGTTTCTGATTCCCGTCACTCGCGTACAGGCGGTCAAAGATCACATGATCGTCCAGAACTGACGTTTGTCCTTCGATGTACGTTCTCGATTCTTCGGCATTCATAAACGAGTATCACACCCAAGAGCGCATCGCGTCGATTCCGATGGTCCGCGAGGAACTCGAAGACGAGAGTGCCTACCGCTTCGACGCCCTCGAAGGGTCGGGCATGCACCTCCACATCCCGGAGGGCGAGACCGTCGAGCGCATCGAGCGCGCCGCGCGTGAGACCGGCGACCTCGACGAACTCTCTCGGACCGACGTCCGGCTCGTCGCCGCCGCTTTCGAACTCGACGGGCACCTGGTGACCGACGACTACGCGATGCAGAACGTCGCGGAGAAACTCGACGTCTCCGTCGAGGTCATCGCCCAGGACGGCATCGACGAACAGCGCGACTGGCTGTTCCAGTGTTCCGGCTGTGGCCGCGAGTTCGACGAGAACCACGACCGGTGTCCGATCTGCGGGAGCGAACTGACCCGGAAGAATCCCGCGTAGTCGTTCCCAACGCTTCCGCCGTTTGCTTCTACAGTACGCTGTCAGTTCGGGCAGCCGCCAGTCCCACCTGGCGACCTACAGGTGATCCAGTCCGACGTCGATCAGCTGGCGGAGCACTTCCTCTTCGGTCAGGTCGTACTCCTGGGCCAGCGTCTTGACTTCCCGTGCGAGGTCGTCGTCGCAGACGACCGAGTAACGGGTCGGCATGCTACTGACTTGGAGATTTCAGCGGATAAATACCCGTCAGACAGGCGTCTCATCGCGCGGCAGACGCGCTGGGTTGTTGCCTTCGACGGTACAATTTCGTGTCCGTCCCTGAAAGAAGGTCGCGGCCCTAGAGACCGGGCATGGTGCCAGTCAACTCGACGTAGAGTGCGTAGAACTGGATGGCGTTGAAGGTCCCGTGGATGAAGATGGGGACGAGGATGTTCTCGGACTTGTAGTAGCTGTAGCCCAGGACGAGCGAGAGCACGAACACGATAAACAGCGTCGAGAGCATCGCGATGGGATTGGGATCGGCGTACTGCTGGAAGTGGATCGCGGCGAAGGTGACGCTGGCGACGAAGACGGCCGTCCGCCGCGAGAACGACTCGTAGAGGTACTTCTGGAGGACGTTGCGGTAGACGAGTTCCTCGCCGGGACCGATGGCGAGCCAGGACAGCGGCACCAGCGGCAGGAGAAACGCCGGCTCGGGAACCTGCTCTGCGAGCCGCTGGATGCTGCTGTCCGCGGTCGGGAGACCGAGTTGCGTGAACGTGTACGAGACCAGCCCGGCCCCGAGGAAGATGACGAGCAGACCGCCGAGACTGTAACCGACGTCGCGCAGGTCGGGCCGTTTGACGTCGATGTAGTCGAGGCCGAGGTCGCGATAGCGCAGGTACCCCAGCGTGAACAGCCCCAGACCGATCCCGGACCCGGCGGTGACGATCGGGTACATCTGACTCGTCCCGAACGAGGAGACGAGCGCCATCGGCACGATCGCAAAGGAGTAGGCGACGACCGTGCTCACCAGGAAGCCGGCGAAGCCGATGACGATCGCAATCGCGACGGCGCGAACCTGCGTCCACAGCAGGTCGTCCGTGATCGCACGGAAGTCCGCGACCGCGACGACCGCAGCGAACAACCCTGCAACTCCGGCGATGGGCAGGCCGAGGCCGAGCGTGGGTGTCGTTCCCTCGCCCAGCGCAGGCGTGACGAGCCGTGCGAGTGCGACGACGGCGACCCCGAACGAGAGCAGGCCGGCCATGGTGCTGCCGAGCGGTCGGTTGAGCGTGCCGTGTCGGCGGAGGGAGAACGTGACTGTTGCCCCGAGCGCGAGGGTGGCAGCGAGGGCGCTCCCGTCGATTCCGGGGACGGAAACGAGTGACGGCTGGCCGGTCCAGGGCAGGAAGGAGGCGACCAGCGCGAGGCCCGCGAGGACCAGGCCGAGCGTCGGCGCGGCGCCGGTCGCGGGCGCGCCGTCCTCGGCTGCGTGTGCTGTTGCCATTGCTACGTGCCTGGACCTCTGGCGGTTTAGTGACTACGTTTCCGACCCCACTTTTTTACTGCGGGGGTGTCCTCGCTTCGCTGCGGGCACCCCCCGAAGCAAAAACCTGGACTAAAAACTGCTCCGCGCTCATTACATTCGCGCGGAGTGAACCCCCTCGCTCGCTGCGCTCGCTCGGCGGATGCTTGTTCACTGTGTGCGTATCGGGTATTCGATGGATAGCCGCTCCCTGCTCAAAATCTCGTGTCCAACACAATCAACGTAAAGAGAACAAAGCCACCTGCCAACAATGCACCTTCCCACAGACTATACTGAAGTGGATAGACAGTCAGCCCACTGAATATCACAGTTCCGAGAAGTCCGATTACACCGACAAAAATAGCCCGCTCCTCTCGCTTCATGATTTATTGTTGACGCAAACGCTGATAAGACTATTGTCTGTACTGAGCACCAGCATCCGCGTGAACGAAGTGAACGCGGTTCTCCGCGAGCGCGCCGTAGGCGCGACTCGCGGCCTTTTTTAGCGTAGATTTTTTGACGGGGGTTGAGCGCTCGCCTCTGGCGAGCGCGATCCCCCCGTTAAAAAAGGTACTATTTGACGAGCAGTTCCGTCTTCTCGGCGACGGCGTCGGCCTCCTCGAAGTCGCCGCCACCGAGCAGGCCGCGGGCGGCGCGCTTGCCCCACTCGACTGCCGGCTGGTTGAACGTCTCGATGTCGTACAGCTCGCCGGCGAGGATGCAGGCTGCCTCCATGCCGTAGAGGAGTTCGCCCACGCTCTCGGCGTCGAGTCGGTCGAGTTCGATCCGGACGTTCGGCCGGCCGGCGGCCGCGAGGCTCGCCTCCGTCGCCTCGAACTCGGCGTCCAGGAGTTCGCCCAGCGACGACCCGCCCAGATAGGCGAGTCCGTCGATGTCCGTCTCGGGGATCTCCCGGTCGGCGCGCTCGCGAGCGCGCACCAGCGTGACCATCTTGTCTCGGGGGCCCGCGCGGTAGAGCTGGAGCTGGGAGTGCTGGTCCGTCGCACCGAGCGCCCGCGCGGGCGTCTGACCGAGCCCGTCTTTCCCCAGGCTCTCGGCCCACAGTTGGGCGAACCACTCGGCGAAGTACTCCAGGCGCTCCTCGTAGGGCATCATCGCGGTGATCGACGCGCCGCGCTGATCCAGCGCGTAGCTCACGGCCCCGTACGCGTAGGCGGGCGACTCGAACAGCGATCCCGCGAGCGAGTCGGCGCCGGCGCGACCGCCCTCGATGAGTCCCTCGATATCGTGGCCCTGGATGGCAGCGGGGACGAGCCCGACGGCCGAGAGCGCCGAGAAGCGACCGGGGACGCCCTCGGGAACGTCCAGCGCGGGCATGTCGTGGCGGTCGGCCAGTTCGCGCAGCGGGCCCTCCTCGCCGGTCGTGACGACGGTCCGCTCGGTCCAGTCGACGCCCGCCGCTTCCATCGCCTCGCGGACGACCAGAAAGTTCGACAGCGTCTCGGCGGTCGTCCCGGAGCGCGAGACGACGTTGACGGCTGTCCGGTCGAGCGGCACTTCGGCCAGGATCTCGCGAACCCGTGCGGGATCGACGTTGTCCAGCACGTACAGCGGGGCTGCGTCTGCGTTCTCGCCGTCGGCAGAGAGGCCGCCGAGCGCCTGCGAGACAGTCGCTGCGCCCAGGGCGCTGCCGCCGATGCCGACGGTGAGGATGGCCTCGGCGTCCGTGAGCGGTTCGACGGCGTCCTCGATGGCCGCGGCGTCGGTTCGCTCGGGGAGGTTCAGCGAGGCGTAGCCGAACTCGTCGTCGGCCCGGCCCCGTTCGATGCGCTCGTGGGCGCGGGCGACGGTTTCGTCGAGCTGATCGAGCGCGTCCCGGGAGACGCCGGGGGAAGCGACGCTCGCCAGTGCGTTACCGATGTCGACTCTCATACCCGACCCTGGTCACCGCCTGGAGAAAACACTTCCTCGTTGGATCGGCACCCCGGCTCCCGCGAACGGCAATCGCGTTCCTTAACGGGGCTGGGGTGCTACGGGGAGCCAATGACGGAGGCGGCGAGCGGCGAGACACCGAACGAGGAACGCACAGCCGACGAGGACGCCTACAACGGCGTGTTGGGCGCGTTCCCGTACGCGATCCGGGCCAGCGAGTCGCTGCTGTTCAAGACGTACGGCGTCATCGGTGGCCTGCTCGCGGGCCTCATCGCGTTCCTGTTTACGCTCTCGCTCGTCGGTATCGTCGCCAACACGACCGGGACCGCGGGCGGCGTGTTCTCCTTTTCCCGCGCGTTCGTCATCTTCGTGGGGTTCGTCGTCGTGTTCCCGCTGATCGCACCGGTGCTGTCGGTCGCGCGCCGACACCGCCGGACCGGGTCGACGCCACGCTACGACGCCGCGCTCGGGCTTGCGGGGTACGTGTTCGTTCTCTCGCTGTATCTGGCGTTGCTTCTCTCGATCCCGCCGGAACAGCAGGAGCCGACGTCGAACGCGGTCGTCCAGTTGTTCTACGACCTGCCGGGGATCTACGGACTGGTGCCGCCGACGCTCGCCGGGCTCGTCCTGTATCTCGTGCACCGGCGCCTGACGTGAGGGCGGATCGGTGACGAAACCGGGAAAAAGCACCAGTCCCTACCGGGTGGCAATGAAAGACGGGACGTTTCTCGTGACGCACGTCGACGAGGAGTCCGCCGTGGTCCAGGACGTGGCCGACGGGCAGGTCCACACGCTCGCTGAGTGCGACGACTTCGCCGTCGGTGAGGTCCTGGACGCGACGCTCGAACCGGAACCGCCGATGGAGGTCACCTGGCGGATCGCGGAGGAGAGCCGTCGACGGACGATCCCGGTCGAACACAGCGAGGAACCGCCGACCCAACAGGCGCGCGACCTGGCGGCCGACCAGCAGGTCGGCGATCTCACGACCCGGGAGCGGGCTGGCGAGGGCGAAGTCCACGTGCTCACCGTACCAGCCGACCAGACGGCCGACGCGGCCGAGGAAATCGTCGAGGACGAGGAGACGCGCGCTCGGGCGGCGCGGCTCGACGTCGCGCACGTCGAGGTGCGGGCCGCAGACGGCGTCGTCAGCGTGCGATACCTGCCCTGAGACGCTGTCTCTCCAGGTCGGCGCTTCCCCCTGTTCGTGTACTTAAATATAACCGGAAGCTACCGGCTGTATTCTTAATGAGATAGGGGCGTAAGCGACTGTTACGTCCGCGGGGGCGTAGGGGGAAGTAGCAAGTCGCGTGTTTGTTTCACCGTACATCCTGGCGCTCGCCGTCTCGGTGGCAGTTGCGCTCGGGTTCGCCGTCGTGACGTGGCGACGACGGCCCGAACCGGGCACGACAGCGCTGACTGTCCTTCTCGTCGTGGTCGCGCTCTGGATCGGTTGGTACGCCATCGCGCTCTCGCTCCACGACCGGCTGTTTCGGCTCCAGATCCATCGGTGGGTGTTGGTGCTGTCGGTCGGCACGCCCGTCGCGTGGTTCGTCTTCGCGCTGCAGTACACGGGCCACGGCGACGAGGTCACGCGCGGCACCGTTGGCGCGTTGTCGGTCCTTCCGGCAGTCACTGCCACGCTCGCCGTCACGAACCCGTGGCATCACCTGGTCTGGACGGACACTGATGTCGTCACCGCTGGCGGGTTGCTGCTCGTCGAACAGTCCTACGGGATGGCGTTCTGGGTCCATCTCCTCTACGCGTACACGCTGGTGCTCGCCGGCGTCGTCCTGTTGCTCAGGCTCGTGTTCACGGCTGACCACCTGTTTGCCGATCAGGCGCTCGCCCTGCTCGTCGGGGCGCTCGTCCCGCTGGTGGCGAACCTCGTCTCGATCGCCGGGCAGGCCCCCGTCCCGGGTCTGGATCTGACGCCGTTCGCTTTCACGGTCAGCGGCGTGACGTTCGGCTACGCGCTGTACAAGTCGGAGCTGCTGGATCGCATCCCGGCGACGCGTCGCATCGGCCGCACCGCCGTCGTCCGGAACATGCGTGACGGGGTGGTCGTGCTCGACGACGGCGACGTCGTCATCGACGTCAACCCCATCGCCGAGGAACAGTTCGACTGCGAGGCGGCCGACGTCATCGGTCAGCCGGTTCAGGAGATCCTCCGGGACCCGACGTTCGAGGTCCCCGAGAGCGGGACCACCGTCGTCTGGTCGGCACCGGGGCCGCTGGAGTACGAGATCAAAAGCTCGGTGCTGCGCGACCAGCACGACCGCACCGTCGGCCGCGTCCTAGTGGTTCGGGACATCACCGACCGGACGAACCGCCGCCAGCAACTCCAGGTGTTGAACCGCGTGTTGCGGCACAACTTCCGGAACGACATGAACGTCATCGACGTCTGTGCCACGCAGCTGAGCGATCAGCTACACGGGGAAAACGCCGAACTGGCGGATCGCATTCGGATGGTCGCCCGGGACCTGGCCGAGACGGGGACGAAAGCCCGCGAAGTCGAGCGCATCATGTCGCGACGCCACAACGACCCGCAACCGATCGACCTGTCGCCGCTGGTCAAACGCCAGGTCGACACCATTCGCCACGAGTACCCCGAGATCGACGTCGAGACGGCGGTCCCCGACTCGCTCGAGATCCGCTCGACGGGGATTCTGGAATCGGTACTTCACAACGTCCTGGAGAACGCCGCCGTCCACAACGACCATCCGGACCCCTGGATCGAGGTGGCCGTCGAGGAGTTCCCGACCGCCCAGGAGATCGAGATCACGGTCGCCGACAACGGGCCGGGCATCCCGGACCAGGAACGCGAGGTGCTGATCAAAGGGACGGAGACGCCGCTGGAACACGGGAGCGGACTGGGGCTCTGGCTGGTCAACTGGGGCGTGTCGATGCTCGGCGGCGAAATCGAGTTCACCGACCGGGCGGGGGAGGCGGATGCCGGTGACGGGTCCTCGGACCCCGACGACGGGCCGCGCGGCAGCGTCGTCACCATCACGATCCCGCGTCGCCAGCCTGTGGCCCCGACGGGGGCTGCTGACCAGTCGCCGGTCGACGCGAACTAGTTACTGGGTCGGGCCGCCGGCGCTCTGAACGCGCCAGCCGCCCTGGACGTCGCAGGCTTCTCGAACCTCGTACTCGATGCTCGTTTCGTTCGTCACGCGCGAGCCTCCCTCGACTCGTTCGATCTGGAGCGGGACGTCCAGGCTGTTGCCACAGCAGCCGACGCCGACGAACTCCGGCCAGGTGTCGCCGGATTCGGCGGTGTCGTGGGTTTTCCGGAGATACGCTTTGAAATGAGGCGTCGCTACCTGGTCTCTGCCCCACGCCGAGAGGTCGGCGGGGTAGGAGACGGTGACCCGACGAGCGACTGTTTCCGTCTCCTCGCCTGCCTCGTGGGTGTCTCGTTCGGATACCATACGTCCCCTACGGATTCGAGGGAGAAAGCCCTTGGTCGCGGGTGTGACGTGCCCGGGGAACTGCCGTCTCGTGCACTGACCTCGCGGAAATCCCGCGACGGCTGCCGGGTGACGTCGCTGCCAGACAGTGCGGCTCAGTTGTCTGATCCCGTCGGACTGGTATCGAGGCGAGAGTCAGCTACGTCTCGGACGGTCGCGCGCGAGTGACACCGAGATAAGAAGGCTTATTCGGGGCTGTTGCAATCCACGGCGTATGGTGGAGTTCGAGGTACCGGCAGCCGGGCGCAGGGGGTGGTCCGGATGAGCGTGAGAGACCTGCCGGACCGCTTACCCGAGATCGACTACACGAAGTACACGAACCGCCAGCTGGCGGCGATTCCGCTCGCCGTGCTGGGCGTGTCGTTGTTGATCCTCGTCGGTTGGTCGCTGTTCGTCACTGGCCAACCAGCGAGTCCCGGCTCTCCGGTTGATTTGGGAATCGCGTTCACCGGAGGCACAGAGGTACAGATCGTCGCGACCGACTCGCCGTCGGCAATCGAGAGCAATCTCGGTTTCCAGGTCGATTCGGTCCAGCCGGTTCGCGGGAGCGACCGGTACATCGTGACGACCCAGTCGACCAACACCGAGCAGATCCAGAGCGCGATCAGTTCGGCCGGGTACGAACAGATCTCGATGAGTGAGACGGCCGCGAGCTTCGGGGCCGACTCCGTCCAGTTGGCGTTGATGGGCATCGCCGTCGCGTTCGTCGGGATGAGTCTCGTCATTTTCATCCTGTTCCGGACGTTCGTCCCGTCGATCGCCGTCGTGATCTCGGCGTTCTCCGACATCGTGATTCCGATCGCGCTGATGAACGTCTTCGGCATCAAGCTCTCGCTGGGGACCGTCGCCGCGCTCCTGATGCTCATCGGTTACAGCGTGGACTCGGACGTGCTGCTCAACAACCACATTCTCCGTCGGCGCGGGGGCTTCTATGAGTCGACCTACCGCGCGATGCGAACGGGTGTGACGATGACGCTGACTTCGATTTCGGCGATGGCCGTGATGACCATCGCGGCGTACCTGATGGGCATCCCGCTGTTGCCCGAAATCGGGATCGTCCTGGTCTTCGGCCTCTCGGCTGACCTGATGAACACGTACATGCTCAATCTCAGCCTGCTTCGCTGGTACAAGTACGAGGGGGTCAAGCAATGAACCTGCGCGAGAACTGGCGCGTCGTCCTGCTGGTCGTGTTCGTCGTCGCCAGCGGGGTCGCGTTGCTCGCACCGGCCGTCAGCGGCGGTGACGGCGCCACTGGATTGCAGTACGGCTTGGAACTGTCCGGCGGGACGAGTATCCGCGCGCCGCTGGTCGGGATGACTGCCGAGAACGTCAACATCAGTCAGACCGTCGAGAACGAGAACCAGAAGCGCGCGGCGCTCGCGAATGCGCTGAACGTTTCGGAGAGCGACGTGACCTTCAGGGCGCGCGAACGCGCGGTGGAGGTGTACTCCGACAACGTCACCGAACAGGCGTTCGTCACTGCGCTCAACGACAACGGGTTCGACGTGGCCGACGACGACGTCCGTTCGGGCGTCACGCAACAGACTCGTGAAGACGCGGTCGCGATCCTCGACGAGAAGGTAAACCAGGCCGGACTGACCGGCGGCGGTGCGCGGTTGACCACGTCCGGAACCGGGCAACACTTCGTCGTCGTCGAAGTGCCCAACGCGAACCGGACCGAGGTGTTGAACCTCATCGCGGACCGCGGGCAAGTCGAGATGGTGGCGCACTTCCCGGCCGACAACGGGAGCCACCGCCAGGTGACGCTGCTGACCAACGAGGACTTCGTCAACATCGGGTCGGCACAGCCCCCGAACCAGGCACAGCCTAATCCGTACGTCTCCGTCGCGCTGACCGACGAGGCCGCGCGGAACTACTCCAACGCGATGCAGCGGTTCGGCTTCACGAGTCAGGACGGCATCGCGAACTGTCCGACACGGACTGCGCTCCAGGACCCGCAGAACGCCTCCGGCTACTGTCTGTACACCGTTCAGGACGGCAGAGCCGTCTACGCGGCGCAGATGAGCCGTGGGCTCGCGGGGTCCATGGAATCCGGCGACTTCGTGAAGGACCCGTCGTTCGTCATCACCGCGACGAACATGACCGAGGCACAGCAGCTCTCGGTCAACCTCAAGGCCGGTGCGCTGCCGACGGAACTGGCCATCGACGATGGGACGACCTACTACCTGCAGCCGAGCCTCGCCCAGGAGTTCAAGGTGTTCTCGGTGATCGCGGGCCTGGTCGCCTGGCTCGCGGTGAGCTTCGTCGTCTTCCTCCGCTACGGCAGTCCGCGGGTCGCGGTGCCGATGCTGGGGACGGCGGCCGCCGAGGTGTTCCTGCTGCTCGGCTTCGCGTCGACGGTCGGCCTGGCGCTCGATCTCTCGCACATCGCCGGGTTCATCGCCGTCATCGGGACGGGGGTGGACGACCTCATCATCATCGCCGACGAGATCTTACAGGAGGGTGACGTCGCCACCGGCAGGGTGTTCCAGAACCGCTTCAAGAAGGCGTTCTGGGTCATCGGCGCCGCCGCGGCGACGACCATCATCGCCATGAGCCCGCTGACGGTGCTGTCGCTGGGTGACCTGACCGGGTTCGCCATCGTCACCATCGTCGGCGTCCTCATCGGCGTGCTGGTCACGCGGCCGGCCTACGGTGACATCCTCCGGAACCTCATGCTCGACGAGTACGAGGAGTAACCGACGACGCTGCAGTCGTCCGATTCCGAACGGGTTTCTCGCGATTCGTCCGCTGCGTTCGCAGGTGTTTTCAAAACGAGAAAACGCTCCCTGCCTTTTGTGTAGCTGGGTGTCGTACGTTCAGGCGCGGCCAGACGCCCCCAGCGATCCTGGCCCCACCCCCCCACACCACGTGGCGTTTCCCCCCAAACGCCACATTTCCCCACTTCCAGGCACTTTTCCTGCTGCTCAGAACTCGTCGAGACCCGTCTGTGCGGCGGCCGCGAGCACGTCCTGGCTGGTTTGCCAGGACGCCCGGGCACAGGACGGGAGCTCACCGTGGTCGCTGACGTACGCACGGAGGAACTCGCGGGTGGCCGGATCGCTCGGGTAGCCGCTCCCCACGTCGTCGTAGCTGTCGTGCCGGGCGGCCAGGTTTTCGACGTGCGCGTCGCGAGCGACCTTCGCGATGATGCTCGCTGCGCCGACGAGGGCGTACGTTTCGTCGGCTCCGTGTTCGGCGACGACGTCCAGGTCGGCAGCGACGTGGTCCCCGACTCGTCGGCCGAACCGGGCGGCGTCGGTGTCGCCGGCGTCGACGGCACCACGGTCGCCGTCTCGCGCGACCGCGTCGAGGGCGTCGGCCTGGGCGGCGACGGTGAGCGTGTTCATGTCGGTCTCGGGATCGTCGATGCGGTCCGGCGGAATCTCGGCGAGGCCGACGGTCACGCGGTCGTCCGCGCGGAGCGCGCTCGCGAACTCCTCGCGACGAGCGACCGAGAGGTTCTTCGAGTCGTCGATGCCCGCGGGGAGCACCGCCGGGTCGGCACGCACCGCCGCGGCGAACATCGACCCGAGGACGGGTCCCTTGCCGGCTTCGTCGACGCCGAATTGCATGCTGTCGGCTGGTCGGCCAGCGACGGGAATAAAGACGGTGGGTTCGCGACTGTCTCGGCCGGGTCAGTCGTCCAGTTCCGGCTGCTCGATTTCGGGTTCGTCGATCTCGACCTCCCCGATCGGTGGCGCTTCGATGTCGACTTCCGGTGGCTCGTCCGCGCCCTCAGCCTCGTCGGTTTCGGCTTCGGCTTCGGCGGCTTCCCACTCGGCCTCCCAGTCGATGACTCCGTCTCCAAGATGGTGGCACATGGTATCTCTCCTCACTATCTGTGAGGTCGTTCAGGTCCCTAAACGTTGTTGCGGGAAAGAAATACGGCGCTACGATTCGGCTTCGTGCTGGAAGAACTCGGGGAGCGCGAACGGCTCCTCCTCGCCTTCGACGTCGAGGACGTCCAGTGCGGTGACGACGGCTCCGACGCCCAGCAGGCCGGACAGGCTGGGATCGGTGCGCCCCTCGTCGCCCGAGACGAGTTCCTTCACGTAGAGGCCGCCCTCCCCGTGAACTTCGAGGGTGGCGTGCGTGTCGTCTTCCAGCTCGCCGTCGATACCGTACACCTCGCGGGTCCGCGTGATGTCCGCGCGGCGATGGGACACCCGCTGGGGCGTGTCCTGATGGATTGTCGCGCCGTCGAGTTCCGCGAGGGCGGCGTCCAGTTCGTCGGCGGTGACGGCCTCGTCGAACTCGACGGCCATCCGGTAGGTCTTCGAGGCGTCGTGTTCCTTGACGCGCTCGACCATGTCGTGGGTCGCCAGCCGCAACCCCTCGACTTCGACTTTCCCCTCGGCGAACTCGTTGATCTCGTCCTCCAGCTCCTCGGGATCGACGTCACGGGTCCGGGGCTCCTTGACCTCGATGACGAACGGGCGGCCGCCGCCGAGCATCAGCGCGTCGACGTCCTCGCGGCCGGCGCCGTGGAAGACGGCCTCTTCGCCGTCCATGGCATCCAGGACGACCGGTGCCGACAGTTGCTCGACGCTCTCGTCGTAGCGAAAGCCCGACCCGCCGCAGCCCTCACAGGTCGCGCCGCGCTTGAGGCCGGTCCCGCCGCAGTCGTTGCAGGGCCACTTCGTCTGGGGGATGTCCCGTTCGAGTTTGCGGTAGCGGCCGTAGACGAACGCGGAGTTGACCTGGACGTCGAGTTCGTCGGTGGCCAGGTCGAGCAACACCAGCACGTCCGGGCGCTCGAAGTCGACCTCGGTGTCGGTGAGGCGACCGAGACGCTTGCCGACTTCGCGGTTGAACTCGCTTTTGAGGAGTTCGCCGGCGTCGGGTTCGAGGCCGACGTCCTCCCGCAGCAACTCGTCGTTCTCTTCGAGCAGCGGAGGCACTTTCGTCCCGGTCTGGTAGGTGGCGAAGTCGTAGTCCCTGACGGCGTGGGCGGCGCGGTCTGCCCACTCGTCGTAGCGCTGGCATTCGCCTTCACACACCCAGCACTCGCCGTCCGGTTCGAGGTCGTCGATCGGCTCGTCGTCGTCGAGGGCGACCGCCACCCGGAGCGAGTGGCCTCGCTCGACGTTAGTCAGTCCGAAACTCCGGTCGGCGACGAGCCGACCGAGACACGCGTCACAGAGTGGCCCGGTGTCGATCGCGCGCCGGGCCGTCTCGAGGACAGTCATTACCCCTCTCAAGGCGGGGCGGCCGTAATTCCCTTGCCCTTCGCTTCGGCGACTACGGACGCGCGGGCTCGTCCCCGTCGTCGCTCTCGGACCCGAGGAGCGCCCTGAAGTTGTACGGCTTCTGGCCGCTACACCACTCGAAGACGTGCTCGATAGCGGGGAGACTCGCCCGGACGCCGTCGTGGTCGGCCGTGATGGCGACGTTCTCCGCGCCCTCCAGCGCGGGGCTGTCCAGGCAGTTCCAGAACAGCGGGTCGTCGGTCCCCCGGAGGGTGTAGTAATCCACGTCGCCGGGCGTCTCCTCGGCGTTGAGGTCGGCGAGGGGATGCTCGGACAGGCGGTGGTAGTCCTTCCGGAGGAAGCGACTCATCTTGTACGTGCCCGTGGTGAGGCCGGCCCGGACTGCCATCGAGTTCAACACCGTGCCGTGGTTCGCACCGGCGAGGCCGACGAACGTGTCGACCCAGTCGTACCGGTCCTCGCGGTGGAGCCAGTAGCGGGTGCCCGTGACGCCGAGACTGTGCGATACGACGGCGACGGACGACGCGCCGGTGTACTCTCGAACCCGGGCGACGAACGCGTCCAGTTGGTCTGCCATCTCGTCGTGGGAGGGACTCCCGCTGCCGAACGTGATCGCCCAGAGGTCGTCGCCGCCGTACGATCGGTTCCGGAAGAACTCGGCGTGGACGTCCCAGTCACAGGCGTCGCGCTGGTTCCCGTGCACGAACACGACCGGGGTCTGCTCTGTGCCTGGGTCGGTTCCGTGATGCTCGTGCCCGCCCCACCCGCCGTAGCCCTCCGTCGCCCAAGGGAGCCGCGCGTCGCTCGTTCGGTCGTGCGCGCAGTCGCGACGACAGCCGTCGCGCCGCCGACAGCGCCGCAGTTCCATGAGGTTCGACGTGAGTTTCCCCAGCAGGCCCGGCGATCCTGCTGGCCCCCTATCAGTAGACATACGTGTCTTGTGTGAACGTGTGTCATATATACTTATGTGTTTACAACGATCGCAAAGCAGCGAAAATAACGACCTATGTCAGTCGAGAGGGTGGTTGGAGTTACCGAAAATTTGCTGAGCAACTGATTTGGTTAACGACGACTGCTAATCATCGGAGTGTTGCACCTGTCTTACTGGCGCGGACTCGGGTGGCGCGTCAGGTGCGAACGTTTTTACGCCGTTTCACGTTTAGTGTCGACTGATGGAGTCGTCAGAGGAGTCCGCAGCGATCGACGTCGGCGAGATCTCTCCCGACGCCTGGCGATTGCTGCGTACGGCCGCTGGCTACGAACAGCGGACCGTCGAGAAGGAAGTCGACGATCTGATGCAGGCCCACATCTCGATGCTAGAAAACGGGAGTCGCGGCCTGTCCGCTTCGCGCCGGCACGCGCTCTTCGAGTTGTACAGCGCCGAACTTTCCGCCGATCAGATCGAAGCGCTCGTGACGCACTTCTGAGGTCACTCGTTGCGCGGTGTGGTAACGCATCTATCAGAGAAAGCAAATGATAAATAGAGGGGTTCTTTGAGATACGTGTATCAATGATACAGCTGCAGACGGACTCGGAAAAGGGTAAATTAGCCGTTTTCGCGATGGCGTTGCTCGGTGCTGGACTGATCGCATTCGCCGCTGATCCGGCGAACCTATCGACGAAAGGACAATACGCGATCGCGACGATGTTCTTCGCTGCGGTACTGTGGGTGACAGGTGCGATCCCGCTGGCCGTGACTGCGCTGTCGATCCCGGTGCTACTGACTGCCTTCGGCGTGTACGACAACATGGACGCGGCGTTGACGGGCTTTGCCGACCACCTCATCTTCCTGTTCATCGCGGGGTTCATGATCGCGAACGCGCTCCAGAAGTACAACATCGACCGCCGGATCGCGCTGTGGATCATGACCAAGATGGGGTCGTCCCCGCGGCGGCTCATCCTCGCCGTGATGCTCGCGACGGCGTTCCTCTCGATGTGGGTCTCGAACACCGCGACGACCGCGATGATGACGCCCATCGCGCTGGGCGTCCTCGCGCAGGTCATCGGGCGCGACGAGTTACAGGAAGCGGAAGACAGCGAGGAGGCGTTCTCGAACATGCAGATCTCGATGCTGCTCGGGACCGCCTACGGGGCGAGCGTCGGTGGCGTCGGGACGCTCATCGGGACGCCGCCCAACGCGGTGCTCGCGACCCAACTCAACGCGATCCTCGGTTACGAGATCGGCTTCGTCGACTGGCTCGCGATCGGCCTGCCGGTCGTCGCCGTCACGCTCCCGCTGGTCTGGTACCTGCTCACCTTCCGCCTCTACCCGCCGGAGATCGACGACGTCAGCGACGCACGTCAGGAAGCGCGCAAGTACCTCGAGGAGGAGGGCTCGCTCTCCCCGCGCGGCCGCCGCGTCGCCTACATCTTCGCGACGACCGCCGGGCTGTGGGTGCTGGGCGGGCTCGACCTGCTCGTCGAACGGCTCGGTATCCTCCCCACCACGTGGTTCAACACGCTCTTTGGCACCTCCGAAGGGATGACGGTGCTGGGCGTCACCGGCCACCAGGGACTGCTCTACTACGTCATGGTCGGGATGTACGCCATCCCCGCGCTCGTGCTGGCCGACACCGTCGACTGGGAGGACATCGTCGACATCGACTGGGGCACCATCCTGCTGTTCGGTGGTGGGATCGCGCTGGCCGACGCGCTCGCGGCGACCGGCGCGACGAAGTGGCTCGCCGAGACCATCTTCGGCTCGCTGACCGGCGCGCCCATCATCCTCGTCGTCGGCGCGGTCGTGCTCGTGGTCGTCCTCCTCACCGAGATGACCTCGAACACGGCGACGTCGACCATCATCGTCCCCATCCTGATCGGGATCGGCGGCATCTTCGCCACCACGCTCGGCCTCTCTGAAGTCTCCGCGGCCGTCTTCCTGGCAGTCAGCGGCGCGATCGCCGCCAGCTTCGCGTTCGCGCTCCCGGTCGCGACGCCGCCGAACGCCATCGTCTTCGGCAGCGGCCACCTCAAGCAGCGCCACATGATGCGCGCCGGGATGGTCCTGAACGTCCTGATGACGCTCGTGCTCACCGGCCTCATCTGGCTGATGTTCAAGTTCGTCTGGCCGGTGATCCTCTTCTAGTCGCTGACCGCTACTGACGCTGATTTCTTTCTCCGCTGCACGCGCCATTTAAAAATGCGAGTTATTGAGGCACTACCCCTAACTCCGCTTCTGGTGAAGGGTTCTCACATCGCATGCAACGCGACTACTTCGACAAAGCACGGGTGGCCGTGGGGGACTCGATCGCGGAGAAACACGCCGACGTCGCGGCGGACGTCATCGACGAGGACGAATACGGGCACCTGATCGGCGGGGACTGGGTCGATTCGACGAGCGGCGAGACGATGGAATCGGTCGATGCGACGACCGGCGAGACGCTCGCTCGGTTCCAGGACGGGACCGCCGAGGACGTCGACGAGGCCGTCGACGCCGCCTGGGACGCCTTCGAGAAGTGGGATCAGGTGTCGCCGCAGATGCGCTCGGAGAAGCTGTTCGAGATCGCCGACCGCCTCGACGAGCGACGCGCCGAGATCGCGCGCCTCGACAGCCTCGAAGTCGGCAAGGCCAACCAGCACTCGGCGTTCGTCGACCTGGAGATCGCCATCGAGCAGTTCCGCTACTTCGGCAGTCTCTGTCGCACCGCCGACGAGGGCCGTCGGCCGCCGGCCAGCGACGACCGGTTGACCTACACGCAGAAAGAGCCCTACGGCGTCGTCGGCCTCATCAGCGCGTGGAACTTCCCGGCGATGTTCGTCGGCTGGAAGGTCGCCCCCGCTCTCGCAGCGGGCAACACCGTCGTCTACAAGCCTTCCTCGCGCGCGACGCTGTCGACCCTGGAGATGGCGCGCACCATCCAGAACGTGCTGCCCAACGGCGCGATGAACGTCGTCACCGGTTCGGGCAGCGAGGTCGGGAACGCCATCTCCCAGCACGAGGGCGTCAAGAAAGTGGGACTGACGGGCTCGACGCGGGCCGGCCAGTTCACCATGGAGAACGCCGCCACGCAGATCAAGCCCGTCTCGCTCGAACTCGGCGGGAAGTCCCCGAACATCGTCTTCCCCGACGCCGACGTCGAGAAGGCCGTCCAGGGCACCATCATCGCCTCCTGGTTCAACGTCGGTCAGCAGTGTACGATGGGCTCGCGCCTGTTCCTCCACGAGGACGTCAAAGCGGAGTTCATGGAGAAATTCATCGAGGCGACGGACGACCTCACCATCGGCGATCCCCTGTCCCCGCTGACGGACGTCGGCCCGCTCGTCGACCACGACCACCTCGAAGAGGTCCAGTCGTACGTCGACACCGCGGTCGAGGAAGGGGCGACGCTGGCCTACGGCGGCGAACAGCCCGACGACGAGGAGCTGCAGGGTGCCCCCTATCTGAAGCCGACGATCCTCACCGACGTGGAGAACGACGACACCGTCGCCTGCGAGGAAGTGTTCGGCCCCGTCCTGTCTGTCATCGAGTGGTCGGACTACGACGAGATGATGGCCCAGGCCAACGACACGATCTACGGACTCGCGTCGGGCGTCTGGACGACCGACCTGGACAACGCCAAGAAATCCGCCGACGACCTCGAAGCCGGCACTGTCTGGATCAACACCTGGAACGACATGTTCGAGCCGAGCCCCTACGGCGGCTACAAGCAGTCCGGGATGGGGCGGGAACTCTCCGAGGAGACGCTCGAGGACTACCAGCAGACGAAGTCGGTGACGATGAACTTCGGCGGCCTGCCGAAGATGGGGTGAGGTCGGTAGCGGTCTTTGTAGAGGTGTGCGTTGACATCATGTGCTCGGTGGTCTTCACAGTGTACCGGCACCCAACTCCGCTGAGCGATTCTGTTCGAGCCGAACGCTTATACTGGTCATCCTGCAACTAGAACTGAGATGGCCAGTTCGACGCGGAACGGGGAGCCACACGAAGAGGAGATCCGACTGTGGCGCGAGGACGACTGGTGGGTCGCGAAGGACGTCGAAACGGGTGTTACGAGCCAAGGTGAATCCCGAGCGGCCGCGCTCGATAACCTCGACGAGGCCGTGGCCCTTCACGAGGGCGAGATCGGGCGTGAACCCACTGACGAAGAACTGCGCGAGCTAGGCATCGACCCCGAGGACAATACGACTGACGACGGAGCGCCGCCAGACGTCCTCAACTAGTCGATGGGCCGTCGACCGTTCTCTGGCATGGAGGTCGTGAAGGTGCTGGTCAACGTCGGTGGGTTCGAGTGGCGACGCACGGCCGGTGACCACGCGCAACTGTACTACGAACACCCGACGAACGAAGACGATCGTCGGCAGGTGACGGTTCCGCTGCACGACGAACTCCGAGTGGGGACCCTCCGGAACATCGCCGAGAGCGCAGGTGCACGGGACTTCGAGGACTTTTGTAACTGGATCGACCGGAACTCGTAGCTGGCCAGTGGTGAATCCCTGAATACTGGATCGAACTTGAACGACCGAGATCTCATCCTGGAACGATCTCTTTCAGAATTCGCGATTCGATCTTGCGGAGGTGTTCGCCGACGGTGACCGGGGCGAGATCCAGTTCGGCGGCGACGTCCTCGTAGGTCGCGTTCCGCGGCACGTCGTAGTAGCCGGCGTCGATCGCAGTGACGAGAATCTCGCGCTGGCGGTCGGTCAGCCTCGAGAACAGCTGTCGGTCGTCGGGGTGGTACTCGCCCATCGTCTCCAGTTCCACGTCGATGCTGTCGGGAATGAGGTCGATCGATCGGGTGATGGTCGCCTGTTCACCGATCGACCTGACGCGGATCCCGCCGTCTTTCAGGCACTCGATGGGCGTGTCGACGACGAGGCTGTACTCCTGTGGGAGTCGGAACAGGGTGTCGACCGTCTCGTTGGGCTGGAAGTGGATGTACGCGATGAGGTCCTGGCCGTCGCCCGAGATGCTGTGCGTGAGCACGTCGGCGTGGTTCCCCATGATCTCCCGCGCTCGGTCGAGGTCGCCCTGCAACTGGTAGAGGAAGACGATGGTCCCGTCGTCGAGCTGGTTGATGTGGTGGATGGCGACTCGCTCGACCTCGGCGGCGTCGAGGAGCGCCCTGTCGGCCGGATGAAACCCCTCCCGCCCTGGCCGCAGCGCCAACTCTGCGCAGCGCATGTCAATCAAGACGGACTACCCCCTCTTGTCTTTCGGGGTTCGTTCAATTTTCCGCTATCTCGCCCGAAAACCGGGATTTTCACCGTCGAATACGCGGTGTGGGAGTGCGGGATAAAGGCCCCAACATACGTTTGCAGCACGGATAGGGCCGTTTCCGGCGTTGGTCGTGGTGTACGATGACACAGGTAGAGGACGCCAGCCGCGACATGCGGCTCGATCCGGACTCGTTCGCACAGGGCTACTTCGAGAACGCCGTGTACCGTCACTGGGACCCCTACGAGATCGAGGGGCTCGCCGAAGACAAGGAGAAGTTCCTCGAATACGAACCGACCGAGGCGGAGTTCGAGGAGTTCCGGACGGCCGTCTCGCGGTTCGGGGCGGGTGAGGAGGCGGTGACGGAGGACCTGATGCCGCTGGCCCTGGTCTTTGAGGACATCAACGATCAGATGTTCCTCTCCAGTCAGATCTACGAGGAAGCAAAGCACACCCAGTTTTTCGACCGGTACTGGCGCCAGGTCGTCGACCCCGTCGCCGAGGAACTGGGGTACGAGCAGACCAACCCGACGGCTCAGCACTACTTCAACGACGACTACGTCGCGCTGTTCGACAAGACCGAGGCCGCGATGGAACGGCTCCTGACCGAGGACACGCCCGAGAACCGCGTGACCGCCTACTGCCACTACCACCTGACGGTCGAATCCGTGCTGGCGCAGACCGGCTACTACGGCTTCCAGTCGGCGTTCTCCGACGGGGGATCCGACGAGGTGGCGCTGCGCGAGTGGCCCGACCTCGACGGCATCGTCAACGGGATCACCAAGATCCGCAGCGACGAGGGTCGCCACGTCGGCTTCGGGATGCACAAGGTTCGCAACGCGGTCCAGCGCGGCGAGGTCGACGAGCAGGTCGTCCAGGACACGCTGCAGGACCTGATGCCCCACGTCGCCGGGACGGTCAGCGACTTCGGCGACGCGATCGACCCGACGCCGCTGGTCACGTACGCGCGCGACAAACTGACGCGCCGTATCGACATCATCACCGACGCCGACGCCGAGGTCCCGCCGGTCCACGAACTCGTCGACATGGACGAGCGCGAGGCCGGCGCGACCGCCGACTGACGACCTGCGTTCGCTAACCGAATCGCCTTTCTCTCTCCGGTGTGCTCGCCCGGTATGGACGAGTGGTTGGTCGCCGTGCTCGTCGGCGTCGTGCAGGGTGCCCTGGAGTGGTTGCCGGTCTCCAGCGAGGGGACCATCGCGCTGACGCTGACGATCGTCGCGGACGCGACGCCGGACGCGGCCGTCAGCTACGCGCTCTTTCTCCACGCCGGCACCGCGATGGCCGCGACGGTCTTCTACCGGGACGAGATCGTCGACGTGCTCCGAACGCTCCCGGGACTGCGACCCCGGTCGGCGTTCGAGCGGCCGACGGCTGACCTGGCGTTTCTGGGCGTCGGGACCGCGGTCTCCGGCGTCGTGGCGATCTCCGCGTACAAACTCCTCGAACACCTGGTGTCGGACCTGACCGGCGGTGCGTTCGTCGCGCTCATCGGCGGGCTGTTGATCGTGACTGGCCTCGTCCAGCGCGTGGCCGAGTCTCGCGGTGGTGGCCTCGTCCAGCGCGTGGCCGAGTCTCGCGGTGGTGGCCCCGACAAAGAGCGACCGACGCTGTTCGACGCGGTGCTCGTCGGCGGGCTCCAGGGGCTGGCGATCCTTCCCGGCGTCTCTCGGTCGGGAACGACGGTCAGCGCGCTGCTCCTGCGGGGCTACGAGGGCGTCGACTCCCTGCGACTCTCCTTCCTGCTCTCGATTCCGGCGGCGCTCGGTGCCGGCGTGTTGGCTGTCCTCGACACGGGCGTTGCGGGCATCTCGCCTGGGGCTGCGGTCGTCGCGCTCGCCGTCAGCGGCGTCGTCGGGTATCTGACCGTCGGCGCGCTGGTCGCGCTCGCTCGTCGCGTCGCGTTCTGGGGCATCTGCATCGGGTTCGGCTCGCTGGCAGTCGTCGGGGGCGCGCTCCTGGTGTTGTAGGTCCGAACGCCGTTTCCCGAACCGTTGCGTCGACGACGGCGTCAGTGACGCCAGCGGGCGTCGGCTGCGACGTTCGTATCGAAACTGAAAACGTTCCGGCAACATTTATCTTATCGAACTGGTAGATGGAGACGACTAACGTCGCGAGAGTGCTCCCGTCGTCCCGCGCGACCCTGCTCACATGAACGAACTGCCTACTGTCCGTCGGGGTGTTCGCCAGTACGTATGAGCGACGGTGAACAGAAACTGCTGGACACGCAGGGGGATTATCTGTACGCCGTCAAGGACGGACAGGTCAACGACGGGGCGTCGTGGCGGTCCTGCCGGCTCGTGTTGACGAACAAGCGGCTCGTCCTGGCAACGAGCGGAAACAAACAGACGGTGCCGATTGCCAAAGTCGAGATCGAAGAGGACCCACCGGACATCGACGCCACCGAGTACATGGCCGACATCACGGCGGTGTCGGTCGGTGGGAACGTCATCTTCCTCTCGGTTCCCGACGGCACGCTGGACGTCGAGGTCTGTCGGGCGATCCTCCACGACGAAGTCATCCTGGTGAAACACCCGGCGGTGAAAGGCGGCGTCGTTCAGGAGGCCGACTGGGAGAAAGCGCAGTTCCGGTACGTCGACGACACGATCAAGATGGCGCTCTCGGACGGCCGCCTCTCAATCGACGTGGACAACGTCGGCAACATCGACACGACCGAGAAGACGGTCCGCGACAAGTCTCGCCTGGTCGTCTCCGTCGAACACACCGAAGACGATCTGAGCGTCGAAACCTACCTCACTGGAACGAACGCGCATACGAACGCGCTGGACTCGCTGTTTTCGACGGCAGTCGAGAAGAACGAAGCCAGCGTCGAGCAACTTGACGAACAGGAGAGTCAGGTACTCATGGCGCTGTACTCTGGCGTGTCGCCGTTCGAGATGTCCGAGTTCGTCGGCATCCCCGTCGACGAGGTCGAGGACGCCTATCAACACCTCCTGGAGATCGGTGCCGTCGACGAGGTCCGCGTGCGGACGGAGGTCGAACTAAATGCACGTGGCAGAAATATGGCGAGCGACGCAATGAGTGACCAGTAGTAGGTCACTAACCGGACAGACGTATAGTTAAACGCCGGCTACTATCGGAAGATACGGAAATCTGACTGCCACAGTCGGAACCTTGAAACGGCGCGACGGTGACCATTTCGTATGAGCGTCAGCACTGCGGTCGTCCTTGCGGCAGGTGAGGGGACTCGGTTGCGCCCGCTGACGCGCAACCGCCCGAAACCGATGCTGCCCGCTGCCAACCGCCCAATCTTGGAGCACGTCTTCGACGCCCTGGTCGACGCCGGCATGGAACGGCTGGTGTGTGTCGTCGGCTACAAACACGACCGGGTACAGGACCACTTCGGCCCGACGTACCGGTCGGTTCCCGTCCAGTACGTGCGCCAGCACAAACAGCTCGGCAGTGGTCACGCCCTCTTGCAGGCCCGGTCGGCCGTCGACGGCCCGCCGCTCGTCGTGAACGGTGACCGACTCATCGAGACGAGCATGATCGAAACCGTCGTCGACGCTTTCGAACGCAACGAGCCGTCGGCCGCCCTGGCTGTTCTCGAACATCCCGAAGCACGCCAGTACGGCGCGATCTCGCTGCAGAACGAGGAGATCACCGAACTCATCGAGAAACCGACGAGCGACGAGTACCGGCTCATCAACGCCGGCATCTACGCCTTCGGTACCGGTATCTTCGACGAGATTGCCGATACCCCCCGCACGCAGGGCGAACTCGGGTTGACCGACACCATCGCCAGGCTCATGGATCGCGACAGGGTTCGCGGCGTCCGCTGTGAGGGGATGTGGGTCGACGCGACGTATCCCTGGGACCTCCTGAAGATGGCGCGCGAGGTCCTCGCCCGCGGACGGATCGACGCCGCAGCCGAATCCCACGGCGTCTGGGTCCACGAGGACGCGCTGGTTCACGACGACGCGACGCTCCGTGCGCCAGTCGTCGTCGGCCCGGATTCGGAGATCGGACCCGGGGCCGTCGTCGGGCCCGACACCGCGCTCGGCCGGAACGTCACGATCGGTGCGAACGCGACCGTCGAACGCTCGGTCCTGGACGTCGACACGCGGGTCGACGCCGGGTCGACGCTGTTCGATACCGTCACCGGTCAGGACGTCCACGTCGGCGCCGGGACCGTCGCCCCGGGCGGCGAGGCCGACGTTCGCGTCGGCAACACGGTGTTCGAGGACCAGCGACTCGGTGCGGTGCTGGCCGACCGCGTGACCGCCGACGGCAACGCGAGCATCGATCCCGGAACGCTCGTGGGTCCCTCGGCGCACCTGCACACCGGCGTCCACGTCCACGGTCGCATCGCCGAAGCCGCGGAGGTGATGCGCTGATGTGCGGCATCATCGGCTGTGCCGGCCGGCAGGGCGAGACGCTCGACGTCCTCGTCCACGGCCTGTCGAAACTGGAGTACCGCGGCTACGACTCGGCGGGCGTCGCACTCGCAACCGACGACATCGACGTCTGCAAGACCGCCGGCGAGATCGACGACCTGCGCGATGCCCTCTCGGAGCGCGAACTCTCCGGCACTGTGGGCATCGGCCACACGCGCTGGAGCACCCACGGCCCGCCGACCGACGAGAACGCCCACCCGCACCGGGACTGTCTCGGCGAGGTCGCGGTGGTTCACAACGGCATCATCGAGAACTACCAGTCGCTCCGCGACCAGCTTTCGACGGCCGGCCACGAGTTCCGCAGCGACACCGACACGGAGGTCGTTCCGCACCTGATCGAGGACGAACTCGCCGACGGTGCCGCCCCCGAGGAGGCAGTCCGGGAGGCGATCGCCCACCTGGAAGGGAGCTACGCCGTCGCAGCCGTCATCGCCGGCGAGGACACTATCTTCGCCGCGCGCAACGACTCGCCGCTCGTCCTCGGTATCGACGACGATGCCTACTATCTCGCGAGCGACGTGCCCGCGTTCCGGGATCACACGGATCGGGTGATCTACATGGACGACGGCGAGTTCGCGGCGATCGACGCCGACGGCTGGACCGTGACGACGCTCGCCGGCGAACCGGTCGACAAGGACGTCGACACGGTCGACTGGGACCCCGAGGAGACCGGCAAGAGCGGTTACGACCACTTCATGCTCAAGGAGATCCACGAACAGCCCCGCGCGCTCCGGCAGTGCCTCCGCGGGCGCGTGGGCGAACTCACCGGCGAGGTCGACCTGGGCGATCTCGGGGATCTGACGCCGCGGGCGGTCCAGTTCGTCGCCTGCGGAACCAGCTATCACGCGGCGCTGTACGCCACGCAGTTGTTCCAGCAGGCCGGCATCCCGGCCCAGGCGTTCCTCGCGAGCGAGTACACCACGAGCACGCCGCCGATCGGCGACGCGCTCGTCGTCGGCGTCACTCAGAGCGGTGAGACTGCGGACACCCTTTCGGCGCTCCGAGAAGCCCGTCGTCGCGGTGCGCGGACGCTCGCGGTGACCAACACCGTCGGTTCGACTGCAGCGCGGGAGTGCGATCACGCGCTGTACATCCGGGCCGGCCCGGAGATCGGCGTCGCCGCGACGAAGACGTTCGCCAGCCAGCTCGCGGCGTTGAATCTTCTCACGTTAGGTATCACGTCGGTCGACGACGACCGCGAGGTCATCAGCGGGCTGCGCGATCTACCCAGCGCCGTTCAGGAGATCCTCGACGACTCGGTCGCCAGAGAGGTCGCCGAAACCTACCGGGACGCCGAGTCGTACTTCTTCATCGGCCGTGGCCTCAACTACCCCGTCGCGCTGGAGGGCGCCCTGAAGATGAAGGAGATCACCTACAAGCACGCCGAGGGCTTCGCGGCGGGCGAACTCAAACACGGGCCGCTGGCGCTGGTCACCGAGAACACGCCGGTGTTTGCTACCGTGACTGGTGACGACGAGATGGCTCGCAAGACCATCGGGAACGTCAAGGAAGTCGAAGCGCGGGACGCCCCGGTCGTCGCGGTGACCGACGGGGAGTCAGACGTGGAGCGCTACGCCGACCACGTGCTGGAAGTGCCCGACACGCACCCGCGCGTGGCGGCCGTCGTCGCGAACGTCCAGCTCCAGCTCGTCGCCTACCACACCGCGAACATGCTCGGGCGGTCGATCGACAAGCCGCGCAACCTGGCGAAAAGCGTCACAGTGGAATGATCTAATACATCATATAAATCTGGGATTTTTCTCACTGAGGTATCAATTGTCGATCCACGGCGATCACTTGCGGGTTCGCACGCTCCTCGTTGAGACAGTGGGATCCTGGCAACTCCGACTACGTGTGGCCGTTCCACTCAATATAAATTATAAGTAGTAGAGTGAACTGAAACGCCCTATGCAGAATGGTAGTTCGACAGTCGAGGACGGAGAAGAACAGCGGCTCTACCTCTGTTCAGTTTGCTGAGTGAAACCGAGATCAAACGACTGACAAGTATGGAAATCCTTCCTCCCTGATCAGCGTTAACTGGACTGGATTTTCACTTTGATCTAGGTAGTCAGCGGTCCTCGATATCTCCGACTTTCTCGGTCCCCTCGTCGGGTGGCTCCGGTGGCTCGAAGAGCGCGAGAAGCAGTGAGCCGACGCGACCGTCGCGGAGTTCGTCCCACGTCGCGTCGACCCGCGTCGCGAGCGTGGCGACCGCCAGCACCAGGAGGCGGCTGCCGAGGCCCGCGTCACTGAGACCGCCGAGGGCTACGGCTGCCAGTGTGTTGACGAAGACGGCGACGAACGCGATGGTTCCGAGGACCCGGAGCGGTGCGGATCGAACGGTCTCCGCACCTGCCTGGGCCGCTCGCGAGAGGCCCAGACGTTCGTCGGCCGTCGCGACGGCCCCCACGACTCGATCCAGCACGGCGAGAATTGGGCTGATCGTCCAGGTCTCGCGGAGGTCGATGACGACGACGTCCGGATCGGGCTCTTTCGTGAGCCACCGATAGAGCCACGAGTCGCGACCCCACCGATCCAGTGTCCGTCCCACGGCACCGGCGCGACTGGTCGCTATCGCGCGGGCGAGCAGTCGTTCGCCGTCCCCGAGAAACTGTCGAATCCGTGACTCGTTCGCTGCCGCATCGAGGCGCTCGGCGACCGCGGTGCTGGTTCTCGCGACGACGGAGGTCGACCGCGCGCGCTCCCAGTCTGTCATCGTCGAGTTCGTTTGTCACTCAGACGGTGATCGTATAGCCATTTCGACTGCGTGAACCGCTTCTGGGTCGATCTGGACTGATCAGCATCAGCTGTCGATGACACAACGTTTATCACAGTTCGGTTACTCACATTCTGAGTAACTATGACGATCATCGTCACTGGTGGTGACGGCTACATCGGGTGGCCCGCCGCCTTGCGAATCGCGACTCGAACCGACGACCGCGTCCTGGCCGTCGACAACTTCGCCCGTCGTGACTGGGTCGAAGAGGTCGGCTCGGTGAGTGCAGTGCCGGTCGGGTGGATGGACGAACGCATCGAAGCCGCAGAAGAGGTCCACGGCGTGACGAACCTCTCGTTCGTGCAGGGCGACCTGGCCGAGAAGTCCTTCGTCGAGGAACTGCTGACGGTCCACGAGCCGGACGTCATCGTGCACGCGGCCGCCCAGCCCTCGGCGCCGTACTCCCAGATCAACGGGGAACGGGCCAACTACACCCAGCACAACAACATGCAGGCCACGCGGAACCTCCTGTGGGGCCTCGAAGAGCACGACCTCAACGACACCCACTTCATCGAGACGACGACGACCGGCGTCTACGGTGCACCGGAGTTCCCGATCCCCGAGGGCGGTGCGGTCATGGAGAACCAGGGCGAGCGCGACGACGTGCCCTTCCCCGCGATGGCCGGGAGCTGGTACCACCTGACCAAGAGCCACGACGCGGCCAACATGCGTCTGGCCCACTCGCAGTTCGACATCCCGATCTCGGACGTCCGGACCGCGATCACGTACGGGACCGAGACCGAGGAAACACGCGGGGACGACCGGCTCAAGACCCGGTTCGACTTCGACTACTACTTCGGCACCGTCGGACACCGCTTCGCCGCCCAGGCCGTCGCGGGCTACCCCGTCACGGTGTACGGCAAGGGCGAACAGCGCAAGCCGTTCATCAGTCTGGAGGACGCCGTCGAAGGCCTCGCAGAGCTGGCGCTGGCCGATCCCGACGATCGGCCCGACGACCTGACGGTGTACAACCAGGTCACGCGCGCCATTTCCATCGTCGAGATCGCAGAGACAATCGCCGACGTAGGCGACGAGTTCGAACTCGACGTCGACGTCGAACACTTCGAGAACCCGCGCGACGAGGACGAGACTCACAAGATGGAGATCGAGAACGACCGGTACATGGACCTCATCGGCGAGCAGGCCCAGGACTTCGAGGGCGGCGTCCGTGACATCTTCGGGACGCTGACCCAGTACGACGACACCATCGAAGCCCACGAGGACCGGTTCCTGCCCGGCGTCCTGGAGGAGTAGGCGATGGACGTGCTCGTCACCGGCGGCTGCGGCTACATCGGGAGCGCGCTGATCCCGATGCTACGTAGCGACGACGCCGTCGATCGTATCGTCGTCCTCGACAGCTTAGAGAGTGGGTCGCCCCGCGCGCTGCTGGGGACGCTCTCCCCGGTCGACAGCGACGGCGAGGGCGACGACGCCCAGGCGCTGGACTTCCGACGCGGCGACGTTCGGGAGTACGGCGACGTCGAGAACGCCATGCGCGGGGTGGACACGGTGATCCACCTCGCGGCGATCACGGGCGCGGCGAGCACGCACGACCGACGCGACGAAACGTTCGCCGTCAACTACGACGGCACGGAGAACGTACTGAAGGCCGCGGGGAAACTCGGCGTCGGGAACGTCGTCTCGGCGTCGTCGTGTAACATCTACGGCCGGGCGCTCTCGACCGACATCGACGAGTCGGTCGACCCCGATCCGATCAATCCCTACGCGGAGGCGAAGTACCAGGCCGAGTCCCTGCTCGCGGACTACTGCGCCGACCACGAGATGCAGGGGACGGCGCTGCGGATGGCGACGAACTACGGCTACTCGCCGGGCGTTCGGTTCAATCTCGTGGTCAACTACTTCGTGTTCCGCGCGCTGACCGGGCGATCGCTGACGGTGTACGGTGACGGGTCGAACTGGCGGCCGTTCGTCCACGTCGAGGACGCCGCGCGCGCCTACAAGCACGCGGCGCTTCGGCCGGACGACTGGAACCACCGCGTGTACAACGTTGGGACCAACGCGGGCAACTTCCAGATCGCCGACATCGCCGATCTGGTTCAGGAGGAAGTCGGCCCGGTCGACATCACCTACCTGGAAGACGAACACCCCGGCCCGTCGTATCACGTCAACTTCGACCGACTGGGCGAAACCGGGTTCGAGACGACGTGGACGCTCCGCGAGGGCGTCCGTGATTTGGCAGAGCGGTTCATGGAGGCAAACAATGAGTGAACGAGACAACGAACTCTGCGTCGCCGTCACCGGCGCCGCGGGCTACATCGGCAGTCGCGTCGTTCGGGTCCTGCAAGACGAGCATCCGGACTGGGAGATCACTGCGCTGGACAACTTCTACCTCGGTCAGGTTCGACAGATCGGCGACGTCGAGGTCGACCACGTCGACATTCGGAACCGGGATCGACTGGAGAACGCGCTGTCGGGCGCGGATGTCGTGATGCACCTGGCGGCGATCTCCGGCGTGGACGACTGCGACGAGCAGCCGGATCTGGCCTACGAGGTCAACGTCCAGGGGACGAACAACGTGGCGTGGTTCTGCCGCAAGGCCGGTGCTGGGCTGATCTTCCCCTTCTCGATGGCCGTGCTGGGCGATCCCCAGGAGTTCCCGATCACGGTGGATCATCCCCGCGATCCGATGAACTGGTACGGACGCACGAAGTTGCTCAGCGAGCGCGCGATCGAGGACTTCGCCGAGGGTGCGTTCCCCGCGCACCTGTACATGATCTCGAATTTGTATGGTGAGCACGAGATCGACGGGACGACGGTGTCGAAGGGGACGGTGACGAACTTCTTCGTCAACCGAGCGCTGGCCGGGGAGACGCTGACGGTGTACGAGCCGGGCACGCAGTCCCGGAACTTCGTCCACGTGAAGGACGTCGCTCGGGCGTACGTTCGGAGCGCCGAGCGAATGGTCGAACAGTTGGATGCTGGGGAGACTGGGGTCGAGAGGTACGAGATCGCGAGTGACGAAGATCCGAGCGTGATGACGTTGGCCGAGTGGGTGGCTGAGATTGCAGCAGAAGAGCGAGATATTGAGGCCGATGTCGAACTGATCGAGAATCCGCGTGGGAACGAAACGCTCGTGGATACGTTCGAGGTCGCGACGGATAGCGCTC
Source organism: Halorientalis brevis (assembly GCF_023077655.1). Lineage (NCBI taxonomy): Archaea > Methanobacteriati > Methanobacteriota > Halobacteria > Halobacteriales > Haloarculaceae > Halorientalis > Halorientalis brevis. The sequence continues at coordinate 556,031 of NZ_JALLGV010000004.1, read as the reverse complement.
GAGAAGAGCTCAACTGGGAGCCACGAGAATCAGTGCGGCAGTCGATTCGTGCACTGCTCTCGGGGAGATAAATTGAACTGCGTCGTTGACGGCATCTGCCTCAACTTCCACGCTGTCCACGATCGGTAGAATTGACAGCGGGCTTGACGACACTCCAGAAACAGGAATCCGCTTCTGTAGGCGAACTAGACTGGGGCAGATCGACTCGCTTGGGGCATCGATCTTTGGCTTTCTCTCGTCACGGGTTTCCGGGAGTGTCGGATGATATCCGGATAAACGGTGAAGCGAAATCGGATGTTGTTAAATCTGCAGATGGGAAAACAAAGATTTCCACTCCCAGATTTGAAATCGAATAAATAAGCATCGGGTTCTCGACTATCACCAAACCAACGAGTATAAAATCCGAGAGAGGATCGTTTCTCTAATGAGTGACTCAGAGAATATCGGCCGGCGAGAGCAACTCCGAGCGCTGATCCGGGTCGCTAGATACCGGCCGCGTCTCACTGCGGCGATCATTCTCGGCGGCGTTTTTGCTGCCCTTCTCGAAGGTGTCGGTCTCGGCTTTATTTTGCCGATCGTCGAGATAGTCCAGTCGCCCGGCGATCCGGCACAGCAGGCCGACGGTATTATGCTAGCGTTCGTTACTATGTACGAGTTTCTGGAGATTCCCTTTACGCTGGGGTCCGTCGTCGTCGGTGTGAGTTCCGTCCTCGCCGTGCGGTGGACGCTGACGTTCTTCGTGCGGTGGATGCGGAGTGCACTGTCGATCGATTATATCCGTTATTTGCAGCGGGAATCGTTCGACCATGCACTGAACGCCCGGATCGAGTACTTCGATCAGGAAGGATCAGATGACATTCTGAACGCAATTGTTACGCAGGCGGAGTACGCAGGAAAAACGATCAGGCTTGTCATCGACTTTCTTGAACAGGGGTTCCTGACGCTAATGTACCTCGTAGTCGCGTTAGTCATCGCACCGTTTCTCACACTTTTTGCGTTGGTGTTTCTCGGTGGCTTTGCCGTGCTGTTCCGGTACGTCGTCGAGCCTGGGTACGAACTCGGTGACCAGGTTGCTGACTCGAACGAGCGCGTCCAGCAGGCTGCCCAGGCCGGGACACAGGGGATCCGAGACACGAAGCTGTTCGGGCTGAAAAACGAACTCTTCGAGGACTTTCTCGACGCGGTGAATCAGTACGCCAGTTCGAGTATCAGGCTGCGGCGCAACGAGCAGGCGATTCAGAACTTCTACAATCTCTTGACCGCTATCTCGGTGTTCGTCCTGATCTACCTCGCGCTCACCTTCGCGAACCTCTCGCTCGGTGCGCTCGGTGTGTTCCTGTTCGCGATGTTCCGCCTCGGGCCGAAAGCGAGTGCGTTGAACTCGAAACTATACAAGATCGAGAACAACCTCCCGCATCTCGTGCGGACCCAGGAGTTCATCGACGAACTCGAACGGAATACCGAGCCGACTAGCGATTCGGAGCCGGTTCCCGACGAGATTCAGACTGTCGAGTTCGACGACGTGCGCTTCTCCTACGAGGGACAGGACGACGAGGCGCTCTCAGGTGTGTCTTTCGAGTTCGAGAAAGGGGAGTTCATCGGATTCGTGGGGCAGTCCGGGGCCGGCAAATCGACGATCGTCTCGATGCTGTCTCGGATGTACGAACCGGACTCCGGAGAGATCCGGGCGAACGGTCGATCGATCCACGAAATGGACATCGACGAGTGGCGATCCCGGATCGCAGTGGTACGACAGGATCCGTTTATCTTCAACGACACGCTCCGGTACAACCTGACGATTGGGAATCGAGACATCTCTGAGGACGAACTCGATCGGGTGATTCGGATCGCTAAAGTCGACGAGTTCTTCGACGATCTGCCTGACGGATACGAGACGCAGCTCGGGGACGACGGCGTTCGGCTGTCGGGTGGACAGCGACAGCGAGTCGCGCTAGCACGGGCGCTGCTGAAAGATGCCGACGTGCTGGTACTCGACGAGGCGACGAGTGATCTCGACTCGAATCTAGAGAAGCAGGTGCAACAGTCAATCGAGAGCATGGAGCGTGATTACGCGATGGTCGGGATCGCACACCGGCTCTCGACTGTAAAGAACGCCGACCGGATTTACTCGGTGGACGCCGGAAGGATCGTCGAGACCGGTGATCACGAGACGTTGATCGAGAACGACGGGCAGTACGCCGAACTGTATGCGATTCAGTCGCGAAACGGTTAGTCCACGGTGAAGACAGATCGGTCCGGGCTATACCAATATAACGAGTGATTTAACACCACTCCTATAATTTCTCGGAGTGAGCACAGTCGCATGAAAATTAATGGGACACCGGTGGGAACCGAGGAGACACCATATTTTATCGCTGAAGCTGGCGTCAATCATAATGGCGATCTCGATCTGGCCAAGCGTCTGATCGATATTGCAGCGGACGCCGGTGCCGATGCAGTGAAATTCCAGACGTTCAGTGCAGACCGTCTCGTTACCCAGGATGCCCGGAAGGCCAAGTATCAGGGAGAGACGACTGACGAAGATGGACAGTACGAGATGTTACGCCAGTACGAGTTGGATCGGAAGGCACACGAACAATTGATAGAATACAGCACAGGGAAGGGCATCACGTTTCTCTCGACACCGTTCGATCCCGAGAGCGCGGATATGTTAGCTGATCTCGGAGTACCCGCGATCAAAGTTGGCTCAGGCGAATTGGATAATCATCCGCTCCTCGAACACATTGCTGATCTCGACTTACCCATGATCGTTAGCACAGGCATGGGAACGATGGAAGAAGTTAACGACGCCCATGGGGCGATCACAGCGGCAAATCCTGATGTTGATCTGATCTTTCTTCACTGCACGTCATCATACCCAGCAGCAATCGAAGACATCCATCTCCGCGCAATGCAAACGATGGCTGACGAACTAACGGTACCAGTCGGCTACTCGGATCACACGACGTTACCCGAAACACCGGCACTGGCTGTCGCTGCTGGTGCGTGTGTCATAGAAAAACACTTCACGATCGACTCAACTCTTCCGGGGCCTGATCATGAGGCATCGCTCGAACCGGACGAATTAGCTCGCTGTATCGAGTTAGTTGAAACTGCAGCAAGGGCCCTCGGAGACGGCGAGAAACATCCTGTAGATGCTGAGCTGGAAAATCGGGCTATCTCGCGAAAGAGCTTATACGCAGCGACTGATATCGAGTCAGGAACTGTGCTCTCTGAATCAGATATCAAGATCGTTCGACCAGCAGAAGGACTGTCACCGCGTGAATTGCAGACGGTACTAGGAAAACAGGTCATAAATCCTCGGGCTGAAGGCGACCCAATTAGACAAAATGATCTAGAATAATATTTTTGTAGAGCACCCCTGGCCTATCGTTCAGTTGCTGGTGGCTGGAACCCCTTTGTAGAAGGCCCCATCAGGAACGTCATCGCGAACCAAACTATGTGAGCCAACGAGTGCGTCACGGCCGATTTCGACACCAGGGAGAACCGTTGTATGTGAACCGATTCTTGCCCCTTCTCGGATGTGTATCGTCCCAGATTCACCATCGATTGTCGATTTACTGTGGATATCGCAATGGGGACCGATCTGGACACCGGTTTCGATTGTCACTCCGGCGTGAGCATTGATCACCGTGAACGCCCCGATATCGACATACTCCTCCAATTGTAGCCCACTTGGGTTGTTCACTAACCAGTTATACTCGGTGAGTTCGCCGTCAACGATCTCTGGTTGCTCCCATTCCTCAAATCTCTCTCGTGGATCGTTACCCATGCGGTCTCTACTAACGTGGAAACCCATCTATGTTATTGTATACCGCCGTACTACCTTTGAAGCAGTCACTGCTCGAAATCGAGACGTTTCCGGAGCAACTGTTCATTTATTTCCACCTCAGCTAGACGCTTGGAGATTTCCGTCCCAGCCCCGCCATAATCGTACGGGTTGGCAGACGTGGCAGCCTGTTCTTGGAAGGAGTCGTCAGTAAGGCATTTCGAGATAGCAGTACGGATTTTGTCTCGATCGTGCGGAACTGATAGTGTGTTCGCTGCCCGTTCGCGACCTTTCTGCCGGGGACCGACGTCAACGACGGGCAGATCGAATGAGGGGGCTTCGATAACCCCGCTTGACGAGTTTCCGACCATCACGTCAGCAGCAGCCATGAGGCCAAGATATTCGCGACGTGGGAGACTCTGAAATGTCCGGGTCTGTTCGTCTAGTGATCGTGACTCAATCTCCTGGATTATCCGATCACCACCAGCGTCTGCATTAGGATAGATCAGTACCGTCTGTGCGTCGAAGGACTTGACAGCGTCAAGTGTTGCTGCCATCTGTTCACCGGCGTTATTGGGTTGTGTCGTCACTGGATGTTGCACGACGATCAGGAGTGGCTGGTCCGGATCGAGATCGTGTTTCTCGAGCACTGACCCGGGAGTGTTGTACTCACCAGCCAGGATATCATCGAGTCCAGGCGCCCCTGAAACCGTGATTCGCCACTCCTCTTCGCCCATCTTTCGGATTCGATCGGCACTCAACTCGGAAGCCGGAAAGTGGATATGAGCAAACTTCGTAATCGCATGGCGAATGCTGTCGTCGATTGTTGCGCCATGCATGGAATCGCCACCGTGAATGTGTGCGACAGGTATGCCCATGTGGGCCGCTGCGAGTGCACCTGCCAACGCCTCGTCTCGATCTCCTAGCAACAATACGATGTCTGGATCGAGACTTTCGAACGCCTCAGTCAGACCCATCATCCCGACGCCTAGTGACTTCGCCATCGCAGTCCCGGAGTCACCGTCGAGTTGCATCAATACTTCCCTGTCAACTGAGAATCCGTCGTTCCGAATTTCCTCGACTGTCATTCCGTGTCGTGGAGAGAGGTGCATCCCCGTCGCGACCACCGAAAGCGAGAGACGATCGTCATTTCTGATGGCTTCCATCGAAGACTTCAGGAGGCCATATTCGGCTCTAGTCCCCGTGAGGACGACGATATCCCGAGTGTTAGCGACCATATCTTTTTTCATGTGAGTCCATCGTTACAATCGTGTCGTGACTCCTTCCTCATTTGATCGTCCAGCCACCATCCACCACTATGTTGTGTCCTGTCACGTACGACGCGGCGGCGCTCAGTAAGTATACTACCGCTCCAGAGACATCTTCGGGTTCTGCCATGCGACCGAGCGGAACGTTCCGTTCGTAGTTCTCGACGAACTGTTCTGGTTGTTCATCGAACACGCCGCCCGGACTGACGCTGTTAACTCGGATTCCGTCGCTGCCCAGGTATGAAGCTAAGTACCGGGTAAAGTTCAGAACACCTGCCTTGAGCACGCTGTACTCGACTGGGCTCGTCATATGTGTTCCCTCGTAGACGGTAAAGTCAGGCGCCTGCATTCCGTAGATGGAACTGAAATTCACAATAGAACCTTCACAGCCGTGCTCGAGCATCTTCAGGACGGCGGCTTTCGTCACCGCGTAGTAACCGCCAAGGTGCATAGAGACGTTCTTGATCAACTCTTCTTTGTCTACGGACTCGAAAGACTGTCCGTAGTCGTCAGTCCGAGGATAAGCCAGATTTACCAACCCATCGAGACGACCGTGCTCCGAGATTACGTACTCATAGACCGCGTCAACCGACGTGGGATTGGTGATGTCTAGTGAGACGAACTCACCGCGATCCAATTTCTCCGCGACTTTGCGTCCTCGCTCTTCGTCAAACTCTGCGACGACGACGGCGGCGCCGTGATGATCAATCGCTTGGCAGACCTCGGTGCCGATCAGTCCCCCACCACCGGTAACGAGAACGACGTCTCCCGTCAGGTCGAAGAGATTGTCCGTCATACCTCGGGCTCCCGGCGCTCAAACATGAACTCCACGAACTTGAGATCGAGTTCCGTGTCGATATCGACCGACCGTTCCGGGGGCATGACCGAAACCCGCGTATACTCGCCTTGTATGGTATCAGTCTCCATCAGGAAGTCCCGTTCGTACACGTAGACCGCCGCGTTCATCTCGTACACGGTGGGAACGTCTTGTCGACGGACAATGTCGGGGCCGATCTCTTTTGAGAGTGATGCATAGCCGTCTTCGTCAAGTTCGACCATGTTGAAGTACGGGTTTTTGTCAGCCTCACAGACGGTGTATGCGTTGGTCGTGTGGTCGTCATTCTGAACCGCCGTGAAGCAGTCCTCGATGTCCGAGGGTCGTCGGAGCGGTGTCGTCGCGTCCACATCGACGACATAGTCATACTGCTCTTTTTTGATGGCTTCCATCTGTTTGACGGCGTGATGGATTGCGGGCAGCTTTCCTGCGGTATCAGAAGCGAGTTCGGCTGGCCGGCGGAAGGGAACTCGTCCCCCGTACTCTTCGGCGACTGATGCGATCTCGTCGTCGTCGGTCGAGACCACGATGTCTGCGCTCCGATTCCATCTCCGTGCATCGGAGATGGCGTGGCCAACGAGGGGTTTCCCGCCGACTTCTCGTACGTTTTTTCCGGGGATGCCCTTCGATCCTCCACGGGCACAGATCGTACAGAGGATCTCACTCATCGTGTCCTCTTTTTATGTCGAGCGCTACTTGTAATACCTCTTTTCCCTCTCTCAGATCGTTCTCGCAGGCTGCCCGTGTGTCGATGTGTTCGAGGAAGTACGCCAGTTGTTTCCGGAACCGCTCGTCACGGTCGTAGTCGAACGTCTCAGTTTCGGTCGAGGACGGATACTTGACAGTCAGTATTCGATCTTCGAGGTCTGCGACAAGTGTTCCGTTCTCGCAGACGACTTCGAGCGTTCTCCGTGGCTGTCTCCGGCAGTAGTCGAGGTGTATACTTCCAAGGACGTCATCCGACGTTCTCACGATCGCTTCGGCGATAGCTTCTGACTCAATGTCCAGTGTGTCCGTGTATCCGAGATCAGAGGCGATACACCGCAACGGACCGAACAACCAGTGTAAGTAGTCTATCTCGTGAATCAGATCGAGGACGACACCGCCGCCACGATCGGGATCCGCACTGTAGGAGTCGCGGTAGTCCCTACCCGGACGCCAGTCGGGGAGGTACGATCCTGCAGTCGTACGAAACGAGATGACGGTACCCAGTTCTCCATCGTCGAGCCGATCTCGTGTAGCGTTCAACACAGGATCGAACCGCAACTGACAACCGACGTAGGTGACGAGGTTTCTCTCGTCAGCTATAGCGATCAGTTCGTCGATCCTATCCAGATCGTGAGAGAGTGGTTTCTCTACGAAGAGGTCACAATCTGCTTTCGCACACGAAAGAGCAGTCTCGACGTGTTTCGCTGTCGGATTAGTTATAAATGCGATATCGGGATCCGTGTCAAGTGCATCCTCTAACCGTGTGTACTCTCGAATCCCCAAATCGTTCCCCGACGTCGAGGTTCCACTCCGATACGCGATCAACTCGATATCCTTAGATGACTCTTTGAGCAACCTTGCGTGGCGCTGACCGATCGATCCGAGTCCGGTGAGTAATACCCGCATTTATAAGAGGGTGTGAGGGGACATGTGGTCATCGATTTTCTCGATGATTTCTTCTTTCGAGAGTGATGTCTCGTCAGCCGACGTGTAGGCGTTCTTGACGGGATCGGCATTGGTGTGCGCGATGTCCTGGTACGCCGAGACGTCAATCTGCGGCAATATCACGTACATACTATCGAGTTCGCGAGCCTGTCGCCGTTCGTCCTCAGAAATGAGTTTCTCGTGAATTCGTTCTCCCGGGCGGGCACCTACTATGTCGATCTCGATGTCGTCGGGATTGTAGCCTGCGGCAGGTGCGTACTTTTCGACCATCGCTTCGGCCAGGGTTCCGACTCGAAACGCCGGCATCTTCAGAACGAATATTTCGCCGCTCGTCATCCGTTCGTAGGCTTTGATAACGAGGCCGGCCGCTTCTGCGATCGGCATAATGAACCGTGTCATCTCGGGATCTGTTACGGTGACTGGACCGCCGTCTTCGATCTGGTCAAGGAACAGTGGGATCACGGATCCACTCGAACCGAGAACGTTCCCGAATCTGACACACCCGAAGCAGATGTCTTTGTCCCCTTTGTAGTTGTTCGCAGCGATTATGAGTCGCTCTGACAGGAGTTTGGTTGCACCCATCACTGATGTCGGATTCGAGGCTTTGTCCGTGCTAATCCCGACGACCGCCTCTACTTCCTCCTCGATCGCAGCACGAATGAGGTTCTGCGTCCCCTGGACGTTCGTTTGCACCGCTTCGAACGGATTGTACTCGTTGATCTCGACGTGCTTGACCGCTGCCGCATGGAACACGACATCGATTCCCTCGATCGCTAGCCTGAGTCGCTCACGATCGCGGATATCGCCAAGCAAAAATCGAAGTCGTGACTCGTCCTGATAGTTCGTCTGGAGGTCGAAGAGGGACGCTTCGTCGTTGTCGAACACTCGAACGACTTCGGGATCAGCATTCAGCACCTGTGAAACGAGTTCGGAGCCGACCGATCCACAACCGCCCGTGATGAGTACGTTCTTACCTACTAGAGAGTCCATATCTTGAGAAGAACGACGGTTGGGAAGTGTTTTTCTTTCGGCATTGATCGAACGTGGGGACGAAAAACACCTCTGCCAGCTACCGTGCTTGTCGAACTCCATCTTTGACCGCAGCAACAATTTGATCGGTCTTTCTGGGAGTGAGATCCGGATAGATGGGCAGCGACAGGATCGTGTCTGCTACATCCTGCGTCGTCGGGGTGTTCGGCGACGGGCCATCCATCGTCTCTGTATAGTAGTGAGTCTCGTGGACCGGCGTGTCCCAGTAGATTTTCGAGGAGACTCCGTGTTCGTCCAGCGTGTCAATCACGATCTGGCGATCAATCCCGGAATCGAACTCGACAGTGTACAGCTGATAGACGTGTGTACCACCGTCGATTGGGCGTGGAACCTGGACCCCGTCGATTTCGGCTAGCTGCTCGTTCATATACTTGGCTGCAGCTTGTCGGCTGCCGATCAACTCGTCGACTTTGTCCATCTGTGCGCAGCCGATTGCGGCGGTGAGGTCGGACATTCGGAGGTTCGTCCCCAGTGCGACGTACTCTCCCGAGCCGACACTCTCGAAGTAGTCTCCAGGGGCGCGTCCGTGTGATCGATAGAGACGGGCATTGGAGGCAATCTCGTCGTCGTCGGTGATTATTGCCCCTCCTTCTCCAGTGACTACGATCTTGTTCTGACAAAACGAGAGTATTCCCGCGTCGCCGAAGGTCCCGACACTCTTGCCTTCGTACGTAGATCCGAACGCTTCGGCGGCGTCTTCGACGACCGTGAGATCGTGTTGTGCAGCGATATCCTGGATCTGGTCGATCCGGCAAGGTGCGCCGTATAGGTGGACGGGAATGATGGCCGCCGTATCCTCGGTGATATTCTCACGAACGGAGTCTGGACTCAGTCCGTACGTGTCTCGGTCGATGTCGGCGAAAACCGGCTCGGCACCGACGAGTCGAACCGCGTTCGCCGTCGCGATGAAAGTCATCGACGGGACAATAACCTCGTCGCCGGGTCCGATATCACTGGCCTCCAGCGCCGTCACGAGGCCGGACGTGCCGGAGTTGACGACGATTGCGTGTTCGACGTCGAGGTACTCCTCTAGCCGAGATTCGAATTTGTCAACGAAAGGCCCTTTTGCCCAGTACCCCCCCCTTCCAATCGACTCGACGGCATTCAGGATCTCTTGCTCGTCCCAGGCGATTTCGAATAACGGAATCTGATCAGACATATTGTCATGGCTACTTTGAGCACAAGTGTATAGGTTACGTTGCTGGATGTAATGGAAGTCCCTAGGGATACCTTGACAAGGACAGATATCCTTGACATCAGAATGGTCAATACAGCAGGATATCTCTCGCGGTATCTTTCCAGATTTTATTTGTATCCAAGCTGGTCCGGCCGTTCTTTCACATTATCTTCGACAGCAACTGTTTCCAGATCTGTACTGCCTATCCCATGTTCAATGACGAACTCGGCTCTGGTGAATCGCATGACGGCGTCGCCGTTTACCGTCAGAACTAGGAAGGTGAAGCGGGAAACCGCCGATGGTTCATGTCTGCGATTTTTTGCTTCACTAGCAAAGCGATCCAATTAGCTAAAAATGCTGTTGGAGGCTAAGGCGAAGTCGCCGCCCCGAAGGGGGTGGCGGCTTCGCCGAGTATGCGGTACTGTTGCTGCGCTGTCTGCGGATTTACCTGGAGAAATCGTACCGGGAGACACTCGACCTGTTAAGTGAGATGCCACATATACTCAGGGAGATCGGCCTCGAGGTGGCCAATCTCCCGCATCACTCGACGCTAGTGAAGTGGTTTGACAGGATCAAGACAGCACTCTGGCGAGTGCTGCTGCGCCTGTCGGCGCAGCTCACGACCCGAGTGGTCACGCTGCCATCGACGCGACATTTTTCGACCGCGAGAACGCGAGCAAACACTACTGCCGCCGGACGAATTACCGCGTTCAAACGCTCAAAACAACTGCACTCGCGGATACAGAAAGTCGCGCGATTCTATACGTTCACTGTACGACCGAGAAAACGCACGACACACAGCTTGGCTGGCAGGTCGCCCGCCGCAACGCGGGCGACCTCGCCAGCCTCGCTGCCGACAAAGGCTACGACTGGATGGAGTTACGTGAAAAACTCCGCGAAGAAGGCGTGAGACCGCTGATCAAACCCCGCGTGTTCCGGCAACGAGCGCTGTGTGAAACCGTCTTCTCGACGATCAAGCGCACGCTCGGCGACGCCGTGCGCGCGAACCTGGTACGGTGAGTTTCGAGAACTCGTTCTGATGTGTGCGGTTTACAACATCAAGCAGGCAGTGAACCAGTGAAATCACGCACCATCTGGCGATTCACCACGGCCAAATTGGATATTAGGTATGGCAATTTTTCATTCACCCCAACGAAATATGTTTAATATAGTTGTCCATTTTACTGGTATACTCAATGAATTCTCGCATTCCCGCAATTCTCGACCGGGTGTCGCCAGAAGACGTGGTCCTTGATGTGGGTTGTGTTCAACACTCTGTGGAGAATGAAAATAACGAAAACTGGTTACACAAACGTCTAAGCGACATCTGTCGGGAGGTAGTTGGAATTGACGTTCTTGAGGAGGACATTCGAATTCTTCAGGAACGCGGATACACTGTAAAACATCAGAATGCAGAACAATTCGGTCTGGATAGAGATTTTGACGTGATTGTTGCCGGCGAATTGATCGAACATCTCGCGAACCCCGGAAAGTTCTTAGATTGTGCTCGGGCACATCTCAAACCGGACGGCCGTCTTCTGTTAACGACACCAAACCCATGGGCGGTGTCTCGGTTCTAGCATGCACTACGGGGTGACGTCCCGGTTAATCCAGAACATACCTGCTGGTTCGATCGGAAAACGATAGTCGAGTTACTCTCTCGAGCGGGGTTTGCAGTCTCGGAATTCACGTACATCGAACCATTCTGGGAAAAATATTCGGCTTCAAAAACAGGAAGGTGATTAGCCCGACGCGCTTCCTTTGGTCGCTTGGGTTTGAGACACTAGGGGCGCAGAACTTCTGGATTGTCGCTCAGGTTGAGTCGCGGTGATCACATGGTAACTAATTGTTGGCGCTATACCAACTGTAAAGCGCTTCCATTGTGGCAGATCGGATAGTCGTGATGACCAACATCTTGGAAACACTGTCACTAGTTGGATCAATCCAACATATTGATGCGAACCCACCATTTATTAATACTAATGCTGAACATAGGTAAAGAGATGAACATTTTCCTCTGTGAATCTAGTCTACATGTTGCAGAAGCAACTTGTATAGCTGCGGAAGATTTCGAGGATTCTCATAATATCCTGGTAGTACTCAATGCATCTCGCGTGTCTGATCTGAACGCGGTTGCCCTTAACGAGGCGTTCGACCGGCATTTTGTCGGGAACTACAAACTCAATATTAATCACAGACCCTTCCCTCTTGTTCCCGATTCGATCCAATCTAGCCTGAACAGGGTGCTGTCGTACGTATCACTTCTATTGATGAGTACTGTCCTAGCTTGCCTAAGTATATTCATATCCAAGATGAATTTATTTTTTGCTACACGGTCGCCGGTATTAAACAACGGACTGGTCTGGATACGGAACCACACTAGGGTGAGACTGTATCATTTCGAGGAGGGAATAAGCCTGTACATGAAGGAGGGACTGAAGGACAGGAGCAACCTAAGCGAATTTTTCTTCCCGTTGACGCTGGAAACCATACTCTCGAGTGGGGCCGTTGATGGTGTCTACTGTATGCGGCCAGACAATCTCAATAGTGTCTATCCGGACGCTGAAACCCGAAAGATCAAATTCTATGCTCACGTAGAATTATTAACTGCGGTCTTTGAGCCGGACATCAATTCTGATCAGATTTCGGCTGATCGTCCATTGTTCGTCCTCGTGACGCAACCACTGGTCGCAAACAATTATCTCTCCGATCATGTCTATCAAGAGAAGACCGCAGCCCTCGTGAAATCTCTCCGTGAAACGTATAATGTACTGGTGAAACCACATCCCGGTGAGGGCACAGAGCAATACGAGGACCTGTCTGACCGAGATGTGACGGTACTGACCGAGGCCAACTATCCGGTGGAACTCCTTGTTTGGCACCTGATCGGACATGAGGAAGTAGAGTGCGTGTCGGTTGGTTCGACAGGTCTCTCGACCGCTCTTTCAAACCTCGCTACGATACCCGTTGAAAAATACTCGTTCATCGAGTACTACGGATTGGACGCGATGGACGAGAAGATGCGACGGTACTTTGCGGGGTGTTCGGTCAACTACGTCAGCGATCCGGTAGTCACGTTCCGAACCAACCGGCGGTTCGATCCGGATAACGGACCGTATTCCTTATGATAGTGCAAATTTAGTGCGGGGTCTTCATATATCTCGGCCGCAGACAGATACATTACGAAACCACAACATGTCTCTCACGATCCGTTTCGTTTCAACCCACCTTGGCCACGTTCGAGGCGGCGCCGAGATCAACGATCTGACACTCGGTGAGGAGTTCTCGAAATTGGGCCATGAAGTCTCTTACGCCACGATCGGAAACGACAGCGACGATATTCCCCAAGAAACCTGGACTCTCGGTGTCGATTGTCCGTACGCATACGATCTCAGCTATTCTCTTCCGGAACCAGTGGGGAAGATCACACGTCACCTCAATGAGGAGCTATTCATTCACCGGCTCCGGCGCAGGGAACCTGAATTTCTCGCGGAGGCCGACGTCGTGTATGCGACCGGTCGTCCGGTTCTCAGCCGACTGCGCTCGCTCACGGACGCACCCTTTGTCTACGCAGTGCGCGGCCGCGTGAACCCGGTGTACGACCGATATTTGAAACGAGCGGACGGACTGGTCTTCTGGGGTGGGTGTGAGGAGGAGTATGCGGACGAATCACTTCTCTCGATTCCGAACCAGACTATCAATCCCGGTGTGGATCCTAACGTGTTTCGGCCGCGGGATCTCGGCATGTCTGATCGACCGGGGTACGCCAGTGGCGACAGAACAGTCGTGGTCTTCAGCGGACGCCTCGAACCGGTCAAGCAGGTAGACAGCATCATCGAGACCGTGAGTCAGCTGGAATCGAGATTCGATCTGACGCTGGTGATCCTCGGCGACGGCTCACAGCGGGCTGAACTCGAAAGGCTCGCGGACCTGATCCTTGAGACGACACCAGTTCACTTCCAAGGTCGTGTGGATCACGAGTTGATTCCGCGACACCTGAACGCTAGCGACGTCTTCGTCCTCGCCTCTGCGATGGAGAATCACCCGATCGCACTGAAAGAAGCCCTCGCCTGCGGCACCTATTCTGTCGCACCCGCTATCGGACGTGTCCCGCAGATTGTACCAGACGGGGCAGGCTACGTATACGAGGACAATACCACGGATGGACTTATGGCCGCATTACAAGAGGTTCTCTCAAATGGCCTGCACCGCCGTCAGTCACGACAAGATCGATCGGTTCGGTTCTCAACATGGAACGATGTGGCGGCCAAAGTCCTTGACTTGTTCCGGAGCCTCCGGTAATTCAGAAGCAACTCGGGCGGGCACTCTCCTATTTGTACCCGAGGTCCTCTAACCGCTGGTCAATGCTGTCCGGTGACTCTAATTGGGCCTCGCTATCCGATGCTCGTACAGTCTTCGAGAGGTTCTTGCTGGCGTCCCAGAGTTCACGTTCGGCTTTAAGCCTGGAGCTCCCGATCTCGTGAATGTAGTCCTGACACACGTCGCGCAGTTCCCGATAGACTGTCTCCGCGTCATCTATTTGGTTATACGATTCTTCGGGATCGGCGACAATATCAAAAAGTAATTCCTTTTCTGGGGGAGTCCCGAGCGAATCCTGTTGCCGCATGTATTTCCACTGTTTGTGGATGACGGCGGCGGAGACGCCCTCGTTGTTCTCGAAGCCGAGAAACACCTCTTCCTCGCTCGTTCGATCCCTAATGTCCATTCCGTCCCAACTGGCCGGAACGTCTGCATCGGCAAGACGGGCTATCGTCGCGGGAACGTCTATCAGACTAACGGTGGCGTTACTCTCGGCTGCTTCGAAGTCCGGCGCGTCGACGATTAGTGGTACGTGCGCCATCGACTGGTACACGGACTCCTTGTGAAACCGGTTATGGAGTCCCAGTTCCTCCCCGTGATCAGCGGTTAAAACCACCATTGGTTCATTTTCGACTTCACGGAGGAGCCGTCCAACGTGGTCGTCAGCATTCCGGACGTTCGAGTCGTACGCGTCGACTAGCTTCTTTGACGGGGGCGACCCTGGATCAACAGACGGCATTCGGACATGATCTCTGTCCGATGGAACATCAAGTGATTGCCGATGTTCAGGGAAATATCCGTATGGGTGGTGCGCGTCCATCAGGTGGACCCAGGCGAAATATGGATCGTCCCGCTCGTTGGCCTCGGCAATCCACTTGAGGGCGTGACTCACCACTGCCTCATCGTTCGAGTTCACGTTCGCGCCTCTACTCTCAACGAGTTTAATCAGTGAATCGTAGCCCCACTTGAGGACGTCATAGACGTGTCCTTTTGGGATCGATTTCCCGATCCTCTGTCGAACGATGTGGTTCAGATCATGGAGAGTAGTGCTGCTCTTCCCGTTCATCCACTGCGTGTAGTCGGCGAACTCATCGAATCCTCTGTGATAGTTAAAGTACCTCGAGACGAACGGATTGTCCGAGAACCCACCGGTCTGGTATCCCCGCTCGCTGAGTAGTTCAGCAACGGTCTTACCGGCGTGCCTCGGTAGTCCTGCTCCCTCTATTCGGAGAGGATGGACGCCGCCGTGGATCGACTTGAACCCGAACCGGGTGCCCGGTCCGTTGCTGAATGCGTGGGTGTACTTCGTCCCACCGCGGATCAGTTTGTCAACGTTCGGTGTCGTCGCCCGGTAGTATCCATACCCACTGACGTGGTCCGCCCGGAGGCAGTCGACTGTAATTAATAGGATCGAATCAGTCATAGAGAGTACTGTCTGCCACTCTTACTCTGTCAGCGTGAATAATTTTTTTTGGTTTGGTGTCATCCCTGGCTTCTCCTGAGACCTCAACTGACCGAAGTAGGACTAGTCGAATTTCGGGAATATGAATAGAAGGAAGACTAGTATGCCGAGATAGGGGGCGATGAAGTGGGAGTCGAACGTGATCCTGAACCCGAGCAGGAAGACAAGGAACGTAAGACTCGCATCTGTCCTGGCGTATTTGTATAAAAGGTAGAGGACACCGGCAGACAGTCCAATGAATCCGGCGACACCGTACACCATCAGCGCCCGCAGGAATGAGTTGTGGAACAGCATTCCTGTTTCCCGCCGCGGCCAGCCCGGGGGCCCCCCGATCAACCAACTCTTCGCGCTCAACTGACGTATGCCGGTGGACCAAGTCCGCCATCGGGGTGTTTCCAGACCTCGATTCAGCAACCGTTCAATTGACAATATATGGACGTTACTGGCAAGTATGAGACCGCTCAGTGTGGCGATGAGGGCGATAGTGCCGGCGACAGAGAGCATCGTGAAGCTGGCGCCCGTGTGGCTCAGGAAGTGGACTAAATAGATCGTCAGCAGTCCGATTCCGATCGCAACACCGGTTCTACCGCCGACCATCAAGATGGCGATGATGGTCGTTCCGCCGCTCGTTACGGCGAGCAATTCGCTCTCGATTCCGTCGCTCACCCGATACAGATGGCCCATGCTCGCGAAGAAGAACAGGATCGTAACCATGACGTTCCTGCTTCCGACCTCAATAAGGTCGTTGCTCGGAATCTCCAGCACCGTTACGCCGACGATAGCATACATAGATAGTGCGAGGGTGATCAGATCCCACAGCTGGTGTGAAAACCGGGCCCTGAGTAGGCCGAGTGCGAGAAGAAAGTTTATTAGTGTCACGTAACCCGTGTAGAAAACTAGGTCGTAGACCACGAGATGGGCCGAGTAGATTAAAGAAAGCACCACTAGTATAATGGCGACGAACGCCTCTAGATCACTGACGTATCGTATGAACAGAGGGATAGCCAGCGGCAACAGTAATGCGAGATAGTAGAGCACGCGGTGATCGTACATCCAGTATCCCAGCGACACTGGCACGTAGAGTAGCAATATCCACTGGAGGAATCGATGTCGCACTGACCCAGACTCAGTAAGTGCATCAACTGTTCGTTTTTGGTTCTGAGAGATCATTAGAAGTATAGAACCTTTCCTATTAGTCAATGCTGTACGGCGTCATCAGCTGAAGTATCCGAGCTTACTGAGGTGTTCCTTCGTATCATTGGTGATCTGTGCCGAATCGTCCATTTGCTCACCGTCGGCCGGCGAATGCCGTGGCAGTTCTGACTCGAGCACTTCTCGAAGGTCCTCCATCTTTCGTGGTGTGTCCTTCCATAGCCGCCTGTTGCTCGCATAGAAGGCTCGTTTTGAGTGAATACCTTCTTTCTCCATTCCGTGGTCCGAGACGAGGACTAGTGTATCGTCCTCGGAGAGCGTTTGCCGGACGCGGCGGACGAAGTCGTCGTAGAGTCCGTACCACCGCTGTAGCTTCGGTGGCGTGTCCGCCCACACATGCTGCACGAGATCGAGACTGAAGAAGTGGCACATAACGAAGTCGTGCCGTCGCGACGCGATAGCGTTCAGAAATCGGATTAGTCGGTTGGCGTCAGCGCTGAGAGCTTTCTGTTCAAACAATGAGATATCACCCGCCGGTTCGTATCCTGACCTTCCTTCCGAACGAGCCGACTTCGGTGCGATCATGCCTTTTAGATCGCGGTTCATGTCGTCCTCGCTGATTCCGGGAACGGAGATCAGATGCGGTGCGGCCGCGGAGTCGAGGAGGGAACCCGCTTCCGCGAGTCTGTTTTCACCGACATGTTCTTTCTCGTAGCCAAATTGTGCCAGCAGGCTCTTTAGGTAGCGCTTGGCCTTGCTTGAGGCGATATTCGAGACCTCGCGTTCTATTCTCCGTACGAGCGGATTAGACAGGACCTTTGTGTTCCAGTGTTTGGTGGACTGACTGTTGTCCTCGTAATATGACGGAAAGAGATCCCGCGGGTTTTGTCCGGCGAGCATCGAAGGCCACAGCAGCTGCGTGTTCAGCTCATCTCGATTGAGGCCGTCCGGGGTTTCCATCCGACCACCCTCGCCTTCTTCACTTATCGTATCGATGGAGGGAGTTGTATATCGCTGTAGGGTATCAGCGTCAAGACTGTCCAATCCCATCACGATCAACATAACTTACGAAATCAACTATCATCGAATAACACTTTTGATCGGCAGATTCCATTCCTTGATGAGTCCACTCCAAGTATTATAATTCATTTCCTATAATCGAATGATCACAGGACAGAATAAAAGACATCTAGTAATTCATCAACCGTTCGTTTCCAAGAGTACTTATCTGCTCGATTTTTTCCCTTTTCAATATATTCTTCCCTGATCTCCTCGTTACATAGGAAGTGTTCGATCGCATCAGCAATTTCTTTGGGATCTTCGGGATCTTCAAGAAAATACGCTGCATCGCCAACGACTTCTGGAATCGCGTACTTATCGCTCGTTATTACGGGGAGTCCCGCCTCCATTGCTTCTAAATTAGTTATTCCAAAGGTTTCATGAAGTGAGGTGTTAACGTAGAGCTTCGCTCCTTTGTACAGCGCTTTTAGCTCTTCCGCTTCTAGGTACCCTGTGAAGGTGATGCCGTCTCCCAATAATTCACGGCCAAGGTCACTAACATCGGACCCCAACCAATCACCCGCAATGACAAGATGAGGTGCATCTATACCCCGCTCTTGTAATTGATAGACTCCTCTAATAAGTGAAGAGACATTCTTTATTTTGTTAGTGGACGCGACGTCAAGAATATACCCTTCCTTTAGATTGAAAGAGTTGAGTATCTCTTCAATTTCTTTGTCGTTTATTTTGTCAAACGTCATTCCATGTGCAAGCGGTACCGTAGTAAACTTTTCATCCGAGATATCAAGCGACCTTCTTTTGCTTTGGCGAAGACTCCCGGACGGAATTACGTATTGATCTACCCTATTTGCAAGACCAGTTTTGCGATAGAAGGCCGCATAAGCGTACTTTTTCATCCGGGATTGCCATGAGACATAAGATGGGCAGGTAAACGGTAAGTCTCCGTATAACCTGACTACCTTCTTTGTATCAGTCAAAAAAAATCCCGGTCGGAGCCACGGAAATTGAGGATAGTAAATCAGATCGAGATCTAACTTCGCTACCTCTCGCAGAAACAGAATCGGTGCCCTCGGTACAATTGCTTCATCCACGTTATTATACAGATCAAGATCAGATTGGTCCGTATGGATATATACGAACTCAAGGTCGTCAATGGTACGTCGCTTTAGTTCTCGACAGATCCTCATGTTAGTCATGTTTCCTGCCATTCCGTGGTCTAATGGATTGGTCACAATCCCAACTCTCTTCGACATTTTCGGCTTACATAGTTATCAAGAGCATATATAAGCATTGTCTCTTCCAGAAAGAGCGGTTTTTTAGTGCTTCGTAGGATCGCTACACGGAGCTTGATTTCGGTGTTTTCACTCGGCCACTCAGCACGCAGAAACCGGCGACGGCGGTTAATTAACCGGGTATCTGACTGCTCAACGAAGGTTGTAAACGGCACCTTTGAGAGCCATCTCACGGCATTCCAGGTGCCAGCTCCGCGCACGCACGGCGGAGCCGAGCGTGCGCTTGATCGAGGAAAAGACGGTTTCAGCCATCCAGCGGCGATTGTACCAGAGACAGCTCATCCGGGCGTTGTGCGCGAGATCCAGCGACGAGTAGATACGGTGTTTGATCAGCGGACGAATCCCATCCTCACGAAGTTCGTCATGGAACAGTTTCCATCATAGCCGCGGTCAGCAGCCAGTAACCGCAGGTCCTCGGCGTTGCGCCGAGCGACCTGCGGGCCTATCTTGCCATCGTATTTTTTCGTTGTGGTACAGTGGACATCGAAGACGTGCAGCGTTTTCACGTCCATGAGGGCGGTGACTTTCAGCGAGCGAACGTTGTAGTGTGCTCGCTGGGCGTAATGGCGTGACGGTTGGTCGCGGTCGAAACCAGTTGCATCGATTGCGGTGGCTAGAGCGTTTCTCGGCTAATATGCCGAGAAACGCGCGGTAGGTCTCCATCGTGATGTTCTCGAACCAATCACGGAAAATCGTGTAGTGAGGAAGACGCGTAAGTCCGATTTCCTCGAGAATCCCGGACATTTCGCTCGAGTTATCGATTGTTTGGCGGTAGGATTTCCCAAGTTCGATTCGCAGTGCTTGGAGCGCGACCATCGCCCACTCGGCAGGTTCGTCTGGAATCTCGACAACTCTTTTAGCTTTCGACACCGAATCACGGGTGAAGAGAGAAAGTTTAGACATCAAAGCAATCTGTCTCTTCGCTTTTTACGAAGATAACGAGATTGTCGCAACGCCGTCTAGCGATCCTACAGAGC
Organism: Halorientalis brevis; assembly: GCF_023077655.1. NCBI lineage: Archaea > Methanobacteriati > Methanobacteriota > Halobacteria > Halobacteriales > Haloarculaceae > Halorientalis > Halorientalis brevis. The sequence continues at coordinate 536,035 of NZ_JALLGV010000004.1, read as the reverse complement.
AGTTTTTAGTTGAATGTGAACAGTGAGGTGTGATTTCATAGCAAAAACCGCCAACCTCAGCGGTAGGAGAGAGTGGTTAATCTGGATCTTGTGGAGTCTGCACCCGAGTCGGCGCCGGCACTAGGTACTCAATCGTACGTTGCAGGACCATCTCTGTCGAATATTTTTGGACATTTGACAAATAGGTGTCAAACGTTCTCAATATGGTCCTGTAAGCTGATTTCTAGCCAAAATCTGGGAAAATTCCGAATCCGATTGTATTCGGCGAAACAGTGATCGCCGAGTTTCTGGTCAATGGAATCAAATATCCCAAACTGTACTACCACGAGCCTGGCTTCAATTCAAGGTGTAGCCACACGGAAATAAGTGTGCTGTCGTATGGTTTTTCAAGAGCTTAAACGATGAGCTTTGTTACTTTTTCGAAAATATAAAAAATTTGACTTGAATTGGCTGCGGAGTTTCGTTCGCTAGCGAAACACTCAACAATTAATTAACCTTCCAAAACAGCTGTCTACTTGTCAAACAATACTATGTCCCGATTATGCTCTTATATTTTTCTAACACAGTTTTGTTGAGATAATAGTAACTCCTGTTTTTGGCGATGTACTCCCGTCCAGCAGAGCCCATCTCTCGTCTAGCGTTTGAATCGTTTAGAAAGGCCAAGATAGTGTCGGCAAACGCTTCGGGGGTGTAATCGACAGCTTTCCCTGCTCCGTTCGACTCGACCATATCGACCTGTTCCGGCGTCCGTGTCGTCACTGCTGGTGTTCCCAGGTTTAGGTATTCGAGCACCTTCGTTGGGGAGTTCGTTCGAAATACCTTGTTCGGTGGGAGGGGGGACAGCCCCAGTGCTGCGCCCACGATTGCACGGTGTAAGTCTGTCTCATTCACCCATCCAGTGAACACGGTCGCGTCGCCAACTGCATGCGCCTCAGCTTGTGATCGTAACCGCTCCCGTTGTCGTTCGTCCCGGCCGCCGACAAGGGCGAGTTTCACTTCGGGTTTTGACTCGCGAACGATCGACAGCACCCTGAACAGAAACTCGAGATTACGGAGCGGATTCATGCTCCCCATGTATATTAGGTACTCGTCCACGGGGAGGCCGTAGCGCAAGCAGAACGGTTCAGGGTCTATTTCGTCCGCCAAGAGAGTGGTGTCTGCCCCCATGGGGACCGAATACAGCGGTGTTTCGATTCCTCGCACTTCCCGGTGATACTGCGACATTGCGTTGCTAATCGTGAATACCGCATCAACATCCGCGAGTAGTCTGTCCCGAATTGTTCTCCCAAACAACCCCTTTCCATAGTCGATTAGTCCGTATCCATCCACCCCTTCCCTGTAACCCAGAATAAGCGTCTCAGCTTTGAGATGGGAGTGTCTGAAGACCAACGGAATATCGTGGGTACTCGCCAGCTGTTGGGCAGGGGGCATCGCCGCAAGGTCGTTACGGACCTGTACGACGTCAAACCCCCCTTCAGCGTCCCATATTGACTCCAGCCACTTCGTCCCAGCCGCGGAACCGACGCCCAGAACATTGCGGTACCTGTAGACGTGGTCAGGGGCCACGTATACCGGACTCCCATGCCACGTCTCTTGGGAATTGGCGTCGTTCCCCGAGGGGCGCATAATCCAGGTCACGCGGTGTCCAGCATCCTGCCACCGCTTCGCGTAGACCTCACGCATGAACGGCTCATCACACGGGAACTCCCAGTCGGTCAGTATCAAGAGGTCCATAGTCGCTGACAGTCTGAGGCTACTTTCAATTTGTTCTGTTCGCTTATGAATCCCTATCTTTTGTCGGGAAGGCTTCGTTATACGGTTGTCGTAACGACACCAGAAAAATCAAGCCGTCCGTTTTAGTAGCGGTGAATACTTTATGGATCAGCCTGGACAACTATCTGATGTGAGGAATGTCGTGCTCATTGTGATGGACACTGCTCGGGAGAACGCCTCGCAGCAACTTGACTGTATCCTAGAGGACGCGACGCGATTCAATCGGGCATTTAGCGCGAGTCCATGGACGCTGCCATCACACGCTTCCATCTTTACTGGTCTCTATCCCTCTAAACACGGCGCACACGCGGATCACAAACAACTAGAACCAGACGTTTCGGTACTTGCCGAGGTATTCCGTGACGCGGGATACGAAACAGTTGCCGTGTCGAACAACACATGGATCAGCGAAGAATTCGGCTTCAACCAGTGCTTCGAGACGTTCTACAAGACGTGGCAGTACGTCCAATCTGATACGGATCTCGGGCGCATCGCCCGCCAAGAAGAAGGACTCGACAAGATCACCAGAGCCGCGAAAGCGCTCTTCGAAGGCAATCCCGTCTCGAATCTCGCGAACGCGATCTACGGTCAGTTCTTCAGGAAGACCGACGACGACGGCGCCGCCCGCACGAACGAGTGGATCAACGACTGGCTCGACACCAGAGACGATTCGCGGCCGTTCTTCTTGTTCGTCAACTACCTCGAACCCCATCTCGAATACCGACCCTCGAAAGAACACGCCATAGACCATCTTCCGGGCGGAGTCACGTACGAGGAGGCGATGGAGGTTTCACAGGACGCGTGGGAGTACATCGCCGGAACGAACGAGATGGCCGACGAGGACTTCGAAATCCTCCGGGCGCTCTACCGAGCCGAGATTTCCTACCTTTCCGAGCGAATACAGGAAGTCGTCGCCATACTCAAAGCTGCAGGTGAGTGGGAAGAGACCTTGTTCGTCGTCACGAGCGACCACGGCGAGAACATCGGCGAGCACGGGCTGATGGACCACCAGTACGCGCTCTACGATACGCTCCTTCACGTCCCGCTGTTCGTCCACGGCGGCCCCTTCGAGGACAAGTCCGTCGACGACCTCGTCCAGCTCATCGACCTCCCTCCCACGATCCTCGACGTTCTCGATATCGATGCCCCGGCTGCTCGCGAACAGTTCCAGGGCATCTCTTTCCACCCCGACGCTCCAGAGACCCGTGAGTACGCTATCGCGGAGTATCTGGCTCCACAGCCTTCGATGGACGCACTGAAAAAGCGTGTTGGCGAACTTCCGGACAGCGTTCGACAGTACGACCGGTCGCTCAGGGCGATCCGCACGGCGAAGTACAAGTACATTCGAGGCTCTGACGGGTCACGGGAACTCTACGACATCCGGAACGACCCGGGTGAAACGCAAGACATTGCGGACACGCACGGTGACGTCGGCGACGAACTCGACGCGCAGTTAGACGAGTGGCTCGATTCGTTCGAACACGCCGACTACTCCGACGACGTCTCGATGGACGAACAGACGAAAGCCCGACTCGAAGACCTCGGCTATCTACAGTAGACTTTCGAGCGCTCGGGTCGTGTGCTCGACGGTCTCTTGCCAGCGATACTCCTCGACGACAGTCTCCCGTCCGGCTTGTCCGAGGGATTCTCCCTTAGCCAGAACGTTCTGCAGTGCGTCGGCGTACCCGTTTACGTCTCCGACTGGGGCGGTCTGTCCACCTTTCCGGACGATCGATGCAGTGTGCTCCAGGTGGCTCGAAACGACCGGCACACCGGATGCAAACCCCTCCAGAACGGTCCGTGGCAACCCTTCTGCCCGACTCGGCAGAATGAGAACGTCGCCAGCTCGGTAGATCTCCGGCATCTCGTCGTACGGGACCTGCCCGAGGAAATCGACTGCCGGGCCAGCCAGTCCCTCGAGCTCGGCACGCATCGGGCCGTCTCCGACCATATACAACTGCACGTCCTGATCGTCTACGAGTTTCGAGACCGCCTGTATCGCGTCTTGCGGTCGCTTGCCCTCGACTAACCGTCCGACGAACAGCACCACCGCCCCGTCATGATCGATCCGATTACTCGCTGGTCCTTCAGGCGTGAATCGGTCCGTGTCCACGCCGTTCGCCACGACGTCGATCCGTGAATCCACGCCGAAATCCCGAACTCGATTTCGGTCTTCATCGGTGTAACAAAACACCACGTCAGCCTGATTGAACGTCCATTGGCCGAGCGTTCGCAGATACAAGTCGAAGACCCATTCGGGGGCATTCTGGGAATACAGCCCGTGGTTCGTGATTGCCAACGGGACGTCTCCCAACCGCCGCTGCAGCGCTGCCAGGTTCGTCGAGAAGTAGAGATGCGAGTGTGCGTGGATGACGTCAAATTCGTCGGCGTTGCGAAGATGCTTGGCGAGGCCAAGGGATATCTCGTTTCCGAGCGGTTCGACCGTTGCAGGGTACCGGACGGCTGTATACCCGTCGCGTTCTTCTGTGGCCGGCCGGTCGTCGCCTTGGTTGACCGTCAGCACAGTCACGTCGTGTCCCATCGCTGCCTGGTCGCGACTCATCGCGTGGACGTGATATGCCCCGCCTCCAGTCACGTCAGGATATGCTTTTTGGGCGACCCGAAGGATCCTCATCTATTGTTCCTCATCGGCTCCGGTAGCTGTCTTGGTAACATCACTTAAAACAATCCAAATTTGTCTGATGACGATCTTCAGGTCGAACCAGAACGATTGGCGTCGAATGTACTCCATGTCATAGCGAAGTTTCTCTTCTGGATTATAGCCCGTGGCCTCGTTAATCTGAGCGAGACCGGTGAGCCCTGGCTTCACGAACCATCGACTTCGCCATTTATCAGTTCCCGACTCCATATCACTATCAAGCTCGGGCCGCTCGGGTCGCGGTCCGACAACACTCATATCTCCGATCAGGATCGACCACAACTGGGGAATCTCATCGAGATGCGTCTGTCGAAGCAATCGGCCTGTGCGGGTTACCCGGGGATCGTAGTCCCCATCATCTTCTTCCGATAATTTGGCACCAGTTTCGGCCTCCGCTTCCGGTATCATGCTACGGAATTTGTAGACGGTGAACGTATCCCCGAATTCGGCTGTTCGCTGTTGACTGTACAGTACCGGTCCTGGACTGTCGATCTTGACTGCAACCGAAATAGCGACGACAGCAGGAGAGAGCACAAACAGCCCAATTGCTGCGAACGTGATATCGAACGCGCGTTTAGCGACGTAATCCTGCCAGTCCCACGGTTCGAGATCGACCTCAACGAGGTCACTACCAGCGAAACCCGTCGTAAGGACGTTGTCCGCATGGCCTCGATGGGCTACCGCAGTGACGCCGTGGTCATAACAGGCGTCGAGTGCGCCGAAAAACTCGGCTCGGTCGGCATTACTAAACGCTAACAATGCTGTGTCGATATTATGTTTGATAAATACTTCGTCGAGTCGTGATAGACCACCGAGACAACTCAGTTGGTCCAGCTCTGTCTCGATCGCCCCTCCGTCCGATATCTCTGGAGCGCCCATTGACATTCTTCTTGACACTTCGTAGGAGGGCGGCGGTGAAACATAACCGAGAATTGGCAGGTCTGTGCTCTCGAGAATCGCTTCCATAGCAGTGGGATCGTCACCGACGATGATCGCTCGCGATCTTGTCGTTGGTCGCTGCCTGATGGCCGCAGTCCAAGCGGGGAGCCACAGCAGTAACATCACCGTCGCGATTATCAGCGTCGACCGGGGCAGTCGATAGCTGTAGTTGAAGTATCCGAGCGCAGCGAGCCCGACCATCGAGAGAAAAACGCGCTTCTGGGTGAGAAGCAGTGTGTCGAGGATTCGACGCGGCTGTGGCTTGAACACCGGCCACATAGCCCCGAGCATCACCAGGACAGTCGTCGTGATCGCGAATCCCAGATCACCGTTGGCGAGGACTACTGGGGCTGGCCGACCGAAATACGGGACCTGACTGAAGGCCCGCTGGACGAACTGGAGATTGGCGAACCAGACTGCGAAGGCGGTAAACCCCGCACAGCCAGTGACACTAAATATTCGATACCGCAGCCCTGTCGCCATTACCCGAAACAAACCATCCTCCGAATATAATTCCTGCGACAGTTATCATTCATTATATTTTCCCCACCACGGTCATGCCGGCGGATGGACGTCGGAAGTGCAGTGACCATCACGACGACAAGACGAGCGATTCGTACCAGTCGCGGTTGTCCTGGTACCATTCGATGAACTGTTCGACGCCTTCCCGTATGGTGTACGTCGGGGCGTAGTCGAGCAAGTCGCTCGCTTTCTCGATGTCTGCGTGCGTGTGGTCGGCGTCCGCGTCGTGTCGGTCGTCGAATTCGAGTTCTAGCTCCGGTGCGAGCTGAGCCAGCACTTCCTCGGCCAGGGTTCGGATCTCGATGTTGTCCGTACTTCCGACGTTCATCACCTCGCCGTCGGCCGCGTCGGTCGTCAACAGCGTCTGGTTCGCAGCGACGATGTCGTCGATGTACGTGAAATCCCGCGTCTGAGTGCCGTCGCCGTAGACTACGGGCGAATTCCCGTTCACACATCGCGAGACGAAATTCGAGATTGCCATGTTCGGGCGCATCCGCGGGCCGTAGACCGTGAAGTATCGCAACGCGACTGCCGGGAGATCGTACACCTCGTTGTAGGCCATGGCGTAGCGTTCGGCGGCGAGTTTTGAAGCGCCGTAGGGGCTGACCGGCGTGGTGGGATGGTCTTCGTCGTACGGAAGGTACTGTGGCTTCCCGTACACTGAGGAAGAACTGGCGAGAACCACCCGATCGACGTCGGTTGACCGGGCTGCGTCGAGAACGTTCAGCGTTCCGTCGACGTTTACGTCGTCGTACTTTCGGGGATTCTCGACGCTCTGACGAACGCCAGCTTGTGCAGCCTGGTGGTACACGACGTCGGTCTCAGCAACGAGTTCAGAAACGAGTTCAGCGTCACGGATATCTCCCTTGACGAGCTGATACGTACCGTCGTCCTCGCTCGCGACATTTCGACACTGCTCGACTGTATGCTCTTTAATTCGAACGTCGTAGAACGGGTCGAAATTGTCGATCACGGTGACGTCGTGGCCCTCGACAGTGAACCGTTCGGCAAGATGTCCGCCGATAAATCCGGCTCCGCCCGTCACGAGGATTCGCATTGTCGAGTGGACTGATAGTGACGACAAAAACGTGTCGGGATTAGGTAAACTCTTAGTCTGAGCAGTGTAGAGTCGTCAATGTGGAAGTACCATCGTTCACACAGATGACCGGTCGCCACAGTGTGTGGAAACCGATTCACCGTTGGTCTCGATGGGCTGCCCGGGTCGTATTCGGTGATCGGCTCGGTACCGTTCTCTTCCTCGCGTCACTCACGTTTCTCGCCCTCTACTGGCGAGTCGGCGTGTTCATTACTGACACGTACGCGATCGGGAACGCGCTCGCAGCCGTCTCCAGCGGGCACCTGGACGTTCGCTCTCTCCAGTACTCGCTCACGTTCGGGTCACAACCTGGACTGTACGTCTCAGACGGTGCGGTGTACGGCCGGAACTATGCACACGTCTTTCTCGCGTTGCCAGTCCTCTGGCTCCTCGAAGCCGTTTCGTGGCTGTTCGACCTGCGCCTCGCACTCGCCGCCGGATTCAGTCTGCTCGTTTATTTACTGGCCGATCGACTCGGTCACCTCGTTGACTGTCATCAGTCGCTGACCGTCGGCGGAGCTGTGGCTGCATTGATCGTGTTTCTGCTGAACGTCGTGAACGCGACACCACTGGACAGCACCTGGCGTCCGTTCATGGCGCTCCAGATCACCTCGATGCTCGCAGCCGGGTTCGTCGCCGTCGGACTCTATCGACTCTTGGCTCACGTTCACGGACGGCGGAGTGGCGCAGTGATCGGACTGTTCGTCGTGGTGGCCTCGCCACTCGGGTTCTGGGCGTCCATTCCGAAGCGACACGTCCTGTCGTCGCTGGCCGTCGTCACCTTACTGGCGACCTTCTACGTCGCTCGGGCGACTGACTCGAACTGGCGGGCGCTCGGCGCTCGCTCACTGTCGTACACGACTGTCGGATTGCTCACCTGGCTACACGGCGGTGAGGCGTTGATCCTGTTCGCTGCACTCGTTCCGCTGGACTTCTTGACGGCACCGTCCAACCGTCCACGCGACCTCGCTGTCGTCGGTCTCGTGTTCCTACTGGCATTGACGCCGTTCCTATTGACGAATCTCGCGATCGCTGGCAACCCACTGGAACCACCGCGGACCCTCTCTAGTTACTCCGGACAGATTGATCCGGGGGCAAACGCCCAAAATGGGGCTACTGGCGGATCTGGTAGCGAAGGCACAGGAGAGACTGCGACACAGACCGGTACGGCCACGGGAACGACGACGCCGGCTGCTGGCTCCGCTTCGACGACCACAGGGTCGTCTAGCGCCGATAGTGCGCCGCCCAATCTCGACCGTTCGAGTGCCATACCGACGATTCCGGTCGGACTCGTCGGTGCACTCATCGCAGTGATCAGCGGGCTCGGGACTGCAGTCGTCGATCGGGCCCTATGGGCACTCGAGAAAATCTGGTCGCTTTTCGGTGGTGGGATCGAGATCGTGATCGACGAACCAGAACGACTCTATCACACGTTTATCAGGAGCGGACGAATCCCGACGTACGTCAAATACGGAGTGAACGAACAGGAGGCGATCGAACTCGCGCTCCTTGAAGCCGTCCCGCTGGCGGGCGCACTCGTCGGTGCCATCGGGGTTGCTGGACGCAAAGCCTTGGCAAATCCGTCGGTGGACGCACTGCTGTCTGATCTCCAGCGCCCCGAGCGTCAGACTGATCTCCTCGCGATCACTGTCGGGTGCTTGTTTGTTCTGGTGTACATTACCAGGCTCCCGTTGTATGCACAGATTACCGTTCGGTACCTTCTCCCAATTGTTCCGCTGGGACTGTACGGCGTCGGTCGCCTCGGGGCCGTCCACCGTGTCGCACGCGCCAACTGGCGATACCTAGCTGGATCGTATCTCGGTCTCACTCTCGTCGGAGCGGTCGTCTTCTTCGGTGCACATGGCTGGCTCGACCTCGCCTTGGGCGAGGCGATGCAGTTGTACGCGCTCGTCGGATTAGCGAGTGCGACACTGATCGCCGTCTGGTCGCTGGTGGAGGGGGTTGGATTTCGGTTGGGCGTTCGTTTCGGTGCCGTCGTGCTGGCGCTGCCGGCTGCGCTTACCACGCTCTTCCTGCTGTTCACTGGCTTCGTCTACTTCCAGTACGCCGAATATGCACTCCCGCTTGCGAGAGCGATAGGAGAACTGATTCCCGTCGTTGTCTAAACGGTTTTCTGTTTCAAATCGTCGTCGCGTCCGCGTTTTCCCCGGCGTCGCTGGTTTCACTCTCACCACGGGCGGCTTTCAGTCGCCGCTCTGCTTCCTCGCGATCCTCGGGATAGCCGACGTCGATACGCCAGCCGTCCATCCGGATGGCGTCAATCGTCCTGCCACTCTGAATCAACAGGTCGATCGCCTCGCTGATCTCGTACTCACCGCGATCGGAGGGCTGCACGAGATGGCAGGCGTGCAAAATCGCTGGCGTGAACGTGTAGAAGCCGGTCATCACCAGGTTCGACGGCGGGTCGTCGGGCTTTTCGACCACTTCGACGATTTCTCCGTACTTGTTCGTATCACAGACGCCGTAGCGGGAGGCCTCCTCTTCGGGAACTTCCTCTACCAAGAACGCCGCATCTGCACGACTCTCGTACTGGCGGTTGACTACGTCTTCGAGGTTCGCCTGGAAGACGTTGTCCCCGAGCATTAGCATGAAGTCGTCGTCGATGTGTTCCTCGACGGTCAACAACGCGTGCGCGAGTCCGTTCTGTTCACGCTGGTGGGCGTAAGTGATGGGCGTGTCCTGAAACTCGTCGCCGTAGTGACTGATGATCGTCTCTTTCATGTAGCCGACGACGACCAGCAGTTCGTCGGCCCCCAACTCGACCAGTTGCTCGAAACAGTGAGTCAGGATGGGTTTCCCGTCGACTTCGACCATCCCTTTCGGTTTGTCCTCAGTTAGCGGTCGCAGGCGCGTCCCTTCGCCCGCGGCCAGCACCACGGCTTGCATGCGTACCATCTCACTGACCCGTCAACAAAACGTTTGTCCATGATTTCGGACAAACCGAATCCTGAAGGCCCCGGCTAGCAACGTCTGGAACGATGAATCTAAGCGTCGTCGGCAGCGGCTACGTCGGCACGACGATCGCCGCCTGTTTCGCCGACCTCGGTCACGACGTCACGACGATCGACATCGACGAGGACATCGTCGCCGCCATCAATGACGGGGATGCCCCGATTCACGAACCGGGCCTGGACCCGATGGTGTCGCTGTACGGCGGCGACCGGCTCCGGGCGACGACGGACTACGACGCCATCCGCGACACCGACGTCACCTTCCTGGCGCTCCCGACGCCGGCCAACGACGACGGGAGCATCGACCTCGGTGCAATGAAAGCCGGCGCTGAATCCATCGGCGAAACACTCGCCGAGAAAGACGGCTACCACCTCGTCGTGGTCAAGAGCACCGTCGTCCCCGGAACGACCGAGGACGAACTGGAACCGCTCATCGAGGAGGCGTCGGGCAAGACCGCCGGCGAGGAGTTCGGCGTCGCCGTCAACCCAGAGTTCCAGCGGGAGGGCTCGGCCGTCGACGACTTCATGGAACCGGACAAGATCGTCTTGGGCACGGACGGCGACGCCCGAGCCCTCGACTTACTCGCCGAAGTGTACGAACCGCTGGTCGCCGACTGGGACGTGCCGGTCGTCGAAACCGGCCGTCGCGAAGGCGAGATGATCAAGTATGCCAACAATTCGTTCCTCGCGGCGAAGATCAGCCTCGTCAACGACCTCGGGAACATCTGCAAGGAGTACGACATCGACGCCTACGAGGTCGCCGAGGCGATCGGGATGGACGACCGCATCGGCGAACAATTCCTTCGGAGTGGGGTGGGATGGGGAGGTAGCTGTTTCCCGAAAGACACCGCGGCGATAATCCAGCACGCTCGCGAAGCGGGTTACGAACCTCCCGTGCTGGAGGCCGCAGTCGAACTCAACGACCAGCAACCCGAACGGCTTCTCTCCCTCTTGGACGACCACACCGAAGTCGAGGGCGAACGCGTCGCCGTCCTCGGACTGTCGTTCAAACCCGGGACCGACGACATTCGTCACTCCCGTGCGATTCCGGTCATCGAAGGTCTCCAAGAGCGTGGGGCCGAGGTCGTCGCGTACGATCCCGTTGCTACCGAGAACATGCGCGAACGGTTCCCCGAGGTGACATACGCCGAGGCGGCCGACGAGGCGCTTGACGGGGCGGCGGGTACAGTCGTCGTCACAGACTGGGACGAGTTCGCAGCGCTCGATGAGGAGTTCGACGCGATGGCCGATCCGGTCGTCGTCGACGGACGGCGGATCATTCGCCGCCGCAAGGGAATCACGTACGAAGGATTGACGTGGTAGAACTGCTCAGTCGGCTGTCACCGTCTCACCGTTGGTGACGTTCCGCTGGGAGACCGTCGCAGTCTTGTTCCATATCGTATACTCGCCCGGATATGGCATTCGCACGGCGTACGACCCAGTTCTGTCAGTCTTGACGAGCCGTCTGTAGGTGAACGACGCGCCGGATATCTCGATTTCCTTTTCTACGATCGTGGCTTGATTTGGTGCTGCCGTGCCGTTGATCCTCGCGCCGGGAACCAGTCTGAACACTTTGTACTCGTCAGACGGCGAGACGTAGACGGCTTGGTAGTGAGCCAACCCGTCATAGTTCTTGGTCTTGCTCCCGTAGACGTTGCGGAGTCGAGAGTGGAGTGTCCCTTTGTCCGTCTTCAGCGGTTCTGTGACGATGAACCCGACTCGGTCACCGTGTTTCTGATACCAGGCTTCGCCATCGGACTCCACGAACAGCGTCTCGTGGTTGTTTTGGGCGAACTGGTAGGATCGCGACTCGCCGTTCACGAAGTAGTTGAACATCCGGTTGCGGCCCCACCGGCTGGTGACGTAGTTGTCGGGATAGGTGAGGTTTTGCCCCACAGCGTACTCGTCCATCCACGCTGCAGTGCCGTAGGCTTCGTCGCTGATCGTCAACTGATCCGTCTTGATCGGGACCTGGAAGATTCCGACGCCGCCGACCAGCAGGAAGAGGACGAATATCGTCCCAGCTTCTCGGAGGGTCGGAATCCTGAGTTGCGGTGGTTCCTCGCCGCCGTCACGTGCGGTCGTCGCAGTTCCGGCCTCGAACGCCGTCGGCGCGTCTGTGAGATCGACCACGTGTGCAAGCCAGACGAAGCCGAACCCGGCGAACAGAGCGGTGAAGGTCGCGAGTTCGCCGACGAACCGGATCTGGAACGCGCCGAGGAGGATGAAGAACCACGCGTAGACGCTCGCTGCGAGCCACGACTTCGAGCCGTCAACTGCCCGACGGCTCGCCCAGACCAGCGGCGGGAGTGCCAGAAAGAGGACGAACCCAAGGAGGACGAACCACATCATGTCGCCGGTGATCAGCGCCTTCGTCTCGACGATTCCTCTGAGGCCGAAGAACCTGTCCAACCTTCTTGTAAGGTCTGCCCAGAACGTTGGCACGACGAACTGGGCGCCTATTAGACCTCCGACGGCCCCGATGATCTCGACGTTCGCGAGCACGCCCACTGACAGACCAAGGCGAGACGTCGCCTCTGCGACGGCCAGTGCCCCGGCCGCGCCGACGAACAGGAGAATCGGCGTGAACGCGACGAAATCAGTGTGCCATCCGAACTGGCTGTGAGCCAGTTGTGTGAGCGCGGCCGCAACGGCAAGCCCACCGAGAAGCGGTGCGTTCGATTCGAGCGGTGACCTGTCGGCTCTGACGTCCTGAAGAACGACGAGTCCCACGTACAGCGCGAGGGGGAAGACCAGCGCCGGCCCGTTCTCCCAGGCGAGAATCTGGCCCGCGACGCCGATGCCGAGTCCCAGGCCGACCGCCCACGTCCACGGGTCACGAAGATCTGTTTCGTCGCGACGGGCCAGCATCACGAGCGCGAGCGCGGTCAGTGCGAGCCAGGGGTAGTCGAACGCGTGGTGGTCGGCGTAGCCGAGACTGGTCCGCATAGCGTGTGCGGGCGTCGTCGCGAAGAAGACGACGCTGGCGAGTCCGACTCTCCTGTCGTCGGTGAGTTTCACTGCCAGCAGATAGACAATTAGCCCGGTGACGAAGGCGGAAACGACTGGATACCAGGCCAGCACCGTTCCGGCTGCTGACGCTCCGTCACCAATGAGACTCGACAGTGAGTACAGCGTCGCAATCATGAAGGGTTCGCCTTTTGCAGATGGCATCTCACTCAGCACTGCAAGTTCGAACCCGCCGCCAGTCCCGGCGAGCATCTGTTCCACGTAGTAGCGATACGCGTAGGGGTCGTTCCCAGAGAGGACGACGTCACCATTCCGGAACACGTCGCCGTACGAAAAGACGGTCCGGAACAGCACGACGAGTGCGAGCGCACCCGCGAGCGCTCCCGCGGCGCGCGAGTCAACGTCGAATGCTGGGAGTGACAACCCAGGCGACTGCTCCTTGTCAGTCTCCACCTCCCCGTCGAGCGCGCGTCGCGTCGTGTCGGGCAGTCTGTAGCCGTCGCCTGTCTTCTCGACCAAGCCTTCGGAGACGACTTCGCCGAACGTTCCTGAATCGATCGAGAGGTCGTCGTACGTCCACGTCTCGTGGGCGTCGTCGACGGACCGGATCGATTCGAGCGCGGATTCGAGTTCCGGCCGCTCCGCGAGCACTGTAGCGACGTCGCGCTCGTCAGTCATACTCGGGGGCACCGGCCTGAAGCGAATAAAGCCATCGACAAGTCCGTTTGCGAACACTCCGTCAGGCCAGCCGTAACAAAAACCAGTACGTTTCTGAGAGCCTCAGTAGACGGCGTCGCGGATCTCCGCGGCCAGATCCTCGAACTGCGCGAGGTACTCACGGCGCTCTTCGCGAAGCGCAGCCAGCCGCTCTTCGTGGTTCGGGAGGTTCGACGCCACGTCGAAGTCCTCGACGTCCATGTCGGGAACCTCGCTGGGCACCGTCAGGCCGGTCGCGTCGTCGCCGTCCCACTCGACGGTCTCGCGGGAGATCGCACGAAGCAGCGAGACGGTGTCCTCGACGCCGACGTCTTTCTCGCCGACCGTGCCGGTGTTCAGGACGAAGCAGTCCACGTCGAGATCGTCGATGAGGTCGCGGAAGCGGTTGCCTTCCTCGCCCTTCGAGCCCATGATGAAGGGGTTCGTACCGACGACGCGGATGGATTCGCCGGCGGCCGACGGGTCGCCCGCGCTGGTCTGGACGGACTCGCCGAGCATGAACGCGGCGGCGGCCTCGTCGGGGTCCAGTTTCGCGACCGGCGGCATCGCCGGGTTGCGCGTGATGAAGAACACCTGGTCGACGTCCGGGAGGTCGATGTCCTCGCCGGCGGAAGCGAGTTCCGAGCGCTGGATGACCGCGCGGCCGTTCGTGGTGTATCTGTCGCTGTGGAAGTCGACGGTGCCGTCGTCGGCGACGTCGACGTTCTCGATGACGGCAGACTCGTCGGTGGCGGCGTCGTAGAGGCCGGGCTGTTCCTCGCGTTCGAGGCCGATGGTCTTGATGAACAGACCCTGGCCCTCGCTGCCGGCGACGCTCCCGTCGGGGAGCAGCGCACAGACGTCGTCCTGGAGCATCGTCGCGTCCTCGGGGTCGTCGAGCCAGAGACCGTGCGCGGTCAGCGTGGACTTCCCGGTGCCCGAAAGGCCGAGGAACAGCTGGCCGACGGTCTCCATCTCGCCGTCGCGTTCGAGTTCGACGCGCTTGCTGCCGGCGTGAAGGCCGAGGCCGCCCTGCTGTTTCGCGTAGTACATGTGCAGGCGGAGGAAGGACTTCTTGGCCTCACCGGTATAATCGCTGCCCAGCACTGCGGTGAAGCCTTCGTCGGGCAAGATGCGGACAGCCGTCTCGTCCCACTCGGGGACCTGGACGGTGTAGAAGTCGGGTTCGCGGTCGGGGTCGTCGACCGGCTCGAACAGCTTCGCCCACGCGAGCGCGATGCGCCCGTACTCTTTGGGCACGTAGTACCGGCAGACGTAGGCGTGCTCGTCGTGGCGCCCCATCTGACGGTCCAGACAGACCATCTCGTTGTTTTCGACGAACGTGACGGCGTCCTCGAAGTGCGCCAGGTCGTCGTCGTCGAAGTCGTGGTCGATCGCGTTTTTCGTCTTGTCCGCGTTACGCGAGCGCTCCTCGCTCACGTAGGACGGCGAGCCGAACTCCGTGGTCGTCTCCAGGTGCTCGGAGAACGAACGAAGCTCCTCGAACGATGGGTTGTAAACGACGTTGTCGGCTGTTTCAGGATCGGGCAATACTGTCGCCGGCTCCCGGACCGCGATACCGGACTCGGACATTACGAGATACTCCACGGGACGGATAAATAAAGCCGCGTTTTTTGCCGCCAGTATGGTAATGTATGGCGTCTAGCGTGGTTCAACTGTTGTATTAGTTACCGGATACTCGTCTGACGTGGCCCTCACGAATTAAGTAGCGTCAGTGAAACAGACCCAGTATGGGAAAAGAGACGGTGCGGTATCCGGACGCGCTCGTGGCTCGCATCGAGGAGTTGGTCGCCGACTCCGACGTGTTCGAGTCCAAGTCCGAACTCCACCGTTTCGCCTCCGACTTCTTCCTCTGCGTGCTCGATTCAGACCACGATCCGTCAGTGCTGGGCTACGAGGACATCCTGGCCGACCTCGAAGACGAGAGCGGCGTATCGCTCCAGCCCGACGACGTGGCGACGAGCGACGGCGACGTCCCGTTCCTGGAGTCGTACCTCCAGGTTCGGCGTTACCTGCTCCACGGCGAGGTCGACGACGCACGCGCGTACGTCACCGAGACGTACGACATCACCGACCGCGAGGCGCTCTTGCTCGACGAACTCATCGGTCGCCACCGGCAGGACGCGACCGACGCCCGCCCGACGGAGCGAGGTTTCCAACCCCCGGTCGCCGACGGTCAGTCCCGGACCAACGGCAAGTCGCCGCCGTCGACGCAGAACGGGTCGACTCCCGACGCCGGGGCGCAGAGTGCTGATGCGATCGACGCGTCGGAGTCCGAACCGGAGGTCATCGTCCCCGACGACGCCGACGGTGACGGTGATCGGGAGTCCCCCGAAACCCGTCGCTGACTCTGTCTCCCGACGCTCGTGTCGTTCGACCAGCCGCTGCTGCGGACGTGACGCAGTGGTGTAAACGAGGCGTTCAAGAACCTCGCCACGCACCACTCGGTATGCGCCAGTTCATCGTGCTCGGCCACGACGTCCCCACGACGCCGGACTTTCCCCTCGACGCACTCCCCAGCGAAGCCGGCCGCCTCGACGTGCTCTGTCGGTGCGTCAACTCGGCGTTTTTCCTCTCCCACGACCTCCGTGACGACGTTCGCGTCTCGCTCGTCCTCCAGGACGACGTGACAATCACCTTCGAAGGCAGCGACTTGCATCGGCTCAACCCAGACGAGCGCAGCACGGCTGCACTGGTTCGCAAGGCGCTCGAACACAAAGACGAGGCCATCGGTCACATGGCGGCCGAGAGCAGTCCGGGGGTCTCAATCTCCCGGAAGGACTTCGCGACGACGCTGTCGGAGGCCGCCGACGGCGGGACCGTCGTCCAACTCCACCAGGACGGCGATCCGATCGTCGAGCGCGAACCCCCAGCGAATCCGGTGTTCGTGCTCTCGGACCACCACGACTTCACCGACGAGGAGGCTGCGCTCCTCTCCGAGCAAGCTGACGCCCGCGTCTCACTGTCGCCGCGGGCGCTCCACGCCGACCATGCGATCACGGTCGCACACAACTACCTGGATACGGACGGGTTCTCCGAGTACTGAGAGCAACGTCCAAACTCCCACAGCAAGGATTTGCCGAGCAACTGTCTCACTGGCGCTGCGTGTGCTCTTCGAGCGATTCGTTTAGTTCCTCGCGTGTCTGTCTCATGTGTTCCTCGATCCCTTCGTCCGCAAACCCTCCCATCTCGTGGACGTCCTCCTCAGTGTGGCTTACTGCGAGTCGATCGAGCAACTCGTCGAAGGTTTCGTCCTCCCGCTTGATCGCTTCGAGTTTCCGTTTCGTCTCCTCGGAGATCCGAATTGACGTACTCATGTGGACATTTCGTATGCAGCCAGTTGTTATAGCTTGCGCTGGCCGCTGACCGCGGGTTTGAGCATTTCTACAGACACTCTGGCGTATCCCGCGGCTGTTTGTTCTCCACTCGCTCACTCTCTGGCTGGCATGATCCCTGCATCAACGAGATACGCCTCGACGTACGGATGGAGGGCCAGTTCCTCGAACGGGTTCTCGAAGACGTTGAGTTCGGAGTGCTGGTCGTCGGGTTCTAACGTCTCCTCGCCGGCCGGCCGAACGTGGTAGCCGATCGGGACGTAGTGTTTGCCCTCCGCCTCTTCCACGTCGGCGACGTCGTAGAAGTGTTCGTAGACGCCCAGTTGGCGCTCGACCGTCACTGACATGCCCAACTCGTCCGCTGCGATCCGGTGGACTGCGTCGGTGAGTTGCTCGTGTTTTCGAACTGTGCCGCCGGGGACGAACCACTCGCCCTTCGCGGGTTCGTTCTCCCGTTTCCCGAGGACGACACCATTCTCGGTTTCGACGACGAGGTCGACCGACACCAGCGGGACGTTCCGGACGACGGTCTCCCACTCGTCGTCCGGGACCGGCTTGTCTTCCGCCATACTATCGCTGCGCGTGGCCGTCACTTCGAGGTTGCCATCTCCCGTGAACCGTCGACCTGTGACTAACATTAACTTCCCTGTTAATTATAGACCGTGATGTTTATGTACCCGTAGCTCATCGGATAGCGTGAAGACACAATGACCGAACGGCCTCACGAAGACACGATGGCTCCGCTCGTTCCAGAGATGCCCAAGACCCGCGTCCGCACCGACGGTGGACGCATCCTCGACGAGACGATCGGAGCCAAATTTGTAAACGACGAGGCCGACGCACCGCTCGTTCCGGACCTCTCCTGATCGGCCCCGGTTTTTCCCGACTATCTTCGCCGGTGAGCCACACAGCTGTGGCTCGTTATCTTACCGCCAAGTAGTCGCCACTCAACTCCGCATCATCTTGTAGATTGACTGTGCCACCAGTTTCATCCCGTCGGCGGTGAGTTGACCCATCGGTTCAGACTCGTCGATCGTCCCTAGCGGGATCGTGTACAGTGCCCACGGCAAGACGTAGGTCTTCTTGTGGAAATCGAGCCCCGTCTATGTACTCGTTCGCAAGGTGTGGAGTGTGGTACTCGTATCTCTCTTCGGCGTTGGAACCGAGACAGACTATCGTACTCTCCTCGTGTCCATACGGGCGATTTTCGGGTGAGAGAATTACGACAGGACGTGGGTTAGTGTGGACATCGAATGGGTCGTCAGCGAAGCCGACTGTACCGCGGGGATACCGGCTCATTCGAGATCGTCTTCGAGCCCGGCCAGCTCAGTGTCGATTTCGTTTGCTGTTCTCTCTGATTCCGTAATATTTTCGAGCCGTTCTTCACGGGATCGCGTTTGCTCAGCGTCTCCCGGACTGAGTTCGTCACCTGCATACCGCGAAGTGAGATCCTCAACCTGGACGAGCCCCGTTGCGAACCGGCGGAGATCGTCACGGGATTCGAGTGCGTGATAGTACCCGTCGGTGGTCTTCCCTATGTGATCAGATTCGCAGAGACGGAGAAGCGTCGTCGTCACGCTTCCTTTCGGGATGTCGAGATTAGTATGTATTTCAGATGGTTTATATCCGAGATGTGGGTTGCTGTAGAGCAATTTGATGATCTTGGCCTTGTTCGTCCCGGGGTCGATGTCGACGCCGTCGTCTGGGTCGTGGGTACGGAGGTCTACTGGCATCGTTTTTCCCTGTATGTAGTCGTATGTAGTCGATCGTAGTACAAAAACGATTGGGTCACATTGGCCTCTTCAATGAACGGATGATAGCTGCGGTGTGCGGGTGGACGAAGTGTGAGTTCAGCCCGTTATCTCGACGAACTCGGTTTCGTCGGTTTCGGTGTCTAACACCGCGACGCTCCGGTTTTCCGCGGGGACTGTCGGGAAGTGGGCGCCCGGGTTGACGACGGTCGTCCCGTCGACGTCGCGCTGTTCGGCGACGTGGAAGTGCCCGTAGAGTACGTAGTCGTACTCGCCGGACTCGGCGCGTGCGTTGACCGTCTCGATGCCCTGGTCGCCGTGGAGCATGTGAATCCGCTTTCCGCCGAGTTCGAGCGTCGCGTAGCGGCCGTGGAGCTGGCTCTCCGGCCCTAGCCCGTCGATCGTCGTTTCGAGGCCGTCCAGTTCGCCGTCGTTGTTGCCGAGGACCCCGTGAAACGCGAAGTCGTGCCCGTCGAACGCCGCGAGCAGCGGCGGAGCGATGAAGTCGCCGCAGTGGAGAACGGTCTCGACGCCGCGGTCGGCGAACAGTTCGGCTGCGCGCTCGGCGGCGCTGTAGTTGTCGTGCGTGTCCGAAACGATGCCGACGTGCATACGCGAGGTGTCCGGACGACGGGCCAAGAATGTATGGTCGGTTCCTGGGTTGCGACGACTTTCTGACCTCGAAAACGTGGCTCTGCGCTTTTGTATGTGTCCGGAGAACAGTATCGCAACATGCCAGCGATCGAGACGACCGCCCTGACGAAACGCTATGGCGAGACGGTCGCCGTCGACGCCCTCGATCTCGCGGTTCCCGAGGGCGTGGTGTATGGCTTTCTCGGCCCGAACGGGGCCGGCAAGACCACGACGATGCGGATGCTCACCTCGCTGACGCGGCCCACGAGCGGCACGGCCAGCGTCGCGGGCGTTTCGGTGACCGACCGCGAGCGACTCATCCAGCGCGTCGGCTACCTCCCCGAGGAACCGCCGCTGTACAACGAACTCACCGCGCGCGAGCAGTTGACCTACGTCGCCGGCCTCCGTGACCTCCCGTCCGGCCACGCCGAGGAACGCATCGAGGACCTGCTCGCGCGCCTGGACCTGGCCGACGACGCCGACCGGCGCATCGACACCTACTCGAAGGGGATGCGCCAGAAGACGGCGTTCATCCAGTCGCTGCTGCACGACCCGGACGTGCTCTTCCTCGACGAACCGACGAGCGGGCTCGACCCGCGCGCCGCACGCACGATCCGGACCATGATCGACGGCCTCGCGGACGAGGGCGCGACCATCTTCCTCTCGACGCACATCCTTCCCGTGGTCGACGAGCACGCCGACACCGTCGGCGTCCTTTCTGACGGCCGCCTCGTCGCCGAGGGGCCACCGGCCGATCTCAAACGGCAGGCCGAAGCGGGTGTGACGGAGGGGACGGGGCGGACGCTCGAAGACGTGTTCCTCGACGTGACGAGCGAGGACCCCGCGACCGAGGACGGGGCAGCGGTCGCCACCGAGGGGTCGACGGATGCCTGAACCCGGCTGGCCGACCCACGGCCTCGCGATCGGTCGCCAGGAGTTCCGGCGCACGCTCCGGGGGCTTCGGTCCGACAGGACGCGACTGCTGTTCCTGGGGATCGGCGGTGCGTTCGTCTCGCTGTTCGTGCTGTTCGGCGCGTGGCTCGTCCTCCGGTTCGCGAGCGGTCTCTCCTCGTTCCCGCTCACGAACGAGATACGGGGCACGTTCGGCCTCCAGTGGCTGTTCGCGACGTTCATCTTCGCCCAACGAGCGGGGTCGCGCCACGACCGCATCGACAACGAGTCGCTGATGCTGATGACCGTCTCTGTCCGATCGGTCCTCGTGGGGCTGCTCAGCGCCGAGTTCCTGCGTGCGGCCGCCTACGTGGCGCTCCCGGTGGCGCTGGTCGGCGGCGCGTTCGTCTACGCGACCGCCTCGCCGCTCACCGCGCCGTTCCTCCTGCTCGCGGCCGTGCTCTTCGTGCTCTCGGCGCTCGTGTTCGGCGCCGCCATCGGCCTCGCTGCGAAGTTGCTGGTCGCCCGCGTTCGATTCGTCGCTCGCTACAAGTCCGTGCTCGCCGGCGTCGCCGTCGTCGGGTTCGTCGGCGCCTACGTCGCGCTCCAGAACTTCGGCGACGGCGGGTTCACGTCGCTCCTCGGGTACCTCCCCGTGAGTTGGCTGGTCGACCTCGCAGTCGTGGGCTCGCCGATCGTGGGGTCACCGGTCCGGGCGGCCGTCGCGGGCGGTGCTGCGGTGGCCTGGATTCTCGGCTGGGGGCTCGTGCTCGACCGCATCGCGACCGCGCTCTGGTTCGGCGACACCGTCGAACACGAGGTCGCGCAGGCGAAGGCGCGGACCGACACCGGGAGCGCGGCGGATCCGCTCGCTGCTGCGGCCCGTCCCGTCGCATTCCCGTCGCTGAGCCAGCCCACCCTGCGAGTGGCTCAGCGGTCAGTGGTCGTCGCCCGCCGGAACCCGGCGCGGCTCACGTTCGTCTTCCTGCCGGTCGTCTTCCTCGGCTCGATGCTCGTCAACGTCGCCCGGTTCGGGTCGCTGTTCGCCGTCCTGCCGCCCGTGCTCGCGCTCACCGTTCCGTGGCTGGCCGGCGCGGCGTTCGGGCTCAATCCCCTCGGTGACGAGGGACCCGTGCTGCCCGCGACGCTCACCTCGCTCGCGTCCGGTCGCCAGTTCGCGCTGGGGCTGGCCCTCCCCGGATTGCTTCTCGGACTCCCGCTCGGCCTCGTCGGGACTGTGGGGTCCGGAACGTACGGCCCGTACACGCCCGTCGAGGTCGGCCTGCTGGTCGCGATCGTGACCGTGCTCTCGCTGCTGGCCGTCACGGCTGCTCCCGCCGTCGGCATGCTCTTCCCGCGGTTCGACTCGGTACGCGTCGGGAGCGACCGCGAGGTGGTCCCGCCGAGTCTGAGCGCCATCGTGATCTACTCGCTCGCGCTCGCGGGTCCCGGTGCCGTCGCGGTCGGGTCGGCGCTGGCCCCCGGCGCCACGAAGCAGGCCTTCGCGTTGCTGATCGGGGGACTGCTCGCGCTCCCGTTCGGCTTGCTGGCCAGCGAAGGAGTGGGCGTCGCTGGCGACGTGGCGACGGCGCTGCAGGGCGTCGGTGCCGACGTCGCCGGAATCCCGACCGAGTGGGTCCACTGGGGCGGGTTCGCGGTGCCGTTGCTGGTCGCGCTGGTTCTCTGTTGGTGGTCGTTTCGGGCCGTCGGCCGGCGGTACGAGCAGTACGCGATCGAGTGAGCGGCGCGGGAGCTGACTGCGACTTCGCAACGGTTAAAACTGGGCCGGCCTTTCCTTCGGTTGCTACCGTGCGGGCCGGTGGGGTAGCTTGGTATCCTTCGGCCTTCGGGTGGCCGTAACCGCAGTTCGAATCTGCGCCGGCCCATTTTTCCGCGACGACTCGACGCCGAGCGACAGCGAGGCGTCGCGGAGGAGCGTGAAAAACTGCAGCCGAAGCAGATTCGAAGTAGACCAGAGGCAAGCCCGCGCAGCGTAGCGAGCAGGTACCTCTGGGCGTGGTTCGACTATCTGCGCCGGCCCACTTCTCCCGCAACGCAACCACGAGAAGCGACAGCGACGCGTGTCCGTTGTGGGGAATGGGCCACGGAGATTCGAGCCAGTCAGTCGCGCGCAGCGAAGCGAGCACGTCTGACGCGGTTCGACTATCTGCGCCGGCCTCACACTTCCCGCGAAACGAGACAGGCGTTTGGGGGCTGTGTAACCCACTGGGGAAAGCTACTAACCGATGAATTCAGTATGAATTAATATGAGCCGAACGTCGATCCCGGTCGATTCCTCGACGAAGGAACGACTCGACGATCTGAAACGCGACGACGAGACGTGGGACGAGTTCCTGACGCGAATTACGACCGACGAGACGCCGATCAAGAAGGGCATTCTGTCCTCTGAGGAAGCCGCACAGGCGAAAGATCGAATTCGCTCGGCGCGGGAGAACTGGGAGTAGATGGTCTTTCTCGATAGCTCTGCGATCATCGACTACATGAGCGACGACACTGCGGTCGTCGAGTATCTCGACGGGCGTGAACCGTTCTTTACGTCTGCCGTCTGTGTCTACGAGGTACTCGACGGACTTCTGGGGGCCGGAAAGACTGACGTCGTCGAAGCACGCCGGGGCTTTGGCGGTGTGCAAACTCTCGATTTCACCGAACAGATTGCACTGGAAGCAGCGAGGCTCCAAGACGAGATGATGAACGACGGGATTCGGTTATCGACTGGAGATGCACTGATCGCGGCGACTGCCCGCTCCACCGGTGATGAACTCGTCGTTACGGATGCCGACTTCGAGACGGAGCACCTGCAGGACGTGTTGACAGTGACGAACCTCCGGAGAGAGTGACGGCAGTCGGGGAACGAACGAGTCCGCTGGTTCCTCTGATCGTTACTCTCTGCTCCCCGTCTCGAACTCCCACCCTTTCTGTAGCGGACTCTCGATCAGCGGCCAGCGCTTGCCGGAACTGGCGAGGTCGCGGGCGTGTTCGATGAACGTCTCCCACTCGACCGCACAGTGATGGTGCATGATCTCTTCGCGGGACCGGCCGCGTTTCGGGACGACCATGACGGGGTCGGCGGCGGACGTGATCGACTCGCCACACCACGGGCAGGTCTCGTCCGTGGCGCGAGGTAGATTCTCGGTGCTCATCTCGACTCGTCTCGATGCCCGCACTGCTCGTTGTAATACAGGGCTTATCCCTCGAAAGCCCCGGCATCGCCGGAAATCGGTTCGGCGCTGCCGAGGGGGCCGTTTCATTACCGCAGCCGACCTCGTCTCGATATGGGCTATCACGTGCTGGACCCCGAGGAACTGGCTGACTCGCCGGACCACTCCTGCGACCGCCGGTCGATTACTGAGGCCGCCGAACTCGCCCAACTCGCGGCCGCGGTGTACGACCTGGCGCCCGGCGAGCAGCTCGCGACCCAGTATCACTACCACGAACAGCGCGAAGAGATATTCTACGTTCTCGACGGCGAACTGTCGGTCGAGACGCCCGAGGAGACGTTCACCGTCCCGGCGGGCGAGGTGTTCGTGGCCGAACCCGAGAGTCCGATTCGGCCGTACAACCCCGCAGACGCGCCCGATCGAACCCGGGTGCTCGGCGTCGGCGCGCCGAAGTTCGACATCGGGCGGGCGTACGATCCCGACGGGGACGAGTAGGGGGACAAACTGCCAACAGGTCGTGCGTGCAAACGGGGCGCCGATTGTGCGGGGTTTGGGCGTGCTTTTGGGTGACGAGCGAGAGAGAACTGGTAATGACCGAGGGAACTGGCGATGCGACGGGACGGGACGAAACCGACGGTGGCGACGCCGAGCCGCTCGCCTGGGAGACGCTGTACGGGGAGACGGCGTACATGTGCCCGGGCTTCGACATCCAGCGCGAGCGCGTGCGCCTCCCCGACGGCACGGAGACCGACTACGACTACCTCTCCGAGAGCGAGAGCGTCGTGATCGTTCCCTTCACGCCCGACGGGGAGGTCGTCCTCATCGAGGAGTGGCGACAGGCGGTAAAGCGCGTCAACCGCGGGTTCCCGGCGGGCGGCGTCGAAGCGAGCGACGCGGACGACCTGGCGACGACCGCACGGCGCGAACTCGAAGAAGAGACGGGGTACGAGGCCGAGGCGGTCGACCACCTGACGACGGTCGAACCGGCCAACGGCATCGCGGACGCGGTCTTTCACTACTTCGTCGCCGAGGGCTGCGAACCGACGGGCGAGCAGGATCTGGATCACAACGAGAGCATCCGCGTGACGACGGCGGACTTCGCGGACCTCGAAGCCGCGGTGCGCGACGACGAGCTGCGCGACGGGCGAACGGCGCTCGGCGTGCTCTACTACGCCGCGTTCGGCGAGTAACCCGGAACGGAACCCTTAGGCGGGCACCCCCACTACGCCGGTGCAATGCGCGAGTGCTTCGAGGTCAGGGACTGGGACGCGGCCGGCCGCATCGGGGAACTCGAAGTTCCCCGAGCGGGCGTGACCGTCGAGACGCCGGCGTTGCTGCCGGTCATCAACCCCCACGTCCGGACCATCGAACCCAGCGTCCTCGAAGCGAAGTTCGGGGCGGAGATCCTCATCACGAACGCCTACAGCCTCTACGGCTCCGACGAACACCGCGAGGACGTTCTGGAGCGAGGCATCCACGACCTCTACGACTTCTCGGGTGCGATCATGACTGACTCGGGATCGTTTCAGCTCGCCGAGTACGGCACGATCGACGTCGACACCGAGGAGATCCTCCAGTTCCAGCGCGACATCGGCTCGGACATCGGGACGCCGGTGGACATCCCGACGCCGCCCGACGTTCCCCGCGAGCAGGCAGAAGAGGAACTGGCGACGACCCAGGAGCGCCTCGAACTCGCCGAAACCGTCGACACGGGCGACATGCTCGTCAACGGTCCCATCCAGGGGTCGACCTATCCCGATCTCAGGGAGGCGGCGGCCGACCACGCCGACGGGACGGACCTGGACGTCTTCCCGGTGGGTGCGGTCGTTCCGCTGCTGAATAACTATCGGTACGCAGACATGATCGACCTGGTCGCGGCCGCAAAGCGGGGCCTCGGCGAGGACGCGCCGGTCCACCTGTTCGGCGCGGGCCATCCCATGATGTTCGCGCTCGCGGTGGCGATGGGCTGTGACCTGTTCGACTCGGCGGCGTACGCCCTGTACGCCCGCGACGACCGCTACCTCACCGTCCGGGGAACTGAACACCTCGAAGACCTCGACTACTTCCCGTGTGAGTGTCCCGTCTGTGCGTCGACGACGCCCGACGAGCTGGAAGCCGAGAACGCCCGCGAGCGCGAGCGACTCCTGGCCGAACACAACCTCCACGTCACCTACGGCGAGATGCGCCGCATCAAGCAGGCGATCCGCCGGGGCAACCTACTGGAACTCGTCGAGACGCGCGCACGCGGGCACCCGACGATGCTCGACGGCTACCGCGCGCTCGTCGACCACGCCGCGCAACTGGAAGAAACAGACCCGGTCTCGAAGGACGCCTTTTTCTACCTCTCCTCGGAGAGCGCCGCGCGGCCGGAGGTGCTGCGCCACCACCAGCGACTGGAGCGGCTGAACGCCGAGGGGAACGTGCTGCTCAGCGAGGGCGACACGAACGAGGCCTACGACGAGACCTGGCGCGTCACCCCGCCCTTCGGCCCGTTCCCGCGGGACCTCTCGGACGTGTATCCGCTGAACGCGGAGGTACCCGAACGGCTGGACGTGCAGGCCTACGAACAGGCCGCCGAGGGCGTCAGTCGACTGGTCGCGGCCAATCCGGACGCGACGTTCACGCTGGCGTATCACGACTGGCCCGAGACGGCGCTGGCGGCGGTTCCCGACGAGGTGTCGGTCTACCAACTCGGCGTCGAGGACGGCGACTGGGACTGACCACAGGGTTTTGCTGGCTCGCGGGAACAACTTCGGACGACTGCTATGGACCGATCGACGCTGTTCAACGGATCTCTCGCGCTGTACGGCGCTGTCACCGTGGTCGATAGTGCGATAAGTGTGCGCGAGACTGGCTTGACACCCGTTACTGGCATCGCTGTGGTGGCGAGTGCACTCATCCTGATCGGCGGGCTGTACGGACTTCGACGACAGGACCAGGCGGGGGACGCGACTGATTCCTGGCTCGCCTATCTGATGGCGGGTGCGGTGCTGCTGTACGGTCTCGGTGTCGTGGTCGGGCAACTGTGATCGCTCGTCGCACGGGTTCGCCCGCACCGTTTTGCTGCTGGACGTGGAACGCCCGGTGCGGTCACTGATTCGCGTCGGCGTGCGCACCAGCTCCACACCCCAGGAGGCCATACTCATGACCGGATACCAACCCAGTTCTCAGCAGCGCGACCCGCGAAGCCACCAACAGTCCGTCCAGGGACAGCCCGGACAGCAGCCGTCCCAACGGCAGTTCAAACCCGTCCCGGGCCACCAACTGTCGGCACAACCGATCCAGCCGGTGCCACAGCAGCAGGGCGGTGGGCAGCCACAGGCCGCGCTCCCGCTCCAGCAATCCCAGCAGCCGGTGCAGGAACGACAGCCACGACAGGAACAGCAGTTCCAGCAGAGCCAGCAGCCACAGCCTCCACAGCAGCAGGGCCAGCGAATACAGCACTCACAGCAAGCGCCCCAGACACAGCCGGTCCAGCAGCACTCTCAGCAACAGCCCGTTCAACAACAGCCACAGCAACAGCCCGTTCAGCAGCACTCACAGCAACAGCCGATCCAGCAGCACCCACAGCAACTCTCGGGCCAGGCCCAGGTACAACAGCCCCAGCACCGACAGAGACCTGCGGAGACACACCAGGCCGGCGAACGCCAGGGGTTCCAGCAGCAACCGCAGTCACAGCAACAGCAACTCCCGCCGACGCAGATCCCCGGAACGCGCGCGCAGATCCGAGCCGTCGAGGACGGTGACGAGTACGTCCACGTCCGCATCAGGGACCCGGACGCGTTCGATACGATCCGGACGCCGGACTGGGCGGCCAACGCGGCCAGCTCGGTTCACGAGGACAGCGAGGTCAGGACTGGCAAGCTGAAAGGGAGCGACGAGTGGAGCATCGAGAGCGTCCTGCTCAAGAAGCCGGTCGACGCGGACACGGCCGTCGATGCGGCGATGCGCATCGTCCAGAAGATCGAGAGCTGACGGGACGCTGTGGCCCCGTCGCCGTTCTCGCGAAGGAAAGATAGTTGGCCGCGCTCCCCCGAGGGGATGGCATGACAGAGTATTTCGAGATCCACGAGCGGGACGGGGCCGCCCGCATCGGGGAACTGCGGCTCGCCGAGCCGCTCACGACGCCCGCCGTCGCCGACGACGTCGTCACCGACGCGGGCAGTCTCTGGCCCGAGGAGCGCGACCGCCCGGACGGCGACGAGACGGAACTGACGGTACTCCCCCACCGTGGCCTCCCAGCGGGGACGCCCGAGGACGTCCAGCAGGCCTTCGCCGTCGACTATCCGGACGTCGACTACCCGAACGCGGCCGTCGTCTCGCCCGAGACCGCGACCGACCACGGGAGCGACGCGTACGTGCTGTCGAACGCCGCAGGCTACGTCGGCCACGCGCGGGCGTTCGTCGACGCGATCATTCAGACCCGCGAGGCCATTCCCGCCGACAGCGCGCTGTACCTCTCCGGGGTCGCGACGGCGCGGAACGTCGCGACGCTCGCGTACGCGGGCGTCGACCTGGTCGACACCGACCGCGCCGTCGTTCGAGGCACCAGGGGCTTCTACCAGACCACCGACGACGAGTACTTCCTGGAAGACCTGGACGAACTTCCCTGTGCCTGTCCGGCCTGCCAACAGCCCCGCGAGGAGTTCACCCGTGAGGACTGCGCCGAACACAACGCCAACGCGCTCCGCGCGGAACTCCGACGCGTCCGCCGCCGGATTCGGGACGGCCGCCTCCGCGATTACGTCGAGGGCCAGGCCCGCCAGGACCAGTGGCTCACCGCCACGTTCCGGCGACTCGACCAGCAGTACGGGTACGTCGAGCAGCGCACGCCCGTCCTCCGGCGCGCGGAGATCACTGCGGCCACCGACGACTCCATCCGGCGGGTCGAGATCCAGCGGTTCGCCCAGCGCGTGACCGACCGGTATCGGAGTCGGTTTTCGAGCCCGCTCGTCCTCGTGCCGTGCTCGGCGACGAAGCCGTACAGCGAGTCCCAGAGCCACGGGCAGTACCACGACGTCATCCAGTGGCGCGCCCACGTCGCCTCGATGACCTCGCCCATCGGCGTCGTGCCCCAGGAACTCGAAACCACGTACCCCGCCCAGCACTACGATTCGGTCGTCACCGGCGAGTGGACCGCCACGGAGATCGAGTTCGTCAGCGACGTGCTCGAAGCCTACCTCCGGCGCAACGACTACCCGAAAGTGATCGCCCACGTCCCGCCGGAAGGCTACCGGGAGATCGTCGAGCGAGCGACGGCCGACCTCGACGTCGAACCGGTGTTCACCGTCGACGACCACCCGACGACGAGCGAGTCGCTCTCGAACCTCGGGACCGAACTCGAGGGCGAACTGAAGTACCCGAAACGCGAGCGCGAACACAACACCATCCGCGCCATCGCGGACTACCAGTTCGGCGAGGGCGCCGGCGAGGCGATCTTCCCGGACCTCCAGACCCGCTCGCGCTATCCGAAGCTCCGCGCACACGACGGCGACGGCGAACAACTGGCGGCGATGGTTCCCCAGTACGGGATGCTGTCGCTGACGCTGGCCGGCGGGAAGCGGTGGGTCGAGAGCGACGCGCCGGTCAAACGCGTCGAGATCGACGACTTCGTCCCTCACGGGAGCGTCCTCGCGCCGGGCGTCGTCGACGCCAGCGACGACATCCGGCCGGGCGACGAGGTCGTCATCGAGGGACCGTCGGCGTTCGGCGTCGGCCGGGCCGAGATGAGCGGGCCGGAGATGGCCGAGTCGACGCGGGGGATCGCCAGCGAGGTCCGCCACGTCGAAGAACTGTAGGCATAGAAAACTGTTCTGGCCGCCTGAAAGTCAGTACGTTTATACTTCTGCTGCCTGTGTCGGCAAGGCATGAAGCGACAACTGCTCGCCGTCGCGGTCGCGGCGATGCTCGTCCTCGCTGGTTGTAACGGCGGATCGCCGGGCGGAACGGCGACGCCGGACGCGAACAACGCCTCTGCGAACGGCTCCCAGGATTCGCTGTCGGACGTCTCTGCGCTCCCCGGCGTCAACGAGTCGGCGGGCGTCTACAACGCGACCGCTCTGTGGGCGAACCACTTCGAGTCGCTGTATTCGAACGACACGCACTTCACCGAAGAGATGCGGGTCGAGATGGGGTCCCGGGTCGCCCGCATCGAGTACACCAACGGCTCGGACGGCGACGCGTTCGTGCGGACGAACGAGACTGCCGGCACGAGTGACGAGTACTGGTCGTCCGGATCGGTCGTCGCCAAGCGCAACGCGTCGGCGACGCCGCCGGTGACGATCAGCCAGGGCTCGACCCCGATGTCGATGAGCTATAGTTTCTCCGCAGCCATTTTCCGGATAATTCCCACTGCGACCCTTTCCGGTGTGTCCCTCTCGCGCGACGGAACCACGACACTCGACGGACAAGAGATGTATCGCTTCGATATCGGCCGCTTCAACTCCTCTGTGTCCAGCTCACCGCTGAACACCGTCCAGAACGCGACCGACGCCAGCGGGACGGTCCTCGTCACCGACGACGGGATCGTCCGGCGGGCCGACATCACCGCGACGCTCGAATCCGACGGCGAGACGCAGACGGCGACGATGAACTACTCCGTCTCCGAGATCGGCACGGCGACCGCAGCCCAGCCCGACTGGGCGGCGGCCCCCCGCGCCTCGCTCTCGACGACGGCCGACGGGAACGTGCTCGCGCTCGAACTGAAGGACGGCTCGATTCCGGCCGGCACGGAGATCGAGGTCGGGAGCCGACTGACGACCTACGGGACCGTCACGCTCTCCGAGGAACTGACCGCCGGTGAGACGCTGTACGTGGTCGCCGGTGGCCAGTTCTCCGCGACGACTGCCGACGCGCAGATCGGCGAGCAGCCGCCGATTCCGGAGCAGCCCGCCTCGTTCGGCAGCTCGTCGATCACGCTGACGACCACCGTCGACGGCAAGGAACTGCAGTACGCGCTCCCGTCGAACTGAGCGCTCGCCGACCTGTTTTCTTCCTGTCTGTCACGTCGCGAGGGGCTCGTGCACGCAGGCAGTCCCGTCGCCGGGAGGCTTTAGTCGCTGCCGTGCGACCCGGTAGCCATGAACGAGGTATCTCTGTCGATTCCGCAGCCGATTCTCGACTCACTGCCCGAAGACGGCCAGGTCGCAGCTCAGGACATGCACCGTGCCGTCGAAGGGTGGGAACAACGCATCAACCGCGCCGTCGAGCAGGCGGACGACGACGGCGAGGCCGCGGGCTACGTCCTCGACGCCATCGAACTGATGGAGGAGCGCCTGGAGGCCTACGACGAGTTCGTTCCGGAGATGCGCGCGTGGGGCCAGTCGCCCATCTACGCCATCGCCTGGCGCAACCTCATGGCCGACTGCATCGGCCAGTTGTACGAACACGACGACCTGGCCGACCGCCTCGACCGCGAGCGCCACCACCGCCTCGTCGAGGACGGCATCCGGCTGCAGGACCTCTGATCCCCGACGAGATTTATACGTCCTGCGACCCTGCCATGGATATGCACCTCGAACTCCGCTTTTTCGCGACGTTTCGCGCGATCGTCGGGCAGAAGGTCGTCGATCGGGAGGTCCCCGACGACGCGACTGTCGGCGACGTGCTCTCGACGCTGCAGAAGGAGTACCCGGACATGAACGATCGCCTGCTCGACGAGGACGGCGAGGTCCGCGCACAGCTGAGCATCCTCAAGAACGGTCGGAACGTCGTCCACATGGCGGGGTCGGCGACGTCGCTGGACGACGGCGACACGCTCTCCGTGTTCCCGCCGGTCGCGGGCGGCGCCGACCCCGACCGCCGTCCCGCGGCGAGGGAGTGAGGATGGAGCGCGAGAAATCCTTCCGGGGTATCTCCAAGCGGCTCGCGGTCCACTACCTGACCAATCTCGGCGGTGAACTCGTCGACGGTGACCCGGAGGACGACGAGCCGGCGCGCGTCGCGGCCGACGACTGGACCGCCACGCTTACCGTCGGCGAAGCGTCCATCGGACCGTCGGTGACGCTGACCGAGATTACTGTTTCCTTCGAGGGCAGCGAGGAGACGCTCGACTCATTGGTCGAGCGGTTCTCCCAGAAGGCGATGCGCGCGGGTGGCTGATGGCGGGCGACCCGATCGACGGTCAGATTCTGCTGCTGACGGCGGCGAAAGCCAGCGTCGGCCCGCAGCGACTCCCCGACCTCGTCGATCTGGTACAGGCCGACCTCGGTCCCCGACTCGATACCTACGACCGGGAGTACGAGGTCGCCTACGAGACCGACGATTACACGGCTTTCTTCGTCGAGGACGGCCACTGGGAGACCATCGGCGAGCGGCTGGACTTCACGCCGCGAGAGGTCGACGCCGTCCGGCGCGCCCATCACGAACAACTCGGTCGGTACGGGCGGCGCAACGACCGCAGCGACGAGTTCGCGTCCGCGCTGGAGATTCGGGACTGCGTGCTGATCGAGCGGTGACGATCAGTCGGCGAGGAAGTCGATCAGGTCCGCGTTGACTTGCTCGGGGGCGTCACACTGCACCCAGTGGCTCGCCGCCGGATACCGCTCGACCTGGATGTCGGGCACCCACTCGTCGAGGCCCATCGAGAGGTCGACGCCGAGCGCCTCGTCCTGTTCGCCCCACAAAAGCAGCGTCTCGACGGGAATCTCCTCGCTGCCCGGCGGGTCGAAGAACTGGCCGACGACCGGCAGCGCGCTCCTGGCCATCGGTTCCGCGATGGCTCGGAAATACGACCGGTAGTAGTTGATCGCGCCGGTCGCCGCGCCGGGCTTGGTGAACGCCTCCTTGTAGCGTTCGACGTCGTCCTCGCTGAACGCGTCGGGATCGGCGGCCTGGTCGCGGAACAGGTCGCCCACGAGTTGCCCGTCGTCGGCAGTCAGGAGCCACTCGGGGAGCATCGGAATCTGGAAGAAAAGGACGTACCACGAGCGTTTCAACTGATCGAGATCGAGGTTGCGGGCGAACGCGGCCGGGTGCGGCGCGTTCATGACGACCAGTTTGTCGATGACTTCTGGCTGGGCGATACCGAGCGCCCAGGCGACCGCTCCGCCCCAGTCGTGGCTCACGACGTGGGCCGACTCCTCGCCGAGGTGGTCGATGAACCCGACGACGTCGCCGACGAGCTGTTCGATCTCGTAGCTCTCGACGTCCTGTGGTTTCTCGGACTCGTTGTACCCGCGCATGTCGAGCGCGGCGACGCGGTATCCCTCCTCGACGAGTGCGGGGATCTGGTTGCGCCAGGAGTACCAGAACTCCGGGAAGCCGTGCAGCAGGACGACAAGGTCGCCGTCCTTGGGGCCTGCAGTGACGTAGTGCAGTCGCACGCCGTTGATGAGTGCGTCGTGATGCGTGACCTGATCGTCGATGTCCCCCTCGGTCATGGCCGACAGTTCCGAGTCGTGGGTCAAAGGCGGTTCGGAGTGCAGTCGCGACGCGGTGCCGTTGCGGTGCTGTCGCTGCGCCGTTGTGGTGCTGCTGCGGTACGGTCTCACCTAAGCGGTTGTACCGCGAACGACCGACGGGAGCGAGCGGCTTTTTCGCCCACGTTTTTCGAGGAGAGGTGGCCGAGCAGCGCGAGGCCACCCGACGAAGAAAAAGGTGGTTAGTCGTCGCTCGGCGCGGCCGCGTCGCCGCTGGAGACGCCGGTCCCGGGACCGATCTCGATGTCCAGTTCGTCGAGTTTCTCGTCGGGGACGACGCCGTCGACCCAGCCGCGGACCGCGTAGTACTCGCCTTTCAGCTTGTCTAGTTCGGCCAGTTGTCCCTCGCTGGCGCCCTGGGCAGGGATCGCGTTCTCGTGGCCCTCGATGAACCGGTCCGGGAGCGTGTCGTCGTCGCCGTCGAAGCCGGCGAGGTTGTTGTAGTAGCGCTCCAGATTGTACACGCGCTCGCCGGCCTGCATGAGTTCGTCTTCGGTCACGTCCAGTCCGGTCATGCCGTTGTACTGGAGGACGTACTCCTCGATGCCTTCGGCGAAGGCGTTGAACTTGCAGATGTCGAACGAGTCGCTGATGGCGTGCATGTCCTGGAAGAGGGCGCACAACTCGCCTTTGCCCTCCCACTCGCCGGGGTCGACTTTCTCCGGGAGGCCTAGAATCTCGGCGGACGGGGTGTAGCCGCGCAGGTGGCAGGCCCCCCGGTTCGAGGTGGCGTAGCCGATGGCCATGCCCTTCATGCAGCGCGGGTCGTAGGCGGCCATCGTCTGGCCCTTCACCGCCAGCGAGTTCTCGTGGGCGTCGAATTCTTCGGCCATGTGGTTCGGCCCTTCGGCGAGGTGGTCGGCGAGGTCCGAGTCGCGGTGGGCGATGCGCTCGATGAGCGAGATCATCTCGTCGGCGTCGCCCCACTCGATGGTGTCCTCGAAGTCGAGTTTGCCTTCCTCGATCATCTCCATGGCCATCGCGATGGTGTTGCCCGTGTCGATGGTGTCGATGCCCAGGTCGTTACAGCGGTCGAGCATCACCGCGATGCGGTCGCGGTCGTGGTGGCCGGAGTTCGGCCCGAGCGCCCAGGCGGACTCGTACTCGTAGGACTCCATCCGGACGTTCATCTCCTCGCCCTTGTGCATCGCCGTCACCTCGACTTCCTTCTTGCAGGCGACCGGGCAGGAGTGACAGGTGGGTTCGTCCACGAGGATGTTCTCGCGGACGTTCTCCCCGGAGACCTTCTCCGAGTCGATAATGCGCTCGCCGTCGCCCTCCGCGTCGGACATCGATTCCGTCGAGGAGTAGCGCCCGTTTTTGGTGGGCAGGCCGTCCATCTCTTCGGTGAGGTTCATCAGGACGTTCGTCCCGTACAGCGAGAGACCGCCCTCGTTCGGGGCGGTGACGTCGGACTCCTGAATGACCTGCATCGCCTGTTTGTGGCCTTTCTTGAACGTCTCCTGGTCGGCGGGCTGGGGCATGTCCGTCGTGGACTTGACGACGACGGCTTTCAGGTTCTTGTTGCCCATCACGCAGCCCGTGCCGCCGCGACCCGAGGCGCGGTCGTCCTCGTTGATGATGCAGGCGTACTTCACCTCGTTCTCGCCGCCCTGACCGATGGCCATCATCGAGAGGTTCTTGCCGTACTGGCCGTCGACCTCTTCTTCCAGGGTGTCGCGCGTCTCGTGGACGCCCTTGCCCCAGAGGTGCGAGGCGTCACGGAGTTCGACCTCGCCGTCTTCGACGTAGGCGTACACTGGCTCGTCGGCCTGTCCCTCGAACAGGAGGCCGTCGAAGCCCGCCCACTTCAGCCGGGCGCCGGACCAGCCGCCGTGGTGGGAATCAGTGACGGTGCCCGTCAGCGGCGACTTCGTACAGACGGCGATGCGCCCGCTCATCGTCACTTGCGTTCCGGTGAGCGGTCCGTTCATGAACGCCAAGAGGTTGTCCGGTCCCAGCGGATCGACGTCCGGCCCCTGGTCGAACACGTACTTGACGCCCAGGCCGCGGGCACCGATATATTTCCGGGCGTCCGCCTCGTCGATGCCCTCGTACTGTACGTCGCCCGCGCTCAGGTCTACCCGAGCGACCGTGTCGTGGAACCCACCGAGTGTTGTCATGAGTTAACGTACCGTAATTAATTACGGCTTGTAACATGTTAGTCGTTGCCAGTTGGTGGTAACCAGATGTAGTTACGCGAAACCGCAGTCGTAGAACCCGAGGGGTCTTGAGGATGAGCGGCCGAGTGTCGCACGTGCAATCGCCCTGGCGCTCACTCACGGCCTGGCCCGGCCGCACTGGTCCGGCCGTCCTGTATGCGGTCATCGTCTTCGGCGGGTCCGTCGTGCCGCCGCCGTCGAGCGGGATCTCCCCCGCTGGCCCGTTCGGACTCGTCGGCGCGGACAAGTGGCTTCACGCCGCTACCTACGCAGCGTTCGTCGTGCTCGTCGTCTACGCGCTGTGGACGGTCACGCCCAGACTGCTCGTGGTCGCGGTCGTCGTCGCCAGCGCCTACGGCGCGGGCCTGGAAGTCGTCCAGTCGTTCCTCCCGCTCCGGTCGTTCGATCTGCTGGACATGCTGGCGAACGTGCTCGGCGCGCTGCTGGCCGGCGTCGTCCTCTGGGTGCTGTCGCGTCGGTCGGCCCTGCCGTGGGAAAAGAGGATTCGATCGGACTAGAGTCCGAGGTACACTTCCATCAGTTCGCTCTCGTCGGAGAGCTCGTCCGGCGAGCCGTCGAAGGCGAGTTCGCCCGCGACGAGGATGTTGACGTGATCGGCCAGCCGCAGCGCGGCCTTCACGTTCTGCTCGATGAGGATGACGCGTGCGCCGCGATCGACGAGTCGCTCGACGAGTTCGAAGGCGTCCTCGACCAGCGCGGGCGAGAGACCGGCGCTGGGTTCGTCGAGCAGGAAGGTGTCCGCGCCGGTCATCATCGCCCGGCCGAGGCTCACCATCATCTGCTGCCCGCCGGACAGCGAGTCCGCCCGGTCGCCCAGTTTGTCTTCGAGCGCCGGGAACGCGTCGAGGACTTCCTCGCGGCGACGGGCGTACGCGTCCTGGTCGGAGACGGTGAAGCCGCCGACGCGGAGGTTCTCTTCGACGGTGAGCGTCCCGAAGACGCCGCCGCCCTGGGGCACCGTCGCGATGCCCTCCTTGACGATCTCGTCGGGCTTTGCGTT
Organism: Halorientalis brevis; assembly: GCF_023077655.1. NCBI lineage: Archaea > Methanobacteriati > Methanobacteriota > Halobacteria > Halobacteriales > Haloarculaceae > Halorientalis > Halorientalis brevis. The sequence goes on along the minus strand of NZ_JALLGV010000004.1, from coordinate 499,996 downwards.
CGAGAGGTCGACGTCGCCGTACGTAATCGTCCCGTCCCAGATGGGGACGATGCCGTTGAGGGTCTTCAGCAGCGTCGACTTCCCGCTGCCGTTCGGCCCGAACAGGCACGTGATCCCTTCGTGGGACTGAATGGTGACGTCGTGGATGACCTCGTGGTCGCCGTAACCCGTGACGATGCCCTCCGCGCGGAGGACCGGCGGATCGGATCGGGTCTGCTGTTGGCCGCTCATATCGGTACCTCCTCGTCGTCGGCCGAGCCGAGGTACGCCTCGCGGACGCGGTCGTCCGTACTGACCTCGTCGAAGGTGCCCTGGACGATGTGCTTGCCCTGATCGAGCACGGAGACGGTGTCGACGATCTGTTTGAGGACGTCCATGTCGTGTTCGATGATCATGAACGTCGTCCCCTGGTCGTTGAGTTCCCGCAGGTGATCGAGGATGCGGTCGGCCAGCGCCGGGTTGACGCCGGCCGTCGGCTCGTCCAGCAGGATACACGCCGGGTCGAGCATCAGCACTCGACCGAGTCCGAGCAGTTTCTTCTGCCCGCCGCTCATCCCGCTGGCGTCGTCGTCGGCGATGTGGTCGATCTCGAGGAACTCGAGGATTTCCTGTGCACGCTCGTGTTCGTCGACGTCTTTCGGCGTCTGGACCGCCAGCATGTTCTGCCGGACGGTCATGTTCTCGAACGGCGCGGCGATCTGGAACGTGCGGCCGACTCCCTGGCGGGCGATCTTGTGGGGTTCCCAGCCGGTGATGTCGGTGCCCTCGAAGGTAATCGTCCCGCCGTCGGGCGTGTAGAAGCCCGTCAGCGAGTTGAAAAACGTCGTCTTCCCGCTGCCGTTCGGACCGATGATGCCGCGGATCTCTCCGCGGTCGACGCTGAGCGTGATGTCGTCGTTCGCAGTCAGTGCCCCGAACGTCTTCGTGAGGCCGTCGGTCTGGAGTAGTGTCTCGGACATGGCTATAAGATGTTGAACTTCTCCCCGAGTTCGCGCAGGTTGCGTTTGACGTCCTCGCGGCCGACTTCGCCGCGGAGGATGCCGACGACGCCGCTCGGTGCGAACAGGACGATCACCATGATGAGCAGACCGATCAGCGGCAGGTAGAGCGTCGTGCTCCCGAGGAACAGCGAGCTCATGCGGTTGAGCAGGAAGATCAACACGCCGCCGATGATGGGACCGCCGATGGTCCCGAGGCCGCCCAGCAGCGCCATGATGATCATCTGGTCGGTGATGATCGGCGCGAGCACGTCGTTCGGGTGGATGAACGTGATGTAGTACGCGTTCGCTCCGCCGAACAGCGCGGCGATGACACACGAGAGGACGTACACGCGGCGCTTGATCTTCGTGGCGTTGATGCCCAGCGACTGGGCGGCGTCCTCGTGGTCCCGGATGGCTTTCACCCGGAAGCCGAACTCGCTGTGCTCGAAGAGCCAGTACGCCAGCACGATAGTGCCGAGCGTCAGCGCCATCATCAGGTAGTAGAAGAACATCTCGTCGGGCCAGCCGACGAACGGGATGCCCGAGGAGTCGGCCCCCGTCGGAATGGTCATCCCGTACGTGCCGCCGGTGATCTCGACGATGAGCGCGAGCTCTTTCATCGCTTCGGCGAACGCCCACGTCGCGATGGCGAAGTACGCCCCGGAGAGTCGGAGCGTCGGAACGCCGACCGCGTATGCCAACACCGCACAGAAGGCGCCCGCTATTACGAGCCCGGCGATGAACGGCAGTTCAAGTTCTGCCATGGCGATGCCGGTGACGAACGCGCCCACGCCGAAGTACGCGCCGTGGCCGAAGTCCAGGTAGCCGGCGTAGCCGCCGATCATGTTCCAGGACTGGGCCAGGCCGACCCACAGCAGGACGCCCAGCGCGATGCGCGTCCAGAAGGTGTTGAGCGCGAGCGGCAGGAGTGCGAGGACGACCGTTCCGATGCCGAACAGCCAGAGGTGGGAGTCGTCACGGTCGAGCAGGCCCTGGAGGCGGTCGCGGACCGTCAGGTCGTTTTCTGCGCCCACGTCACGCCACCTCCCCTTTGCCGAGCAGTCCCTCGGGCCGGACCAGCAGGAGCAGGTAGATCATCCCGAACAGGACGAAAAACACCAGATCGCCGCCGATGTAGATGGCCGTCAGTGACTGTGCGAGTCCGAGGACGAGTCCGCTGACGATGATGCCGGGCAGGTAGCCCAGGCCCGCGAGCACGATCATGAAGAACGCGAACGCGGTGTACTGCAGCCCCATGCCGGGGCCGGCGGAGTAGATGAGGCCGATGAACACCCCGCCCGTCGCCGTCAGGCCGGCGTAGACGCCGTAGGCGATGGACTGGTAGCGGTTGATGTTCACGCCCATCAGGCGGGCGATGTCGCGGTCCTCGGCGATGGCCCGGATGGCCGTCCCGCCGGTCGTCCGGTAGAGGTAGTACATGAACCCGACGAGTGCGAGCACGCCGACGACGGCGGTGACGACGCGGACTTCCGGGAAGGTCCCGATGCCCGTGACGTCGATGCCGCCCTCCAGCGTCTTCGTCGGCACGGCCCGCGTGTTCGGGCCGAAGATCGTCAACACCGACCCGCGCATGAAGATCGCGAGGCCGAACGTGAACACGAGCCCCATCAACAGCGGCATCGGTCGGTCGCCGGTCGTGACGTGGTGCAGGAACGGCTGGATGACCATGCCCACGAGGAAGAAGGCGATGAACGCGAGGGGAACGACGAGCAGTCCCTCGCCGCCGACCATCGGCGCGACGATGGCGCCCATGAACGCGCCCAACATCACGTACTCACCGACGGCGAAGTCGATGATCTCCAGGACGCCGAACACGAGCGCGAAGCCCACGCCGACGGTGACGTAGATGCCACCGAGCAGCAGGCCGTTCACGATCGACTGTGCGAGGAGATCTGTGCTGACCATCCTCGCTCACTTCCCGACTGGGTAGTCAGCCTCGGACGCCGACGCCGACGATCCGACGACCACTGCCTCGTTCTCGTCCTGCAACTGGATCGGCAGCGGGCTGGTGGACGTGTTGTTGTGGTAGAAGTCGCCCTCCTTGTCGAACGAGACGTCCCCGTAGAACGTCTTGACCTCGATGTCCTCGATGATGCTGACGAGCTTGCTCTTCTGGGAGTCCGAGAGCGGCGGGGCCGCGCCCAGCTCTTCGAGCGCCTGCTGGTAGACGATACCCGCAGCACTGGAGCCGGCCTGCGTGTAGTCCGGGGCCTCGCCGAACTCGGCCTGTGACGCTTCGGCGTAGTCCGCGGCGGAGCCGAACAGTTTGCCGCCCGTGCGCTCGACGCCCGGCAGCCACACCGTCGCACCGAACGTCCCCGCGGCGTTCGCGCCGAGGCCGTCCTTGAAGCTGGACGTGTTCACACCGTAGTGGCAGAAGAAGCCGTTCGGATCGTAGTTCAGCTGGTCTGCTGCCTTCAGGAGGCTCACGTGGCTGCCGATGTGACCACCGTGGAAGTGCAGGTCCGGGTCCGCGTCCTTCGCGCTGCTGACCACGCTCGTCCAGTCGGTGTCGGACGGGTTCAGGTCGTAGGCCAGCACCTCGACGTCTTTGTTCTGGGCCGCGTTCCGCATCGCACTCGCCGTCGCCTTCGAGAACGGTCCGTTGACACCGCTGACGTAGACGGACTCGGCGGCGGGGTCGAGTGACAGGATCTCCTCTGCGGCCTGCCGCGCGATGAGCGTCACCGTCGGGACGGTCCCGAACGTGTGCTTGTACTGCTCTTCCCAGATGCGCGGTGACTCGGCGCTGCCGGTGATGTGCGGCGTCTGGTTTTTCTCCATGATCGGAGACACCGCCAGCGTCACGTTGCTGGAGTACGGACCCAGGACGGCGTCGACGCTCTCGTTTGAAATCATGTTCGAGGCCGCGTCGGCACCGGTACTCGGGTCCGACTTCGCGTCCGCGTAGGAGAGTTCGACTTCGTACTTGCTGCCGTCGATCTCGATGCCACCGTTCTCGTTGACCGTCTTCTTCCAGAGGTCGTACCCGCGCCGGGTGACCTCACCGCCGAATCGCAGGTCGCCCGAGAGCGACGTCACGACACCGAACTTGAACTTGTCTCCGCCACGGTCCGACCCGCCCCCCATACAGCCGGCCACGCCGGCCACGCCCAGGGTGCTCGCCAGCCCCGCTGCTTTCACGAACTGTCTTCTATCTGTTGTGTTCATGTTGTTATCTCGCATGTCTGCCAGTCTCTTTTGCATCTCTCTATATAATACTTTTGTAAATTTGGACTCTATTCAGCATTTGATGCCAATATAGGACTACAAACGATTTTTGTGACCGCTCCAGTATCTCCTTAATTATGAAAATAGGGGGGTAAGTTGGACAGTCGTATAGCGGCGGGCGGCTCGACCACCACGGGTGAGATTCTACACTCTCCGTCCTCGCGGGGGACTGTTCGAAATATTTGGACTGTATACGAGATTATTTTGAAAATATGGATCACCTCCGAAAAACTATTGTTACTGGAGTCTTTTGTCCAACTCAATGCTCGACTACGTGCAACTCGAGGCGGACCTGTCGGACGAAGAGCGGCTCATCCAGCAGAGCGCTCGCGACTTCGTCGAAAACGAGGTCAAGCCGGACATCGCCGAACACTACATCGAGGGAACGTTCCCGAAAGAGCTCATCCCGGAGATGGGCGAGATGGGCTTTTACGCGCCCAATCTGGAGGGCTACGGGCTGCCCAACGTCAGCGAGAAGGCCTACGGTCTCCTGATGCAGGAACTGGAAGCCGGCGACTCGGGCCTGCGTTCGATGGCCTCGGTCCAGGGCGCGCTCGTGATGTACCCGATCCACGCCTACGGCAGCGAGGAACAGAAAGACGAGTGGCTGCCCAAACTCGGGACCGGCGAGGCCGTCGGCTGTTTCGGGCTGACCGAACCGGAACACGGCTCGAACCCCTCCGCGATGGAGACCCACGCCGAGAGAGACGGCGACGAGTACGTTCTCAACGGCGCGAAGACCTGGATCACGAACTCCCCCATCAGCGACGTCGCCGTCGTCTGGGGCCGTGACCGGTCGGCCGAGGACAACCCCGTGCGAGGGTTCCTCGTCGAGACCGACCGCGACGGCGTCACCACCAACAAGCTCGACGAGAAACTCTCGCTCCGCGCGTCGATCACCGGCGAGATCGGACTCAACGACGTCCGCGTCCCCGAGGAGAACGTTCTCCCGGGCGTCGAAGGCATGAAAGGCCCGCTGTCCTGTCTCACGCAGGCGCGCTACGGCATCGCCTGGGGCGCGCTCGGTGCAGCCCGCGACGCCTTCGAGGAGGCTCGCCAGTACTCGAAGGACCGCGACCAGTTCGGCGGGCCCATCGCTCGCTTCCAGCTCCAGCAGGGCAAACTCGCGGAGATGGCGACCCAGTTCACGCTCGGCCAGCTGCTCGTCCACCGACTCGCCGACCTCAAAGAGCGCGGTGACCTCCGTCCCCAGCACGTCTCGATGGCAAAGCGCAACAACGTCGACGTCGCTCGCGACATCGCCCGGACGTCCCGCGGCATGCTCGGCGGCAACGGCATCACGGCCGACTACTCGCCGATGCGCCACATGGCCAACCTGGAGACGGTGTACACCTACGAGGGGACCCACGACATCCACTCGCTCATCCTCGGCCAGGACCTCACCGGCATCGCGGCCTTCGAGTAATCCATGACCGGCGAAGCACAAACCCCAGACAGCGACGAACAGCCCCTCGACGGACTGACCGTCCTCGACGCCTCGCGCGTCCTCGTCGGGCCGTTCTGTACGATGCAACTGGGCGATCTCGGCGCGGAGGTCATCAAGATCGAACGCCCCGACGGCGGCGACCAGACCCGCGGCTGGCACCCGCCGACCTACGGCGACGAGAGCGCCTACTACGTCAGCGTCAACCGCAACAAGCGTTCGCTGACGCTGAACCTCGCCAGCGAGGAGGGTCGCGACGTGTTCCGCGACCTCGCCAGCGAGGCCGACGTCCTCGTCGAGAACTTCCGCGTCGGGAAGATGGAAGACTGGAACCTCGACTACGAGACCCTCAGCGAGGAGAACCCGGAACTGGTCTACTGCTCGCTGTCGGGCTACGGCGAGTGGGGCCCGCACAAGGACCGCCCGGCCTACGACATCATGATGCAGGCCGAAGGCGGGCTGATGAGCATCACCGGCGAGGAAGACGGGCCGCCCGTCAGGGTGGGCGTCGCCATCGCCGACATCGGTGCCGGCATGTACGCCACCCAGGCCATCCTCGCGGCGCTGTTCTACCGCGAGTTCGGCGACGGCACCGGCCAGAAGATCGACGTCAGCCTGCTCGACGGCCAGGTCGCCTGGATGACCTACATGGCGTCGTACTACTTCGCGACCGACGACCCGCCGGGGCGCATGGGGAGCAAACACCCCACCATCGCGCCGTACCAGGCGTTCGAGACCAGCGACGGCTACGTCGTCGTCGCGACGGCCTCCGAGAACCTCTGGCCGAAGTTCTGCCGGGGCCTCGACCGCGAGGACCTCATCGACGATGAGCGCTTCGCGGTCAACGCCGATCGCGTCGAGAACCGGTCGGAACTCGATCGGATTCTCGACGAGGAGTTCGCACAGTATTCGACCGCCGAGGCCGTCGCACGGATGGAGGAGGCCGGCGTCCCGGCCAGCCGCGTCCGCGACATGGAGGACGTCTTCGAGAACCCCCAGGTCCAGGCCCGGAACATGCACCAGGAAGTCGACCACCCGACCATCGGGACCGTCGAGATGGCGGGCAGTCCGATGCACTTCTCGCGGACGCCCACTGCCATCGACCGCCACCCGCCGCTGCTCGGCGAGCACACCGAAGAAGTCCTCCGTGAGTTCGGGTACGACTACGGCACGATCGACGAACTGGACGAGAACGACATCATCTGACCGGGGCGGTTCGGATCAGATTCGAGAGAAGCGCGTTTTTCTCATTCTGCCAGCGCGTCGACGAGCGTCTCGACCTCGAAGTCGTTGAGCGGGTTCTGTTCGTCTTTGACTGTGGTGATGACGAACTTCGAGGAGGTGCGTTCGATCTCTTCGATGGCTTCGTAGTCTTCGACGAGCTCCTCGACCATCTCGCGGTTGGCGACGTGGGCGATGGCGACGAAGTCCGTGTCGCCCATGGTGAAGTATACCTGGTTGACCCCCTCGACGGCGGCGAGTTTCTCGCCGACGGTGTCGTGATAGCCCTCCTCGAACTCCGCCCAGATCTCCGAGATGAGCGTGATCGAGAGGCCGACCTTGTCCAGATCGATGTCGTAGAGGTCGTTTTTGATGACGCCGGACTCGCGAAGTTGGTTGAGCCGGTAGTGCACCGTCGATTTCGGGATACCGGTCGCGTCTTCGATCTTATCCGGACTCGCTGTGCCGTCTCTGGCGATGGTGGTCAGAATCCGAATGTCTTTCTCGTCCATGGGCGACTTCTGAATACTGTCCAATGATAGTGGGGGCATATAAATGTATGCTGGTCGGGATGTCTACACCGCGGTGAGGCGGGGACGTGACGACGGTCAGGGCGCGTGCTGTTCGATGGACTCGCAGATGATATCCATCCCTGCGGCGGCCTGCTCCTGGGTGAGAACGAGCGGCGGGATCAGGCGGAGCACGTTGCCGCGGCGGCCGGCCGACCAGACGAGCACGCCCTGCTCGTAGCAGTCCTGGCGGATTTCCTTGACGAGTTCCTTGCCGGTCTGGTCCTCGCCGTCGGCGAACTCGGCACCGGTGAACTGCCCTTTTCCGCGGACGTCGACGAGACGGTCGTTGACGCCAGCGGACTCACGCAGGCGGTCGCGGATGTAGCTGCCGACCTCGCGCGAGTGCGCGAGCAGGTCGTTGTCCCGGATGTACTCGATGGCGCGGACGCCGGCGACCATCGCCGGGGCGTTGCCGCGGTAGGTGCCGACGTGGCCGCCGGCCTCCCACGTGTCCAGGTCCTCGTGGTACATCGTCCCCGAGAGCGGGAGCCCGATGCCGCCGATCGCTTTCGCCATCGGCATGGCGTCGGGCGTCACGTCGTAGTGGTCACTCGCGAACCACTCGCCGGTCCGGCCGAAGCCGGTCTGGATCTCGTCGACGATCAGCGGGATGTCGTTGTTCTCGGCGATCTCCTTCAGACCGGGGAGGAAGCCCTCCGGCGGGGTGACGATGCCACCCTCGCCCTGGATCGGCTCGACCCAGATCCCCGCCGGGTTCGCGAACCCGCTGTAGGGGTCTTCGAGGAGTTCTCGGACGTTCTCGAGGGCGCGGTCCTTGGCTTCCTGGGGGTCCAGTCCCTGTTTGTGCGCGTAGGGATACGGCACGTGGTGGACGTTCGGGAGCATCGGCGCGTAGTCCTCCTTGTACTTCTTGCCAGCCGTGAGGCTGAGCGCGCCGGCGCTGCCGCCGTGATACGCGCCGCGGAAGGCGATGAGGCCGTCGCCGCCCGTGTTGTACTTGGCGAGTTTGATGGTGGCCTCGATGGCGTCACTGCCGGTCGGGCCGCCGAAGACGACGCGGTTGTTGTCCGGGAGCGCTCCCGGCGCGATGTCGTTGAGCGCGTCGATCAGGTCGAGCCGTGCTTCGGTCGGGAAGTCGATGGTGTGAGTGACCTTCTCGGTCTGCTCCTGGACTGCCTCCAGCACGTAGGGGTTCGAGTGGCCCACGTTCAGGACGCCGATGCCGGCGAAGAAGTCGAGGAAGGTGTTCCCGTCGGCGTCGCGGATCGTCGCACCCTTCGCCTCGTCGATGGCGATGGGGACGGCCTTCGGGTAGGCGACGGCGCTGCTGTCGATCTCGCGCTGTCGCTCGAGGAGTTTCTTCGACTCCGGTCCGGGAATCGCCGTTTCGACACTCGGCTCCTGTGCGAAGTGGAGCTCGTCGAACGCCTGTTCTACAGCCATGGTAGAACACAATTCTACTAGATACTAAATCTTTGTATTGAGTACGATATATGGCCATATTACTGAACATCTCCCGCAGCAAACCGGCGGTTCGGGTGGCAAACGAACGCCGCTCCCCGGCAGTCACTGGCTTCGGATGATGTTTCAGTATCGAGCTAAAAGTCGGATTTAGTTCTACTGATGGCGTGGATTTAATATCCAGCACTCTCATACCCTGCGTAATGCTGCACACTGTGGGCGACCTTCTGTCGATAGATCTGACCGCCCAGCGAACAGACACCGAGTCCATCGACGGCGTCCTCGAGTCGTTCATCGGGGGCCGGGGCGTAGCCACCAAACTCGCCCACGAGCGGATCCCGTTCGACGTCGACCCCCTCTCGCCGGAGAACCGCCTGTATTTCACCACCGGGCCGATGCAGGCGTCGACCATGAGTTTCACCGGCCGGACGAACTGCACCGGCGTCTCGCCGCTGACCGACGGCTTGCTCTCCTCGAACGCCGGCGGGTTCCTCTCGCGCAACCTCGCCGCGACGGGCTACGGCGCCGTCGAGTTCCACGGTGCGAGCGACGAGTTAGTCGCCGTCCACGTTACGGACGACGGCGTCGAGTTCGAACCGGTCCCGGAACTGGAAGGCGCAGAGGTGCCCGAGACCGTCGCCGCGCTCACCGAGCGGCCGGAGATCGACGTGGACAACACGGCGGTCATCGGGCCGGCCGGCGAGAACGAGGTCCGTTTCGCCTGCATTATGACCTCGGAGACGCGCGCGTTCGGTCGCGGCGGCCTCGGCGCCGTCATGGGTGCGAAAAACGTCAAGGCGATCACGTTCAGCGGCGACTCCGCACCCGAGATCGAGATCCCGCCGTTGCAAATGGACGTTCACCGCGAAGCCGCGACGGAAGACCACATCATGAAGCGCCAGGGGACCACCAGCGTCACGGAGTACGCCAACGAGATCGAGGCGCTGCCGAGCTACTACTTCGAGGAGACGTCCTTCGAGAGCGCCGGCGCGATCGGCGGCGACGCCGTCGAGGAGAAGAAGTACAAGAAGGGAACCTGTTCGGCCTGCGCGTTCGCGTGCAAGCTCCCGACGAAAGACGAGGACGCCGGCATCGAAACCGAAGGTCCGGAGTACGAGACGGTGATGGCGTTCGGCTCGAACGCGGGCGTCGACGACGTGGTCGACGTGATGCGCTCGAACGAGCAGTGCGACCGCTACGGCCTCGACACGATCAGCGCCGGCGACGTGGTGTCGGCGTACCTCGCAGCCAACGACGAGTTCGGGAACACGGACCTCATCGAGGACCTGGTCGAGAAGATCGCCCACCGCGAAGAGGAGGGCGACCTGCTCGCGGAAGGAATCGACCGGTTCCACGACGAACTCGGCGTGAAAAACTGGACCGTCAAGGGCATGGAGTTCCCCGCCCACGACGGCCGCACGCTCAACGGCCAGGGGCTCTCCTACGCCACGGCCAACCGCGGCGCGGACCACATGTTCTCGGTGATCTACTCCTACGAGTACCCGCTCGTCTCAGACGAGGACGCCGTCAGCCGCGACGGACTGGACGGCAAACCCGAACTGCTCGTCCAGCAGGAGAACCAGCGTGCCCTGGAGGACTGTGGCATCATCTGCCGGTTCTCGCGTGACTTCATGACCCACGACCGGCTGGAGGGCCTGTTCGGGCGGGACATCGGCGAGCTGCTGTCGATCGGCGCCGAGGTCGTCACCCTCGAACGCCACTTCAACAACCAGCGCGGCTTCGACCGCGGCGACGACCGCCTCCCATACGAGCTCCCCGGCTTCGAGGACGCACTCGACGAGTACTACGACATCCGCGGCTGGCGGGACGACGGCACGGTTCCGGAAGAACCCGTCGTCGCCGGGGACTGAATGGCCGACTCGCCCGACGTCCTCGTGTTGCGCGAGGGCACCGAGGGGCTCTCGACGCGCGCGTACGCCGACGAACTCGCCGACCGACTCCCGGCGTGGACGGTCGCGCGTGCGTCGACGCCCGCTGCCGAACGCGACCTCGTCCGCCACGCGACGGTCGTGACCGGCAACGCCATCGACCGCGACCTGCTGGACCGCGCCGCGGCCCTGGAACTGTTCGCCTGTACGTTCGCCGGGACCGACCACCTGCCGCGCGACGCGCTCGCCGACCGGGGCGTGACGGTGACCAACGCCAGCGGCATCCACGCGCCGGGGATCGCCGAACAGGTCCTGGGGTACCTGCTCACGTTCGCCCGTCGACTCCACGTGAGCTGGGAGCGCAACACCCGTGGCGTCTGGCAACACGTCCAGTCGACGGAACTCAAGGACTCGACGGTCACCGTCGTCGGCCTCGGGTCGATCGGCACGGCCGTCGTCGACCGCCTCGCCGGCTTCGACGTCGACACCGTCGGCGTCCGTCACTCCCCCGAGAAGGGCGGACCGACCGACGAGGTACTGGGGTACGACGCCGTCCACGACGCGCTCGCGCGAACGGACTACCTGGTGCTCGCGTGTCCGCTGACGGACCTGACGCGACACCTCATCGACGCCGAGGCGCTCGCAACGCTGGAGCCCTCGGCCGTCGTCGTCAACGTCGCCCGCGGTGGCGTCGTGGACACGGACGCGCTGGTCGCGGCGCTGCGGACGAACGGTATCCGCGGTGCAGCGGTCGACGTCACCGACCCCGAGCCGCTCCCGGCCGACCATCCGCTCTGGGGCCTCGACAACGCCCTCGTGACGCCACACACCGGCGGACACACGCCGCAACACTGGCCGCGCCTGGCCGACGTCGTCGCGTCGAACGTCCGGGCGCTCCGCGACGGCGACGCTGCCCTCCAGAACGTCGTCCTGGACGGCTGACACCCTCTCCCCTGGCGACCGAGCGAGCTTTTGCGTCCCGTTCGTTACGAGATGTTGCTAGCGTAACTTGCCTCAATTATAATCAACTATGTCTGACTATTGCGCCTACTGTTGGATTAAGTTCAAATAATAGCTTAATTCCTGAACTCAGTAAGATATATACATCTGTCTGAAAACGACTGCATATGGATGACACACAAACGGACGGAAAGTTCTCGCGCGTTCTCTCCAAGCGCGACGTGTTCGTATTGGCGTTCGGAGCCATGGTCGGGTGGGGATGGATCATCCAGTCGGGGTATTGGATCGACCAGGGTGGCGTCACCGGGTCGGTCCTGGCGTTCATCCTCGGTGCGTTCATGGTCGCCGTCGTCGGGCTGATCTACGGCGAGCTCGCCTCGGCGATGCCGTTCGTCGGCGGCGAACACGTCTACAGCATGCGTGCACTGGGACCGATCGGCTCGTTCATCTGTACCTGGTCGCTGATCTTGGGGTACGTCGGCGTCGTCGTCTTCGAGGTCGTCGCGTTCCCGTCGTCGCTCGCGTACGTCGTACCGGGGTTCAACGCGCTCCCGCTCTGGACGGTCGCCGGCCAGACCGTCTACGGGACGTGGGTTCTCGTCGGCGGCGTCGGCGCGATCGTCATGACGTACCTGAACTACAAGGGCGTCCAGCCGGCCGCGCAGTTCCAGACGATCCTGACGGTGGTCATCGGCCTCGCGGGCATCACGCTGGCCATCGGTGCGGTGGCCAACGGCCACTCGACGTCGACGCCGCCGTTCGCCGACTCCGGGATGGCTGGCGTGCTCACCGTCGCCATCATGACGCCGTTCATGTTCGTCGGGTTCGACGTCATCCCCCAGGCAGCCGGTGAAGCCGACGTCTCCGAACGGACGCTCGGCCTGTTGATCGTCGCGTCCGTGTCGGTCGCCGCGCTGTTCTACATCCTCGTCATCTGGGCCTCCGGGCGAGCGCTGCCGGGGTCAGTGCTGGTCGAGAGTCCGCTGCCCGCGGCCGCCGCCATGGAGGCGCTGTTCAGTAGCGCCGCTATCGGGAAGATCATGGCGCTGGCGGGCATCGCCGGCATCCTCACCAGCTGGAACTCCTTTTTGCTCGGCGGCAGCCGCGCCATCTACGCGCTGGCCGAGTCCGGCATGCTGCCGGAGACGCTCGCGACCGTCAACCCCGAGACCGACACCCCGTCGCGAGCGCTCGCGCTCATCGGCGGCCTGTCGGTGTTCGCGCCGCTGTTCGGCGAACAGATGCTCATCTGGATCGTCAACGCAGGCGGGCTGGGAATCGTCGTCGCGTGGGTGATGGTCGTCATCTCCTTCCTCGTCCTGCGCGTCCGCGAACCCGAGATGGACCGACCGCTGAAGCTCCCGGCCGGGAAGGCCGTCGGCGTCCTGGCGCTCGCGCTCACGCTCGGGTTCACCGGGATGTACCTGCCGGGCGCGCCCTCGGCGCTCCAGTGGCCCTTCGAGTGGGGCATCGTCCTCCTGTGGGTCCTGCTGGGCGTCGGCCTGGTGGTCCAGTCGCGCCTCTCCAGTGGTAGTTCGCACGTCGAGGCTCACACCTTCGACGGCGACTGACCACGTTCGGCGTCTGACGTTCTGCGACCGCTCGACCGATTCCGCTGCCGACCTGTTCTGTGCTATTCGTGTGGCGTGCGCGAGACGAGGGACGACGCTTATCGAGCGCTGGCCCCTTACGCTAGTGAGTGTCTCACGAATGAGCGAGTCAAACCGCGACGACATCGACCCGACCGCCCCGGAACAGCGGGAGATCGGCCGGGAGATGGTCGACGAGAACACGGGGCTCGGATCGGTGATGGCCCACTTCTACCGGGGCGAGATGTCGCGCGTCACGACGTGGCGCCAGCGGCTCGACGAGACGACCAAGTGGACGGTGACGTTGATGGCAGCTATCTTGACGTGGGCGTTCTCGAACACCGACAACCCACACTACATCCTCCTGATCGGGGTCGGTGCCGTCGCGACCTTCCTCGGCATCGAGGCGCGGCGGTACCAGCACTACGACGTGTATCGGACGCGGGTCCGGATGCTGCAGGAGAACCTGTTCGCGAACGCGCTCGACCCGACGCGCGAGGTCGAAGACCACGACTGGCGCGTCGCACTCAGCGAGGACTTCCGCACGCCGACGACGAAAATCTCGTTTCGCGAAGCGCTCTCGAACCGGCTCCGTCGCGTGTACCTCGCCTTGCTCTGCGTGTTGCTCGTCGCGTGGCTCTTCCGGATCACGGCGTTTACACCCGGCGAACAGACGTGGCTCGCCGCCGCCGGCATCGCCTACATTCCGGGCGTCGTCGTGGTCGGAGCGCTCTGCGTGTTCTACGGACTCATGATCGTCATCACGATCTGGCCGCGAAAACAGCACGCCAGAGGCGAACTCCACGAGGGCAATTCCGACGACTGGGACGACGTTCGATAACCGTTATTCGCGTGCGGTCACGGCCAGAGCCCGCGCGTGCTCTTGGCCTCGGCGACGCGTGAGAGCGCGACGATGTACGCCGCGTCGCGCCAGGTCACGTCCCGCGCCTCGTACTCGCGGCGGACGTCGGCCCACGCCGAGAGCATCTCCTCCTCCAGTTCCTCCCGCACGCGTTCGACCGTCCACTGACGGCGGTTGATGTCCTGGAGCCACTCGAAGTAGCTCACGGTGACGCCGCCGGCGTTCGCGATGATGTCCGGGATCACTGCCACGTCACGCTCGGCGAAGATGCGGTCGGCCGCCGTCGTCGTCGGTCCGTTGGCTCCCTCGACGACGATGTCGGCCTGCACGGCGTCGGCGTTGGCCTCGGTCAGTACGTTCCCGACCGCCGCCGGCACGAGGACGTCCACGTCGAGCTCCAGCAACTCGGCGTTCGTGACCTGTCGTGCTCCCTCCACGTCGGTCACGGCTCCCGGCTGTTCCTCGTGTGCGTTGATCTCCTCGGTCGCCAGTCCCTCGGGGTCGTAGACCCCGCCGTTCACGTCGCTGACCGCCACGACCGTCGCGCCCCACTCGTCGAGCAGGCGTGCCGCGTTGGCCCCGACGCTCCCGAAGCCCTGCACGGCGACGGTCACGTCGTCGAGGTCCATGTCGTAGTAGCTGGCCGCCTCGCGTGCGACGATGGCGACGCTCCGACCCGGCGCCTCCGCGCGGCCGTAGCTTCCGCCGATGAGCGGTGGCTTGCCCGTGACGACTCCGGGCACCGTCTCGCCTTCCTGCATGCTGTAGGCGTCCATGAACCAGGCCATCGTCTGGGCGTCCGTCCCCATGTCCGGCGCCGGGATGTCCTTGGTCGGCCCGACGAAGTCGCGCATCTCCTCGGCGAACCGGCGGGTGAGTCGCTCGCGCTCGTCCTCGCTCAGTTCCTTGGGGTCGGCGACGATGCCGCCCTTCGCACCGCCGAAGGGGAGGTCCATCACCGCGCACTTCCAGGTCATCCACATCGCCAGCCCGACGCACTCGTCTTCGGTCACGTCCGGATGGTAGCGGAGACCGCCCTTGTACGGGCCCCGCACGTCGTCGTGCTGTGCGCGATAGCCCGTGAACACCTCGACGGTCCCGTCGTCGCGCTCCAGCGGAATCGATCCGCTGAGCACCTTCGTGGGATGTTTCAAGCGCTCGATGACGCCCTCGTCGACGTCGACGTGTGCCGCCGCGCGCTCTAACTGGTGGCGTGCGGTTTCCAGCGCCGATTCCGGGTCTCTGTCCGTCGCTGTCTCCGTGTGTGCTGACTTTGCCATCTATCTCTCCTGTCCCGAGTGATCGACCACTCGGACGGCCCCTAGTTTAATTATATTGTATAAAGCCCTTTTGCATACAATAATGGAGTTTAAAATTGAACTGGGTTCGAATATGGGCCGGGGCGTCGACAGTGCTGGAACGAACGGATGCCAGAGATAGGGGACTGGGCTCTCGTGGTCTGGTGACCGGGGCTGGGTGTGTCCAGCCGGCAGCCGTGACGGTGAGCCTTTACCGTTCGGGCCGATAGCGAGGGGTAATGAGCAAGCCGAGCCCCGACGTCTACGAGCAGGGGAAGGGGATGGACGCCCACAACAAGGCGATGCGGGAGATCCGCTCCCGGAAGGACGAGACCTACGACCCGCGGGAACCCACGCGGGTCTGGATCGACGAGGACAACACGCCCGACGGCGTCTACCAGTCGCTGACCATCATCCTGAACACCGGCGGCTGCCGGTGGGCCCGCGCCGGGGGCTGCACGATGTGTGGCTACGTCGCCGAGTCAGTCGAGGGCGGGTCGGTCTCCCACGAAGACCTCATGGCACAGATCGACGTCTGTCTGGAGCACGAAGCCGAGAATGCGGAGGACCAGTCCGGCCTCATCAAGATATACACCTCCGGCTCGTTCCTCGACGAACGCGAGGTCCCCGCCGAAACTCGAAGGGCGATCGCTTCTGAGTTCGCCGACCGCGATCGCATCGTCGTCGAGTCGCTGCCGGACTTCGTCGAGCTGGAGAAGATCGAGGACTTCACCCAGCACGGCCTGGAGACCGACGTCGCGATCGGCCTCGAAACCGCGACGGACCGCGTCCGTCGGGACTGCGTCAACAAGTACTTCGAGTTCTCGGAGTTCGAGCGCGCGGCCGAACACGCCCAGGAGGCCGGTGGCGGCATCAAGGCGTATCTGCTGATGAAGCCCCCGTTCCTCTCGGAGCCGGAGGCCATCGCAGACATGAAACGCTCCGTGCGGCGGTGCGCCGACGTGGAGGCCTGCCACACGGTGTCGATGAACCCCACGAACGTCCAGCGCCACACGATGGTCGAAGACCTGTACCACGACGGGGGCTACCGACCGCCGTGGCTCTGGTCGGTCGCCGAGGTACTGGAGTCGACCGCCGACGTTGACGCCATCGTCGTCTCCGATCCCGTCGGCCACGGCAGCGACCGCGGCGCGCACAACTGCGGGGAGTGCGACGACAAAGTCCAGACGGCGATCAAGGACTTCGACCTCCGGCAGGACCCATCGGTGTTCGAGCAGGTGTCCTGCGAGTGTGAACTGACCTGGGACGTCGTCAGAGAACGAGAAACCGGGTACAATCAGCCGCTCGCGCGATAGATCACACGCCGCGCTCGGGACGTGACCCGCCGCCCGAGATGCGACCGAACAGGCCCTTCACTTTCGCTTTCAGTTCCCCGTCGTCGTAGCGGCGCGTGACGGCCCAGGTGAGAATCTGGACGACGACGCCGACGCCGAACAGGGCGTTCGCCCACGTCGGCGGCGTCGGGACCGAGAGGCTGGTCAGCGACGCGACGATGGCATCGGTCGCCAGTGCGGCCCACGTCAGGTACGCGCCCCAGGCGGCGCTGACGAACACCACGACGACTTTCTGGAGGAGCACCGCTACGACGGCCCCGATGACTGGCCCAGCCAGGATCACCGGATCGGCGAGGTTCGTGACGGGGGACATCGACGTGCCCGTCAGCGTCAGCGCAGCGCCGAGCCCGGTCGCCGCACCGGGGACGAGGAGCATGAGCACGTAGATCTTCTGTGCGATCACGAGCCCGACGAATCCCAGCAGGAGGATGCCGGCGACGGTCGGGATCGGCCCGACGCTCGCGGCGCTGGCCGCGAAGAAGCCGGCGCCGCCGCCAAGCAGGAATCCGAACAGTTTCAGTCCGGTTCGGTAGATGAACACGCCGCCGACGGTGAGCGCGAGTCCGACGAGCAACAGGACGGCAGTGAGTACGATGTTCGACACCAGTTGGTCACCACGTCAGATGTCGAACAGCCGATGGATAAGTGTGCTGGCAGCACGTGGCGCGGGCGGGTTCAGAGCGTCGCGTCGGGGTCGTGTTTCTCGGCCATCCGTTCGACCTCGTTCGCGTACCGCTCTCGCGTTTCCTCGTCGTCGACGGTGCCGAGGTTCGAATCCTCGACCGTTATCGAGACCGGCGTCGCCCGGTCGGGGCCGGTGAAACTCGGCAGCGCGCGCTCCTTCCGGAAGTCGCGCCGGCCGTCCGGCGTCGCGTACGTGAGAATGATCATGTTCTGCTCGTCGTCCCCGTAGGTGCGTTCGACCAGCCAGACCCGCTCGGTCTCACCCGTGTCGTCTGCGTCGTCGGTCGTCGCCATGCTAACAGTTAGGTGCTCAGGAGATTTCAGTCCTGGGTCGGTTCTCACACGACGAGACCGAACGAACGTATTTTGCCCCGTCTGAGGGTCTTACTCCGCGAAACCAGTCAGCACGCCCTGCCCGTCGGTCGGACCGATGTCCGGGAGCGCTGCACGCTCGGGGTGGGGCATCAGCACGGCCACGGAGTCGTGCTCACCGAGCACGCCCGCGACGTTGTGTTTCGAGCCGTTGGGATTGGCGTCGTCGTCGACGTTCCCCTCGGCGTCGCAGTACCGGAAGAGCACGCGGTCTTCGGCCTCCAGCTCGTCCAGCTTGTCGTCGCTGATCTCGAAGCGGCCCTCGCCGTGGGCGATGGGCAACTGGATGACTTCGCCTTCCTCGTAGGCGTCGGTCCAGGGCGTGTCCGCGTTCTCGACGCGGAGGTAGACGTGTTCACACTGGAAGCGCGCGCTCTCGTTGGTGGTGAACGCGCCGGGCGTGAGGTCCGACTCGGAGCCGATCTGGGCGCCGTTGCAGACGCCGAGGACGGGAACGCCCTCGTCGGCGGCCTCGCGCACCTCGTTCATGATCGGCGAGCGGGCGGCCATCGCGCCGGCCCGGAGGTAGTCCCCGTAGGAGAAGCCCCCGGGGAGCATGATGCCCGTGGTGTCCTCGGGCAGGCCGTCCTCGTGCCAGACGAGTTCCGCGTCGACGTCGAGTTCGGCGAGCGCGGCGACGGCGTCGCGGTCACAGTTCGACCCGCCGAAGCGGATGACGGCGACTGTCACGCGAGCCACCTCCTGGTGGCGAGGGTGACCAGGGAACGGGAGGTGAGCGTCCGTCGGACGCGAGCGGGAGCGAGTGAGGTCATCGTTCCTGAACTTCGACCTCGTAGTCGTGGATGGTCGGGTTCGCGAGCAGGCGTTCGGCCATCTCGTCGGCGCGCTCGGCGGCCGCGTCGGCGTCGGCGGCGTCCAGGTCGACCTCGAACTGGTCGGCAGAGCGCAGGTCCTCCAACTCGAAGCCCAGTCGTTCGAGGGCGCGCTGGGTCGTCTCGGCCTCGGGGTCGAGCACCCCGTGTTTCAGCCGAACCGTCACGGTCGCGGTATAGGCGGTCATTACCCGGAGTGCGGTCGCCCCGGACGAAAACGCTTGTGACTTGGGTGTGTCGGCCACCGCGACTGATACAAAAATCCACCTAGCAAGCTAGGCAGCAGTCGTATGCACATCCCTGTGGCACGTGGTAGTATGACACAGGTCGAGGACACGAGTCGCGACATGCGACTCGACCCGGACTCGTTCGCACAGGGCTACTTCGAGAACGCCGTCTACCGCCACTGGGACCCCTACGAGGACGTGTCCGAGGACCTGCTCGAACAGGACCGCGAGAACATGCTCGCGCAGGAGGACCAGGGTCAGGAGCACTTCGACGCCCTCCGCGGGACCATCGCGCTGTTCGGGGCCGGCGAAGAGGCCGTCACGGAGGACCTGATGCCGCTCGCGCTCGTGCTCGAGGACATCGACGACCAGATGTTCGTCTCCAGTCAGATCTACGAGGAGGCCAAACACACCCAGTTTTTCGACCGGTACTGGCGAAACGTCATCAACCCCGTTGCGGAGGAGCGCGGCTACGAGGTGGTCAACCCCACCGACCAGCGGTGGTTCCCCGAAGGGTACGTCGAACTGTTCGACCGGACCGAAGCCGCCATGGAGCGCCTGCTGACCGAGGACACGCCCGAGAACCGGGCGAAGGCGTACTGTCACTACCACCTCGTCGTCGAGAGCGTGCTGGCCCAGACCGGCTACTACGGGCTCACCTCCCGGTTCAAAGAGGAGAAGTCCGACATCTACGCCGACGACATCGAGACGGCGCATCTGCCGGGGCTGGTCAAGGGCGTCAACTTCGTCCGCTCCGACGAGGGCCGCCACGTCGGCTTCGGGATGCACAAAGTCCGCCACCTCATCCACGAGGAGGGCGTCGACGAGGCCGTCGTCCAGGACACGTTGCAGTCGTTGCTCCCGCTGATCTCCGAGACGGTGCAGGCCAATCAGGTCGAGGAGGCCGATCCCGTCCCGCTGGTCGAGTACGCCAGCGACAAACTCACGCGGCGCATCGACATCCTGACCGACGCGACGGCCGAAATCCCGGGCGTCGACGAACTGGTGAAACTCGAGAACGTCGACGACCCAGCGGCGAGCGACTGATCGCACCGCTCACCGGACCAGCGGCGTGAGGACTTTCGACTCGATCTTCTGGAGGTGTTCGGTGACCGTCCCCGGCGCGACGTCGAGCGCGTCCGCGATCTTCCGCTGGGTCGTTTCCCGCGGCACCTCGTAGTATCCCATCTCGACCGCCGTCGCGAGGATCTCTCGCTGGCGGTCGGTGAGCAGCGCCGCGACCTCGTCGAGGTTCGGCTGGTACTCGCCGGTCTCTTCGAGGCGCACGTCCACGGCGTCGGGCGCGTTCGAGACGACGCGCTGGAGCGTGCGGTCCTCGCCCAGCAGCGTCACGCGCAACTCTTCTCCCTTACCATGCTCAGCCTCGCCGAACTCGATCGGCGTGGAGATGAGCACTTCGTGCTCGCGCTCGACGGTGAGCAACTGCTGGACGACCTCCGTCGCCTCGGCGTGGATGTAGGCGTACCCCTCCTCGCGCCCGAACACCTCGCACTGGCGGATGTCGTCGCGCTCCTCCAGAATGGTCCGGGCGAGTTCGAGGTCGCCTCGCAACTGCGTGAGCATCAGGACGGTGCCGTCGCCCAGCAGCGTGATGTTCTGGATGCCTTCGTGGGTAATCGCCGGGTGGCTCGAGATCGTCCGTCCGACGCCGGTAAAGCCCGACTCGGCGACGACGGTGAACGTGGCGTAGCGCATCCTGCGTTCGTCGTCGCCTTCGCTGCTCTCACACAAAGGTCTACGGCGTGAGCGCTGCGGGTTCGATGCGGCGGGGTGTATTCGGTGGCAATGCGCGTGCTGGCGACAAAAAACAACTTTTTTCGCCGGCCCATGCTGAGTCGGTGACCAATGAGTACCCTCGCACGCGGGTGCCGGTGGTGGTCGCCGTGACGCGCAAGCACAAACTGACCGAAATCACCGTCGTCGGCGAGGACGACACCGGACTGATCGCGAACGTCACCAGCCTGCTGTTCGAGCGGGGCATCAACATCGAGGATCTGGATCAGGCCGTCCGGGAGGGCGTCTTCCGGATGACGATGCACGTCGACACCACGGAGATGGTCTGCACAGAGGAGAAACTCCGCGAGGACCTGACCGACCTCGGCGACGATCTGGGCGTCGACATTCAGGTCCGCTTCCCGGCCGACCGGGAGACACAGTCCATCGCCGTCCTCGTCACCAAGGAGTCCCACTGTCTCGAAGCGCTGTTCGAGGCCTGGGCCAACGGCGACCTGGGCGCGGACATCGGCGTCGTCATCGGCAACCACGACGACCTCCAGCCGCTGGCCGAGAAGTACGACGTCCCCTTCCACGACATCGGCGACGAGAAAGGGACGCCCGACGAGGACCACCTCCTCGAACTCCTCTCGGAGTACGAGGCAGACCTCGTCGTCCTCGCGCGCTACATGCGCATTCTCAGTCCCGACGTGGTCTTCCGCTACGAGAGCCGCATCATCAACGTCCATCCCTCCCTGCTGCCGGCGTTCCCCGGTGCCGAAGCGTACATGCAGGCCATCGAGGAGGGCGTCCGCATCGCCGGCGTGACCGCCCACTACGTCACGACCGACCTCGATCAGGGCCCCATCATCACCCAGCGGGCGTTCAACGTCCCGGACGACGCCACCGAGGAGGAACTCCAGCAGATGGGCCAGCCGCTGGAGGCCGAGGCCCTCATCGAAGCTATCGGACTCCACCTCGACGACGAGGTGTCCGTCCACCGCGGGCGCACGCGACTCCGCGACGACGTCAGCGAGGAGTCCGTCCAGCTCGGTGCGCCGGACGATCTCGACAGGGCCAATCCCGATCGGCCGATCGACGGGCTCGGCGAGGTCGTGGCGAATCAGGAGCCGGAAGAGACCGAAGCCGATGATTGACCGGCGAGGACGTCGGTCCGAGCCGCGATATCGGCTTCGTTGAAGCCGACGATTGACGCGAGGCCGACCGGATGGGAGGCCTCGGACTGTGCGAGCGGTGAGTGGAGCGAGCCGCGAGCAGGAGGACGCCGGTCCGAGCCGCGATGTCGGGTTCGCTGAAGCCGGCGGCTGAACCGGTGCTGTTCAGGGCGGCCGCTTCTCGACGGCCCGTCTCCCGTCGGTCACGTTCTCTACGTGTCCTCTGACGTTTCGACGCCAGTCACGGCCGTGGCTGGCACGGTTCTCCCGAGGTACTCAAGGACCTGCTACTGGTGGCTCATTAAGTTTATTACGGCCAGTACAGAAGTAAAATACAACATGCAAACGCGGAGCATAACTGAGGCGGGCGGTATCGTCCTCGTGGTCGCCGGGTTCGTCACGGCCGCGTACCTGACGCAGGACGTGACGTTCGGCTTCATCCTCCCGATCATACACGTGATGAACATCGCCGTGGGTATCACCGGGATGGGGCTGCTGGCGCTCATGAAGCCGCGGCTGGCACCCGTCGCCGGCGCCGTCGGCATCGGACTGGCCATCGACACCTTCGTGTTCATGTATCACGATCCGCTGTGGGCGCTGCCGGCCCTCGCCGGTGGCACCCTCTGCGTGGGCAGTCTCGTCTCCGGACGGGTGTCGGTCCCACAGCCCCAACAGCAGTAACACGAACGCCGCTCCGCGCTCGCAAAAATCGACTGCGCTCTTCCTACTTCAGTTCTCGGACGCTCTCGACGGCCTCGGACAGCGTCGGTGCCTCGAACAGGTCGCGGCCGATGTAGGCGTTGGTTCCCGCGGTGTAGAGGTCGCGAGCGGCGTCGACGACGTGGTCCGGGAGCGGTTCCGGATCCTGCTCACAGAGGGACTTCCAGTCGGCGAGGTCTTCGGCTTTGGCCTCCGATTTGGCCTCGCTGACGGCCTCGACCCACTCGGGTTGGGTCCGCTTGTGGTACTGGCGGATGACCTCCTTCGAGACCTCCTGGCCGTCGAACGAGAAGCGGTTCTCGTCGAACGTCCCGACGACGTCGGCGACGTACACCTGTCCGTCGTGATAGAAGCACTCGATCTTGCCGTCCTCGTGGACCAGGCCGCACTCTCGGGCACGTTCGGTGACGAGTTCGTTGACGGCCAGCGCCGTCTCTTCCAGGTCGTCGATGGCGACGGGACCTGCGATCTCGTCTGCTTCCGCTCGACTGAGGTAGCGGTCGGACTCTTCCAGTTTCGTCGAGAACTCGACGACCGGCTCCGGGAGGTCGACGACCTCTTCGGGCCACTCGTCGTAGTCGAGGTCGAACTCCGCGGGGTCGGCGCGGGAGCGGAGACTCGATCCGACGGGCACGGTGTTGCGGAAGACGATCTCCAGGGGGATCAGGTGGTTGTCGCCGGCGTCGGCGTAGTAACTCTCGTAGTCGTAGTCGCGGCCGTCGTGGGGTAGGTCGGGGACCTGGGTCAGCTGGATGGCCATCTCGCGGGGCGGATCGAGCACTTCCTCGAGGGGGACGATCTCGCCGTTGGAGACGACGCCCTCGTAGTGGGTCGGGACGCCGGCGGCTTCGAGCAACTCGAAGTTGAACGCGCCCATCGTACAGAGGCTCGCGCCCTTGTTCGGGATGGCGTCGGGCATCTTCCCCCAGTCGAACACGGAGTAGTCGTCCGTGAACACGAACGCACCGCGACCCAACTCGGTGGCGGTCGCGTCCTCCTCGATCCGGAACTCCTTGACGCTCGTCATCTCGTCTCCCCCGGCTGTCCGCCGAGACGCTGACTGCTGGTCATTGTCTCGTGGTTCGCCCCTCACCACTAAGACGTTTTCATCCGATTTCGGCGCTGTCGATCGGTGTCGCTCGCTCCCAGTAGCGCTCGTGGACGTCCGCTGCCCAGGCCCTGACGCGCTCGTCGTCGGTGTCGATCGAGGCGCGGACGAGGCCCTCCTCGTCACGCAACAGCAGGTGCGTCCGGTCGTCGGTGACCTCCATCGCTAACGGGACCTCCTCGCTGGCCACCCGGATCGACGCTCCCGCCGCGTCGTTGATCTCGCGGAGTCGCTGGCTCAGCTCTGGCGTCTCCACGATCGCGTCGATCGCGTCGGCGCTGAACACGCCCTTCGCGGTGAGCGTCCCGTCGGTGACCCGCTCGCTCAGCAGGTCGAGCTTGTGCCTGTTGAACGAGTGTGAGAGGAGCAGCGCGGTGTCGGCCTCTTCCAGCAGTTCGACCATTCGCTGGATCGGGGCGTTCGGTCGCGTCCCGCTCGGGGTGGTGATCGTCGCGTCGCTGAACGCCTGGAGGCTCACGTCCATCGCCTCGGTCGGGAGCCAGGGGATCACGTCGCGGAGCCGCGTCTCCGTCTCGAGGCGGTCCTGGAGGTCGGTGATGCCGGCTTCGACGAGTTCGCCGGTCGCGGTCGCGCGGTAGCGCTCCCCGTCGTAGGCGATCCAGTGTCGCTCGGCGAGATCTCTGAGGACGCGCCCGATCGTCGGCTGTGACGCGTCGACGGCGTCGCCGAGTTCCCGGCGCGTGTACGCGTCGTCGGTCAGCGCCTGTAACACCTCGATCCGATAGGGCGACCCGGCGAGAAACTCGATCTCCGCGAGCGAATCGCTCATAGGGTCGGGTACTCGGTCACCGACATAGAGGGCTTCGAACCGCGAAACGGTTTCAGGCGCTGAAAGTCCACGCGCCGCTGACGACGTTTCCGCGACTGAATGGGTTTCTGAAATGATACTCGTGGGTCGAGCGCCGAGGAGGCGTATGCACCTCGCAGTGACACGCACGATCGACGCCAGACTTCGACAGCGACCAGTGCGACCCTCGTGCGGGGGTGAGTCACCGTGTCGTTGACGGCCGCGTTCACCAACGCCGTGTTGCCGATCCTCGCCGTCGCCGTGGTGGGCTATCTGCTGGCGCTGACCACCGACGTCGAGGTCGGACCGCTGAACACGGCCGGGCTGTACGTGCTCGTGCCGGCGCTGGCCTTCCACAGCATCGTGACGACCGACCTCGGTGGCGGCGCGGTGGTCAAGCTGAGCGTCGGCGTGGTCGGCTACGCCGTGCTCATGATCGCCATCGCCTGGGCAGTCGGCCGACTCACCGGCGAGTCCGGGCCGCTCCTGGGCGCACTCATGCTCGCCGCGGCGTTCCCGAACTCGGGGTTCGTCGGTATCCCCCTCTCCGAGTTCGCGTTCGGGGACACCGGCCGCACGACCGCCGTCCTCTATCTCACCGTCCAGAACCTCGTGGTCTACACGCTGGGCGTCTACATCGCCTCTCGGGGAACCAGTCGCAGCGCGGTCGGGGCGGTGACGGAGATCTTCCGACTCCCGCTGCTGTACGCGGTGGTCGCCGGCGTCGTGGTGCGTGCACTCGGCGTCGCGCCGGCCCCCGAGACCGCCGTCATGGAGACGATCGGCCTGGTCGGCGACGCGTCGATCCCCGTGATGTTGCTCATCCTCGGCATTCAACTGGCCGAGACGGACGTGACGGCGGTCTCCCGCTCGGTCACACCATCGGTGCTGAAGCTCGTCGTCGCCCCGTTCGTCGGGATCGGACTCGCACTCGCGCTTGGGTTTGCCGATCCGACGGTCGCGAAGGTGTTCGTCCTCGAGTCCGCGACCCCGGCAGCCGTGATCCCGCTGGCCCTGACCATCGAGTACGCCGACACCGTCACCCACGACGGCATCTCCGCGCCTGAGTACCTGAGCACCGCGATCTTCACGACCACGGTCGCCAGCGTCGGCGTCCTCACGGTGCTCGTGGCCGCGCTCCAGGCGGGCGTCCTCTTCTGACTGCCGGAGCGTTAGACCTGCCGCCGCGAGACTCGTACGCTGCAGTCGACCGGACTCAAAACTGAGAACGCGGGCCAAACCTACAAGGCGGTTTACCCGTCACCTATCCGTATCCGATGGTGACGAGTGCACTGCTTCTCGGGGGGTATCTGCTCAGCGCCGTAGCGATGGCCGCGTTCGGGTATCTCTACTGGACCAACCGGAACGTCACGGGGATGCAGTTCCTGCTCGTCGCAGCGCTCGTCGGCACCGTCCAGTCGATGCTGTACCTGCTGTTGCTGATCGCGCCGTCGCTGCCCACGAAGGTACTGCTCTGGCAGCTGTGCAGCGTTCTCGGCGCGGGCGTCGTGTTCCTCTGGTACGTCTTCACGCTGGTCTGGACGGACCGTCGCCGGCTGGCGACCCGGCGGGCGCTCGCGCTCGTCGCCCTCCCCCTGGGACTCGGGAGTTTCGTGATCGTCACCAACGCGTCCCCGGCGTTCGCCGGCGGACACTCGCTGTTCTGGTCGTCGGTCGCCGTGGCCGATCCGTCGGGCCTGGCCTCGCCGCTGACGTTCTCCTTCGGGCCGGCGATGCTTGTGTACTATGGGTACGTGACGCTGCTGGTCGCGGGGAGCGTCGCCTCGCTCGCGGCGTACACGCTGGGAGCCGACCAGCAACTGTACCGCTGGCGGAACACCATGCTGGTGCTGGCCGGCGCGACGGCCGTGCTCTTCGGCGTCGGCTTTGCCTTCTTTCCGGCCGCGTTCGAGCCCCAGCCGCTCGCGTACGTCGTCGCGGGCAGCTTCGTCGCGGTCGGGATCGCTCGCTCGGGCACCTACGACGTCGTGTCGCTGCCGGAGAACGCTCTCATCGAGGCCATCGACGGGGGCGTCCTCGTCTACGATGCCGACGGGGTGGTCATCGAACTGAACCAGGCGGCCGAGCACCTGCTCGGGTTCGACGACGACGTCGTCGGCAAGGGCGTCGTCGCGATGGTCGAACTGGCGGAGACGTTGCCGAGCGTCCGCTCGACCGACGAGTCGACCGACGGAACTGCGTCCGACCCCGCCGCCGTCGCGGACTTGCTCGACGGGCACGAGTTCACGACGACTATCCACGGCACCACGCGAACCTTCCTGGTTCGCGTCTCCGCGCTGACCGACCGGAACGACCGACGACTGGGCTGGACGGTACTCTTCTACGACGTGACGGACCTGCGGCAGAAACAGCACGAACTCGACCTGCTGAAGCAGGTGCTCAGCCGCGTGCTCCGGCACAACGTCCGTAACGACCTCTCGGTGGTCAAGACGAACGCCGAACTGCTCGAAGAAGAGGCGACGGGACTGAGCGCCGAACGGCTCCAGACCATCCAGGAGAAAAGCGACAACCTCCTCGACGCGAGCGAGAAGGCCCGAACCGTCGAACGGCTGCTCGAAGGCGACCGCACCCGGAACGAACTCGACGTGGTGGACATCGTCGAGGACGCCGTCGAGACGGTCGCGACCGATTTCCCCGCGGTCGACTTCGAGACGTCGCTGCCCGATCGCTGTTCGGTGCGCGCACACTGGGCGCTCTCCCAGGCCGTCGAGAACGTCGTCGAGAACGCGGCGATGCACAACGACGAGACCGACCCGCAGGTGGTCGTGGCCGTCGAAAGGGTCGACGAACAGGTCGTGGTGAAGGTCGCGGACAACGGGCCCGGGATTCCCTACACGGAACTCGACGTGCTGGAACGGAAGGCCGAGACGGCGCTGGAACACGGCTCCAGCGTGGGGCTGTGGCTCGTCGACTGGGTCGTCGACCTCTCGCGCGGCGAGATCGAGTTCGAGAACACGGAGCGCGGGTGTACGGTCACGATCTCGCTGGAGCGCGCCACGTCCGACGCCGACCGAGCGGAGTCCGACCTGCTCGACCTCGGTCTCGGCGGGTCGGCCGAAACGGCCGGCGACGACTGAACGCAGACCCGCCACGTTTTTGCGCGTTCCTCGCGTTCGACCGAGCAATGTCGGACGCGTTCGAACCGTCGGTCACCCCATCCGACGAGTTCGACTTCGATCACAGACCTGAGACGGACCAGTCGTTCGAGAACGCCCTGGCGAAGGCCCGCGACGGCGACCGGCTAACGGTCGCCGACGCGATCGAACTGTTCACGACCGGGACCGATCGCGAGGGGATCGACCGCCAGCGCAAAGAGCGCGTCCTCGAAGCCGCCGACCGCCGCCGGGCCGACGTCGTCGGCGAGCAGGTCACCTTCGTCGCCAACGTAAACAACAACGTCACGACCGCCTGCAACACTGGCTGTCTGTTCTGCAACTTCAAGGACCGCTCCGAACAGTTCCGGACGAGTGCCGACGTCGACCACGACGGGTTCACCAAGACGCCCGCCGAATCCCGGCGGATCGTCGAAGACGCCGTCGAGATGGGCATCTACGAGGTGACGTCGGTTTCGGGGCTCCATCCGGCGCTCGCGCTGGACGACGAACACCTGGAGATCCTGCAGGCGAGCGACCGCGGCGACCTGAACTACCGGCCGGCCGCCGAGTACGACACCGATCCCGGCACCTACTGCGAGCAGATCGAGGCGATGAGCGTCGACGGCGTCCACGTCCACTCGATGACGCCCGAAGAGGCCTATCACGCCCGACGCGGGACCGACTGGTCCTACGAGGAGGTGTTCTCCCGACTCGAGGACGCCGGGCTGGACTCGGTGCCGGGGACCGCCGCCGAGATCCTCGTCGACGAGGTGCGGGACGTGATCTGCCCCGGCAAGATCGACACGGGCGAGTGGCTGACGGCGATGGAGGCCGCCGCGTCGGTCGGCCTCGACACGACGGCGACGATCATGTACGGCCACGTCGAGAACGAGGCCCACCGGGCGCTCCACCTGGAGCGCGTCCGCGAGTTGCAGGACCGCACCGGCGCGATCACGGAGTTCGTCCCGCTCTCGTTCGTCCATCACGACACGCCGCTGTTCGAGCGCGGGATGGTCGACGGTGGCGCGAGCACCGACGAGGACGAGTTGATGATCGCCGTGTCGCGGCTCTTCCTCGACAACGTCGACCACGTCCAGTCCTCGTGGGTGAAGTACGGCGACGCCCAGGGCCTGAAGATGCTCAACTGCGGGGCCGACGACTTCATGGGCACCATCCTCTCCGAGGAGATCACCAAGCGCGCCGGCGGCGAGTTCGGCGAGTACCGCTCGGTCCAGGAGTACGTGGACATGATCGCGGCCATCGGCCGCGTCCCGGCCGAGCGCTCGACCGACTACGAGCAGGTCCGCCGCCTCGACCCCGACGAGTCGCCCCATGGCCCGCGTCTCGGGCCGAAGGCCGACGGCACGCCGTTGCTGTGACGCTGGCACCCCGGTCTTTCTCGCCGTACATCTCGGCAGAACCGTGACGAGCGACTGACGAGAACCGCGCGACGGCGGCAGTGTTTTTCCGTCTCCACGCCGTAGGTACTCCCTCGCAAATCATGGTAGACGGTCCCACGCGCCGTGATTTTCTCTCCACGCTGACCAAAGTCGGGGTCGTTACCGGGACGACGGGGGCTGCGACGGCGGGCTACCGGCTCTCGACGTTGCCCATGGATCTTCGGAACCTCGATCTCCCACCGGCGGCGATCGCACGGCTCGCGCGCTCGTCCCCGGTCGATTGGCAGTACTGCTGGGACGCCGCCATCTCGACCGTTCCACAGCTCACCATGCTGTTCGGGAACAAGCTCGGCGGGATGCAGGAGCTCTCCGCGGAGGCCGGGTTCGTCTCGACGCCGGACGACGGCATCGCGGCCGGCGTCACCGAAACCGGCCGCATGAGCACGCTCCTCTTTCCCGCGACCGGCTTCACCCACCACCTCCCCTACTACTCTCACGACGCCGCTGCGCCGCACCTGGGAGCGAAACCACACGCGGGCGGGTTCGGTGGCCTCCGCCTCGACGGGACGACGACCTGGCTGTGGGACGACGCCGCCGATCACGGGATCGACTACGAGCCCGACACTGGGCTCCTCGAACTGCAGTACGACTTCCCGCGCGCCGCACTCACCGGGGCAGCAGACGACGCCACGGTTCGCTCGCGGGACGACGCTGCCGGTCGCGTCCTCGTCGACGAGACGTTCGGCGTCGTTCCCGGGACCGAAACCATCGCTCGCGAGTTCCGGGTCCACAACGAGTCCAGTGCGCGCCTCGACGGCGAGTTCTACTATCACACCCAGGCGAACGTCACGGCCAACCAGCAGAACTTCGTCGTCTGGCAGTCCGACGAGAACCGCCTCGTCGCCGACGACGGGCTGCGCTGGACCGACCTCGACGGTCCCTACGAGCTGTCGATCTACGGCGACTCGCCGGTCACACATAGCAGCGTTGCCCGGACCGGTCCCGGCGACTCCGACGAGGCGACCGCCAACGCTCCCGCTGGCCTCCTCCCGTCCGTCGTCGAGAGCGACCGCGCCAGCGTCGAGGGGCGTTACCTCTCGGGCGTCCTCGGGTTCGACCTTTCGGTGCCGCCCGGCGAGTACCAGGACCTGACGATCTTCGTCACCGGCGGCCCCGACGTCGCGCGACTGCCCGAACAACTGGCCGCGAGCCGCGACCGGCGATTGGCTCGCGCTCGTCGATACTGGGCGGATCGGGTCGGGAATCTCCAGGTCGACGCGCTCCCGGCCAGGTACCGCGAGGCGGCCGTCCGCGCGGCGATCACGGTCTCCAAGCTGGCGGACCCGTCCTCTGGAAGCATCTCGGCGTCGGGCAACCTCCAGCCCTCGTACTACCCGACCTGGCCGCGTGACGGATCGTTCGCCGCCGTCGCGCTCGCCCGCGCCGGTCTGCCGGAGCCGGGGAAGCGATACCTCGCCCGGTACCTCCCGCACGTCCAGGAGGACGACGGCTCGTTCCGGCAGTGCTACGACAGTCGCGGCGTCGACGCGGGCGTCCTCACCGTCGAGAACGACCAGCAACCGATCTACGCGTGGGCGGTTCGGGAGCTGTACGACGAGACCGGTGACGAGTCGTTCCGCCGGGCCGCCTGGCCCGCCGTCAGAGACGCGCTCGACTACACCGTCGACGCCGTCGCGAGCAACGGCCTGCTGGTCGCGACGCCCGACATCCAGGAGGGTCCGACGTCCTCGCACCAGTCCCTCTGGACGAACGCGATGGCCTACGAGGGGTTGCTGTCCGGCGCGACGCTCGCACGGGTCGCGGACGAGGACCCGGCGCCGTACAGCGAGGCCGCCGAGACGATCGGCCAGTCTCTGCGTGACCGGTTTTTCGACCGAGACCAGTTCGTCACAGACGTCGGGTTCTGGGGAACTCAGCGCGACCTCAAGGGGTTCAACGGCGCGGCTGTCTGGCCGTCCCGCTGGGCCGCCGCGTTCGGTGAAGTCGGAACCATCACGAGCGCGCTGCGAGAGAACTACAAGGAGCAGGGCATCGCCTGGATTCCCGGGGAGCTGCTGGCTGCCGGCGCGCTCGCGCGGGCGGGCGATACCCACACTGCCGACGCGATCCTCGACGACGTGCTCGCACAGACGGCCCCGAGCGGCTACCTTGCCGAGGAGACGACCGACAGCGGCGAGCACATTCTGGGCTCACCGCTCGGCTGGTCGTCCTCGATGCTGCTGCTGGTGCTCGCCGAACGATTCCAGTAAATCGGTGCCGTGGACTCCGCGGTGCGTTCTGCACCCGTGGCTGCGTCTCCCGCGAGTCGACGCTCAGGGCTGCTGTTCGGGCGGGTCGGACAGACACGCTCGGAACCGTTCGCCGGCGTCGTCGTCGGCCCGGAGCGCGTCGCGGATCGTCGGCGAGAGCCACTCCTCGTCGACGTACCGCTCGTAGACGGGCAAGCGCTCGGTGAGCGGCACGCCCGCGTGGTCGGCGACGGCTTCCAGTTCGCGCAGGCCCGGCCACTCGTACTCGGGATTGATGTGGTCGACCGTCACCGGCGAGACGCCGCCGAGGTCGTCGATGCCGCAGTCGACGAGATCTCTTGCCGGCGCGAGGTTCGGCGGCACCTGCACGCTCACGTCGTCGGGCAGGCCGGCGCGGGCCATCGCGACGACGCGGCGCAGCGTCTCGACGCTGGGCGTTCCGTCCTGCCAGCGCTCGTTCTCGACGACCGGCTGGACGATGACCTCCTGGACGTGGCCGTAGCGCTCGTGTAACTCCCGGATGGCGAGCAGACTCTCGGCGCGGTCGGTCCAGTCCTCGCCGATGCCGACCAGAATCCCGGTCGTGAAGGGGACGCCCAGTTCGCCGGCGGTCCGGATCGTGTCGAGTCGCT
The DNA here is from genome assembly GCF_023077655.1 of Halorientalis brevis. NCBI lineage: Archaea > Methanobacteriati > Methanobacteriota > Halobacteria > Halobacteriales > Haloarculaceae > Halorientalis > Halorientalis brevis. Next base: position 468,073 of record NZ_JALLGV010000004.1, on the reverse strand, counting down.
GGCCCGGACTCTTCGCCCGCGGGCCCCCGTGGGCCTGCACCTCGGCGGTGGTTTCGAGCATCACTCCCATCGAGGCGTTCACGTCGGCGACGAGTGCCAGCTGCTCGCGCGTCTGGTCGCCCGGGTTCGCGTGCGGAAGCAGTCCCTCCTCGAGCGCGATCTCGCAGGCCTCCCGGAGGTACGCGTGGATCGAGTCGTGACCCCACTCGGCGAGCTGGTCGTGGACGGCGGCGTAGCGGTCGTCGGGGTCGTCGCCGAACGTGAACAGCGCCTCCGTGCAGCCGGCGTCCGCGCCGCGACGGACCGTCTCGCGAATTTCGTCGGGGGACATGAGATCGGCCTGGCCCGGCGGATCGTAGTACGTGCAGTACGTACAGGTGTAGCGGCAGGCGGTCGTCAGCGGAACGAACACGTTTCGGCAGTAGGAGAGTTCGGCTGCCGGCTCGACGTCCGCCGGCTCGACGTCGAGCAATCGCTCGATCGCTGCCTGGGCTGGCGCGACGTCGATCCCGTACTCGGTGGCCCCCGGAATCACATCGATTGCTCCGTACTCGACTCGGAAAAAGGGTCCAGTTCCGGCGAGCCCGTCAGATCGGGCTCACGCAGCGGCCACAGTACGCGAACCCGGACTCGTTCGTCGCCCCGCAGTACGGACAGGCGACCATCCCGGGTGGCAGGTCGGGAGTCTCCTCGTCGAGCACTGCTGGCGGTCCGGCCTCGAACTCCGGGTCCGGACTGTACATCTCCATCTCGTCGGCTCGCCACTGCTCACGACGGTCGAGCCCCTCGCGGACGATGTTGACGATGACGGGGATACAGATCATGAGCGCCGCTAACAACAGCACCGTGATGACGAGCAGGTACAGCCGGGCGGGCAGGGACACGGTACCGACGCTACGGGCTCGACGGTCTTAGAAGCTTGTTAACATGTGGCGGTCAGTTGGTTTCCACTGGTGTACCGTCGCGCGCGAGGCCGACTCTGCCGTCGGTCACGTCGAGATCGAACCCCGCTTCGCGGAGCCACTCGCGTGACTGGCCCGACCCGTGGAGGAGCACCTCGACGAGATCTGCCGGTTCGTCCACGTCGGTGGCCAGTCGCATCGAATCGACCTCCCTCACCGTGGCCCCGACCTGCTCGGCCGCGCGACGGTGGTCGCGGATCGAGGCGCCGTGATAGTCGACGCGGAACGCGGGGTGTCGCACGAGGAGCGCGTTCGTCCCGCCGCCCCGTCCGGGTGCCAGGACCACGTCGCCGTCGGCTGCGAACAGGTTCTGGAGCGCCCGTGGCGTCGCCAACGCGAGGTCGGCCATGACGACGGCGACCGCCTCGTGCGCTCCCGTCTCGAAGGACGACGCGAGTACCGCGTTGACTGCCTCGGTGAGTGGTCGGTCGTCGACGGTGACCGGGACGTCGCTCTCCACGGGATCAGTGGCGAGCAGTTCCGGGTCGTGATCGGTCGCGTCGAGCGCCGAGAGCACGTCACTGAGCATCGCGCGAGCGAAGGCCTCGCGTTCGGCGTCGGTGAGTACGCCGCCGAGTCGCGTCTTGGGCATCTCGGTCGCGAACGGGACGACGACGCGCATGGTCGCGTCTTTCCGCGGGACCACTAAATCACCCCGGTCTCTTCGATCGACGGATAGCCGCGCGCGGCGGGTTGCCGGTGAAGACCGGGGCAGAAAAACGAGCCGCAGTCGGAGACGAACTTACCGCAGTTTGTCGTAGTCGTCCTGCTGGTTGCGCCAGTACCAGACGCCGCCGACCACGACGAACAGGACCACAGCACCGATGCCACCGAACAGCAGCATCTGGTTGGTCTGCTTGGACTGCTTTTTCTGCTGTGCCTGGTTCTCGGCGTCGTTGGCGTTGGAGATGGCGTTCTCGTAGTTGCCGCTGTTGTACGAGGAGATCGCCTGATCGAGGTCACTCTGCGCTTCCGAGTCACCGCCGGCCTGCTCGATGGTGGCCTGTGCGGAGTCGATCGCCTCGCGAGCCGTCTTGCTCTCGTTCGTGTAGTGGTGGACGCTGTACGTCTTCAGCGTCTCGGTGTTGCTACCCGTCGTGCGCTTGACTGCGACGAGCGTGACGTTCTCGCGGGGCTCGTAGTTCGGATCTTCGAGGGCTGGGACGTCCCCGCGGATCGTGATGCGAACCTCGTCGCCCTTGGGGTCGCTGGCGAGCGCCTGCTCGAAGGTTTTCTCGCCGCCGGACCACTGGTTGATGCGGCTGCCCTGGTCGTACTCCTCGACCGTCCAGCTCACGTTGTTCAGTTCCGTCTCGGTGCGGAGGGTCCACTCGGCGTTTTCGGTGTACGCGTCGTCGATGACGACCGTCGTGTTCACTTCCGAGCCGACTTCGGCTTCCTCCGGAACGTTCGATGCACTCAGCTCTAGCGCCGCCGCCGTCCCGGTAGCCCCCAGCAGGACTACCAGCAGCGCCGCTACCACCGCTGTCTTAGAAGAGCGGATCCAACTCATCATCTTCGTCCTCGACTAACTCCTCTAAATTCGCTTTGCTTTCGTCACGGATCTCGTCGATGTTGTCCTGTGCCTCGATGGCCACCTGCTGGAGCTCCTTGATGCGCGGAACGTTGTGGACGCCCGACAGGAGGATGACGCTCGCGACGTAGCCCGAGTCCGGCACCGGGTAGTCGCCACCGCGGACCTCCATGCTCCCGGTCTGCTCTTCGAGCCACTTCCGGCCGCGCTCGATGCCTTTCCGGTTCAAGTGCTGTGGCGGACCGCTCATGACGAGCAGCGCGCGCTCGGAGCCCTCGATCTCACAGGGCAGCGTCAGCCGACCGAGCGCTGCCTTGCGGACGAGGCTGGTGATCCGGTTGGTGGTGTTGGCCGAATCCATGCCGTCGTCGTCGTCACCGCCCTTGAACCGCGAGAGGAGGCCGCCGTCGTTCTCCTGCTCGACCTCTTCTGCGGCGTAGCCGACGGTGGATACGCCGCCGCCGGCGAGCGTGTTGATGATCTCCGAGGAGTCGACGACGCTCTCTGCGACGGTGCCGCCCTGGTTGACCTCACCGGCACCGAACAGGATGCCGAACCGCTTGACGATCTCGTCGTTGATGGCGTCGTAGCCACCTTCGACGGACTCGCCGGATTTGCGCCAGGCGTCGTTGTCGAACACGAGCAGGTTGTCCACCTCGCGCACGAACGTCTGGAACGAACGGGCGGCGTTCAGCGTGTAGATGCCCCCTTCGTCGCCGCCGGGCAGGATACCAAGCCCGTAGACGGGTTCGGTGTAAATTCGTTTCAGGTGTTTCGCCAGCACCGGGGAACCCCCGGAACCGGTCCCACCGCCGAGCCCGGCGATGATGAGGAAGGCATCGACTTCGTGGACAGGGATGTTGTCGATGGCTCCCTGCACCTCGTCGATGTCTTCTTCGGCGATCTCGGCACCTAACTCGTTGTCGGCGCCGACACCGTGTCCTTTCACTCGGGCCTGTCCGATCAGGACCCGGTTGTCTTCCGGTACGTTTTCGAGACCCAGTAGGTCGGCTTTAGCGGTGTTGACGGCAACGGCGGAGCGGACGATCCCGCTTCCCGTCCGTTCGTCGTACTCGAGGAACTTGTCGACGATTTTCCCGCCCGCCTGGCCGAACCCGATCATCGCGAGTTTCATATCTTCGTCTCCGTATGAAAAGAAACAGTCCCATAATGTGTATAAGTTTTATGCCCGCTTATCAACAATTAGAACGACTCATTAAACGACAAATCGCCTGAAAGCATCCAGTTTAATGACCTCTTACTCGCCCCTAAAATGGGTCCTTATCCCGCCGCCGTCAGGTATTCTTGCAGCGTCCGCATGTCGGGGGAGTCTCCGTCGAAAGCAGCGACGTCGTTGTCTGCTGTCGTGTTGTCGAACTTGAGTGATCGGTACTGATCTGCGCCCATCGGGAACCCAGGAACCGCGCCCCCGAGTTTCAGGCCGATGCCGGCCAGTCCCATCGGAATCGGAACGATCGAGACGGACTTCCCCTCGGCGTCGTACACCATGTTCGTGATCTCCCGCAGCGTGAGCACTTCCGGGCCACCGATCTCGTAGGTCCCGCCGACGTGTTCGTCTTCCTCTAGCGCGTCAGCCAGCATCGGGACGAGGTCGCCCACCCAGATCGGCTGGAACCGCGTCTCGCCGCCGCCCGGTAGCGGGTAGATCGGGAGTCCGGGTGCGAACATCCCCTTTAGCTTCTTCGTGAAGGAGACGAACTCGCCGCCCTCGCCGAACACCACGGACGGGCGGAAGACGACCCAGTCGAGCGCGGAATCGCGGACGATCTCCTCTGCCTCTCCCTTCGAGCGGATGTATGCCGTCGACCCGTTCGAGTCGGCGCCCAGCGCGCTCATCTGGAGCAGCCGGTCGACGCCGTGTTCCTCGGCGGCAGCGACGACGTTCCGCGTCCCCTCAGTGTGTACTGCGAAGTGCTGGTCGTCGCCCCCTTTCGGCTTGAACAGCGGCGAGAGGGCGACCAGGAACACGACGGCGTCTTTTCCTTCGAAGGCGCCTTCGATCGAGTCGTAGGCGGTCACGTCACCCCGCACGGTCGAGACGCCTTCCGGGAGGTCCTCGTCCTCGGGCGTGCGCGACACGACGGTCACGTCGTGGCCGCGTTCCGTGAGTTCCTCACTCAAGTGGGTGCCGATGAAACCGCTGCCGCCGACAACGAGTACGTTCATACGACCTACTGTTCGTTTTATAACTCTTTAAGGATGGTGCGCAACTGGTTGGGTACGTCGATAGGTAGCACGACTGCTCGGTCGAGCGCAATCGTTTACAGGCCGTCCCTCGCAGTGACGGTATGCTCATCACGCTGGAGGGGATCGACGGCAGCGGGAAGACCACCGTCTGGGAGGGGCTCCACGACGAGTTCGACGCCACCTTCACCCGTGAGCCGACCGACTCCTGGTACGGCGACGCCGTCTACCGCTCGATCACCGACGACGACGCCGATTCCCTGGCCGAACTGTTCCTCTACACCGCCGACCACGCCGACCATCTCTCGCGGGTGATCCGTCCCGCGCTCGCCGACGGTGACCTCGTCGTCTCAGACCGCTACTCCGACTCGCGGTACGCCTACCAGGGTGCGAGTCTCGAGGGACGAATCGACGAGCCGATGGCGTACGTCCAGGAGATTCACGAGCCCTTTACGCGGGTCCCGGACTGCACGCTGTACTTCGACGTGCCACCGGAACTTGGCGCGGAACGCAGCGGTGCGACGAACAAGTTCGAACAGACGGACTATCTCGAACGGGTTCGCGACAACTACGAGGCCCTCGTCGCGGCCGATCCGGACCGCTTCGTCCGCATCGACGCGACCCAGTCTCCCGAGGCCGTGCTGGACGAAGCCGCGACGGCGATCGCTGCCCGTCGCGACTGAGCGACCCCGCTACCGGGTTCGCTGCTGACGGGTCCGGTCGGGGACGTCGACCTCGTCGGGAGCCGGCATCCAGAAGAAGTCGAAGGCGATGCCGAGCGCCATCGGCAGGACGATCGTGACGCCCAGGACCGCGTTCGCGGTTCCCAGGTTGGGTCCCAGTCCGATGCCGCCCAGGACCAACACCACTGCCACGAGCGGCAGCGGCAACAACAGGGCGGTGTAGAGCGCGCTCCCCCAGCCTGTGTTCAGTCGCACTCGGAAGAACCGCGTCGCGAGCGCTGCGATGGTGGTGTTGACACCGAGAATGACGAGCAGTCCCACGACGTCGGCGACGCTGACCATATCGGGCGTACGTGCCACGGAACCTTTGGCGTGTCGGAACCGCGCCCGAGGTGAGGTCACCCTTTTTACCCTCTCCCTCGGAGCACTCTGCCATGCATCGGGTCATCGGTGAGCGGGAGTTCTCGGACGTGACGATCGCCGAGGACCAGGCACGCGAGTTGCTGGCGGCGATGGTGCGAGCGCGGGTGTTCGACGAGCGCGCGCTCGCGCTCCAGCGGCGCGGCTGGATGAGCGGGTATCCCCCGTTCCGCGGACAGGAGGCGTCACAGGTGGGCGCGGCCCACGCGATGGCCGCCGACGACTGGCTCTTCCCGACCTATCGCGCCAACGCCATGCAACTGGCCCGCGGCGTTCCGCCGAGCGATCTGCTGCGCTTTCGCCGCGGCCACCCGGAGTTTCACTCCGACCACGACCTCCCGCACTTCCCGCAGGCGATTCCGATCGCGACCCAGCTCCCCCACGCGGTCGGCGCGGGGATGGCCGCGAGCTACGAGGACGCCGACCACGCCGTCGTGGCGTACTTCGGCGACGGTGCGACCAGCGAGGGCGACTTCCACGAGGCCTGCAACTTCGCCGGAGTATTCGACGCCCCCGTCCTGTTCTTCTGCGAGAACAACCACTGGGCCATCAGCACCGCGCGGGACCGCCAGACCGCCGCTCCCTCCATCGCGGCGAAGGCCGACGCCTACGGGTTCACGGGCGGCCAGGTCGACGGCAACGACCCGCTGGCGGTCTTCGAGTTCGTCCGGTCGGCGCTCAAGCGCGTCCGCGAGTCCGAACCGGTGCTCGTCGAGAGCCTGACCTACCGCCAGGGGCCACACACCACCAGCGACGACCCCGACCGGTATCGTGGCGACGAGGAGCTCCCCGAGTGGCGGACGCGCGACCCCATCGACCGGTTCGCGGAGTACCTCCGCGCTGAAAACGTCGTCTACGACGGCTTCCGCGACCACGCTCGCGAGGAAGCCACCGAGGCGATAGACGACGCCGTCGAAATCGCAGAAGCGGCAGGTGAGTCGGGCCCCGACGACGTGTTCGAGCACGCCTACGCGGACCTGTCACCACGCGTCCGCGAGCAACGAGAGACAGTGCGAGGTCGCGCTGAGCGCGACGAGCCGGACCGCTGAGTCTCACTCCAGGCAGATGTAGGTGCGCGTGTCGGCGACGCCGTCGAGATCACGGATGTCCGTCGCCACCGAGTGCATCACGTCGTACACTTCGTCATCCTGGGCCTCCGCGATGACGTCGTACTTGCCGGCGACGATGTGTGCCTCGTCGATCCCCGGTAACTCCCGAGTCTCCGTGAGTAACGCCTCGGATTTCCCCGCTGCCGTCTTCACCATGATGTAGGCCCGTACCATCGTGACATGTGGTACTCCGTCACACAGCAAAAGCTTTGTTCCGACCACGTACTGAGAAGTCAGTATATGGGTTCTGACACGATCTCCGACGGCCGCCGGCGACCGACCGGGATAGCTTTATGACTTCCCGTGGGATTATGTAGCATATGAGATTCGTTATCATGGGTGCGGGTCGCGTCGGCTTGCGCACCGCGCGCGTGCTCAAGGAGGAAGGACACGAGGTCGTCGTCGTGGAGAAAGACCAGAAGTCCGTCGAGCGCGCCCGCAAAGAGGGGTTCGACGTGATCGCGGGTGACGGATCAACCGAGGCGGTGCTGGCCCAGGCAGACCTGGCCAGCGCCGACGCGCTCGGCGCGCTCTCGGGCGATCTGAACGACAACTTCATCGCCTGTCTGATCGCCAAGCACCACGGCTGTCGCACCGTGTTGCGCATCGACGAGGACTACCGCGAGGACATCTACCGCCGGTACGCCTCGGACGTCGACGAGGTCATCTACCCCGAACGCCTCGGTGCCATCGCCGCCAAGAACGCGCTCATGGGCGGGTCCATCCGCGCCGTCGCCGACATCGCCCGTAACCTCCAGATGGTCGAACTCACGGTCACCGAGGGCTCGCCGATGCAGGGGTACACCCTCAGCGAACTCGAACTCCCCGCCAAGGCGCAGGTGCTGGCCTTCGGCAAGCAGGGCGAGACGTTCGGCCTCCCGGACGCCGACGCGTCGCTCGAAACGGACGACCGCCTCGTCGTGCTCGCGGACTTCGAGGTGCTCGACGACGTCCGCCAGATCATCGTCGGTGACGGCAACACCCGCGCCGCAGCCATGGGAGGTGCCTGAGCGTGGTCACTGCCTACGTCATGGTCAAGGCGCTCTCGGGCGAGGCCGACCGCCTGAAATCCGAGATCGAGGCCATCGAGGGGATCGTCGAAGCCTCGATCGTCGCCGGCGACGTCGACTTCATCGCCAAAGTGGCGGTCGACTCCCCAGCCGAAGTCAAGAACGTCGCCGCAGACGGCATCCAGTCCATCGACGGCATCGAGAACACGCAGACGTACATTGCGATGGATTAGTACCTTTTTACTTCACCGGGTGTCCTCGGGCCTACGGCCCTGCGGGCACCCGGTTCGCAAAAATCTACGCTAAAAACTGCTGCGACCTCACTCCGCTCGGTCGCAGTGAACCGCCTCGTCCTTCGGACTCGGCGGATGCTTGCTTTTTTGGCGACCGCTACAGCGGCGTCCCGGTCCCCTCGCCCTGCCCCGCCGAACTGGCTTCGCCGAGCAGGTCCGCGACCACGCCCTCGTAGTCGTAGCCCGGGACGGCTCCCTCGACGTAGGTTCCCTCAACGTACTCGGCCATGGCCTTCGCGACCTCCGGTGCGTGGTCGGCGTTGCCGTACTCGAAGGTGAACGTGGCGACGGCTGCGCCGTCTTCTTCGGTGACGGTCAGATCGTCGAGTTCCACGTCCGCACGGGTTGCCATCGGTGCGTCCTCCAGTCGGCGCTCGTAGGTGTCGAACCACCCGGACTCGACGGCGTCGCCGACCTCGTCCGCGGTCGCACTGGAGAGCATCGGTGCCCGGACGGTGAGCGCGTATTCCAGCGCCCAGTCGTCCGTGTCGGTTGCGGTGACGCGGCTCTCGAAGCGAGAGGTCGTCACGAGAAAGGCGTCGCCGTCGCGCTCGAACGCGTCGTGAGCGTCGAAGGTCTTCGCTGCCCGCTCGGGAATCTCGTCGGTCATTGCCAGCCTCTAGAGTCGTCGTCGGCAAAAGCCCGTTGTGTCCGGCGAAGGGTCCCGCTCTCGATCACACGAGCGTCACAGTGTTCCCGAAGACGGGCGGAGAGCGACCGGCGTCAGTGCTCGTCGCCCATGGTGTCGATCTCACCGAGGCGGCAGGTCCCCTCGGGCTTTTCGTGGCCGTCGATGACGTAGGGAGTGTCACGGCAGGTCGCGTCGACGAGGAGCGAGTTCCCGACGATCTTGACTTTCCTGCCGGCGCGGTCCCCGGCCGACTCGCCCAGGAGCTGCGCGTCGGCGTCGAGCAGGTCGAGGATTTCCCGCTCGTCGACTGGGCCGTAAAAGACGTACGCTGCGCCGGCGTCGTGGCCGTTGAGACTGCTGTCCGGAACGCCGATGAGCACGTCGTCGTGACCGTTGCCGGTCACGTCACCGTAGGAGACGTTCCATCCCGGCCGATCCTCGGGGTAGTAGCCTTCGTGTTCGGCGACGTCAGGCAACGGCTGCACCGGCGTCTCGAATTCCTCGGGGCGGTCCCGAACGCGGAAGATCCCCCAGTACCCGGCTTCTAGCTTGCGGCGCTGTCTCGTCTCCTGGTAGATGAAGTCGCCGGTGCTTTCGGCCAGGCCACCGGCGCCCCCGAGTGGGGTGATGCTGTCGGATCGGGTGACACTGATGTCGTCGTTGACGCCGATCGTGTCGGATTCTTCGATATCGTCGAGTCGCAGCCACTGGTGGTCCGAGAGGTGGAACACGAGGCCGTCGGCTTTGTCCGCGGTCTTCTGGACGCGGAACGTGACGGGGTCGCCCAGCATGGCGCGCGGAATCGGCGTGTCGGGGTCGCCGGGGGGGTCGATGTCGGAGGCGTACACCTGCCACGGCTCGAGGTCCTCCTCGAACCGGCGCTCGAACGGCGCCGACCGGTAGTTGATCGCCTGATAGCCGTGGTCTTCGGGGTCACCGAGTTGGTTACACGGGGCGTCCGGATTCTCGACGTCAGGGCCGGGCGGGACCACACAGTCGTCGGGGTCGTTTTCGTTTAAGATGTACTGGCCGTCGGCGAAGGCGAGGGCGAAGTCGCGGCGGTCCGTGCCGTGGGGCACCTTCAGCATCGCCGAATCGGCACGGCCCTGCGGTGCGGGTTCGGCCGTCGTCGGATCGAGGAACTTCACGCCCTCCTGTTCGACGATGAGTCGACCGTACGCACCGTGGTGGCGGTTGCTTCGGAGGTCCGCGTAGTCGTGCAAGACCGCGCTCGTACTGATTCCGTTGACGAACCACCGGTAGGTGATGCTCTCGCCGGGACCGATCGTCTGGTCCCAGTTGAACCCCGCCGTCGTGCCGTCGGAGCCGAGCACGTCGTAGAACAGTTGCTTCGCGTGGATAGAGATGCGTTCAGAGCGCTCCCACTCCTGATCTGGCCCCTGCATCTCGGGATGGTCGTGCTCGACGTCGATCTCGTCGAAGTCGATGTCGTTGGTCAGCGTGACCTCTATGCAGTCTCCCTGGTTCGCACGTAAGACCAGCGGGGTCAGCGGGAGGTCGCCGTTTTTGATCTCCTCGACGTCGCAGTCGAGCGCGTAGGCGATTCCCAGCGGATCGTGGTCGCCGAACTCGTTGTACTCGATCTCGGTGTTGAACGCCGTGACGTCGAACTCACGGAGGCAGACGTCGTCGGGACACGGATCGCCCGGCGTCGGTGCCAGCGGCGGCGGGTTCCCGTCGATGGCGTCGTTCTGGCGGGCGTCCTTGTCTGGGGGGAATCGCCTGTCGTCGTCTTTCCCGTACAACAGCCGCGCGAGTTGCCCGTACTCGCTCCAGTCGAAGTCGCTCCACGGGGCCGGATGGCCCATCTCTTTGAGTTCCTCTCGGTGGATCTTCTCGTCCGGCGGCTCACAGTCCGGGAGTGGATGAAGATGGTCGACCCGCCCGCCGAACTCGCGGAACAGCCCCCACATCCCGTCCCAGAGGTCGTCGACCACTGCGGAGCCGTAGACGTAGTCCCTGATGGGAAGCCCCGCTGGATTCACGTCGAGTTCCTCGAAGAATTTGCGTCCGTGTTTGCGGCCGTGTTTGTGTCCGTGTTTCTGACCGTGTTTGCGACCGTGCTTGTGGTCGTGGTGTCCGTGTTTCTGACCGTGCTTGTGGTCGTGGTCGCCATCAACGAAGTTCTGATCCTGTTGGAGGTCAAACGTGAACGCTTCGGACGTTCCGATGACCTGTGTCGTGGCGTTCTCCGGGCCGACGCCCACGTCGTCGAACCGCCGGCCGTGGATCGTGAAGTTGTGTTGTTCCTCGTAGACCCCCTGCCAGAGTCGGAACCGGACCGGATCGTCTTCGTAGGCCTCGAACACTGGCGTGGAGGGATCGCCGTGGACGAACGAAGAGTGGACGTACGCCGGGTCCTCGTCGTTGCGCGTGTAGTACGGCGTATTGCGATAGTTGAGCGCCATCACGCCCGCGTTCTCGTTGTGCTCCTGCTGGTTATTGACGAGTTCACCATCTCGGTCGATCAGTTGAGCGAAGTCCTGATACGCCACGCAGAACTCGCGGTAGGCGTCACCGTCTTCGGGGTCGATGATCGCCTGGGTCCCGCTCCGGATGGGCTCTCCCGAGTACGGGTCGAGCCACTCCGATCCCGGCGGTTCGACGACGATCGCCGCGAACGAGCCGTGCATCACGTCTTCGATGCCGGTGATGTGGTCGTGGAAGAAGATGGTCCCCTCCTCGTCGGCGTACCACCGGTACTTGTTACGCTCGTCCGGCTGAGCGTCCTGGCGGTAGTTAAAGCCCGTCGCCAGCGAGTCCGACCCGAGCAGGTCGTAGGAGACGAAGTGGATGTGGTTCGACTTCCCGCCTTCCTCGATGGGGACGGTGTCCGCACCGATGTCCTGATCGGGCGGGTTCTCGGGGAACCGATCGCCCGGGATCGCAGCGATGTTCTCTTCCGTGACCTCGTTTTTGAACGTGATCTCGACGCAATCGCCGACGTTCGCCCGGATCACCAGCGGTTCGGGGTTCATCTTCCCCTCCCGGACCAGGTCGGCGTGTTCTTCTAACACGTAGACGATCCCGTTGGGGTCGTGGTGCCCGTCGTCGTTGTAGACGATGTCGGCCGGGAGGGCGACGATGGTGTACTCCTGCTTTTCGCCCTCGAACTCCGTCTCCGGGCCGTCGTAGATGTCGTCGTCGATCTCGGGATCGCAGGGGTCTGTGTACGGCGCACCAGGCAGGATCTCGCCCCGTCGGGTGAGCGCTTCCTCCTCGTCGGGTTCCGGGTTCCGGAAGTCGTTGAGGCCGGCCGCCCCGTACGGCGGGAACGGCGGTGCGTCGCCGAACTTGCCGGGAATGAACTCGGGGAAGCCCGGGATGGCCGAGTCGGCGTCGAGCGGCGGGTCGTTGTTCGGGAGTTTTTTCAGTCCCTCTCGCTCCTTGTCGAGGACGCGCATGACGCCCCACATTCCCTCGCCGTAGTGGGGGAACAGGTGGCAGTGGAACAGGACGTCACCGGTCGTTTTGTGCGCGCCGCCGGCACCGACCTCGAACGACTCGTCGAAGTCCATCCCCGGGCGAACCGACGTGAAGTCGTTGATGCCCGCTCTGGGCGTCCCGGCTGCGGTCACGTACGGGCTGTGGTGGACGGCACCGTTGCCCACTGTCTGGGAGTCGATGGTGTCCGATTCGTCCAGCGGCGGCGTCTCCTTCCAGCGGTGGCCGTGGAGGTGGTGGACGTGGTTCTCTTCGACGGATGCACCCATCGGAATCGCCATCACCGGGTCGCCGACGTACATCGGGTAGACGTTGTCACCGCCGCCGGGGTCGCCGTGGAGCCAGGAACTGTAGAAGTTCTCGCTGAGCTCTTCGATGTCGGGATCGTCGAGGTCCAGCGTCGGGATCCGGTTCCCGGTTGGGTCCGCCCGGTAGTTGATGGCGTGGACAGTCTGTGGCGTGTCGTCGTTTGGATACGTGAGCTCGCCGCCATCCGCCGTTTGTATCCCTTCGGGCGTGTGGTAGTGGACGATGAACTGCCGGAAACTGACCCCTGGGACGAACCCGGCGGTCTGGGCTTCCTCGCTGATCTCGTCGGGCACGTGTACGTCGGCCTGGACGCGTCCCTGGACCTCCTCGCCCGTATACGGGTCGGTCCAGGTCGTCCCCTTCGGGTGGACGACGACTGAGCCGAACAGGCCACGAGAGAGGAGGTTCACCTCCTGCGGGTCTTCCTCGGCGCTGTCGAACGCCTGGTTCGCTCCGTCGAGGAAGAAGTGGCCGCCGAAGTGCCTGGCGTGCCACCGATACGTGATGGACTCGCCAGGCGGCACGGTCGTGTTCGGATTGAAACCCACCTCCATCCCGTCCGAGTCTTCGACGTCGTAGGGCAGCGACGTCTGATGCATCGACGCGTGGCGGTCGAGGTCGTTGTGGAACTCGATCTCGATGATGTCACCCTTGTTCGCCCGGAGCGTGAGCGGCTGAATGAGCCGCGAGTCCGGCCCGGCCAGTTCGTCGTCCGGGACGTCGTCGCAAAAGAAAGCTGCATCCTCGTCCTCGAAGACGACGTTGTTGCCGCAGGGCCGTTTGCCCGAAACCTCGCGGATCCGGTCGAGGTCGTCTTTCAACGCGTACATCACGCCGACGGGTTGGTGCAACCCGTAGCGGTTGTACACGATGTCGACGTCGATGGCGTGGACCTCGAAGTGACAGACCTTCCCGCCGTTGGTCGGCTCGTCGGGGACCGTCTCGTCACAGCCCGCGAGCGCTTCCTCGAAGGGCTGTACGTCGGATCCGGAGAAGAGCATCCCCGATCCTGCCACGGTACCGCTCCCTTTGAGAAAGTCGCGTCGTGTCGCGTCGCCTGCCAGCGGATCTGTCTCGTCGGTTGCTGATTGAGGGTCGTTGTTGCTTGGCATGGATTACGTGTAGCCCACGCCCCACGTGACCCGTCCTGGGGACTGGACTACGAATCCTGCCATCCACGAACGTTCCCTTTGTTATCTCACGTCTGCCGGACTGTAGCCCTTACTTGCCATTCTAGACCCTCTCTTTCCCCAGAATACCGCGGTCTCTCTTGCGACGCCGTCAGTTGCTGGCGACGGGACTACTCAGAGTAAGCGACACTTCCAGTAACGACGATCCGAGTGAGCTGCTCAGTGCAGTCGCGTATACGCCGTTTTCTTCGAGCGAGAACCACCGGCCGGAACGGGCTCTCTCGGGCGATGTTACTGTTCGAGTTCGCTTGCTACTCCGGATTCACCTTCAGGAACGTGCTGGGGTGAACTCGAACTACGTGGAGACGATCGGACTCACTCCGGTCGGCCGCTGCGACTCCCCTCGTTCGAATCCATCGATGCACCTGCTGCTCACAGGTTGGTCGCAACAGGATGCGATTCGAACCACGTGGAGACGGCCGTTGCGTTGCCGTGCGGTGCTGTGCCCGACTCCACGCCGACGTGAGCGATCGGCAAAAGTGGATGAGGGGACGGGGGTTCGAACCCCGGAACTCCTTCGAGACGGGTTCTTAAGACCCGCGCCGTTGACCACTTGGCTACCCCCTCACAGTCTCGCGTCTAGTGTGTAATCCACCGCGAAGTTTACTGCTTTTTGGTTGTGATCGTTGTACGCTGTCTTCTCTCTGAAACTGAAGTTCATCTGGGTCTTCGGCGTTTCATCGAACCGAACGTACAACGTCGTCTCTCGATTCGGGCAGTGGATCAAATAGGACTCGATTTCGTCGGCCGTATAGTACGTTCTCTGTGGTGTCCCGCTACTCTGATACACCGTCGTATCGAACTCCACGACGACGGTCTGCTCTTTTTGTGTGTGCCTGTACGCCGTTTTCACCTGGACACGTTCTAGATCCCCGTCTCGATCGATGACCATATCGTACCGCTCGTTGCCGAACGCTGGCGTCAGGACTGAGATGCCCCGCTCGATCAGTTCGCTCGTGACTGCCGCTTCCGTTTCCCTCCCTCGCTGCTGATGCTGTCGCCCTCTGTTCATTAGCTGGCGGTAAATTCCTCGCTATTGGATTTAAAATTCGGCACGCAACTCCTGTGACTTATTCGCGTCGCACCCGAATCGCGTCCATGGCCGAACTCTCCGACGACGTGCTCGAGGAGGCCGCACACCGGGGCGAGACGCTACTGGTGGAAGACCTGGTTTCGCTGGCCGAACGCGCACACGACGACGAGCCCGGCATCGAGCGCGACCGGCTGACGACCTACGCCGAGGCGCTCGCGGAGCGCCGTGACGTCGACTTCGACCTCCAGGCGTTCGACAAGGGCGTCGCTGATCGGCTCACCGACGCGGAAACGTGGACGGACCGGGACCGTCTCTACGAACTCGGCGACGGCCGACTCAGTCTGTATCCGGCCGAGTGGCACGCGGCGCTCGGCGGTTCGACCGACGTGGCCGAGTACATCGCCTTTCTCGAACGGGACGCACCGGAGTTCGTCCTCGACCGCGGGACTGCCGAGGTCGGGCCGGGGATTCCTCAGCAGAAACTGCTGGACATCGTCGCCGTGGTCGGACGGGTCGATCGCGAGACGGCGCGCGCGGCGCTGGCAGACGCACGAGACGCTGGCGAGGTCGTCGAAGACGCGGATCAACATCCGCAAGCGGGCGTCTATCTGCGAGACGAAGCGGAAACCTACCGCGACGGGACGCTCGACGGATAACTACCAGTCGACGCTGAGCGTGCCGTCGCCGTGGGGGTCCGGCGCGATCTCCTCGTTGGTCCGGCGGTCGACCACGTGGATGACGCCGTCGTCTTTCTTCGCCGGGCAGACCTCGGCGGCGCGGACGTTGTGGTCGAGTTCCGATTCGTCGAAAAAGTACGTCTTGGGCTTGGCGACGCCGGTCGAGATGTCGAGATCCCAGTTGTCCGAGACCTCGGCGCACTTCCCCGCGCCGAAGCACTTGTTCGCCTCGAACACGATCTTGTAGGGCTTGTCTTCGACCGGCGGTGCGTCCTGCTCACCGATCTCGCTCGGGTCGATCGGCCCGTCCTCGTCGGCCATACCCGCAGTTTGGACCCGCCGACCTTTCGTCTGTCGTTTCAGCCTCAGGTCCTGGTCTCTCCGACCGGACCGGTCGCCGTCGGGGCTGCCTCGGGCGTCGCCGCCATCGCCAGGGAGGCCATCGCGACGCCCGTCGTCAGGAGGTTCACCCCGAACAGCAGGCCGACCGCCCACGCCGCGCTGCTGGGGAATTCGAGCAGGATGAGCGAGGACAGGAGGAGTGAGACGATGCCGGAAAACAGCATCCATCCCCAGTTCGAGTTCGCTCGGATGCGCAACCCCATCAACAACTGGACGAGCCCTTCGACGAGGAAGTAGATGCCGAGCAGGAGCGTCAACGTCACCAGGCCCAGCGTCGGATTCGCCAACAAGGCGACCCCAGCGATCCCGTAGAGGACGGCGAGGAGGACGCCGAAGGCGAAGCCGCTCCACCCTCGTGCCGCGAAGGCCGAGGCGGTGTGGAAGATCGCGCCGGCGACGAGGAGGCCACCGAACACGAGCGTGAGTGCGAGGCCCGAGACGAACGGCGCGAGGATGGCGACGATGCCCAGCAAAGCGATGAGCACGCCGACCGCCATCACGAGCGTCCGGTTCGCTGCCAGCGACTGCACGCCCGGTTCTCCCGCGGACGTCACGCGTTCTGATCGGGTATCTGTCGGCTCGTCTTGTGAGTCTGCGTCGATGGTATCGTCTGAGTTATCGGAGTTCATGGCTACTGTTGTGGGGACCACGATTCGGGCGGACAGCCCGGGACGACTCGGTCGAGAACGTGAAACCGCGCTGCAACGGACACCGAGAAATATTCACCAGCAGTGGCAAAAGGATAGTTTCAGCCTGTGTGTGCTGTAGTTGCGAACTGTGGTCCCGATCTGTCGTCGGGGCTCTCTACTGCGCCGAGTCTCCCTGCCCGTCGTCCGAGGCGACCGACCCGTCTTCGGCGACGGAATCGGATGACTCCCCTCCGCTCGCCGGCGGTTGCCCGCCCGACTGCGTCGGCTCGTCGGACTCCTCGGCAGGGACCGTCGCAGTCAGCTCTGCCTGCTCTCCCGGTGGTTCCGGTGCCGTCTCGGATGCCGTCTGGGACGCGAAGATCGGCTCCGTTCTGGCCCTCGCTGGGGTGTACTCCGGATCGACCAGCCAGGGGAACACGTGGCGGGCGAACTCGACGGCCACGACGAGCAGGAAGGGGCCGAGGAAGATGCCGTACCACCCGAATAGAAGCGGGCCGATCGTGTAGGCGAGCATGACGGCACCGACGTGGAGCGTTCGCCCGCTCACGTACGGGCGGAGCAACTGATCGGGAATCGTATCCACGATGATGATCGACACCCCGGCGAACAGCGCCACGAACCACACCGCGGTCGGGTCGACCAGCAGCGCGTTCCCGAGTAGATACGCACCGATGGGAACCCAGACGAGTTTGATGCCGATGACCGGCACGAGGCTGGCGACGCCAGCGACTAGACCGATCAACACCGGGTCCGGGATCCGAACGGCGGCGGGCGCGACGAGGTTGAGCCCGCTGTACGTGACGACGCCCAGCACGGCGGTGAGCAGCGCGTTGAGGATGTTCCCGAAGAACACGCTCTGGAGGTCGCTGTCGACCGCCATCAGGTACGAGTCGACGACGCCGTCGGCCGTCACGAAGGTTTCGCGTGCCCACGCTGCGATGCGGTAGTCGTCCCGGAGCAGGTAGAACGCGACGATGAGTGTGATGAACAGGTGAATGAGCGCGTTCAGCACCGAGACGATCGAGTCGATGAGGGTCCCCAGCACTGTCGTGGCCGACTGGTTCAGCCGGTCGAGTTGCGATGGGTCTTCGAGGACGGCTCTGGCGTTCGTCTCGAGGTCCGCGAGCGACGGCGACGTACCGACGTACGGCTCCAGTAACGTACCGAACTGGTCTGCCATGTCGGACCCGAGCAGCGCAGAGAACTGCTGGACCGCGGTCGTGACCGTCCACCCCAACAGCAACAGAACCGGCAGGGCCACGACCAGCAGCGTCACCGCCACTGCGAGCGTTCGTGTGGGGATGCGCTGCTCCAGTCGCTCGAACACCGGACGCGCGACGTAGTAGGCGAACAACCCGAGGATGAGCGTGCCGACGTACTGCCAGGCGACGAACAGCGATCCGACCACCAGCACCAGAAAGATGGCCCACAGCCCGACCCGTTTCCGGTCGAAGCCGCCGTCGGTCACGGGGCTCACGTCGGATCAACACCGGTGTGGCGGCCGCGACCGACACGCCAGTCGTCGGACCAGACACGGGGCACGTCGACAGGGCTGTCGCGCCAGTGCATGTCTCGACAAAACGAGCCTGAGGGCCTTAGTCGTGGGCTCCCGTCAGCGAGCGGGAACTGTCGGCTGCTCGGTGCGACTGACGCAGAGAGTCGCCCGCTCACCGCAGCTCGAGTTTCCGATGGAGCAGTGCTGCACCGAACAGCGCGATCCCCACACCGAGGAAGGCGAGTGGGACGCCGGTCTCGATGCTGGCGGCGGTCGAACCGAGGAAATCGACCGGTGTTGCACCGTTGAGCGGTCCGACGTACCACAGCATCAGGTAAGACAGCTCGAACAGCCATGACGACTGACTCCAGGTCCCCGCTGCGAGCGCCAGTGACGGGGCGAACACCGCACCACTCGCGAGTCCGACGAGGAGTGCTGGCTGCCCACTGACGACGAACAGCGCTCCCAGACCGCTACTGACGCTGACGGCCACGGCGATCCCAGCGATCCACTCTGCAACGAGTTGTTCGACAGGGTACTTCGACGAAAGCACCAGCGCCGTCAGTCGGTGTCGCGTCGTCCGCACGCCCATCTCCGACCAGACGAATATCGGCCAGACGAACGCGAGCGGCACCAGAACCTGTCGCGTGACCGTGGCGTGAGAACTCGCCAGCCCGCCGCGCAGGAGAGTCCCGATCGGGACGAGGACGAGCGCGGCTACACCAGCGTACCACCACCACCGCCGGCCCCGGACAGCCAGCCGCACCTCCGCAGCCACGAGGCGCCAGAACCCCCCCGTGCTCCGGTCTTCGACGGGCGTGAGTGATACCGAATCGACGGGTTGTGAGTCGGCCGCGGTCTCGTCGGGGTCGCTGTTCTCGCGACCGGACCAGACTGCAGGTAGCAGTGCGGTGAGTCGCGACAAGCGCCCGGTTTGCTCCGAGGACGTCACTGATCGGACCCGCCGGAACGGAACCGCCGCGACGAGGACGACGACCAGCGCTGGCAGCACCAGGCCGGCACGCTGAACGTATATCCAGATCGGCCACGACTGCCCATCGTAGGTGAACGTCTGGTCGCCCTCGAGCAGGCCGAACGACGGGAGCACGCCGTCGGCTGCGGGCACCGCTGCGGTTAGCGGGTCCGCAGTTAACGTGTAGACAGCGACGTGACCGAGGAGATCGCTCGCCTTGATCCAGAGCGGCAACTCGCTCGGCGGCGTCCCCTCTGCGGAGGCGAGACTCGCCAGTGCGACCGTCGCGAGCAGCAGGTAACCGACGTTCCCGCCGGTTCCCCGGAGTCGCTCGACGGACTCGAACAGCAGTGACACTGCGCCGACGAGGGCACAGAGCGGGAGCCCGAACGCGACGATCGGTCCCAGGAGTGCGAGCGGCTTGGTCGGTCCGACGCCGTGGACCGCGTGATTGACGACTGTTGCGAAGCCCAGCGTCGCGAGGACGAGGACGCCGTACCCGATATTGCTCAGCCACTTCCCGGCCAGGAACTCCCGGTCGGTGACCGGGGTCGTTCCGACGAGTTGGTCGACGTTGGTCTGCCGGTCGCGCTCGAGTGTGCCCTTCATGAGGTAGAACCCGCCGAACAGCAACACCGCAGCGGCGGTCATGCCGGCTTTGAGGCCGACGAACGACGCCGTGTTCGCGCCGTGGACGTTCGTCAGCGCGTCTCCCATCTCGATCTGGTAGGCGAGCTCGATCGCGCCGACGTTGACGAGGTACCCGAGGTACGCCACGACAGCGAGCACGACTAGCAGCCGCCGGGATCGCACCCGTTGCAGGAAGTCCGCTCGCGCGACGTGATAGATCCGGCGCATGTCAGTGTGGTCGTTCGACCGTTTCGAGGTACGCGTCCTCGAGCGTCGCCGGGACCTGCGCTGCGGTCTCCGTGGGCGGGGACTCGCCGAGCACCCGGGCTTTGACGCCGTCGGACCGCTGGACAGTGCTGCACACCTGATACTGGTCGGCGAGCGTGGACAGTTCCGACCGCGGCACCACGCACTCGTAGACGGTCTCGGCGACCCGGTCGATCAGTTCGTCGACCGTCGCGTGTGTGAGCAACCGGCCGTCGTCGAGGATGGCGATTTCGTTCGCTGTCGCCTCCACGTCCGGGACGATGTGCGTCGAGAGGACGACCACCCGGTCGGTCGCGGTGTTGGCGAGCGCGCTGCGCAGGCGGACCCGCTCCTCGGGATCGAGTCCCACTGTCGGCTCGTCGACGACGAGCAGCTCGGGGTCGTTGAGCAGCGCTTGCGCGATCCCGACGCGCTGGCGCATCCCGCCGGAGAACGTCTCGAGCTTCCGGGTTCGGACGCCGGTGAGATTCGTCAGTTCGAGCAACTCGTCGATCCGTGCGCTCGCCGTCTCGCTGTCGAGTCCCCGCAAGGCAGCCATGTACTCTAGAAACTCCGTCACCGTCAGGTCCGGGTACACGCCGAAGTCCTGCGGGAGATAGCCGAGTACCGATCGCACGGTGCCGGGTGACTCGACGATGTCCGTTCCGTTCCAGGTGGCTGTGCCCGTCGTCGGCTTCAGGATCGTCGAGAGAATCCCCATCAGCGTCGATTTCCCCGACCCGTTCGGCCCGAGGAGGCCGTGAATCCCCTCTTCTAATTCGAGAGTCACGTCGCGGACCCCCCACGTCCCCTCGCCGTACTGTTTCCCGAGGGATTCCGTACGGAGCGTCATCGGTGACCTCCGGCGCTAACCGGTCGCGGCGCGCTCGGTCGCCGGGACCGCCGCCTGCCGATCGGTGCGCGTCGGACCGCTCGGCTTGGCGGCAGTCGCGAGCGTGTTCGTGGACGGTACCAGCTCTCGGGTGTGGAGGGCTGCTCTGCAGGCGGGACCATGCTGGTCGGATGTTCCGCGAGCCGTGTAATAAAGCAGCTATGACAGTTTCAGCGAGCGAAACTCTCGTCGTCACGTGAACGACGACTCGGTGACGAGGCGTTCGTCACCGTGGTTCGGTGTTGGTCGCGTTCCTCAGCGGTCGATATCGACGGATTCGATGACGACGTCGTCGAGCGGCTTGTCTCTGCCGTCGGTCTCGACGGCGCCGATCTCTTCGACGACGTCCATCCCGTCGACGACTTCGCCGAAGACGGCGTGTTTGTCGTCGAGGTGTGGCTGTGCGCCGAGTGTGATGAAAAACTGTGAGCCGTTCGTGTCGGGGCCGGAGTTGGCCATCGACAGTTTGCCGGGGCCGTCGTGGCGGAGCTCGTCGTGGAACTCGTCGTCGAACTGGTAGCCGGGGCCGCCTCGACCCGTCCCCGTGGGATCCCCGCCCTGGATCATGAAGTCCTCGATGATGCGGTGGAAGGTGATCCCCTCGTACAGTGAGTCGCCGCGGACCTCGCCCGTCTCGGGGTCTTCCCACGTCGTCGTCTCGACGCCGGGTTCGTCGTTCGCCGCGGGGTCGTGTTCGGCGAGGTTGAGGAAGTTCTCGACGGTCGTCGGCGCGCGCTCTGCGAACAGTTCGATTTCGATGTCTCCGTGGTTCGTCGACAGCGTGACAGTCGGGTTGCTCATGGAGTCCCCTCCGTCGGGTCAGGGGAAAAGTCTGGTGTCTGGGGCCATTTGGTCGTCCGATTAGCGCCGCGCGTCGGCGGTCACGCCGCCGTCCGAGAAGTTCAGATCGACCAGTCCGAACGGCGAGCCACCGCGGACCTTGGTGATGGCCATCCGGGTCCGGAGGTTCTCGTCGATGACCTCGGCACAGACGTCCCACACCTGGTCGGCGCGGGCCAGCGTCATGTCCCGGCGGAGGACCGAGGGCGTGTTCTCGTGGCAGTGGAGCAGGCCGACGCTGTCGGTCATCCGGAGCGCGCGCTTGCAGGTGTCCAGAAACGAGCGGTAGCGTTCGCGGTCACCCTGCTCCAGTTCGGTCGTCGGGTCGATGATCACCAGCGAGTGCGAGTCAAGGCCGCCGAGATACTGCTCCGGGCTGGCGAGGATGTCGTCACCGCTGACCGCGCGGACGTCGATGCTGACGCCGGCCGTCGAGGGCAGCGTGGCGGTGATGGCGTCGGTCACCTCGTCGCTCGTGCGAAGCGTCGAAAGGTATCGCGTCGGGTTCTCGGCCGCCATCGCGTACAACAGCGGTTCGCTCTGTGCGCGCGGCGGCGCGGTCAGTGCCACGAGACTGCCCGGTGGCACGCCGCCACCCATGGCGCTGTCGAGGAGTTCGACCCCGGTCGAGAGGTCACCGGTCATGCCCCCACGCATGCGGTCTGTCCCGATAAATGTGCTGTCGACTGGTGCTGTCGTGCCACCGTTCGGCACGGAGCGGCCCGTTTTTTGTCCCGGGCTGCGAGGTGCCGCCATGAGCACTGACCGGGCGACGGCGGAGGGCACCAGCGGAATGGCCGCGACGAACGCGGTCCTGGTTACCGGACTCCTCGCTGCGCTGCCTGCCGTTCTCGTCATCTACCTGCGTTTCGACGGCAACCTCTACGCCGTCTTCCTCACGACGCTCGCGATGGGCGCGCTCCCACCGTACAGTTACAGCAAACGCTCGCGGCGGGACAGTCCGGGCCGCGCCGCGCTCTGGGGGCTCGGCGTCGCACTCGCCGTCTTCGCGGCGTTCCTCGGTCTCTGGGTCGCCCTCCGCGAGTCGCTCGGCGCTGACGGCGCGGCCCTCGTCGCCTTCCTCGCCGTCCTGCTCGCCATCTACGGCGCGCTCACGGTTCGGTGATCGTCACAGTCGTTCCCGAGTGACCCGAAACCGACCGGCATGCCAGCGGCGCGTAACTCCACTCGAATATAACCATTTATCGTGAATATCCTTACCCGTCTCCGGTTCCTGTGCGCGCGTATGAGCACGGAAACACCGACCGACGCGACGCTGGCGACGGTGGTCGCCGACAAGCGGCGGACGCTCCAGGCGGCCGGCGTCCTGCTCGCGCTGCTGGGGGTGCTGGCGATCGCGTTCCCGTTCGTGACCGGCATCTCGCTGGCGCTTCTGTTCGGGGCGACGCTGATCGTCGGCGGCGTCTTCCACTACGCGCACGCCTTCTCGGCGGCCGGCTGGAGCGGCTCGATCGCACAGGTGCTCCTGGGGCTCCTCTACACGGGGGCCGGCATCCTGCTGATGGCGAACCCGGTTCTCACGCTGGCGTCGCTGACCGTGCTGCTCGTCGCGTTCCTCGCCGTCGAAGGGCTCGTCCTCATCGGGCTGAGTTTCACCGTCCGAAACGAGCCAAACTGGGAGTGGAACGTCTTCAGCGGCTTGCTCTCGCTGTTGCTCGCCGCACTCCTGTGGGCCGGCCTGCCGTCGACTGCCGCCTGGGGACTCGGCCTCATCCTCGGCGTCAACCTGCTGACGACGGGCGTCGGGCTGGTGTTCCTGGGTCGTGGCTCCGAAGAACTGACGGGAGAAACCGCAGAAACGCCCGCGTGAGTTAGAAGGACTGCAGGTCGTCCAGCACCGCTTCGGCGTCGCCGCTCTCGATGGTCTCGCGCGCGACGTCGAGTCCGTCGTCGAGGGTGTCGACGTCTTCGCGGGCGTACATGCGCAGCGCGGCGTTGACGGCGACGGCGTCGGCGAACTGGTCGTCGCGGTCGCCGGCCAGCACTTCCTCGGTGATCGTCGCGGAGTCGGCGGCGACGTCGTCGACTTCGAGGTCCTCGCTCTCGAAGTCCATCCCGTACTCGGGCGTCTCGATCTCGAAGTCGGCGACCTCCTCGTCGCCCTCGCTCCACTCGGCGACGACGGTCGAGCCGGGGCGGACGTCGTCGTAGCCTTCCAGGCCCTGGAACATCAGGACGCGGCTGACGTCCTGGGTCTCGGCTTCCCGGAGGGTGTTGGTCATCTTGAGGGCGAAGGGCAGGTGGTAGAAACTGCCGAGGTGGACGTCGGCGTTGGCGGGGTTGGCCAGCGTCTCGACGGTGTTGACGAACGTCCGGACGCCCATCTGGTCCCGTCGCTCCCAGATGTCGTCGACGCCGGGGTTGAAGTTGGGCTGGTAGTAGTAGCCCACGCCGACCTCGTCGACCATGTCGGCGCTCTCTTCGGGTTCGAGGTCGGTCCGGACGCCGAGTTCGTCGAGCACGTGCTTGTACGAGTCGGACTTCTGGGAGGGGATGCGGTCCCCGGAGTGGATGACGATCGGGGTGCCGGCGGCCGCAGCGACGGCGCCCGCGGCCACACCGAGGATGGCGGTGTCGGCTTTGCCGTCGTAGTTCGCCCCGCAATCGACGGGGTCGGCGTCGGGTTCGGCCGTCACGACGGACTGCTCGCGCATGACGTCGGTGAACGCGGACAGCTCCTCGGGATTGTTGCGCTTCCAGCGGTTGGCCAGCATGAACGCGCCGAACGTCGTGGGGTCGGGTTCGTCGGCCAGGATGCGCTCGAAGGCCTCCCGGGCCTGCGCGTGGTCCATGTCCGCTGCGGATTTGGGCCCCGAACCGACGACTTCGGTCATCAGCCGTTTGAGCGGCCACTCGCCGAACTCCTGGGTCGCTTCTGCCATACTCGGCGCTCGGGCCGCCAGAGCGAAATAGCCTGCGGAACGCGCCGCTTCTCCCACGACGCCGAACGACGACCGCGACGCTGCGACGTCGGGTCTCACCCGCCGTCCTCGCGCGCCCCCTGCACCTGCGCGATGTGAGACAGTGTCACCAGTCCGAGTCCGCCGACGATGTTCCCGGCAGTGACGACGGCTGTGATTTCGGCCAGCGTTCCGAGGCCGATGTCGGCACCGAAAAAGACGCCGAACAACAGGTGCAACACGGTGACGATGACGTGGTCGAACGGCCCCAGCGCCAACAGAACTCCGACCATGTAGGAGACCGTGATCTGACTCCTGACGCTATTGACCGCCGACAAGAGAAAGGAGAGTAGCGTGACGAGACCGCCGCCAGTGATGCCTTTCGCGAAGCCAGCGACCGGGTCTCGGACGACGGTATCCTCGGCGAACCCGCGTAACGCGTGAGCCGTTCCTGACGGGAGTGCACCGTCGACCGACAGGACCCACACCATCAGTGCGCCGCCGACGAGGTTGAGGACGAAGGTAACGACCCACAGGCGGACGAGCTTCGAGACGAGCCACGACTGGGAGTTCTCGGCCGCCGCCGCGACCGGGTCGAAGAAGTTCTCCGTGAACAGCTCCGCGCGACCGACCACCAGGAACACGATGCCAGTGCCGAAAATGAGCGCCCCGGCGACGCTGGCAATGTCCTCGAACTGCGACGCGAACGCCGCCTCAACGATGCCGAGCGCGGCGATCCCGAAGACGATGGTAAAGCCGGCGATGAAACTGGTCGCGAAGAGTTCGAGTGGCGACTGGTCCAGCCGCCGTTGCCCTTCATCGACCGCCCGCTGGAACACCTCGGAGGGGTCCGGTTGGACACCCATTTTCGACTGGTCGGTCGGCACGAGCAAAAACGTGTAGATTCGCCTGTATATCGGGCTGCTACCCCGCTATCAGCCCGCATCCGTCGTGAAAAGGAGGCTCACTTACCAACCCGATGAGATACGCTCTCGACGTGACGGCACTTCGACTGGCGAGCCGGGGTGTGGCCGCTCACTGGTCGTCGTGACGTCGCTCGACCATGCCCAACCCGATCCAGGAGATGACCGCCTCGCCGTCCTGGTTGTACCCCGTGAGCTTGCTGTCGACGTGGCCGACCGCAGGATTGTCTTCGTCGGTTCGTTTGTCGACGACTTCGACCTCGACCGAGAGCGTGTCGCCGGGGCGGACTGGCCGAATCCAGCGCAGGGCGTCGACGCCGCGTGCCCCCTGGGACGCCCAGTCGGCCTCGTCCATCACTTCGACGAGCAGGCGCATGCACATCGAAGCGGTATGCCAGCCGCTGGCTGCGAGGCCGCCGAACGCCGTCTCTTCTGCGGCGTCCTCGTCGACGTGGAACGGCTGCGGGTCGTACTGTTCGGCGAACTCGACGATCTCGTCTTTCGTGACGTCCTGGCTGCCGTGCTCGTAGGTTTCTCCGACCTCGATATCATCGAAGTACCTGACCATCGCTCCCTACTGGCCGGCGCTCCCACGAATAGGTTGTCCCCGTTCGTTGCTGACCAGTTGCGGTGAAACGACAGGATTACACGCCACGACTCCATAGGCCGGCTAATGAGCCTCCAGTCGGGCGACTGGCGCGACGAGATCGACGACGCGGACGCGGCCCTGATCGACGGCTACCAGAGCGACTTCCCAATCGCCGAACGGCCGTTCCGCGTCGTCGCCGACGATCTGGGTATCACGGAAACCGACGCCCTCCAGCGAGTCGAACGGCTCCGCGACGAGGGCGTGTTCCGTCGGTTCGGCGCCGTGCTCAACCCGCCCGTCATCGGGTCGTCGACGCTGGCAGCCGTCGCAGCGCCCGACGACCGCTTCGACGAGGTCGCCGAGGTCGTCAACGGCTACCGACAGGTCAACCACAACTACCGACGGGATCACGAGTGGAACATGTGGTTCGTCGTGACTGCCGGGTCGCGGGAGACGCGCGACCGCATCATCGCCGAGATCGAGGACCGAACCGGCCTCGACGTCCTCGTCCTCCCGATGCTCACCGACTACTACATCGATCTGGAGTTCCCCGTCGTGAACACTGACCGCTTCGCCCGGGAATCCTTCGCAGAAACGGACGCCTCGGCCACTCGAATCAGCGAGGACGCCGCGGCGGACCTCTCCGCGCTGGATCGGCGGCTCCTGCTCGAAATCCAGGACGGCTTCCCGCTGTCGGCGACGCCCTATCGGGACGTCGCCGACGCGGTGGGCGCCGACGTGGCTGACGTGTTAGCGGCCATCGAGGGACTGCTCGCCGATGGGTGTATCAAGCGCATCGGCTGCGTGGTCAACCACGTCGCGACCGGCTTCGACAGCAACTGCATGGTGGTGTGGGACGTGCCCGACGAGAAACTGGACGAGTGGGGGTCGACTGCGGGCTCGCTGCCCTACGTCACCCTGTGCTATCACCGCCCGCGCCGCCCCGAGCAAGACTGGCCGTACAACCTCTTCACGATGATTCACGGCCGCGAATCGGCGGCCGTCGACGAGAAGATCGACGAACTCGCCGACGAGTACCTGCCCTGCGAGCACGAGCGACTGTACTCGACCGAGACGCTGAAACAGACGGGCGCGCGGTACGACGAGATCGTTGGCGAGTGATTTTTCGCCCCACGTGCGAGCGAACCAGCGTTTCTCGTCAGTCGATCTCTCGGTTTGATGATTACTGTAACTCTCTCACTCACGACGGGGTGGAATTGGCGGTGAGCGTCGCTGAAGCGCGGACTTTGCCTCGTGGTGGCAGCTGCAAAACGTCTTGGTCTATCGAAACATCCGGAACGCTTATCATTCTGTTGCGTCTAAGGTGCTACCCTGATGAGTTCCGGTGACCTCCCCACCGTTCTGGTGGTGGACGACGAACCCGACGTGGCCGACGCCTACGCGGCGCAGTTGTCGTCCGAGTACCGCGTCGAAACGGCATACAGCGGGGAGGAGGCACTGGACGAACTGGGGCCGGACGTGGACGTGGTGCTGCTCGACCGTCGGATGCCCGGCGTGTCGGGCGACGACGTCCTCGACGAGATTCGTGAGCGCGGTCTCGACTGTCGCGTGGCGATGGTGACGGCGGTCGACCCGGACTTCGACATCATCGAGATGCCGTTCGACGACTACGTCATCAAGCCCGTCTCTCGCGACGACCTGTTCGAGACGCTCGAGCGACTGCTGACGTGCGCCGAATACGAGGCGAAACTCCGGGAGTACTACGTCCTCAGCACCAAGTACGCGACGTTGCTGGCGAACAAGAGCGACGCGGCGCTCGAAAACAGCGAGGAGTTCGCGGACCTGACGGCCCGACGGGAGGAGGTACGCGAGCAACTCGACGCTAGGGTCGAGCAGTTCGACGACGAGGACTTCGCGGCCGTGTTCCGCGAACTCCACGACGGCCGGACGGTCGCCGCTGGGCCGTCCGACGAGTAGCCACGTCGACAGTTCGGCCGCAACCGTCCGGCGGACCGACTGACTGCGTGTTCAGAACGGTTGCCACCGCTCCGCATTCGTCCGATTCCGCCCACACGGGCAGCCACTGCGTTCGTGCATCCTGATTTTCATTTCTGAGGAACGGGCGGAAACTTTTTGCCTGTTCTTTGCGACCTGATAACGTGAGTGGATAGGTTTGGGCGAAACAACAATCCTCATCGTCGACGACGAATCTGCAGTCACGGACGTCTATGCGGCTCATCTCCAGGACGAATACGACGTCCGGACAGCCTATGATGGGTCGGAAGCGGTCGAGAAGCTGGACGAGGAGATCGACGCCGTCCTCCTGGACCGCCGGATGCCGGGCATGTCCGGTGACGAGGTCTTAGAACACATCCGCGAGGAGGGATACGACTGCCGCGTGGCGATGGTGACGGCAGTCGATCCGGACTTCGACATTCTCGACATGGGCTTCGACGATTACGTCGTCAAGCCGGTCTCGCGGGACGATCTCTACGAGACGGTGGACAGACTGCTCACCTATTCGTCGTACGACGACACGTTCCAGAAGTACTTCTCGCTGGTCTCGAAGCGGGCTGCGCTCCAGACCTCGAAGAGCCAGTCGGCGCTCGAAACCAACGAGGAGTACCAGGAATTGACCGATCGAATCAACGAACTCGAAGCGGAACTCGACGACGCTGTGATGGACTTAGAGGAGGGCGAGTTCGGCGCGCTCTTCCGGATGCCGGAACCCGATTTCGACTCCCTCGACTCTCCGTCATAGCCGTCGCTGGCTCTCATGGCATGGGAACAGACGCCGTATACGGTGCTGTTCGCCGGTGTAACAGTCCTGTTGTTAGCCGCTGCCGTCGTCTCGTTCCGCCACCGCGAGGCGGCGGGCGCCACGCCACTGGCTGTTCTCTCCGCTGCGACGGCCGTCTGGGCGGCGACCGCCGCACTCGGCGTCGCTCGAACCGACCCCGGTGGACTCCGGGCGTTCGCTAATCTCGCGTTCGTCGGCGTCTCTCTCGTCCCGGTCGCGTTCCTCTTTTTCGCCGTCGAGTACGCCAACCGCGACGTGTGGCTGACTCGGTACGGACCGCTCCCGCTGCTCGTGGTCCCGGTGCTCACACAGCTCGTGGTCTGGACGAATCCCTCGCACCAGCTGATGTGGACGCGCCGGGTCGTCGAGCACACCGGCTCCGTTTCGACGCTCGCCGTTCAGTACGGTCCCTGGTTCTGGTTCCACAGCGCCTATTCGTACCTCTTGACGCTGGTGGGGACGTATCTGCTCGTCCGAACCTACGTGGTCTCGGAGACCGTGTTTCGGAGCCAGTCCGCCGCCGTCCTCGTCGGGGTGATGGCACCCTGGCTCAGCAACGCGCTGTACGTGTCCGGCCTCCTCTCCGTCCCAATCGACCCGACGCCGGTCGCGTTCTCGGTGACGGCGGTGGCGTTTCTGATCGCCATCTACAGACACAAACTCCTCGAACTGATGCCCGTCGCACGTGAGATCGCCCGTGACGAACTCCTGGACAACCTCGTCGAGGCGGTGTTCATCCTCGACGACCGCGGCTGCATCTCGGATTTCAACGAACCCGCCAGGCACATCGCGGGTGAGCCGGCCGCTGCCATCGTCGGTGAACCCATCGACGAGGTCGTTCCGGGGCTCGCGGACGCGCTGACCGACGTGAGCGACGAGACGCTCTCTGAGGACGACACCGGGACCGAGGTCGCGCTTCGGCAGAACGGGACGCTTCGCCACTACGACGTGCGGGTGACGGAGTTGCGCCGTGGCGGTGGGCTGCTGCGCGGGAGGCTCGTGAGCCTCCAGGACGTGACCGACCGCCGACAGCGCGAACAACGGTTGGACGTGCTCAACCGGGCGCTGCGTCACGACCTGCGCAACGAGGCGAACGTCATCCTGGGGTACGCCGAACTCGGCATGCAGAACCACCCCGACGCCGAGTGGGTCCAGGCCATCCAGCACCACGTCTCGGGCATGGTCGATCTGAGCGCCAAGGTCCGCCAGATCGAGCAGGCGCTCGACGGGGAAAACGTCGAGTCGCGACCGATCGACGTGGCGGCAGCCGTCCGCGAGGTCGTCGCCGAAATCGAGGCAGAACGCCCCGACCTCTCTATCGACACGGCCCTGCCCGATTCGGCGCACGCCTCGGCCATCGAACTCGTCGATTCGGCCATCTCCAACGCCCTCGAGAACGCGATCGAACACAACGACAATCCGGACCCGCTGGTCGAGGTGTCGGTCTCGGTCTGGCTGACCGACGCCGGTGACGTGGCGATCGAGATCACCGACAACGGCCCCGGCATCCACGAGGACGAACGCGAGGTCCTCCTGCGCGGACGGGAGACCCAACTCGATCACGTCAGCGGCCTCGGCCTCTGGATCATCAACTGGATCGTCACCGAATCCGGGGGCACCATCGCGATCGACGAGAACGAGCCCCGGGGCAGTGTCGTCACGCTCCACCTCCCAGCGGCGGAGAACCCTCCTGAATCGGAAGCGGCCGTCGCGGATCCCGCTTCGACCGGTCAGCCCACCGGAGACGTCGACCGCTCCTGAGCGTGCGAGCCGTGGGAGCCGGGACTGGCTTCACGCAGAGCAAATTTCTTTTCGAAAGCACTAACGGTAGTTCAAGCCTAAGAAGACTCCAATGAGTCAGCAACTGCCGGACGTCCAGGCATCCAGTCCGGAAGTACGCGTGGGCTTGAACCGTGTCGGCGTCACGGGGGTCGAGAAACTCGTCAAACTCGGTCGCCAAGACGACCGTCCGATCGTTCTCATGGCGGACTTTTCGGTGTTCGTCGACCTGCCGTCCTGGCGGAAGGGCGCAGACATGTCCCGGAACATGGAGGTCATCGACGAGACGCTCGAAGCCGCCGTCGCAGAGGAAGCCTACCGCGTCGAAGACGTCTGCGGTGAGGCCGCCGAACGGCTGCTCGACAAGCACGACTACACGACCAAGGCCGAGGTCCGCATGGAGGCGGAGTACGTCACCCGCGAGCGGACGCCCGAGAGCGACCGCCCGACCCAGTCGACCGCGGACATCATCGCCTCGGCGACCGCCACCGAGGATGGCACCCACGAGGAGATCGGCGCCCGCGTCACCGGGATGACCGTCTGTCCCTGCTCGCAGGGAATGAGCACGTCCCGCGCACGGGAGACGCTCCGCGGCCTGAACGTCGAGGACGAAGTCATCGACCAGTTCTTAGAAGAGGTACCGCAGCCAGGCCACTCCCAGCGGGGCCACGCCACGCTGACCATCGAGAGCGAGGGCGCGCCCGAGGCGGACCTGAACGACATCATCGAGGTCGCCCGCGATTCGATGAGCGCGCGCATCTACAACCTGGCCAAGCGCCCGGACGAGGACCACATGACCTACGAGTCCCACAAGGACGCGAAGTTCGTCGAGGACTGCGTCCGCTCGATGGCCGAGGGCGTCGTCGACGCGTTCCCGGATCTCCCCGAGGACGCCATCGTGACGATGAAACAGTCCAACGACGAGTCGATCCACCAGCACAACGCCCACGCGGAACGGGTCGCGGAGTTCGGGACGCTCGTGGGCGAGGTCAACGGGGACGACTAGCGTCTGCCGACCGGAGGGAGGCGGTTCACGGACCGCGAGCATGGCGAGCGGTCCGTTTTTCGCCCACGTTTTTCGAGGAGTGGTCGCCGCTGGCGACCCGACGATGAAAAAGGTGGGGTGTCAGATGCCCAAGATTATTATCGTCTTATAGAAATAGACGGACGTATGGCAAGCTGTGCCGAATGTGGGGATGGGATAGAGACGGCATACGACTGTCGTGACTGCGGGGACGCGTTCTGCATCGACCACCGACTCCCGGGCGATCACGAGTGTGCGTCGGGAACGGAGGACACGGTTGACGTGACCGATGGTGGCGTGGTCACGGAGCCGACGTCGCTCTCGCTGCCGGACGGGCCGCGAGTAACGCTGTTCTTACCGGTCTGGCGGAAGATTCCCTGGCCGATCTTTCCGCTGCTGGGGGTCGTGCTCGTTCCGGCGTCCGTGCTGGCGCTCGTGTTCGCTCCGGTAGCGCTGCTGGGAGTCGCGCTCGTTCCGCTGTCGCCGCTGGTGCTTGGTCTCCACGTCTATCACGAGCGGCTCGCCCACGCGCTGGCCGCAGAGTCCGGCGAGGGCGAACCCGACGCGTGGCGTCCGAGCGGTGTGTACTACTTCCCGGTCGCACTGCTGGTCTTCTCCCGACTCATCGGTGACCTGGGGATCGTGATCGCGATGGGGGCGATTCCCGGGCTGATCGCGTCGATCGTCTACGCCGTTCAGAAACTGCGGCACAGGTGACGGCTCGTCCGCACGGCGGGTCACGGGCGCTGCCGGGGAGACCAACCGCTTCGTTCGTCACTGTGGTTCTTCCGATCAATCGGCCGTCTGGGCACGCCACGTCTCGCGACACTGCTTGTCACAGAACGCGTAGAGCGCGACGTTGCCGCGTTCGTCCTTCGCGGTGACGATCGGGTACCAATCGGAGGTGTCGATCGCCGACCCGCAGCAGTGACAGTGTGTCATTCGGCTGTTGGATTCGCGCTGTGGGCTCCTGTGCGCCGAATTAGCGTTCGTCATCCCTCTCGGTTCCGGGCTGGACCAGCACCACGGCTTCACCGTCGATGACGGTTCCGTCCTCGTCGGTGACCGTCGTCGACAGCCGATACCGGTCGTCGCTGATCGGTTCGACGACTGTGCAGTCGGCGGTGACCTGGGCGCCGAGGTAGACCGGACTGTGGAACTCCAGGTCCTGTGAGAGGTAGACGACGCGACCGGGGAGACGGGCCAGCGCGGCGCTGATCAGCCCGGAGACGAGGATCCCGTGTGCGATCCGGGTGCCGAACATCGTGTCGCTGGCTGCCGCTTCGTCCAGGTGGAGCGGGTTCGTGTCGCCGCTTACGGCGGCGAACTGGGTGACGTCCGCATCGGAGATCGTCTTGCCGAACCGGACGCTGTCGCCGACGGTGAGTTCGTCGGGATCGTCGACGTCGGTGGTGACGTCCCAGTTCGGGAGGTCGGCGGCCGGTTCGATCTCGTCGGCCGGGGCGTCGCCGTCCTGCGTGCTCGTGGACAGGCCGGACGCGGCCAGCAGGGCTCGGTTTGCTTCGACGAGACTGGCTCGAAGGTGCGTCGATGAGTCGGTGAGTGTGTTCAGTAGCATCGGTGGGTGCGAGTCGAGTCGGTCGGACGCCGTCTCGACGGTATCGCCTATCGAACGGTAAGGTACCGTTACGCGATAGGACTGGCCGGTACGTGTATTCGGTCGGCTCGCTGGCGAGGCAATATGTATACGGTTGTCTCGGCTTACGGACAGCTATGGTCAGCTTAGGCCGGAAACCGCGTCGCTGTGGGCGGCCTACGCGGTGGGCATCGCCGGCTGCTGTTCGGCGTCGAACAACTGGCCGAGCAGGCTGCGCTGTGCGAGTCGGAGGTGCCGGTTGACGGTCGGTTGTGAGACGTCGAGCATGGTCGCGACTTCCTCGCCGGTCGTCTCGCGCGGCCACTCGAAGAAGCCACTGTAGTACGCAGTGGTGAGCGTCTCGCGCTGTCGATCGGTCAACGCGCCGAGGAGGGATTCGACGAGGTCGGCTTTCGTGCCGATCGAGCGCTCGACGTCGCGCCGTGCGACGAGTTCGACGGACTGGTGGCGATCCTGCAGCAGTTCGACGAACTCGCGGACGTCCGTCTCGCGCGGCACGTCGACGATGACGTCCAGTTCCCCGTTCTCGGCGATCATCGAGCGCGGCCGGACGCCGTGTGAGACGAGCGTCGAGGCGACGAGCCCTTCCGAGATGGTGGCCTCGAAGTGGTCGCCGTCGTCGGTCGTGCTGATGATCCGGTACTCGGACACTGTCACGAACCGGTCCAGAAGCGCTGTAATCTCCGCCGCGCGCGCGTCAGTCACGGTGAAAAACAGCCGCGTCGTCTCGCCGCTGTCGGCCGAGAGGCCGTCGAACTCGACGCGACAGTCGGCCTCGGTCGCGAGTTTCAACAGGAGCGACTCCTCGTTGAAAAAGCGGAGCTTCAGCTCCGTGGCAGTGTCCATGTAGAGCGCCTGCTTCGTCTGGACGGCGCTGATGGCGTTCCCGACGGTCTCACCGAGTTCGACGAACACGGACCGTTCGAGATCGCCGAACGCGTTCGGTTCGTCTGCGTAGACGGCCAGCACGCCGTAGGTGTACTCGTCGTGTCTGACCGGGACGCTCATGACCGACTGGAAGTCGTGTTCGAGGGCCGTTCTGCGCCACGGCTCGGAGCGCAGTCGCTCCAGGACGCTTCCGACGACCGTCGGCGACTCCGCGTCGGCAGTCTGCCAGGCGGGTTCGCTGTCCTCGCCCGTCAGGGCGACGCTGTCGAGGTAGCGCTGGCCCTGCCCAGCCCACGTCTGGGGGACGACGGCTTCGTCGGTGTTGTCGTGGCTGCCGATCCAGGCGAACGAAATCACGTCGCTTTCGGCGAGCTGCTCACAGACGGCGGTCTCGATCTCGGAGCGGGACGTCGCGTCGATCAGCGACTGGTCGACGTTCCGGATGATGTCGGTGATCTCGACCTGGCGCCTGAGGCGCTTGTTCTGTGCCTGGAGCTGTTCGTCTCGCTCTCGCAGGCTCGACTCGCTTTCGAGGCGGTCGAACGCCGCTTCCGTCGTCGCGACGAGCGTCTCGACGAGCTGTCGCGTCCGGCTGTCAACCGACTCGTCGGCCGATACCACCGTCACGACGCCGTGGTCTCCGACTGGCACGACCAGACCACTCTGTGTGGTCGCGTCGGATTCCGTCGCGGTCTCGGAGCGGTCTCCACGGCTCGTGTGGAAACGGTCCGGTTGCGTCTCGTCGTGGAGCAGCCACTGAAGCGATGCGCGGTCGTCGAGCGAGACGGTCTCCCCGTCGACGAACGCCTGCCAGGCCGCTGATTCGTCGTCCCCCATCGGGAGCGGCTGCACGCCGTCACACAGGCTGCCGTATCCCGTCGTCATCGCGATCGGCGCGAACGCGTTGGCCTCGCTGTCGAGCAGGTAGACGCCGACTCCGGGTACGTCGATGATCTCCTCGGCGATGTCGACGACGGTCTCAGAGATCGCGGCTTCGGACTCCGCGTGGAGCAACTCCCGGGTCGCGTCGTGGAGCGATTCGAGCGCTAGCTCGTACTGTTTGCGGTCAGTGACGTCCTGGAGGACGCCCTGGTACTTGACGACCTCGCCGTCCGCACGGACGGGCTCGCCCGAGGATCGCACCCATCGCTCGACGCCGTCCGCGCGTATGAGTCGGCACTCGAAGCTGTACGGTTCGCCCGCTTCGAGCGCGCCCTCGACGAGTTCGCGAAGCTCCTGCTGGTCGTCCGGGTGCGCGAACTCGATCCCCTTCTCCAGGTCGAACGACTCCTCGAGCGGGACGCCGTAGATGCGCTTGAGCTCGTCCGTGAACTGGAGGTCGTACGGCGGTCCCGCTGTGAGGTCGAGTTCCCAGCCGCCGACGCCGGCGAGTTGCTGGGCCTGTTCGAGGAGGTAGCGCTGCCGCTCGAGTTCCCGTTCGTGCTCCTTGCGCTCGGTGACGTCGAAGGAAACGCCGATGACCTCCGTGACCTCGCCGTCCTCGGATACCGGCTGATAGGTGCTCTCGAAGACGACGCCGTCGATCTCGCGGACCGAGTTGACGGTCTCGCCGTCGAGCGCCCGCGCGACGTCTTCGAGGATCTCGTCTCGCCCCTCGTAGACGTCCTCCACGGACTCGCCGACGACTTCGCCGGGTTCGAGGTCGAGCTTCTCCAGCCCTTTGCCGGAAGACAGCGTGAACGTGCCGTCATCGTCGAGTGCGTACAGGATCACGGGGATGTTCGACACGACGGAGTCGAGGCGCTCGGTCGTTGCCTCCAGTTCGCGCTCGCGCTCTTTGCGCTCGGTGATCTCCTGGAGTGCGCCTCGGAGCTTGACGACGTCTCCGTCCTCGTACACCGGCTCCCCGGCGGACCGTACCCATCGCTGGACGCCATCGGCGCCGATGAGGCGCGATTCCTCGGTGTACGGTTCTCCCTCCTCGATCGCGCGCGTGACGACTTCGCGAACGCCCGCCTGATCTTCGGGATGGTACATCTCGATCCCCGTCTCCAGGTCGAAGTTCTCGCCCGGAGAGAGTCCGTGGATGCGGTAGAGTTCGTCGGTGAGCGACACTTCGTACGGTGGTTCCCCCGCGAGGTCGACTTCCCAGCCGCCGACGCCGGCGAGTTCCTGGGCCTGTTCGAGGAGGGAGCGCTGGCGTTCGAGTTCCTGTTCGCGCTCCTTGCGCTCGGTGATGTCCTGGAGTGAGCCCCGGAGCTTGATGATCTCGCCGTCTTCGAGGACTGGTTCGCTGGTCGTCCGGACCCACCGTTCGTTGCCCTCGGCGGTGATGAAGCGTGCTTCGATGTCGTAGGGCTCGCCGTCCTCGATGGCACGCTCGATCGCGTCGCGGACGCGGGGGCGGTCCTCGGGATGGTAGAACTCGATCCCCCGCTCCATGTCGAACGACTCGTCGAGCGGAACCTCGTGAATGCGTTTGAGTTCGTCAGTGAGCTGGACTTCGTACGGCGGCTCTCCGCGGAAATCGAGTTCCCAGCCGCCGACGTGGGCGATCTCCTGGGCCTGTTCGAGGAGGGAGCGCTGGCGCTGGAGTTCGTCCTCGCGCTCTTTGCGCTCGGTGATGTTCCGCGTCGCCCCGACGATCTGTTCGACGGTGTCGTCGATAACGACGGGTGCGAGCCGGGTCTCCCAGCACGTCTCCGAGTCGCGGATCGACAGCTGGACTTCGTATTTGTGCGGGTCCCGCTGGGCGACGCACTCTCTGTAGTGCGCCAAGAGGGTCTCGCCGTCTTCGTCGCCGAAGACCGCTCGAGGGGTCTCTCCGCGGACCTCCTCGTTCGGGAACCCAGTGGTCGCTTCGTACGCTGGGTTCACGCGTTTGAACCGGAACTCGTCGGCGTCCTCGTCGACGTCGATCACGAAGAGCGCGTCCTGGGTGTTCTCGAACAGGGTCTCGGCGATTTCGAGTTCCTGTTCGCGCTGTTTGCGCTCGGTGATGTCGCGACTGAGTCCCATGACGCCGATGATCTCGCCGTCCGCGTCGCGGTAGGGGAACTTGTTGTCGAGGAACGTGATCTTCTCGCCGTCGATGAACCGAACCGCCTCGGCGTTGATCTGCTTGCCGGTCTCCACGAGCCGCCTGTCCTGTTCACGGAGTGCAGCCGCAGTCTCCTCGTCGAAGAGCTCCTCGTCGCGCTTCCCGACCACGTCTTCGGGTTCGAGGTCGAAGAGCCCGGCCGCGGCCTCGTTCATCAGTTCGTACTCGCCGGCTCTGTTCTTGATGTAGACGGCTTCAGCGGTGTTCTCGATGAGCGCGTTGAGCTGCCGGTTCGTCTTCCGGAGCTCCCGCTCGTGGCGTTTGCGCTCGGTGACGTCGAAGGCGACGCCGATGACCTCCGTGACCACGCCGTCCTCGAACACCGGCTGATAGGTGCTCTCGAAGACGATGTCGCCGATCTCGACGGTTTTGCTCACTCGCTCCCCGTCGAGTGCGCGCTCGATGGCCTCGACGACGTCCGTGTTGTCCGCGTAGACGTCTGTCACCGACTCGCCGACGACCTCGCCGGGGTCGAGGCCCAGTTTCTTCAGTCCGTTTCCTTCCGAGAGGGTGAACGTCCCGTCGTCGTCGACCGCGAACAGGATCACGGGGATGTTCGACACGATGGAATCGAGGCGCTCGGTCGCCGCTTCCAGTTCCCGCTCGCGCTGTTTGCGCTCGGTGACGTCCTGGAGCGTCCCTCGCAGCTTGACGACCGCTCCGTCGTCGATGACGGGTTCGCAGGTGGTCCGCACCCACCGTTCGTTCCCCTCGGCGGTGACGAGCCGCACTTCGATGTCGTAGGGCTCGCCGTCCTCGATGGCGCGCTCGACCGCGTCGCGGACGCGGGGGCGGTCCTCGGGATGGTAGAACTCGATCCCCCGCTCCATGTCGAACGACTCGTCGAGCGGAACCTCGTGAATGCGTTTGAGCTCGTCGGTGAGGGTTCCTTCGTACGGTGGGTCTCCACCGAGGTCGAGTTCCCAGCCGCCAACGTGGGCGAGTTCCTGGGTCTGTGTGAGGAGGGAGCGCTGGCGCTCGAGTTCTTCTTCGCGCCGCTTGCGCTCGGTGATGTTGCGCGTGGCCCCGACGACCCGCTCGACGGTGCCGTCGGTGACGACGGGTGCCATCCGCGTCTCCCAGTACGTCCCTTCCTCGGGGACTGCGACCTGTTCGACGAGTTCGATGGGTTCCTGCTGCTCGATACACGTGCGATGGTTTTCGATCATCGCGCTGGCTTCTTCCTCGCTGAAGACAGCTCGCAGATCTCGGCCCCGAATGTCCGCGTTCGAGAGGCCAGTCTCCTCCTCGAACGCGGGATTCACCCGTTCGAACCGGAACTCGTCGCTCTCCTCGTCGACGTCGATCACGTAGAGGACGTCCTGCGTGCTCTCGAACAGCTTGTCGGCGATTTCCAGTTCCTGTTCGCGCTGTTTGCGCTCGGTGATGTCGCGGACGACGCCGGCGGTTCCACGGAACTGGCCGTCCTCCGCCGGAAGCAGCGCCATGTGGTTTTCCGTCAGCACCTCGCCGCCGTCGGCAGTCTGGACCGCCATCTCGAAGGTGAGATACGGCGCTTCGCCGCGTTGGAGCACGTCCCGGATCAGTTCCTGTGCCGTCGCCAGGTCCGCCTCCGTCATCACCGTCGAGACGTGCTCGCCGACCAACTCGCTGGGGTCGTAGCCGGCCAGCTGTTCGATGGCGTCGTTGACGAACAGGAAGTTCCCGTCCGCATCGAGTGCGTACATGGGATCGCCGACCGCCTGGATGATCCCCTCGTAGCGCTCTAACTGCTGGGCCTTCTCCGACAGGTCGGTGATGGCCGTCGCCGCGTCCCGTCCGAGAGAGTACCCGACGAGCGCGACGAGTCCAACGCCGAGGAACGTCGCTGCGACCCCGTATCGGGCGCCGACGCTGAACGCCGCGCCGACTCCGAGCGCCGCTACCACGACCGCCAGGACGACCAGTGCCACCGTGAACTTCAACGCGAACCGCTCCCTGAGAACGTCGGGAACGAGCCACCGCAAAGCGGACCGAGCCATATCTTCAATTCGAAACGGTTCTGGCGGTAAAGAGCCCAACGGTAAAGTTTAGCCTACTTTCGGCGGGTGTGAGCGCTCCTCTTTCGCGCGGGCGTCGCCGGTCGTTGCGGCCGCTTCGTCCCTGTGGCGTTCGTTTTTAGTGCCTCTTCACAGGGTACTCCGCTGAGTAAGACGGACTTACGTCGCTGTGCGGTGCGGATCTCTCGATCCACAGGTAGCAATTGGGACGTGAAACGCACCACCTGTCCTCCGGCAAGCCGTGCTGGGAAGCTCCCCGACGCGGTGGTTTCGGGTGTTCTCTCACGGGTCGATCGCCACCGGCCAGTCGCGACAATCGCGTCCGGCGCCAGGACCGTTGCTGTGTCCCGTCTGAACCGAATGCCGTCGTGGCTCGGTTGCCAGTTGCTCGATTCCGATCCCGATCTTGCCTCCGACGACAGACATCGTTGTGGCGGCGGGCTTCGACTGGGGACCGTCCGCGCGCGAGCGACGAAGACGGAGTGCCGATGTGATCACCGCGACCACTGTCTGCCTGTTACCCCAGCCACACGGGCGGGCTCAGACTGCCAGTTCGGCGCCTGGGACGCTGCTGACGCCGTCGAGACCGGGCGGTGAATACAGTTACACCGCTAGCTGGCGGCTGTTTATACATATAGCGGGCAACCCCAGGCCGTTCTCTCCCCTGGGTTAGCGTAATGAACACGATAAAAGAACGGCAGCGTCCCGTCCAGCCAACCGATGCAGTCGTGCGCGCGGTCGCGTCGGTGCGCGACGTCGATCCAGTCGACCTCAACAGGCCGCTGTTCATGGCGGTCGATCCCGACGCACTGGATCGCCTGTTCGAATCACGGGCCGACGGTCTGTCCGTGACGTTCCGCTACCACGGGCACGACGTGGAAGTCCGCTCGGACCTGACCGTCGTCGTCGACGGTACTGCTGTCGAACCTGAGAGGTAGACCCCAGCAAATGAATACGGCCGACACGACCCCCGCGATCCGCGAACTGTACGAAGAATTCCCGATCGGTGCACAGACCGTCTCGATGATCTCCGACCCGGAGAACCCGAACGCGTGGATACAGTCGAACCAGGCGCTCCCGATCGAACAGTAGCGTTCTTTTCCCCTGCGAAACGGCTCGACCGACAGCGAGCAGCGCCTAGAGGTTCAGCGGCTCGGCGTCTTCCCACTTGGGGTCGAACTCAGACCTGACGTTCGCGGCGAACTCCCGGTCCTTGAGGTCGATCATGGCGAACGTCTCCTCGGCGTTGAGCGGGTGCGGCACCTCGATGCACACTTCGGCGTTGTCGATGAGTTCGAAGGTCCCCGTGACGTTCCCGGAGGTCCGCAGCGAGAACTGGTCGTGGCGGGCGAGATGTGTCCGGTAGTGCTCGCCGACGCTCTCGGGCAGTTCGCCGACCAGTTCCGGCCGCATCAGCAGCGACACGTCCACGCCGCGGTCGAGTGCGTCGCCCAGTTCCTCGACGATCAGGTCGCCGACCATGTCGATGTCGAACTGCTGGGAGAGCGTCGACGCGACCATGATGATCCGTTCGTCCGCGGCCGCCAGCCGCTCGACGAGCAGGTCGACCGTCTCCTCGGGGCCGACGGCAGCGGTCCAGAACGTCTCCTCGACCGGCTCGGCCGTCTCGAGTTCGCCCACGAGCTCGTCGACGATGTTCTCGTACTGACTCGCCTTCTCGTCGAGTTCCCGCTTTTTGTCTTCGAGCAGCCGGTCGAGCGCCGTCTGTGGCTCGACGGCGACGTACTTCTTCGGCCGGCTCGCGCTCTGACTCCGGACGAGGTTGTACGTCTCGATGCTGTTGAGGACGTCGTAGATCCGACCCATCGGCACGTCGCTCACACGTGACAACTCTTTGGCAGTCGTCGGCCCAGTCTTCAGCAGCGCGCGGTAGGCGCGCGCCTCGTATTCGGACAACCCCAAATCTCTCAGACTTGCCATTATTACGTTAGGTTGGTTCGGGGGCTTATAAACGCATCGCAGGTTTACCACTGTGTATTATGGTACTCGGGTCCGTCACGGCGGGAATTACCCGGGTATGCCGGGTTCTGTGCGCAGGTCCGATTCGGAAACCTGTCCGTCGGTTCGAGGCGGCGCCGACGGGTGTCGGTCTCCCCGACGACGCGGGGAGTGTCTGCCGAATGACCTGTCGATACTGTACGTTCACACAGTGATGTGTATATGCCCTGCGATTTCGCTGGTTTCAGCGAGGGACCGATGCGTGCGTTGGCGCGTCCACCGGACTCAGGCGTCGGTAGCGAGGTCCGCCAGCGAATCCGGGGTGTCGGCGGTGCCCACCTGTTCGCCGCCCTCGAAGAGGTGGACTTCGCCGTCCGGGACGTCGGCGCCCGGCACGACGACGGCCTCGTGATCGGCGATGCGGAGCGCTGCGCGGTGGAGGTCGCTGCCCGCTCGCGTTCCGACCCGGAAGGTTCGCGGGGACTGGAGTCGCGACGTGACCGCCGCGTAGCCGGCCACTTCGACGCCCATGCGGTCGGCCGCGCCGGCGAACGCAGCGACCGCGTCCCGGGCTGCATCGCGGTACCGCTCCTCGCCAGTCAGGGCTGCCAGGTCTAGCAGCGCGTCCGCGAGCTCGACGTTCGTATCCAACGGATAGAGGGCGCGATCACAGAGGCCTGCGCCCGCGGCCGGCCCGTCGCGGAACGCGCCGTCGGCGTCCTGTAATTCGTCGAGCGTGTAGTCCGCGATCGCGCGTGCGTCCTCGGCGTGGTCACCGGTGACCTGCCAGGCCGTGGTCAGTCCCTCCAGCACGCGGGCCTGGTCGAGCAGGAGTCCCGCCTC
The DNA here is from genome assembly GCF_023077655.1 of Halorientalis brevis. Lineage (NCBI taxonomy): Archaea > Methanobacteriati > Methanobacteriota > Halobacteria > Halobacteriales > Haloarculaceae > Halorientalis > Halorientalis brevis. Next base: position 426,058 of record NZ_JALLGV010000004.1, on the reverse strand, counting down.
GCCGACCTCGCCGGTCTCGGGGTCCGCGAAGTGCAGCACTTCGCCGTCGTCGACGAGTTCGGTCAGCACGTGGTCGAGCGCTCGCTCGGCGTAGCGCCGCGCTCGCTCGTCGTCCGTGTACGCGTGGAGGGCGAGCAGTGCCCCCGCGGCCAGCCCGTTCCGGTCGGCCAGGACGGTTTCGTCGACGTGGGGCGCGTCGGCGTCCTCGCGGTCGGTCGGTTCGAGCTGGTAGTACTCCTCGGACCCGGCCTGGCTGGCGGCGAAGGCGTCGCCGGTCCACAGCGTCGTCGTGAGGTAGTCGACGGTCTGCTCGGCGGGCTCGCGATACCCCTCGTCGCCGGTGTAGCGGTACGCGCGAGCGAACGCGCGGATCAGCCCCGCGTTCTCGTCGAGCAGCTTCTCCCGACTGGCGCCACCCCAGTTCCGTTCCAGGGCGTAGCGGTAGAAGCCGCCGTCGTAGGTGTCGAGCAGGTGGGTCCGGATGGCTTCCAGCGTCCGGGTGGCCTGGTCGCGCGCCCGAACGAGGGCGAATTCGACGGTCCGGGGGAGCGGGAACTTCGTGTCCGTTCCCCAGCCGCCGAACTCGTCGTCGAACGCCGCGAGCAACTGTTCGACCATGTGCTCCTCGATGCGCGGCGTGACCTCGCCGGCCGGTGGCGTGCCGTCACGGAGCGCGCGCGGGACGCGGCCGCTCTCGGTGCCCTTCGCGTCCCAGGTCTGGCGCACCGACGTGAGGATGTCCCGGAACCCGTCGATACCCAGATAGCCCGCGCCAGTGATGATCTCGCCCTCGGGCGTGACGAACACGGTCGAGGGGAACCCGCCCATGTTGTAGCGTTCGCGGACGCGCGGGTGGCGGTCCACGTCGACGCGGACGGGGACGAACCCGTCGTTGACGTTGGCCGCGATGCGCGGTTCCGAGTACGTCGTCGCGTCCATCTCGTGACAGTGGGTACACCACGGGGCCGACAGCGAGAGCAAGACGGGTTTGCCACTGCGGTCGGCCACCGCGAAGGCCTCTTCGCCCCATTCGCGCCACTCCACTTTGGTGTCCGCCGCGTGTTCGTCCATACCGGGCGGTGGCCGTCGCCGGACAAGTATTCTGCCATCCCATCTTTTTCTTCTGCACCAGATACCGCCGGTTTCTGGTTGGCTCACGAGCGGTTCGCTCTCGCGAGCGCCGGGTCGCTGGCGGCGACCGCCCCGCGAACGGATAACCCAAAAAGAACGACGAGCCGACTTTCACCCTCACTGAGTTCGGGCGAATGCGCTGGTCAGTACCGCTCCCCCACTCGCCGAAGTGGCGTCATCCTTCGATAATCTCGTGAATACACCAGCTACATGCCCTCACGTCCTCGTCGCTGGTTGTCCCTGCTCGTGGGCCAGCCGTGATTGCCGCACGCGGGAGCGATTGCAGTTGATCGACTGCGTTTCCACACCGCGGACACCGAACCATGACACCAGTTACCACGCGGAGCGTACTAAGACTTTCTGACCGATAACTACGGTCAAAATCCGGAGCGGTCGACGTGCCGATCTATTCCCCGCAGGCGCTGTCGCTCGCAACTGTGCGGGTCAGCTGTTTGCTCTCTGCAATGGCGATCACGCACGTTCGGCCAGCGTGCATCGCTGTTGAGCACACTCGCATCCGCCGACCGGAGGGAGGCGGTTCACCGACAGCTTCGCCGTCGGCCTTTTTAGTCCGGGTTTTCGCTTCAGGGGGTACCCACAGCGAGCCCCCGGCTCGCGAGGATACCCCCTGACGAAAAAGTGGTGGCGAAGCGGTTCTATTTTGGGTGCGCGGCCACTAAAGGCGGGTATGCTGCGCATCATTGCGCTGTTGTTGCTCATTCCCCTGTTCGACGTCATGCTGCTCGTGGCGGTGGCAGCGTGGTTCGGGACTCTCGAGACGGTCCTCATCGTCGTCCTGACCGCACTGATCGGGATGCTGCTGGTCCGCGCCGAAGGCCGCCACACCATCCGGAAGATACAGCGCAAACTCGGTCAGGGTGAGCCCCCGACGAACGAACTCGTCGACGGTGGCCTCCTGCTGGTCTCCGGTGCCATGCTGCTGACGCCCGGCCTGGTCACCGACCTCATCGGCCTCCTCCTGGTGGTTCCGGTGACGCGCTATCCGATCCGGGTCGCGACGAAAAAGTGGGTCGTCTCCCCGTACGTCGACGCCAAGACGGGCGGATTCGCCTCCGGCAACGTCTACGTCGGCGGGTTCCCGGGTGGCGACTCGGCCGGCGGTACGGCCGACGACAGCTACGAGATGGACGACGACGTCTACGACATCGATCCCGACGGCGGCTCGAGTCGAGACGACGAGACCGACCGGTAACGGGCGAGTTCTGTCGACGCCAGCACGTCTTTTGGGGGATGTGAGTCACCCACAGCCCTCTGGTGAAAAGAAACGCTTAACATAACCAGGGGGATACACCCTAATGCGCTCACCTGGGCCAATAGCTCAGTCAGGTTGAGCGCTCGGCTGATAACCGGGAGGCCTCCGGTTCAAATCCGGATTGGCCCACCTGACTTTCGGGCGGTCTTTGACCGCTCGAAGACTGGGGCCTTATCTCCCCAGCCACCTAATTTCCGGCGATACTACTCATCCTGGAGCCACCGCTCAAAACGGAGTTGAGTTTGTTTCAAACCACACCCCGCTACCATCTGGTGATTCTACCGGCTGGTCCCCACGTACCTACCGGTCATGTCCACGTTCGTCGTTGGATTCGGTGTCTGGCTGGCTTGGTGACTGACGCATCCAACGGAGGAGAGAGCCGATGGTTCGGTGTCTCGGCTGTAAGAAGGGGTCCGAGACCTTCGAGGCGACCGTCCCGAACTGTCTCTGCATCGAGGCCTTCCATCCGAGGCAACAACTCTCTCCGGCTCCAGTACATCGGTGAGTGCAATGACAACCATCGACGTGACGCGAGAGGCAGACTACGCAACGATCACCATCTCGAACCCGGAGCGCAAGAACGCGATCAGCGCCGAGGCCTGCCAGGAGATGGCCGCGGAGCTCCGCTCGCTGGCGACCGACGACGGCGTCCGGTGTGTCGTCGTCACGGGCGCGGGTGAGGACTTCTGCTCCGGCCTCGATCTCACGGAGGGCATCGCCGGTGCGAGCGTGAGCCAGGAACTCGAAACCGGACTGAACGCCATCGCGACGGCCCTCCTTCGGATGGCGAAACCGACCGTCGCCCGCGTGAGGGGCGCGTGCGTGGGTGCGGGGGCGTCGATCGCGACGGCGTGTGACTTCGTCTACGCCGAAGCCGGTGCCCAGTTCGGCTGGGGCTTTACCGACATCGGCCTCGCGCCGGACACCGGTGCCACGTACGTCCTCCCGCGGTTGGTGGGCGTTCGGCGGGCACTCGATCTGCTGATGACGGGACGGCGGGTCGACGCCGCGGAGGCGGTCGAGCTGGGGATCGCCACCGAGGCGATCTCGAGCGAGGAGTTCGAGGACGCGGTCGCCGAGCGCGTGGCGACGCTCGCCTCGCGACCGACGCTGGCGCTGGGCGAGACCAAGCGGCTGGTGCAACGCAACAGTCACCGCCCGCTGGAGGAGGCACTGCGGGCGGAAGCCCGCGCGCAGGAGCGAATCATCACGACCGAGGACTTCAGCGAGGGCGTCCAGGCGTTCCTTCAGGATCGCGAGCCGGAGTTCGAGGGGCGGTAAGCCGGGCGGGCCCCGCTCAAACGAAGCGTCACTCGTGGGCACTACGTACTGCAGTCAACAACCTGTCTTTGGCAGTCGCGTGGTGGAGGTGGGTGTCACAGTCGCAATCGGACGCACCGAACCCCGTGACGACGGTCTCGCCCACGTCGGCGACAGCTCGGGCGACCGCGCACTCGACGTCGACCTCGGGCGAGCGGACGACTGTCTCGATCCGTGCGGGGGTATCACCGAGGAGGTAGTCGACGTGCCAGTGGCGGGCGTCGCGGTCGCCGGCGGCGATTTCCACGTGGCGATCGACGCGTGCGAACCCGCCGGGACCGAACGCGCTGCCCGTGTACGCGTAGTAGCCGGCTGGGAACGTTTGCTCGCCGAGTGCACCGACGGTGACAGTCGCCGCTTCCGGAAGATTCACGAGTATTGTGTACGTGCCCTTGACCACAACCGGGACTCCACCTCCTGCCACAATCGACCTTACGGTCTCGTCGACACGCGATCACGGTGTCACTTGCTACCATAAATGGGTTTAAATACGGGTGGCACTAACCGGAGGTGAAGGCCACTCCCGGCTTTCGATGCAAATCATGCAGGGAAACTCACAACAGCAGGCGTACGACCGGGGGATCACTATCTTCTCCCCGGACGGACGTCTCTATCAGGTCGAGTACGCCCGCGAGGCCGTCAAGCGCGGGACAGCCAGCGTCGGCGTCCGCACGACTGACGGCGTCGTTCTCGCGGCCGACACGCGCGTTCGCTCTCCACTTCTGGAGCGGTCGAGCGTCGAGAAACTCCACAAGATCGACGACCACGTCGGCATCGCCAGCGCCGGCCACGTCGCCGACGCCCGCCAGCTCATCGACTTCGCCCGGCGGGACGCGCAGGTCAACCAACTGCGCTACGAGGAGCCGATCGACGTCGAGTCGCTGACCAAGGACATCACCGACCAGATCCAGCAGTACACCCAGACGGGCGGCGCACGCCCGTTCGGTGTCGCGCTGATCGTCGGCGGCATCCAGAACGGCGAGCCGCGCCTGTTCGAGACCGACCCGTCGGGGACGCCCTACGAGTGGCAGGCACTCGCCGTGGGTGGCAATCGTGAAGATCTCCTCAGCTACTTCGAAGAGGAGTACCGCGAGGACCTGGATCTCGACGGCGGGATCGATCTCGCGCTGTCCGCCCTCGCCGAGGTCGGCGACAGCGAAGTCACTCCCGAGGGCGTCGCCCTGGGGACCATCGACGTCGAGACCGAGCAGTATCGCCAGCACACCGACGAGGAGATCGCAACGTACCTCGAAGACGTAGACACCGAAGGTGAGGAAGAATGACTGACTGGAACCACGGCATGGACCCGACGCAACAGCCCAGATTGGACGACGGCCTGCAGAGCCCCTACGAACCGGAACTCGGCACGCTGCCGTCCACGAGTGGCAAGGACAACGAGAAGGTGAACAAGACCGGGACGACGACCGTCGGCATCGCGAACGACGACGGCGTCATCGTCGCGACCGATCGCCGCGCCTCGCTCGGCGGCCGCTTCGTCTCGAACAAGAACGTCCAGAAGGTCGAGCAGATCCACCCGACGGCAGCTCTCACGCTCGTGGGCTCGGTCGGTGGTGCCCAGTCCTTTATCCGCTCGCTTCGCGCCGAGGTCAACCTCTACGAGGTCCGCCGCGGCGAGGACATCTCGATTCCCGCACTGGCCACGCTCGCCGGCAACTTCGCCCGCGGCGGCCCCTTCTTCGCCATCAACCCGATCCTGGGCGGCGTCGACGACGAGGGCAGCCACGTGTTCAGCATCGACCCGGCTGGCGGCGTCATGAAAGACGACTACACCGTCACCGGCTCCGGGCTCACCGTCGCGTACGGGACCCTGGAGAGTCGCTACGAGGACGACCTCTCGATGGACGAGGCGCGCGTCGTCGCCGCCGACGCGGTCAACGCCGCAGCCGAGCGCGACACCGGCTCCGGGAACGGACTGGTCGTCGCCGAGGTCACCGAGGAAGGCGTCGAGATCGACACCTACGAGTACGACGACATCCTGTAGCCGGGGACCCGAGTCGCGATTCGTTTTCCGTTTTCTTTCCGTCTGCTGACCAGCGACTGGTGCGCGCTCGACGCGTGAGCGTCGCTCGACGGACTGGATACCGCACTCCGCGAAAACGGCGGCGGTCAGAATCGCGACCGACTCGTGGACCTCCGACGCGCTCCCTGGTGTCTCGCGCGTCGTTACACGCCCGGGGGCTGGTCTTTCCCGACGCGGATCTCGTGGGCTTCGATGTCTTCTAAGGCGGCGACCTGGCCGCCGACTTCGACGGGGCCGTCGTCGGTCTCGACGATGAGGGTCGCGGTCTCGCGGCCGGCGCCGAAGGTCGCGTCGTCGATCGGTCCTTCGACGACCTCGCGGTCTCCCGAGCGCACGTCCCGGCCCTCGATGGAGGCGTAGAAGTCGCCCTCGGCGTGGCGCAGGTCGGATATGCACCGGCGGATGGTCGCGTAGCGGCGCGGGAACGGCCGGTCGTCCGGTCCCTCGGCGATGGTTTCGGCGGTCGTCCAGAGGACTGTGTTGAGGAACCCGGAGACGAGAAACCCCAGTTCCGAGCGGTTGAAGATGACGCCGTAGCGGTCGCGATCGCCGCGGAGGGCCTCCTGGGTGGCGTAGACGGAGTAGTCGCCGTCGGCGACGGCGACGATGGGGGTCGTGATTCCGCGGCGGGCGCGCACGGTCGTGGCGACCTCGAGGTAGTCGAACGACTCGGGGTCGGGCACCTCGGCGGCCGGCGACAGCAGGAGTTCGATGGCGACGCCGTCCTCGTGCTGGGCGATCAGCTCGTCCTCGAACCGTTCGAGGAGTTCGGGCGACAGCGAGAGGATGAGTTCGTACTCCGCGCCGGTGATGACCTCTTCGAGGTACCGGAGGATGGTCGAGCGGGACTTGATGAGCGAGACGGCCTCCGTGTCGCGGGCGGGGGCGGTGTAGCGCTGTTCGAGCCCGTCGACGAGGTCGTCCAGCGAGGACTGGATGTCGTCGAACGCTTCCTCGGGGTCGATCGCGAGGACGCGCATCGGCCGGGTCTCCTGGAGTTCGACGAGGCCGGCGTCGGCGAGGCCGCGGACGGTGTCGTAGACGCGCGGCTGGGGAATGTCGGTGTGGTCGGCGATCTCGGAGGCGGTCAGTTGTCCGTGTTCGAGAATCGAGAGATACGCCTGCGCCTCGTACTCGCCGAAGTCGAACCGCTCGGCGACGCGCTCGAGTGCGGCGTACAGGTCGTCGGCCATGTCGGAGGTGAGTCCGACGAGTCAAATCAACCCTTCCTTTCAGTCGTCGTTGCCGACGCGGATGACCTGAACGAGCGAGTAGACGGGGACGCCCTCGATCTCCTCGGTCCCCTTCTTGTCGACCAGCACGACGCAGGCCACCGGCTCGCCGCCCTGCTCGCGGATCGCCTGGACGGTCTCGGTCATCGTCGTCCCGCTGGTGATGGTGTCGTCGACGACGTAGCACTCCCGATCGCGAATCTTCGCGAAGTTGCGCGAGAACGTCCCGCCCAGTTCGTCCATGTCGTCGTCGTCCCACTGGTGTTTCCGCGGCGCGTAGGTTCCCAGGTCCGTATCCAGTTCGCGAGCGACGGCCGTCGCCAGCGGTGCACCCGCCTTCTCGATGCCGATGGTCAGGTCCACTTCTTCGCCCTGTTTCGAGAGCAGGTCGGCCAGGGCAGCACTGATGTGCCACATGCGGTTCGAGTCGCGACCGATCGTGTTCCAGTCGACGTGGATGTCGTCCGGGCCGCCGGTGGACTGCTGTGTCTGGGTCGTGGTCGTGCTCTTGCCGCTGCGCTCGACCAGCCAGCTCGCCGTCTCACGGGAGACGTTCAGCTCGTCAGCGATCTCCCCCTTCGAGAGCCCCCGATCCGCCAGCTCCGCCGCGCTAGTCATCAGGTCGTCGATATTCTTCATAGGTAGCCCGTTCGACGGCGTTCGTTATTGTCCTTTCCCCGGCCGCTCTGGACGACGGCCCGGGACTGGCGTCTGCCAGCTGTCCGCACCGTGCTCACCACACACCGAATAATTTATTTGGTAATGAGTAAATATTCGGATCGCAGGGTCGATACCGGCTGACTTGGACAGAAAGCACGGACAGATTCTCCCTGCATTCCCGGACCGCTCTCTCCGTCACTGCGAGTGGATTCGCCGGTCCGTCGTACTCGTCCCACCCCGCGGCCCCCGCAGTCTTTTGGTCTGACGCGTCCACACGGAGATATGGAACGCTACGACCAGCTCTACCGCCTCTACGACGAGTTCGACACCGGTCGACTCCGGGCCTATCAGGACTTCGTCGATCTCTTTCCGCCGGTCGACTCGCGGGTCGCCCTGGAACACTGGCAGAACGCCAGCGACGAACTCGCCGAAGGGAAAGACGAGATCCGCGACGCCTTCCCCAGCACCGGCGAGACCTTCGCCGCCATCGCGTCGAAGGCCACCCGGGAACAGGCGTTCACGGCGCTCGATCTGCTCTCGAAACACGGCCAGCCCGTCAACGCGCTGGTACTGGACGTCGACGAGACGCTCCGGTCGGCCGGCCAGACCGACAACGAGATCCCCCGCGACACGCTGCACCTCCTGACGGAGTTCTACGAGGACGGCATCCCCATCGTCGTCTGTACCGGCCAGACCCTGGAAAACGTCAAGGGGTTCCTCATCCAGGGCCTGGGTAACGAACTCGTCCACTCGGGGGACGTGAGCATCGTCTACGAGGCCGGCACCGGCGTGTTCACGCCCGGCCACGGTGGCGACACCAAACAACTGCTGTACGAGGACCTGGGCGCGGAAATCAGGAACGTCTTCGACGCCGTCCGCTCACGGGTCCTCTCGGACGCCCCGGACGACCTTCGACGGGGCTGTCACCTCCAGGGCAACGAGTTCAACGTCACGATGAAACCCAACTTCGAGACGGGAAGCAGCGACGCCCGGGCCGTCATCGACGAGGCGCTGATCTACGAACTCGACTTGCTCGGCGACACCGTCTGCGAGGAACTCGGGTCTGACGCCGACGCCGAGCTGGCCGGCCAGTGGGCGCGGGCCTTCTACGCGGCCCAGGACCCCGAGATTCGGACCGTCCTCGAAGAGCACGGCGAGTACCCGGACGCGACGGCCGACGACGTGCCCGCCGACGTCCGGGACGTGTTCGAGCGGATCGACGTCGCCTACTACGAGGCCGACGCCGCCGAGATCGGCAGCCTCGAACTCAACAAGGTCGTCGGCGTCGAGGCGGCCTTCGACGTACTGGACATCGACGAGCCGTTCAGCGTGGTGATGGGCGACAGCAAGAGCGACCTCCGGGTGATGCGGTGGGTCCAGGAGCACGACTACGGACTGGCGGCCGCGCCCGAACACGCCTCACGCGACGTGCTCGATCACGTGATGAACACGGACGAACTCGTCTTCGATCCCGGGAAGGCGACCGACGTGCTCCAGACCGTCTACGCGCTCAACAGGCTCGCGCGGTTGGAAGGCTGAGAAGACGCCGAGAAACGGCGAACAGGTGGAGAGCAGGAGAGTCAGCGGCGTTCAGGCGTGCGTGACCTTGTCGTGTTCGGAGGTCAGGTGGAACTCGAGCGTGTCACCGGGGGTGAGCGGCGAGGCCGCAGTGACCGGTTCGTGGTCGGCGTCGGGATTCCTGACTGCGATGACGTCCGAGCGGAGGCGCTCGCCGTCGAGCATCCCCGTCTGGACCTGCGTTCCGTACTCGGCCGAGAGCCGTTCGATGACGTCCTGTACCGTGTCTCCGTCACGGACGGCGACGTGCGCTTCGTGGGTCCCCACCCGTGCGGCCAGCGACCGGCTGATTTCTATCTGGCACATAGGTATCCATACCAATGCACTCTGGGTTCAAAAAGTTAACTCACTCTCGAAAAACCATTGGCTGATGGGAGAAACTATTACCGCCAGCCCGTGGCAAGCCAGGATATGGTGAACGCTGCTCCCGCGCCAGGGCGAGACGATCCGCTCTCCCTGCACGGCGTCGTCCCGCCGACCGTGACCGCCTTCGACGACGAGGAATCGGTCGACTACGAGGCGACGGCCGCGCACGCCGAGTTCGTCGTCGAGCACGGCTGCCACGGCGTGTTTCCGCTCGGGACCAACGGTGAGGTTCCGCTGCTAACGCCCGAGGAGCGCCACGGCGTCGTCGAGGCCGTCGTCGATGCCGTCGACGAGGTCCCCGTCGTCGCGGGGGTGGGCGCGCCGAGCACCTACGAGACGGTGCAACACGCCGAACACGCGGCAGCCGCCGGCGCCGACGGCGTCATCGTCGTCACGCCGTACTACTACCCGCTGGACCACGACGGGGCCGTCGAGCACTACCGCCGGGTCGCCGACGCTGTCGACGTCCCGGTGTACGTCTATCACATCCCGAGCAAGACGGGCAACTCTCTCTCGCTGGACACGCTGGCCGACCTCGCTGCCATCGACGGGCTGGCCGGCGTGAAAGACTCCAGCAAGAACGTCCCGTGGCTCGGGCAGGCCATCGACGCCCTCCCCGAGTTGACCTTCCTCTCGGGGTCGGACTCGCTCCTCTTCGCGGGCCTCGAAATCGGCTGTCCCGGGATGGTCAGCGCCGTCGCGAACGTGTTCCCGGAGCTCGTCGTCGACCTCTACGACGCCTACGACGCTGGCGACGAAGCGCGCGCTCGCGAGCTTCAGAGCACCGTCTACGACGTTCGCGACGCGCTCAAGCGCGGCCCCTACATGGCCGGCGTCAAGACCGCGCTCTCCCTCCGCGACGTGGCCTTCGACGTCGGGTCGCTCCGGAGTCCGCTGCGGACGATGGACGCGGACGACCGCGCGGCGCTGGAGACCGATCTCCGGGACCTGGACCTGTTGTAGTCCGGGTCACAGCGGGGCGCTGTTAGCGGCCGAAGCCGTCCCAACGTTGATAGCGGTGCCACGGTGAGAGTGAGGTATGCTGGGGTCGTTCACGGAGTACGTGGGGTTTCCGTCGGTCGTCGCGCTGGTGCTGGGCGGGATCGCGATCCTCGTGTGGGCGGCGACGCTCGGCGGTCGGCTGGGCCAGCTGGTCGCCGGCTTCGTCGGCGTCCTCGTCGTGCTCGGTGGGCTCGTGTTGATGTTTTTCGTCTGGCTCAAGCGGATGAACGCCGACATCGGCGGGAACCGTCACGACATCGAACGCGACTTGGACGACATTCTCGACGAGCGGGAGTCCGAGAAGTGAGCGACCGACGGCGCTGACGTCGGGCCCGCGCCGCGCTCAACCTTTACTGTCTGCTGGGTGCTAGAGCCGGGCATGCGTATCGACTATGCCGGCCTCCACGACCCGAACGCGGAGTACACGATGCGGGACCTCTCCGGGGAGACGATGGGCGTCGACGGCGCTCGCGGAGGCGGGCGCGACGTGGAAATCACGGACGTGCAGACGACGATGGTCGACGGGAACTTCCCCTGGACGCTCGTGCGCGTCTACACCGACGCGGGCGTCGTCGGCACCGGCGAGGCCTACTGGGGCGCTGGCGTCCCCGAACTCATCGAGCGAATGAAACCCTTCGTCGTGGGCGAGAACCCGCTCGACATCGACCGACTGTTCGAGCACCTCGTCCAGAAGATGTCCGGCGAGGGCTCCATCGAGGGCGTGACGGTCACCGCGATCTCCGGGATCGAAGTCGCGCTGCACGACGTGGCGGGGAAACTCCTGGACGTGCCCGCCTACCAGCTGCTCGGCGGGAAGTACCGCGACAGCGTCCGCGTCTACTGTGACTGCCACACTGAGGAGGAGGCCGATCCGGAGGCCTGTGCAGACGAGGCCGAGCGCGTCGTCGAGGAACTGGGCTACGACGCGCTCAAGTTCGACCTGGACGTGCCCTCCGGCCACGAGAAAGACCGCGCGAACCGCCACCTCCGGCCCGGCGAGGTCCGCCACAAGGTAGAGATCGTCGAGGCAGTGACCGAACGCGTGCGCGACCGCGCGGACGTCGCCTTCGACTGCCACTGGACGTACACGCCCAACAGCGCCGAGCGACTGGCGAGTGCGATCGAGGAGTACGACGTCTGGTGGCTGGAAGACCCCGTCCCGCCGGAGAACCACGACGTTCAGCGGAAGGTCACCCACGGTACAACGACGCCGATCACGGCCGGCGAGAACGTCTACCGCAAGCACGGCCACCGCCGCCTCCTCGAAGAACAGGCCGTCGACATCGTCGCACCGGACCTCCCGAAGGTCGGCGGGATGCGGGAAACCCGGAAGATCGCCGACTTCGCGGACACCTACTACATCCCCGTGGCGATGCACAACGTCTCCTCGCCCGTCGCGACGATGGCCAGCGCCCACGTCGGCGCTGCCATCCCGAACGCGCTGGCCGTCGAGTACCACTCCTACGAGCTGGGTTGGTGGGCGGACCTGGTGGAAGAGACGGTCATCGAGGACGGCTACATCGAGATCCCTGAAGAACCGGGGCTGGGGCTGACGCTCGACATGGACGCCGTCGCCGACCACATGGTCGAGGGCGAAACCCTCTTCGACGACGCGTGAGGCTCACGGGTCGCTGACTCCCCGTCCGCACCACGGCGCTCACTCCGGCCGCCCTCGCCCCCTCGCGACGGCTCGGTTCCGCCAGTAGCGGTCAGTACCCCTCTCGTTAGGTATCGCGCTTTTATATGCGAGTTGTGTTGGATCAGACACTGAACGCGTTCGTTCGCCGTGGCTCGCTGGGGTCCGCTGCGGGCGCTGTCGGGCCATGGACGCATCGGGATTCCCCCAACCCATGAGACAGACTCCGATCCGAGACGCCGTTCCAGGCGTGACTCGCATGCGCCTCCCACACCCTCACAGCAACAGATCGACCCGAATTCGCAGCGTCACGCAGCTACCAGCATTCGCTGGCAGTCTCCGAACGCCCAGACAGGATACCTTATGATACGAGTTCTCGTCGTCGACGATTCGCACTTCACGCAGTCACAGGTCGCCAGCTACCTCGAGGAGGCGGGCCACGAGGTCGTCGGCAAAGCGCGAAACGGTAAGCAGGCCATCAGCATGGTCGACGACCACGAACCGGACGTGGTGACGATGGACGTGAAGATGCCGGGAATGGACGGCATCGAGGCCGTCGAGCGCATCATGACCACTCGGCCCACGCCGGTCGTCATGCTCAGCCGCTACACCGAGGACGGGGCCGAGACCACCCTCTCGGCGCTGGAAGCCGGTGCCGTGGACTACTTCCACAAACCCGGTGAGGAGCCGTCGCTGGATCTCTACGAGTACAAGGCGGAACTGATCGACACCATCGAGGACGCCGCCAAGGTCCAGCCGGAACCGCTCGCCCCAGACGAAGACGAGCAGACAGATCGGGACGCGACGGCGGCGTCGGCACCCACCGCGATGCCGGACGCGAACCCGGTCGTCGTCATCGCGAGTTCGACCGGCGGGCCGCGGTTGCTCAAACAGCACCTCGCGTCCCTTCCGCGGGAGGCTGGCTTTCGCGTGCTCGTCGTCCAGCACCTCCGAGAGCGGTTCACCGCCCAGTTCGCCCGCAACCTCGACGCGATCAGCGAGTACACGGTCCGGGAATCCATGGACGGCGCGAGCCTCGGCCCGGGCGAGATCGTCGTCGCCAACGGCGGCTCACACCTCGCCGTCGCGGCCGACGACGGGACGGAACTCACGCTCGGCCACGTCGAGGCTGACGGGGACGTGACCGTGCAGCCGTCGGCCGACGTGACGATGCAGTCGGCAGCTGAAACCGTCGACGGACCGCTCGTGGGCGTCGTGATGACGGGACTCGGAACGGACGGGACCGCCGGCGTGGAGGCGATCAAGCGCGCGGGCGGGACGACCGTCGCGCAAGACGACGAATCGAGTCCGGCCCACTGGATGCCATCGAACGCCCGCGAGAGCGGATACGTCGACCACGTCACGCCCGCGGACGAACTGGTCGAGACGCTCCTCGGCGCCACGCGCCCGGAGGTCGGCCCGTAATGCTGGTGTCGTTCGACGCGACCGACCGTCCGATCAGAGTCCTGCACCTCGACGACGAGCGCGGTTCACTGGCGACGACGGAGAACTACTTCGAGCGGTTCTGGGAGGGCATCCGCATCGAGACGACGACCGATCCGAACGGCGCGCTCGACCGCCTACGGGACGACCCCGACGGCTTCGATCTGCTGCTCTGTGACTTCGAGATGCCCGCGATGGACGGGTTGTCCGTCCTCGCCCGCGTCAGGGACGCCGGCCTCGACATCCCCTTCATCCTCTACACCGGGAAGGGGAGTAACGCGGTCGAAAGCGAGGCCATCGACGCCGGCGTGACGGCCTACGTCGAGAAAGGCGAGGGGATGGATCACCTCGAATCGCTCGCCGAGCAGATCGAGGAGGTCGTTGCCGACACGTGACGCCGTACTCGGGATCGCCGGGGCCGACCGACGAGCCCCCGGCCGCGACCGCGGACGTCGAAGCGGTGTTCGAGCGCATCGACGACGGCGTCTTCGCCCTCGACGCCGACGACCGGTTCACGTTCCTGAACTCACACGCCGAGGAGTTGCTCGGCGTCACCGAGGACGCCGTCCTGGGTGAGCCCATCTGGGACGTGTTCCCCGGCGCGTCCGGGACGACGTTCGAGGCGAACGCTCGCCGCGCCATGGAGACACAGGAGCCGGTCATCTTCGAGGCCTACTACGAGTCGCTGGCGGCGTGGTTCGAGGTCAGGCTGTATCCCGACGACGCCGGCCTGTCGGCGTACTTCCGGGACGTCACCGACCGCAAGGAACGCGAGGAGCAACTGGAGGCCTACGAGACGGGGATCAACGCGGCCGCCGACCTCGTCTACCGCGTCGACCCCGACGGCCGGTTCACGATGGTCAACGACACGCTCGTCGAACGGACCGGATACGCCCGCGAGACGTTGCTCGGCGCGCACGTCTCGACCGTGATGAGCGACGACGACGTCGCGGCCGTCGAAGCCCACATCACGACCGCACTGAACGAGGGCGACGACTCGCCGGCCCCCATCGAGTTCGAGGTACAGTGCGCCGATGGCGAACGCGTCCCCGTGGAGACGAACCTCGAAATCCTCCGCGAGGACGGTGCCTTCGCCGGCACGGTCGGCGTCGGTCGCGACGTCACGGAACGCAGGAAACGCCAGCGCGAACTCGAACGGTTCGAGGAGACGATCAACGCCGTCGACGACGTCGTGTACGCTCTCGACGACGACGGCTGCTTCGAACTGGTCAACGACGCCGCCGCAGACCTGACCGGCTACGACCGCGAGGAGTTGCTGGGCGAACACGTCGGGATCATCAAAGACGACGCGACCGTCGAGTCGGCAGAGGAGAAGCTCCGGTCGCTGCTGGCGGGCCAGTCCGTCGAGACCACCTTCGAGTTCCCACTGCAGCCCAAGGAGGGCTCCGACATCCCCGCCGAGGACCACATGACGATCGTCTACGACGACGACGGTTCGTTCACCGGGACGGCCGGGGTCATCAGGGACATCACGGCCCAGCAGGAACGCCAGCGGAAGCTCTCGGGACTGGTCGAGACGACGCAGGACCTGATGGACGCGCCGGACCACCGGACCGTCGCCGAGACGACGCTGGCGGCCGCGCGCGACGTCCTCGGGTTCGAACTCAGCACCGTCCGGCTCTACGACGACGAGGCGGACGCACTCGTCCCCGTCGCGTCGACCGAGATGGTTCGCGAGCGGATGGACGACCGTCCGACCTACGCCGTCGACGAACCGCCGGTCGGCGACGCGTTCCAGACCGGCGAGATCCTGATGGCCGATGACCTCGCTGCGATCGACGACGACGCCGACCGATCGCCGGTGCAGTCAGCGATGTACGTCCCGATCGGCGAGTACGGGGTGCTGGTGCTCGGGGCCACGGAACCGGATCGAATCGACGATCTCGACCGCCAGGTCGCCGAGGTGCTCGCGACGAGCGCCGCAACCGCCTGCAATCGCGCCGAACGGGAGGCGGAACTCCGCGAGGAGCGCGCGTTTATCGACGGCCTCGTCGACTCGATCCCGGACATCATGTACGCGCTCGACGAGGACCTGAACTACATCCGCTGGAACGACCGGCTGCTCGAGGCGACCGGCTACAGCGAGCGCGAGATCGAGAACATGGGCCCGCTCGAACTGATCGCCGACGAGGACGTGGCGGCGATAACCGGGGCGATCGAGGCGATTCTCGACGGCGGCCGTGCGCGCGCCGAGGCCCGAATCGTCACCAGCGACGGCGATCGCATCCCCTACGAGTTCACCGGCGCACCCGTGACCGAGGCCGACGGCACCGTCGAAGGCATCGTCGGCATCGGCCGAGACGTCTCCGACCGACTCGAACGCGAACGGGAACTCCATCGCCAGAACGAGCGACTGGAGCGGTTCGCCAGCACCGTCTCGCACGACCTCCGGAACCCGCTGCGGATGGCCGAGTCGAACCTGGACATGGCGCGCCACGAGTGCGACTCGGACCTCCTCGCGGCCGTCGACGGCGCCCACGAGCGCATGGAAGAACTCATCGACGACCTGCTGGCGCTCGCTCGCCAGGGCCAGACCGTCGACGAAACCGAACCCGTGAGCCTGGCGACCGTCGCCGGAGACGCCTGGGAACACGTCGACGCGCCGACGGGCGAGTTGACGATCGACGCCGACGGGCGCCTCGACGCGGACCCCCAGCGGCTGCTCCAGGCCTTCGAGAACCTCTTCCGGAACTCCCTGGAACACGCCGGGCCGGACGTGTCGCTCCGCGTCGGGACGACGCCGTCTGGCTTTTTCGTCGCCGACGACGGTCCGGGGATTCCCGCCGACGAACGCGACGCCGTCTTCGAGTACGGGTACTCGACGACCGAGACCGGAACCGGGCTCGGGCTGGCCATCGTCGAGGAAGTGTTCTCCGCCCACGGGTGGGACGTCCGGCTCACCGAGAGCGACGCCGGCGGCGTGCGGTTCGAGGTGCAGACCTGAGCGTTCTCGACCTTACAACTCGACGCGTTCGGTGCGCTCGGCAGCCTCGTAGATGCCTTCGAGGGCACGCATGTCGACGAGGCCGTGGCGGCCGTCGCCGACCGGCTCCCGGTCGGTGTGCAGGCAGTCCGCGAAGTAGTCGAACTCTTCGCGCATCTGGTCGACCTGCTCGAAGGTGGTGTCGACGCGCGTCCCGGCGCGAGAGACCGTGAGTTCCCGAGGCTCCGTGGCGAAGAACGCTGGGTCGAGCGTCGCTGTTCCCTCCGTTCCGATCACCTGGAGGTGGCTCGACTGGACGGCGTTCTGGCTGGCGGTACAGGCAGCAAACACGCCGCCCGGGAACTCGATCGTGAACGCCGCCCGTTCGTCGGGGACGGCGTCGAAGGCGTCGCTCGTCGAGTCCATGCTCGCCTGGACCGCGACCGGATCGGCGTCGAGGACGTAGCGAGCGGTGTTCAGCGGGTAGAGGCCGATGTCGGTGACGCTCGCGCCCGGGCCTGCGAGGTCCGGATTCAGTCGCCACTGATCCGGATTCGGGATCATCTCCATGAGCCGCTGGGACATGTGCCCGTGGAGTTGCACGGGCTCACCGAGCAGCCCCTCCTCGACGAGGTCGCGGAGCCGTCGAACGGCCGGTTCCGTGTGCATTCGGTAGGCGACCATCAGGGTGACGCCGGCGTCCTCGGCGGCAGTCACCATCGCTTCGGCTCGATCGACGGTAGCTTCCATCGGCTTCTCACAGAGGACGGCCTTCCCGAACTCGGTGGCGGATTTGACGTACGGCAGGTGCGTGGCGTTCGGCGTCGCGACGTAGACGGCGTCGTAGATGTCCCGGGCGACCCCGTCGTGGAACTCCTCGTCCGTGATGCCGGCTTCGACGGATTCGACGCTGTCGGCGACCGACTGGGCCTTCTCTTTGTCGCGGCTGACGACGACGCTCGTCTCGCAGAGCGCCGAGTCGGCGACGGCGGGGATGGCCTCCTCACGGGTCCACCATCCCAGGCCGATCATGGCGAAGCGGACTGGCTCCTGGTCACCGCTCGTGGCCTGCCAGTCTCGCTCGGTGAACTCGTCGAAGTACCGGTGGATGTCCATACCGTGGGTTCACGCCGGACTGAAAAAGACGTTTGGCTGGCCCGGGGTGCTTAGCTCGTCTCGAAGTGCCTGACGACAGTGTGACGACAGGACTCGTGGGGGATCAGGTCCTCGGCGCGCTCGGGCGTGCCGCCGTCGTGATCGCTGGCCGCCTCGCGGATCAGTTCGCGCAGGCGGTCGGGCGTCACGGGGCCCTCCGCGTCGATCGCCGACCGGACGTCGGCACAGACAGGCGAGTCGTCCCTGCCCACGGAGTCGACCCAGCGGACGCTGACCTCGTCGTCGCTCTGTGCAGTGAACTTCCGGACGCGAGCGAGGTTGCGGATGGACCCGACTTCCGTGTCGACGATTGTCCGGGCGCGGTCCTCGTCGACGTCGACCTCGCGAACCAGCTGGTCGACGATCATCGTTCTGGCGTACCCGTCCTCGCGACTCACTGCCGCGTCGAGAATCTCGGCGATCCGCCGGGCGTCTTCGCTCGCCAGCTCGTAGTGTTCCATGATCGCTCCCGCGCGACGCTCGACGTCGACCTGCAGGTCCAGTTCCGCTGGCGCATCGGCGGCGCCGCCGCCGTCTCCCGACGCCTCGTCCGCCTCGAACAGCCCGGTGAACCAATTCAGAAGCCCCATGCCAACCGATACCGTGGTCTCTGTCTTAAACTCCGGGCGAATTTCGACGGCTGAGACGGCCTCGACCGTCCGGACCGTCCCGACGGCGCAGTGTTCCTGCGCGACTCGTTCCCGGAGTTCGACTCGCGACCGTCACTCACACTCACCGCGCCGCGCCGATATGTAATAGATATTTACTCGAGTATGAGTTGTAATTTGGGAATTTTCGTCAGTGTTTTACGTGGCGCTGTGTGGTGATATGGTATGGATTTACACGCCAGGGACGTGACCCAGGACGTGCAGGAACTGGGGTCGCTACTGGGAGAGATACTGGCGGCACAGGCGTCGACCGACGCGCTGGAGACCGTCGAGCGATTGCGGACGTCGGCGATCGCCTACCGGCGCGGTGAGGCGGCGTCGCGGGAGGCGGTCCACAGGGAACTCGACCGACTGGAGGCGGATCGCCAGGACGTCGTCGCGCGGGCGTTCACGACGTATTTCGAGCTCATCAACCTCGCGGAGGAACGCCACCGGGTGCGGGAGATCCGCGAGGGCAGCCAGCGAGGGATGCTCTCGGACAGCATCGAAGCGGCGGTCAGCCGACTCGCCGACGCCGACGCGGACCCCGAGACCGTCGAGCAGGTGCTGACGGACGTGCTGATCCAGCCGACCTTCACCGCCCATCCGACCGAAGCGCGCCGGAAGACCGTCAAGGCGAAACTCCGGTCGGTCGCCGACGATCTCGAAACGCTCGACGAAGTCCGACTGACCGACCGGGAGCAACGGGCCGTCGAGCGGGACCTCCACGCCGAGGTGACGAGCCTCTGGCAGACCCCGCAGGTCCGCCGGCGACGGCCGGAGGTGACCGACGAGGCGCTGAACGTCCAGTGGTACCTGGAGAACGTCCTCTTCGACGTCATCAGTGAGGTGTACGACGAACTCGAACGCCATCTCGACGAGCAGTTCGACGCCGACGTCGACGTCCCCAAGCTCTACGAGTTCCGCTCGTGGGCCGGCAGCGACCGCGACGGCAACCCCTACGTCACCCCAGAGATCACCGAGGAGACCCTGGAGCGCCAGCGCGAGACCGTCCTCCCGATGTACCGGAACGAACTCAAGGCGCTGTCCGGCGTCCTCAGCCAGGACGCCAGTCAGATCGACCCCGGCTCGGCCTTCGAGGACCGGCTCGCCGCCGACCGCGAGCGACTCCCCGGCGTCGCCAGCGGGGCCGAGGCGCGTTACCCCGAGGAACCGTACCGCCAGAAGCTCAAACTGATGCGCGAACGCGTCCTCAGGGTCGGGGACGTCCGCCAGGGTGGCTACCGGGACGCCGACGAACTCGCGACGGACCTGCGGGTCATCGCAGACAGTCTGCGCGCGAACGACGCCGCCGACGTCGCCGAGACGCAGGTCGACCCGCTCGTCCGCAAGGTCGAAACGTTCGGCTTCGCGATGGCCAGCCTCGACGTGCGCGACCACCAGGAACAGCACACCACGGCCGTTTCCGAGGCGCTCGCTCGCGAGAGCATCGACTACGCCGAGATGGACGAGGACGAACGGACCGAGGTGCTGACCGAGGCGATCCTCCAGGACGACGCCGTCGTGGACGTCGAGGACAGGGCTGACCTCGGCGACACGGCCAGTCGCGTTCTCCGGCGGTTCGAGAAACTCGCCGACTGGCAGCGGGAGTTCGGCGTCGACGCCATCGACACCTACGCCGTCAGCATGGCCGAGGAACCCAGCCACGTGCTGGAAGTTCTCTTCCTGGCCGATCAGGCCGGCATCGTGGACCTCCCGGGCTACTGCGGGCTGGACGTCGTCCCCCTGCTCGAAACCGAGTACGCCCTCTCCGGGGCGCGGCGCATCATGGGGACGCTGTTCGAGAACGAGGCCTACTCGCAGGCGCTCGAGGCGCGGGGCAACCTCCAGGAGATCATGCTGGGCTACTCCGACTCGAACAAGGAGAACGGCTATCTCGCCGCGAACTGGAGCCTTCACCGCAACCAGAAGCGCCTGGCCGAGATCACAGACGACTACGACGTGGAGATGCGCCTGTTCCACGGCCGCGGCGGGTCGATCTCCCGCGGCGGCGGCCCGATGAACGACGCGATGCTCGCGCTCCCCCGGGAGACGGTGTCGGGCCAGATCAAGTTCACCGAACAGGGCGAAGCCATCTCCGAGAAGTACGCCAACGACGACATCGCAGAGCGGAACTTAGAACAGATGGCTAACGCCCAGATCCGCGCGCGGTACGAAGCCCTCCAGGAGGGCGCCGAGACCATCCCCGACGAGTGGCTGGACGCGCTAGACATCGCGAGCGACGCCGCCCGCGCGGAGTACCAGGACCTGCTGGAAACCGAGGGGTTCGTCCAGTACTTCGAGCAGGCGACGCCCATCACCGTCATCGAGGACCTCAACCTCGGGTCGCGCCCGGCTTCCCGGTCGGAAGAGCGCAGCGTCGAGGACCTCCGGGCGATCCCGTGGGTGTTCTCCTGGACCCAATCCCGGTGTATCATCACCGGCTGGTACTCGCTGGCGTCTGGCCTCCAGCACTACCTCGACGAGGGCGGCGACGTCGAGACGCTCACCGAGATGTACCGCGAGTGGCCGTTCTTCCGGACGGTGCTCGACAACGCGTCCCAGGCGCTGGCCCGCACGGACGTGGAGATCGCCAGTGAGTACGCCGACCTCGCGGACGACGACCTCCGGGAGCGCATCTTCCCGCGCATCCGCGAGGAGTACGAAGCCGCCGTCGACTTAGTCTGCGAGATCACCGGTCGCGACAGCCTGCTGACCCGCGAGTGGCTCGAGGAGAACCTCCAGCGCCGAAACCCCTACGTCGACCCGCTGAACCTGCTACAGGTGCGCCTGCTCGGTGAGGCCGACCTCTCGCCCCAACAGGAGCGGACGCTCCGCCTGACTGTGCAGGGGATCGCTGCCGGGATGAAGAATACGGGGTGAGACGGCTGTTGTCGGCTGGTCACGACCGGCGTCCCGGAAGTCGGCAGCCCTTTAGACGACCCCTGTGAAGGCAGACTCGTATGTCTATTCCGACGCGAACGCTGCCCAGTGGCGACGAGATGCCGCAACTCGGCGCTGGGACGTGGAACATCTCCGGCGAGACCGTGACCGACGCAGTTCGGACGGCGCTCGACGCGGGCTACACCCACGTCGACACCGCCGAAGGCTACAAAAACGAAGCCGAGGTCGGCGCCGCGCTGTCCGAGTACGACCGCGAGGACGTCTTCCTCACCTCGAAAGTCCTCCCGAAGAACCTCCATTACGAGTCCGTGTTGGAGTCATGCGAGGCCAGCCTCGACCGGCTCGGAACGGACTACCTCGACCTCTATCTGATCCACTGGCCGAACCCGACGATCTCGCTCCGGGAAACGCTGGACGCCCTCGAACGCCTCCACGAGGAGGGGAAAGTCCGCAATATCGGCGTGAGCAACTTCAGCAAGTACCAGCTCACGTTCGCGCAGAAAGTGAGCGACGTCCCCATCGCCGTCAACCAGGTGGAGTACCACCCCTGGCTCAACCAGGACGACCTCCTGGCGTACTGTGAGGATAACGACGTCGTCCTCACCGCGGCCGCGCCGCTCGCCCGCACCGAAGTGCTCGACGATCCCGTCGTGCAGGACGTGGCCGCGTCCTACGAGAAGACGCCGGCCCAGGTCGTCCTCCGCTGGCAGATCCAGAAGGGCGTCGTGACGATTCCCAAGTCCTCGACGCCCGCACACATCCGCTCGAACTTCCAGGTGGCCGACTGGGAACTCGACGACCAGGACGTGGCCCGCATCGACGACATCGACACCGAAAAGCGCGTCTACATGATCGACCTCGACGACGAGACCTACGGCATTCCGCGCTGAGTGGCGTCGTCCCGAACGACGGTGGGGCAGCTCACCGCGAAACGAGCGCCGCCTCCAGCACTTCCAGCGGATGGCGAATCTCGTAGCCAGAGCCGTGTTCCATCTGCATCGCGCAGGTCGGGCACTCGGTCATGCCGGTCTCGCCCTCGGCTTCGTCCATGTGCTCGAACATCTCCTCGCCGATGGCCATCGACTTCTCGTACTTCTCGGACTTCCAGCCGTACGTGCCCGAAATCCCCGAACAGGACTCGCCCACGTCCTCGATCTTGACGCCGTCGAGGTCGCGGAACAACTCGACCGCCTGCCGATCGAGGCCCTGGCTCCGGGCGTGACACGGCGCGTGGTACGCCAGGTCCGGGAACTCGACCTCGGCGTCCGAGATCGCACTCCCCAGATCCTCGTGAATCCGGAGGTACTCGACGGCCTCGTAGGTGCTCGCGGAGACTTTCGCGGTACCCTCGAAGGAAAAGAGCTCCGGGTACTCCTGACGGAGCGCCATCGAGCAGGAGGTACAGGAACAGATGACGTCGTACCCTTCTTCGACGAGCTGTGAGAACTCCTTTATGTTGAGTTCGGCGTCGCGACGGGCGTCGTCTAACATGCCATTGGCGAACATCGGCGTGCCCGAACAGCCCTGGTCGGGGACCGCGATCTGGTAGCTGAAGTGCTCGAAGGTGCGGACCATCGCCTTGGCGACCTCTGGCGTGTTGTAGTTCGAATAACAGCCGTGGAAGTACGCGACGCGCTTGTCCTCGCTCTGCACTTTCGGGCCGCCGCGCTCGGCCCACCACTCGCGGAAGGTCTGCTCGGCGAAGGCGGGGAACTCCCGCTCGGCTGTGACGCCGAACAGTTTCTCGCCGACCTGCCGGACGAGCGAATTGCTCATCACCGCGTTGGCGAGGCGGGGCATCTTGCTCGCGAACCAGGCGCTGATGCGGTAGTTCGCGAGGACGCGGTTGCGCCAGTACTCGACGGACCACGTGTCCATCTGCTCGTCGACGTACTCGCCGCGGGCCTCGTTGTGCATCTGGCTGAGGGGCACGTCCGACGGGCAGGCGGTGTCACAGCGCATGCAGTTCGAGCAGTCCATGATCGAGGCGTCGATGTCCTCGTCGTCCTTGCGCTTGAGCCGCCACTGCTCCGGCCCCTGGAACTTCGGGCCGGGGAAGTCGTCGTCGACCTCCGCGACCGGACAGTTCGTATCGCACGTCGAGCACTTGTAACAGTCGTCGGCGCCCTCCCGGAGGTCGAGGTCGCTGTCCGGAAACACCTGGACCGGCTCGAACTCGTCGCCGGCGGGTATCTCGTCGTCGGGGACGGACGGTACGTCGTCGTCTGGGGGTGATTCTGCGTCGCTCATGTCGCCTCCTCTCCTGCCAGTGTGCCTGCGTGGTAGCCGGTCGCCAGCGAAACGCCGCTGCCTGATTTCTCCGCTGCGAAGTCGTAGTTGCCCAGCACTGCACCGGCAGCCCGGAGATTGTCGAACTCCGCTGTGCCGCCGGCGTCCACGGGCCGCAACTCCCGGTCGGGATCGACGCCGAAGCGGGCGAACGGGTGGTCGCCGAAGGCGTCGTCCCCGAACCAGTCGTAGCGGTCCGGTGGCTGTGCGATGTGGCAGTCGAAAACGGGCTCGCGGACGCCCTCGCGGTCCGAGTCGAGACCCTTCCCGACCAGGCCGCCGGTCGCCAGAACGTACTGCTCGGCCGCATAGGGGACCTCGTTGCCCGTTCGACTCACCGTGACTGACGCGACGGTGTCGCCGTCGCGCTCGAAGCCCACGACGGGGTTGCCGGTCTCGATGCTGACGCCGGCCTCGTCGAGGGCCGCGAAGAGTCGGTCTTCCAGCCGGATGCCCGGGAGACTCGGCGGCCCCATCGGGACCTCGAACACGTCGGCGCCGATGTACTCGGCCAGGTCGGCACGGACTTCGCGGGGATGGTCGTCGCCCAGCACTGCGGGGAAGCCGACCCGCTCGGCGCCGTCGAGGTGCCCTTTCACCAGCTCCGCGAGCGCACGTCGCACGCCACGGGTCCCGCCGTCGATGCCCTCGTCCTGATCGAGCAGGTGGGCAAAGCGGGTCACCTTCGGGTCCGCGCTGAGTTTCACCGGGAACTCGACGGTGACGCCCCGCGCCCGGAACGGCGCACCCGTCGCACCGAGGTGGGTCGCCGCCAGCGGCGCGTCGAACCCGGGCAGGCGCTCGAACCCGACGAGCAGTGCGTCTCGGCCGTCGCTGGCCAGTCCGGCGGCAGCGCTGTCTGGATAGCGGGCCGTGGGTTTGATCGTGCCACCGTGCGTCGGCACGAGCGCGTTCGCGTCGGTGTGGCTGCCTTCGTAGGTACCGGCCGTGATCTCGTCGAACAGGGCGAGTCCCGACGCGACGGCGTCGGTGCCGACGCGCTCGTATGGGTGCCCCTCCGGGAGGTCGTCGATGGCGTCGAACGGATCGACGAGCGGCCCCTCGCCGTCCGGCGTGTACCCGAGGACGTCGACGAGTCCACTGGCGTGGCGGAGCGTGGACTGCTTGTACGAGACCAGGCGCACGTGGGCGCCCGACCGCGCGGCCGAGATGGCTGCCGTGATTCCGGCGAGTCCGCCGCCCACGACGAGAACGTCCTGTTCAATCGCCACGCCGCTCACCTCCGTCCGTGGCCGCACTCGTTCGATTCGCGCTGGCACCTGCCCCCCTCCCGTCGTCGAACGCCGCGAAGTCGATGGTGTCCTCCCGCCGGGCGGGATCAGCGTCTCGGTTCATGGTGGTCGCGTGGAGCGCGTAGGTGAGCATGGCCTGCGAGAGCTGTTCGCCCCACAGCGCGTGGCGCTGGCCCTTCCACCGTTCCTGATAGAGTTCGTCCAGCGCCGCGTACGACTGCTCGGCGTCGTACTCCGGGTGGAGTTCCTGGGCGATTGCGTGGGTACAGAACCCGCCCTGACAGTTCCCCATCGAAGCACGGGTCCGAATGCGGACGGCGTTCAGGTCAGTGCCGGCCTGGCTGATGGCGTCCTGGAGTTCCGCGCGGGTGACGCCTTCACAGCCACAGACGACGGGGTTGGGGTCGGTCGTCGAGAGCACCTCGTCGGCCCGGTCGCCGAGGCGCTGGACGGATCGTTTCTTGATGGGCGAGGTCAGCCCGTAGTCGTCCATCGCGTCCTCCAGGACGCGGAAGTCCTCGCTGCCCGGCAGGGGAGCGTCTGCGGTTCGACAGGTGGCTGACACGCCGAGCTTTGCGCAGACGTGGTCGCTGATGTCCTCGGCCATCATCCGGTAGGTCGTGAACTTCCCGCCGACGATCGAGGTCATGCCCGGGAGATCGTCGCGCTCGGTGTGATCGAGCAGGAAGAAGTCCCGCGTGATGTCCTCGGGGTTCTCGGTGCCGGCGCCCGGCGGTTCGTACAGCGGACGAACGCCCCAGTACGACCGAATGGTTCGGGCCTCCTGGAGGACCGGGACGAGTTTCGAGAGTTCGTCGATCATCAGGTCGACCTCCCACTGCTCTTCCGGGTAGTCTTCGGGATCGTCGACCTCGGCGTCGGTGGTCCCGAGGATGGCCGTCGTCTCGTGGGGCACGATGATGTCGGCGTTGCCCTTCGGCTTACAGCGGTTGATGACGGTGTCCACCTGCCGGACGTTCATCACGGTCATCACGCCTTTCGAGGGGCGGACCTCGATGTCGACGCCGGCCATCTCGCCGATCTGGCCGGCCCACGCGCCCGTGGCGTTGACGACGTAGTCGGCCGCGATCTCTTCGGTCGTTCCGGCCGCGCCGTGGTCGCGCTTTCCCGGGCCGCTCCGGTGTCGAACCTCGGCGCCGACGACTTCGCCGGCCTCGACGAGCAGGTTGGTCACCTCGGCGTGGGTCTCGATGCGGGCGCCGTGGTTCTCCGCGCTGCGGGCGTTCGCGACGCAGAGCCTGAAGGGGTCGACGGCCCCGTCGGGGACGGCGATCGCTCGCTTGACGTCCTTCGCGAGGTACGGTTCGCGCTTGCGTGCCTCCCGCCCGGAGAGAACTTCCGTGGGGATGTCGCACTCGTCACAGCCCCGGAGCTTCCGCTCGAAGTACTCGTCGGAGTCTTCGGGGCGCTGGACGAACAGCCCGCCCGTCTCCTCGACGCAGTGGCTCGCGATGTCTTCGAGGACGCGCGTCTCCTGAATGCACTCTTTGGCACTGGCCTGGTCAGCGACGGCGTACCGGCCGCCGCTGTGGAGCAACCCGTGCATCCGCCCCGTCGTTCCGTGTGTCAGGTTCCCCTTCTCGACGAGGGTGACGTCGACGCCGCGCATCGCCAGGTCCCGGGCGATGCCACAGCCCGTCGACCCACCGCCGATCACGAGAACGCTCGGTGTGTCAGCCATCGCACTGTCCCCACATTGGACTGCGTATACATATTTTTACCGCAGGGGAATCACTATCAGTAAAATACTCTACTCACTCGTCATGATTGATCGCCCGCCAGCCACCAACCCAGCGCTGACGCGGCGGGGAACCGAGTCGCTCCGCGCGTCCCGAACTGTCCGCTTTTCTAAACGAGCGACGGGAATTCCGCCCCCGTGTCGGGTTCTGTCCCGGGCAGGAGATCACGCTTTCCGTGCTGTGGCTCACCGAGCTGCGGTGCTCGGTCTGTCCGGGTCCGGACCACCGCCTTCGAGCACTACTACCTGTTGGAACTTCGGGCCACTGGCATCACCTCCTCGTCACCTCTCTTTGCTTATATCCGGTTCTAGAGGTGCGTTACTGCGTAACACTTATCATCATAGACTATAATTTTTACCGCTAAGACGGCTTTGGCAGTAAAGAAAGCCGTCGTCGACACCAGAGTGGTGAACGCCATATGCCAACAGACACCTACGTCGGTGCGATCGATCAAGGGACGACCGGGACCCGGTTCATGGTCTTCGACCATAGCGGCCAGGTCGTCGCCAACGCCTACCAGAAGCACGAACAGATCTATCCGGAACCCGGGTGGGTCGAACACGACCCGATGGAGATCTGGGAGAACACCAAAGACGTCGTGACGACCGGTCTCACCGAGGCCGGTCTCGAACCGAGTCAGCTGGAAGCGCTGGGTATCACGAACCAGCGCGAGACGACGATCGTCTGGGACGCCCAGACCGGGAAGCCGGTCCACAACGCGCTCGTCTGGCAGGACCGTCGGACGACGGACCGGGTCGAGGAGATCCAGGAAGCCGGCAAGGTCGAGTGGATCCGGGAAAAGACGGGACTGGAGTGCGACGCGTACTTCTCCGCGACCAAGACGGAGTGGATCCTCGACAACGCCGATCCGATCAAGATGGATCGGTCTCGAACCGAGGACATCCGCGACCGCGCCGAGAACGGGGAGCTGATGATGGGGACGATCGACGCGTGGCTCATCTACAACCTCACCGGCAACCACATCACGGACGTCTCGAACGCCTCACGGACGATGCTGTTCAACATCCACGACCTGGCGTGGGACGCCGAACTCCTGGAGGAGTTCGACGTCCCCGCGTCGATGCTCCCGGAGGTACGCCCGTCGTCCGACGAGGACTACTACGGGTACACCGACGCCGACGGCTTCCTCGGCGAAGCCGTTCCGGTCGCGGGGGCGCTCGGCGACCAGCAGGCCGCGATGTTCGGCCAGACCTGTTTCGACGAGGGCGACGCGAAGAACACCTACGGGACGGGCTCGTTCTACCTGATGAACACGGGCAACGAGGCCGTCGAGTCCGATCACGGCCTGCTGACGACGATCGGCTTCCAGCGCTCGGGGGAACCCGTCCAGTACGCGCTGGAGGGCGCGATCTTCATCACCGGCGCCGCGATCGAGTGGCTCGAAGACGTCGATCTCATCGACAACGCGGCCGCGACCGCGGAGATGGCGCGCTCGGTCGACTCCACGGACGGCGTCTACCTGGTCCCCGCCTTTACCGGCCTCGGCGCCCCCCACTGGGACGGCCGCGCACGCGGCACCATCGTCGGGATGACCCGCGGCACGCGCCGCGAACACATCGTCCGCGCGACCCTGGAGTCCATCGCGTACCAGACGCGCGACGTGGCAGAAGCCATGGAGGCCGACTCCGGCGTCGAGACGACGAGTCTGCGCGTCGACGGCGGGGCGGTCAAGAACAACTTCCTCTGTCAGCTCCAGTCGGACATCATCGGCACGGAGATCGTCCGGCCGGAAGTCGACGAGACGACCGCGCTGGGGTCGGCCTACGCGGCCGGCCTCGCCGTCGGCTACTGGGAGACGCTGGACGAACTCCGGGACAACTGGCAGGTCGACCGGGAGTTCGCGGTCGAGAACCCAGACGGGTACGACGAGAAGTACGAGCGCTGGGCCGAGGCGGTCGAGCGCTCGAAGAACTGGGCCACAGACGGAGGTGACTGAGGATGGCCGTCGAAGCGCTCGTCGAAGCGCTCAGCAATCCGGCGCTCTGGATTGCCGCGTTCGCCGGTGGCGCGTTCGGCGCGGCACTGGGCGCGCTCCCGGCCTTCTGTTTCACCGGGTTCATGGTGATCGCCGGCGAGGCGTCCAACCTCGCGACGAAGGCGATCGCGGGCGAACTCGGCGCGATCCAGGGCCAGATCGGGACCGGCATCACGGGTAGCGTGGCGTTCGGGCCGGTGTTCGGTCCGCACATCTCCTTTGCGGGCGGTGCGGCCGCGGCTGCCTACGCGGCGCGGAAAGGGTACATGGACTCCGGCTTCGACTATCACGAGGCCAAGAACATCGCCTACGCGCTCGGCACCAAGCCCGACGTGCTCGCGGTCGGCGGCGTGTTCGGCATTCTCGGAATGCTGATCCGGCAGGTCTCGTTCAACTTCGGCGTCCCGTGGGACCCGATCGCCATCGGCGTCGTGCTCTCGGCGCTGTTCCACCGCCTGGCCTTCGGGTACCCGCTGATCGGCGAGGTTCGGGGCGACAGCATCTTGGACATGACGCCGTTCGCACGCGAAGAGATGCGCCCTGCTCGTAGCACGGCCGCCGCGGCCACCGACGGTGGCACGGTGAAAGAGCGACTCGCCGTCGAGCCGTGGCTCGGCCACCAGTACAAGTGGGCCAACGTCGCCATGATCGGCCTCGTCGCCGGAATTCTCGGTGCCTACACGGCCGTCGTCACTGGCAGCGCGTTCCTGGCGTTCGGCATCAGCGCAGCGACGCTGACCTTCCTGAACCTTGGCGTCGAGCAGATCCCGGTCACGCATCACATCACTCTGCCGGCCAGCACGGCGACGCTCGCAGTGATGGCCTCCGGGGACGCCGCACTCGCCGGGCAGGGCGCTGCGGTCGCCGTCCTCGTCGGCGCTGCCTTCGGCGTCATCGGAGCACTGTTCGGCGAAACGTTCCAGCGCGTCTTCTACGCTCACGGCGACACGCACTGGGACCCGCCGGCCGCAGCGATCGTCTTCTGTACCTTCTTGATCGGGGTCCTGACGATCGCCGGCGTGTTCCCGACGAGCGTCTGGGTCCCGCTCCCGGCCGGGGTCTGACCGAATCACATCACTTTCCTTACTGTACTGCCAACCGAACGTTACGTCCGGTCGTCGCTTCCCCGACGAATGATCGTTCACCGAACACAACGCCGATGGATCTGAAAGCTCGCATCCGCCGACGCCGTCGCACCGGTAACACTGCTCCCCTCGTGCTCGACTACGAGGCGATCAGTCCGATCGCCCACGTGTCCGAGCCGACCGGCCGTGGTCCCGTTCTCGAACGCCTGTTGGATTACCTCGATCCGGTGTTCGACGGCGGCCTGCCGCCGAATGCCTACGTCTGGGGACCGATGGGCGCCGGGAAGTCGGCCGTCGTCACCGCGCTGTGGTCGAACCTCTCGGCACAGCTCTCGGAGTCCCAGTCGGTCATCCACACGACGACGCGCTCCCAGCCGACGAACGCCCCGCAGTTCGTCTACGTCGACAGCCGCGAGGCCGCGAGCGCCTTCGCACAGTACCGCACCATCCTCGACGCCGTCTCCGCGGAGTCCATCCCGGAGAAAGGCATCGGCACCGACACCCTCCGCGCTCGGCTCGCAGACTCGCTCCGACCGCCGGGCGAGAACGTGATCGTCGCCATCGACCACGTCGGCGAGCCCGAGACCTGTGAACTGGCGACGATCGCCGAGCGACTCGCGCCGCTCGATTCGTCGCTCACCTGGGTCGCCATCGGCCGGCCCGACCCGGACGAACTGTCGGCGGACCTCCCGCCGGAACGCATCGAGGTGCCGGCGTACCGCCGCCACGACCTGGTCGACATCCTCACCGGCCGCGCGTCCGAGGGCCTCTCCGAGCGAGCGCTCCAGCACGAGCAGACCCGCGAGATCGCCGACTGGGCCGAGGGAAACGCCCACGACGCCCTGGCGGCCCTGTTCGGGGCCGCCGACCGCGCCGCGAGCCACGGTCGGTCGCGAATCCACAGCGAGGACATCACTGCGGGCATGATGGACGTCCCGCGGCCCTGTAGCTCGCTGGGCCGCGTCGTGGCACTTCCGCAGAACCGCCAGCTCGTTCTTCGCACGCTCGTCGACCTGGACGACGACGCCCGTGAATCCGTCGAGCGCACGACTGACGCCATCGTCGAGACGGCCTCGGTCGATCTCACTTCGGGCACCGTCAAGCGGTTCCTCTACGAACTCGCCGAGACCGGCATCGTCGAACGCGTTCGGCAGGAGGCCGCGAGCGAGGGGCACGGCCGCCCGCCCAGCCGCGTCGAACCCCGGTTCCCCACCACCGTGTTCAAACGCCTCTACGACACCAGGGCGGACTGACGCCGCCGCTGGCGATCACTCGATCCAGACGGTTTTCCGGTTGACGAACTCCTGGATGCCGATCGCGGAGAGTTCCCGACCGTACCCCGAATCGCCGACGCCGCCGAACGGCACTCGTGGGTCCGACTTCACGAGCTGGTTGACGTAGACGCAGCCGGCGTCGATCTGGCCGGCGAGTCGCTCGCCGCGCTCGCGGTCGGCGGTCCAGACGCTCGCGCCCAGACCGAACCGAGTGTCGTTGGCGACCTCGAGAGCCTCGGCCTCGTCGTCGACGCGGTAGACGGTCGCGACGGGACCGAACAGCTCTTCGGAGTCGGCCGGGCAGTTCGCGGGCACGTCCGCGAGGACCGTCGGCGGGTAGTACGCTCCATCGCGGTCGAGTGGTTCACCGCCCGTGAGGACCGTCGCCCCGGCCTCGACGCTGGCGGTGACCTGCTCGTGGAGCTCTTCGAGGAACCGCTGGCGCGCCTGTGGCCCGACGTCGGTCGACTCGTCCATCGGGTCGCCGACGGTCAGCGCCTCGACTTCCTCGACCAGTTGGTCGACGAACTCGTCGTAGACGGCGTCGTGGACGACGAACCGCTTGGCGGCGATGCACGACTGGCCACCGTTCTGGTTGCGCGCCCACGCTCCGCGCTCCGCTGCGTGCTCGACGTCGGCGTCTTCGAGGACGACGAACGGATCGCTGCCGCCGAGTTCGAGCACGGTCTTCTTGAGGTGCTCGCCGGCGGTCGACGCGACGGCTCTCCCGGCCGGGCCGCTCCCCGTCAACGTCGCTGCCTCGACGCGCTCGTCGGCGATGATGTCGTCGACGAGGCTCGACGGCGCCAGGACGGACTGGAAGACGCCCTCGGGATAGCCGGCCTCCCGGAACACGTCCGCGATGGCGAGCGCACACCCCGGGACGTTCGAGGCGTGTTTCAGCACCCCGACGTTCCCCGCCGTCAGATACGGCGCGGCGAACCGGAACACCTGCCAGAACGGGAAGTTCCAGGGCATCACCGCCAGGACGACCCCGAGCGGATCGTACGCCGTCTTGACGGTCGAGCCGGCCGGACTCGGGTAGTGGTCGTCGGCGAGGTACGCGCTCGCGTGCTGGGCGTAGTGCTCACAGCCCCAGATGCACTTCTCGATCTCCGCCGTCGCCTGCGAGATCGGTTTCCCCATCTCTCGGGTCATCAACTCGGCGTACTCCGCCTTGCGATCCCTGAGCACGTCCGCAGCGTTCAGCAGTAACTGCTCGCGCTCGCGCATCGGTCGCTGTCGCCAGGACTCGAACGCGTCCGACGCCCGGGCGAGCGCCGCTTCGACGTCGTCCTCGTCTGCCTGCTCGTACGCGTCGATCTGTTCCCCAGTCGCCGGATTCACTGGTCTGATCTTCTCCATGAATTGTCGAACTCTGTACTACAGTCTCGGCCTTTGTCGAAATAAATCTAACTCTGGATGCAAACGGTTATAGTAACGTCTGGGTTGGGTGCGTCGTCACGTCTCTCGGCCGCGCGATGTCGTTTTGGACGTGATATGTCTCGAATTCGGCATCGCTGACAGTCGCGAAACTGTAACGTAAATCGGTTACTCTGGGGTGTGGCCACGTGCGCGCAGCCGGTCGCGAAATGGTAGTGCGAGGAATGCCGCGAAAACCCACTGGAGAAGCGCTCACCTGCGGATTCGGGACCGGTCGCCTGTACCACCTGCGGCGGCTCTGCTGCGGTCCCTCACCGACGGATTCGGGACCGGTCACCAGTTCCCCCAGTCCGCGCGCTCGCGAGCGCTCCCTTCACCCCGACGTCGTCGCCCAGATTCGTCAGCTGCAGGTCTGGCACGTTCGACACGACCGCGTCGTCCAGCCGGTCGCGAACCGGATCGAGGACTTGCTCGGGGTTGTTCAGGGCGACCGCGCCGCCGACGTAGATCGCCAGCGGCGCGTACGCGTGGACGACGTTCGCGACGCCGATGACGTTCCACTCTGTCACTCGCTCCAGCACCAGATCGGCCAGCGGGTCCCCGCCCGCGGCGGCGAACACGTCCGCAGCGGTGAAGTTCGGGTCGGCGACGGCCATCTCGGTCTCGACGCCTTCGGTCTCGGCGAGGAACTCGGCGTAGTGCGGGATGTTCGACCCGGAACAGTACGCTTCCCAGTGGCCGGCGTGGCCGCAGCCACAGACGAGCCGTCCCGCGGGGTCGACCGTCAGGTGGCCGACTTCGCCGGCGTTGCCGTCCCAGCCGGTGAGGACGTGGCCGTCGACGCAGACGCCAGCGCCGATGCCCGTCGAGATGGTGAGATACACCATGTCGTCGGGGTTGCGGTCGCTGTGGAACCGCTCGCCGATGACCGCGGCCGTGGTGTCGTTGTGGAGGTAGACCTGGTCGCTCTCGACGAGGTTCTCGACGGGGCCGGTCAGCGGGATGCGGTCGATGGTTTCGGGGAGGTTCGCGGGGTCCTGGACTTCCCCGGCCGCCAGGTCGAGCGGGCCGATGGAACCGATGCCGACCGCGCGGATCTCGGTCGGGTCGGCCCCGGCAGTCTCGCAGGCCGTTCGGAGCGAGTCGAGGACGGCCTCGGTCACGGCGATGCCGCCCGGTCCCTGGGGGGTCCCGCGTCGGTCCTCCCCGAGAATCGTCCCGTCGTCGTCCGCGACCACGGCTCGGACGTTCGTCGCGCCGAGGTCGACTCCCGCGTACATGCAGGGCACTGAGGGCGCTGGCACACTTAAGCCCGTTCGCTGGACGTGAGTGCACGCGGAAAATGGTGGCTGCTACTCCGTCGCGTCCGCTCGGTCGCCGACCGTGTCCTCGTAGACGACGCCGCGTTCCGCGTCGAGAGTGACGACGGTCCCGTCGCCGACGTCGGGCAGGTCGGCGTCCGAGATCATCGGCACGTCGATCTCGCGGGCGACGATGGCGGCGTAGCCGGTGACGCCCTGATGGCCGTCGATGATGCCCCCGAGTTTCGAGACGTCCCCGTCGAACTCCCCGTCGAACTCGTCGGGCACGGCCAGGATCGCGCCCTCGGGCACCGCCGAGAGGTCGCCGTCGCCGACGCGGACGAGCGGCCCGGAGACGAGCCCCTCGACGACCGAGCGGCCGGACGCCAGCGTCTCGGCGGCGACGTGGACTTTGAGCATGTTCGCGGTGTCGAGCCCTTCGAGTTCGGTCATCATCCCCGAGAGGACGACGACGGTCTCGCCGGCCTCGGCCACGCCGGCGTCGAGCGCCGACTGGACTGCCGTCTGGATGACCGCGTCGGCGCCGCCGTTCGTGTAGGGCACGTATCTGGGCTGAATCCCCCACGAGAGTGCCAGTTGCCGTCGAACGCGCTCGCTGGGCGTGGCGGCGATCACGGGCATGTCCGGGCGGTACTTCGCGGCTTTCAATGCGGTGTACCCGGACTCCGAGGCGGCGACGATCGCGCTGGCGTCGACGTCCCGCGCGAGGTAGCGGGCCGACCGCGCCAGGGCGTCGGTGCTGGTCTCGCCCGCGGCCGGGACGCGCTGTTCCCGTGACTCGGCGTACTCCTCGCTCCCCTCCACGTCGCGGATGATGCGGTCCATCGTCTCGACGACGCGGGCCGGGTGGTCGCCGATGGCCGTCTCCCCGGAGAGCATGACCGCGTCGGTGCCGTCCAGCACGGCGTTGGCCACGTCGGAGGCCTCCGCACGGGTGGGGCGGCGCGCGTGAACCATCGAGTCGAGCATCTCCGTGGCGGTGATGACCGGTACGCCCTCGGCGTGGCACTGCTTGATGATGCGCTTCTGGATGAGCGGGACTTCCTCCATCGGGCACTCCACGCCCAGATCGCCCCGGGCGACCATGATGCCGTAGGCCTCGTCGATGATCGAGTCCAGGTTCTCGACGGCGCCCGACCGTTCGATCTTGGCGATGATGGGGACGTCGCCGCCGAGGTCGTCGATGTGTTTGCCGATCTCGTAGACGTCCTCGCCGTCGCGGACGAAACTCGCGGCGACGAAGTCCACGTCCTTCTCGACGGCGACTTCGAGTTCCCGGCGGTCCTGGTCGGTGATCGTCGGGAGGTCGAGGTCGACGCCGGGGACGTTGACGCCTTTTCTCCCCCCGAGTTCGCCGCCGTCCTCGACGTGGGCGACGACGACGTCGTCCGCGACGGATTCGACGGTGGTCTCGATGCGACCGTCGTCTAAGAGCACGCGGTCGCCAGGTTCGACGGCCGAAATGGACATCGACAGGCCGATCTCGTCGGACGTGGCGTCGTTGCTGGCGACGAACCGGACGGTCGAACCGGCGTCGACGTGGATCGGCTCGTCGATCGGTGCGGTCCGGACCTCGGGGCCGGCGATGTCGTGGACGACCGGGATCGGCGCCGACAGTTCGCCGCTGACCTCGCGGACGCGGTCGATGAGATCGGCGCGTTCCTCGGGCGTGCCGTGGCTGGCGTTCATCCGGACGACGTCCATGCCGGCCTCGATCAGTGCCCGTAGCTGTTCGCGCGACTCCGATGCCGGACCGATCGTACAGACGATTTTTGCGTTTCGCATACAGGATTCCTCCGGGACTGGGCCGCTGGCGAACGGCCCAGGCGCGTTTGCTGGTGATTGAAACTACAGGGGGATACGTCTGTCCGAATCCGGGAGAACGCCGGGGACTCGGACTACAGGACGATGCTCTTGGTGGTGACGAACGCCTCGATGCTGTAGCCGAGGCCTTCCCGACCGATTCCCGAGTCCTTGACGCCACCGAAGGGGATGTCGCCGAGACCGTGGGACGGCGCGCCGTTGATGCGGACCGCGCCGGCCTCGATGCGCTCGGCCACGTCCATCGCACGGTCGTAGTCCGCCGTGAACACTGCCGCGTCGAGTCCCATGTCACCAGCGTTGGCGAGTTCCAGGGCCTCGGCCTCGTCTTCGAACTTCGTCACGACGGCGATCGGCCCGAACTGCTCCTCGTGGATGAGGCGGGCGTCGTGGGGGACGTTCGCCAGCAGCGTCGGCTCGACGAACTGCCCCTCGCGCTCGCCACCGCGCACGAGGTCGGCGCCCTTCTCGACGGCGTCCGCGATGAGCTCCTCGACGTAGTCGGCCTGCTCCTCGCTGATGAGCGGGCCGAACGTGGTCTCCTCGTCGAAGAGGTCGCCGGCCTCCCAGTTGTCCATCTCCGCGTCGAGGAGGTCCACCATCTCGTCGTGGACGTCCTCGTGGGCGAGGACGCGGCTCACGGCGGAACAGCGCTGGCCGGCGTACTTGAACGAGCCCTTGGCACACTGGCCGACGGCGTCGGTGAGGTCGGCGTCGGGGAAGATGACGGCCGGCGCGTTGCCGCCCAGTTCCATGTGGAGGTTCACCATGCCGCTCTCGCGGGCGACGTGTTTGCCCGCCGCCGAGGAGCCGGTCATGGCGATAGCGTCGATGCGGTCGTCGCCGGCCAGCACGTCACCGATGTCGCTGGCCCGGCCGGCGACGTAGTTGAACGCACCGTCGGGAAGGTCGGCCGCCTCGATGCAGTCCGCGAGGACGGCTGCACTGACGGGCGTCTTCGTCGCGGGCTTGAGGACGACGCTGTTCCCGCCGGCGAGCGCGGGCGCGACCTGGAGCGCGGTCGTCGCGAGAGGGTAGTTGTACGGCGTCAGCGCGAGCACGGTCCCGACCGGCTGGGGCTTGACGATGGCCTTCCAGCCTTCGTGGCCCGCGGTCGTCCCTTCGAGGAACTCGCCCTGGAGGTCGTGGACCTCCTCGACGGCGCGGCGGAACCGCTCGACTGCCGAGTCGACTTCGCCGCGCGCGCTCGAAATCGGCTTGCCGGCCTCGCGGACGATGATGTCCGCGAGTTCCGCCTTCCGGGATTCGATCTCGTCGGCGATGGTTTCGAGCCACTCGGCGCGCTGGACGAGCGTCGTCTCGCGCATCTCCCGCTGTGCGCGGTGCGCGGCGTCGATCGCGTCCCGCGCCTCGTCGGGTCCCGCCGCACCGACCTGCGCGAACGTCCCGCCCGCTGCGAGGTCCGTGACCTCGAGCACCTCGTCGGTCTGGAACTTCCCCTCCACGAAGATGTCGTCCGGATACTGTCGTGACGTGGCCATACGTACCCGTACGGGGTACTCCTGTAAAGAGTTTACTCAATATCGAATTAATATCTATCAATTTGGTGTGGCAAGTTTTATCACACTATTGTCGCGGGAAATGTGGGCGTGGATCGACCGGTCTGGGCCCGCCGCAGTGGCGTATCGGACACCCGGCCGTGCGACTCTGCAGCAAGTGTCCGGAGAAGTGATCGGTTCGGCGTCGCCGGTGCGGTTTCGCGGCGTCGTTGTCTCTCCCTGGAACGCGGCTATCGGGAGATGTCGGTGTCGTCGCCGGCGACCACGCGGTCGACTGCTGCCGGCGTGACGACCGCGACGTCGCCGGGGATGGTGCGCTTCAGCGCTGCCGTCGCCGCGCCGTACGTCAGCGCGTCGGCGACAGTTCCGTCCTGCAGTCGCTTCGCGAGGTATCCCCCGACGAAGGCGTCCCCCGTGCCGACGGGGTGGGAGTCCCCGGCCGTGAACGCCGGCTGTTCGAGGAGTTCGCCGTCGTGGAGCGCGACTACGCCCTCGCTGCCCGTCGTGACGATGGTCGTCTGGAAGTCGTACTCGCCGGCGAGGTGCCGGGCCTGCTCGTCGGCCGGCCCCGACAGTCCGAGCACCGTCTCGGCGTCCCGCTCGGCGACGACGAGCACGTCGACGTGGGGAAAGAGATCGGTCAGCGTCTCCCGCGCCTCGGCCGGCTCCCAGAGCTTCGACCGGTAGTTCAGGTCGAACGTCGTCGTCGTGCCGGCTTCCCGTGCGAGCGTCAGGAGATCGCCCGTCGTTCGCGCGAGCGTGTCCGAGAGCGCCGGCGTGATGCCGGTCGTGTGGAAGACGCTGGCCGATTCGACGCGGTCGGTCGCGAGTTCGTCGGGCGTGGCCGTCCGGACGGCCGCGTGGTCGCGGTCGTAGACGACGGTCGCGCCACGGGGCTGGTCCCCGGATTCGAGGTAGTAGGTCCCCTGCCGGCCGTCGTCGGTCCAGACCACTGCTGGCTCGACGCCGTGGCGTCGGAGTGCACCTGTCACCCGCCGGCCGGGCGGTGAGTCCGGGAGTTTCGACAGCCAGGCGGCGTCGGCGCCGAGTCGGGCGGCCGCGGCGGCGACGTTGCTCTCGGCTCCGGCGGCGTGGACGTCGAACGAGTCGGCCGTCTCGATCGGCGTGTCTCCCGGTGGCGAGAGCCGGAGCATCGTCTCCCCGAAGGTCACGAGGTCGGGCATACGACTACGCTGGTGGTCGACGCTCATAAAAGACGAGGCGGATCGCGTCGCGTGACACGTCTCGCCGCTCGGCCGGGAAAACGGGCTGCGGTCGAAGTGGCTCCGTGATTGGTGGGTGGGCTACCGCCGGTCTGTGACGATGACCGCGTCGTCCGCCTGGACCCAGGCGCGGTGATTCTGTCGGTCGTAGATGATGACGCCGTCACCGGTTTCCAGTTCTGCGAATCGATCGTCTTGCTCAGCGACTCCGGCGGTCTGGGGATTCGTATCGTCCATTGGTTCTACTGACATGGGATGGGCTGTTTTCGTCCGACGATGATACCTACACGCCACGACATTGTTAAGTGTTACCACGTATCGTGGATGGCCCTCGGTCCGTCCCCATCGGTCGTTTGGGGTCACTCTCCCGTCCGGCCGTACCCCTGGTTCTCGATGCACTGGCGCATTTCCGCTTCACTCTCGTGTTTGTGGAGTCGGGTGGGCGTGTCGCAGTAGAACACCTCGCCGTCCCACCGAAGCGTGACCTCCTGCTCGGTTCCGAGGAGTTCCGTCCGGACGACGACGCGGCGGCCGTCGGTGAGCGCCTCGATGAACTCGTCTGCGTGTAGCTCGCCCGCCTCCACGTGCAGTGGTTCGGTCATTACGCTCGTCTTCCACTGCGTGGCCAATCAGTCTGTGGCTGGTCGATCAATACGTGGCGACTGTGTGGCCCGGAAACCAGAGCGGGACAACACTGAATGGGCCGGTCATGGTGTGGTGGATATGGACGTCCTCATCATCGGCGCGTACGGGAGCGCGGGCGTCGCCGTGGCTACTGACCTCGTCGACGCCCCGGAAATCGACCGGCTCACGCTCGTCGACGACGGCGACCCGGGTGGCGGCCTCTGCATCCTCGACGGCTGCATGCCGTCCAAGGAGGTGCTCTCGGCGGGCGCCCATCGGTTCCAGGCCCGCGCGGACCACCGGGTGACCGACGCGCCCGACGTCGACCTCGACGCGGTCGTCGGGACGAAAGACGAGCACATCCACAACTTCGCCGAACACCGACGCGCTGCGGTCGAGATGCTGACCGAGCGCGACCACGTCGAGTTCGTCCACGACACCGCGCGCTTCGTCGACGACCGGACCGTCCGCGTCGGCGATCGCGAGTACGTCCCCGACTACGTCGTCGTCGCGACCGGTTCGGTGGTCAACGTCCCCGGCCTCCCCGGGATCGACGACGTCGAGTTCATGACCAGCGCCGACGTCCTCGACGCGACCGCGTTACCCGACTCGGGCGTCGTCATGGGCTTCGGGTACGTGGGGATGGAACTCGTCCCGTACCTCGCCGAGGCCGGCGGGATGGACCTCACCGTCGTCGAACACGACGCGCGCCCGCTCGACGAGGCCGACCCAGCGTTCGGCGAGGCGCTCCTCGACATCTACCGCGACGAACTCGGTATCGAGATCCTCACCGAGACCTACGAAGAGCGCGTCGAGCCGACCGACGACGGCGGCGTCCGGCTGCACACGGATCGCGACGACGAACGCGCCACCGTCGACGCCGACCAGTTGTTCCTGTTTACCGGCCGTCGGCCGAATCTCGACGGGCTCGGGCTCGAACACACGCGACTGAATCCCGATCCCGGGTGGGTACTGGACACGATGCAGGCCCGCGACGACGAGCGCGTCTTCGTCGCGGGCGACGTCAACGGGAAGGAACCGATCCTCCACGTCGCCAAAGAGCAGGGGTTCACCGCGGCGGCGAACGTCCGTCGCCACGCCGCTGGCGAACCGCTCGTCCCCTACGAGAACGTCCATCACCACGTCGTGTTCTCGGCGCTCGGCGTGTACCCGTACGCCCGCGTGGGCTACTCGGCGGCGGCCGCCGAGGCCGCCGGCCTCGATTTCGTCGCCGTCTCCCGAGAAGCGAGCAGCGACGGCGTCTTCAAGACCAAAGACGCCGCTGCCGGCCGGGCGTCGCTCGTCGTCGACGCCACCGACGGAACGGTACTGGGCTACCAGGGGCTGCACTACCACGCGGACGTGATGGCCAAAACGATGCAGGTCGTCGTCGAGACCGGGATGGACGTCCGCGCGGTCCCCGACCGCGCGTTCCATCCGACCACGCCCGAAATCCTCGACGGGTTGTTCAGAACCGCTACCGAGAAACTCGACGGGTAACTGAAACCGGTTCGTGGTTGTCAATTTCACGACTGAAATCGGGGAGTATCACCGAGCAGTCCGGCGATTCCTACGAGCGCACAAAATCTTTATCGTTCATCATCAAGTCTATCTCAACAGCCGGGGTCAACATGAACGCAGACACCTCACAGGAGGCGGTGACCGTCGATCTGCACGTCCGCTCGCTCGCGCCGCGGGCCGGCCACGCCCAACAGAACGTCGCCATCGAGCGACTCGACGACCTCGAGTCGGCGGACCGGATCGAGGCTTTCAACGTCCACGTCTGGGGCCATCAGATCAGTCTCTCGACTGCTGCCGCCAACACCGACGCCGGGCAGTTCGTCCTCGACCGCGTCGAGCAGTTCCGCTCGTGGGCCGCCGAGACCGGTCGGTCCGTCGATTCGTTCTTCGAGACGCGACGCGTCGAATCCGAGATCATGGACGAGGAGTACGCCGCGCTGGTCCTCCCCAGTCTGACTCTCGCCGAGTACCGCGACGGTGACCTGGCGTTCGTCGCCCCCTGCTCTGACGACGGCTCGGTGTGCACCGTCGAAGACCGCATCGACGTGCTCGCTGCCAGCGGCGTCACTGACGTGCTCCAGTCCGACGACCCCGAACTGCCGTCGGCCGTCGTCGAAGAAGAGTAGTTACGACTCTCTTTCGTCTGCCGGGACGAGGTGGGCCTTCCCCCACGTCCGCATCGCGTCGATGACCGGCCCGAGATCTCGACCCCGTTCCGTCAGGTCGTATTCGACGCGGAACGGTTTCTCACTGATTACCTCCCGGGTGACGATGCCGCGCTCTTCTAAGTCTTCGAGGCTGTCCGAGAGCACCTTGCTCGAAATCCCGTCGACGGCCTCTTTGAGCGCGTTGAATCCCAGTGGGCCGTTCGTGAGCAATCGGTCGACGATGACCGGATGCCACTTCTTGCCGATCAGCGACGCCGTCGCCGTCACCGCACACCACTCCTCGCCCGCACACCAGATCTCCACTGGGTCGCCTTCCTGTCCGTCCTCGCTCATGGCGTGCCGTTCGACAGCCGGCGGTATATAGTCACCTTCTCGAACCTGATTACTCTCCGTTACCTGTCCGTCGTCGGTTTCCTGCGGTACCCCCCGCGACAGACTCGCGTGCGTCGACCGCACACAGTCGCCGCCAGGTTCTTCCTGCGTCGTGTGGTAGTTTCGCCTATGGACCGAGACGACGACTACCGATGTGACGCCTGCGGTGTGACGTTCGAGACGGAAAGAGCCCTCACGCGCCACGTTCACGACGTCGGGTTAGTCGACTAGGCGACGCTGCCGGCCAGTCGTTCTCCACAGTTGGTAACTGACGTGGGAATTTATGAGACGTGCCCTCGACCACCGGGTATGT
This sequence comes from Halorientalis brevis, assembly GCF_023077655.1. NCBI lineage: Archaea > Methanobacteriati > Methanobacteriota > Halobacteria > Halobacteriales > Haloarculaceae > Halorientalis > Halorientalis brevis. The sequence continues at coordinate 384,302 of NZ_JALLGV010000004.1, read as the reverse complement.
ACGAGGTACTCCTCCCGGTCGACGAGAGCGACGAGCGCGCAACTGCACAGGCAACGGCGATCACGGACCTTCCGGGCGATGCGGACGAGATCCACGTGACGATCTTCCACTCGTTCACCGACAACCCCTCCGGGGCGTCGGTTTCCCAGCTCCAGTCCGCTCGGCGCGCGCGTGACGTTCTGGAGGAGGCAGGCATCGAGTACACGATGGACGAAAGCAGCGGGCAGCCTGCCACCGAAATTCTCGACGTCGCCGAGGAACTGGACGCCGACCTCGTCTGTCTGGGCGGTCGCAAGCGCTCCCCGGCGGGCAAGGTCCTGTTCGGGAGCGTCACCCAGAGCGTCCTGCTTGATACGGACCGATCGGTTCTGATCGCCCACACCGACGAAGAAGACGAGGACTGAGCCGGCGACCGCCAGGCCTGTCGCTTTCTGACAAACTTAAATCCCCACGTATCACCGGGGCAATTTTCATTTCCGTTTTGTGTGAAGTATCTGGTGCCGGTGGGTGGGTGGTACATCGCTTCCGGTCTCTCACCGGCGGGAGACGAGCCCACGTCTCCTCAACGGCCGTCCCGCAAGCACCACGTGCCAGCTTAACCGCGATGCCGTTCCTCAGGCGGCATCCCGCGGTGCTTTTCGGCCTCAGTCTTCCGTGAGCGATTCGTGTGGCGTGGACGTACTGGACTCGCCGCCTGCCATCGGGTCGGCGGATCGTGAGCTGTTGGCCACCCGGTCCCACAGCACCAGCGTCGAGGGCAGCACGAACAGCGAGGCGAGGTAGGCGTAGACGACGCTCAATGCCGTGAGGATGCCGAACACGCCGATCGCGGGGTTCAACGAGAGCCAGAGCACGCCGACGCCGAACACCGTCGTCAGCATGCTCCCAGTCAGTGCGCCGCCGGTTCCGACGATGGTTCGCGTGAGCGCGGGCATGAGCGGTCGCTCCTCGAACTCGTCGGCGAAGCGGTGGACGACGTGGACGGAGTAGTCGATCCCCAGGCCGATCGTGATCGCCAGGATCGTCCCGTTGAAGGCGTTGAACTTCACGCCCAGCACTCGCATCGACGCGACGACGAACGCGACGCTCACCGCGATGGGGACGACGTTGGCGATCCCGAGCGACGGCCGTCCTTCGAGCACCCAGTAGATGAAGATCAGGAACACCGACGCTCCCAGCAGCGAGAGCGCTAAACTCTGGACGACGCCCTCGAACAGCACGGCCGTCGCGTCCTGGAAGATGACCGCGAAACCGGTGGCCGACGCGTCGAAGCGGTGATCGGCCGCGACCGCCCGCGCGTCGACGGTCGTCGCCACGTCGTCGGCGCTGTCGTCGACGGTGTAGACGACGCGGGCGCTCCGGCGGTCTTCACCGATGAACGACAGCGCCTGCTCGCGCGCGGGTGAGTCGAGCAACGCGTCGTAGATCTCGTCGAGATTGTCGTCCGGCACGCCGTTGTCGTTGCGGTCGTTGCGCGCGACCAGCCGCGCGAACTCGGGATCGGCCGCTGCCCGTGACTCGATGACCGTGACGATGCTCTGGGACTTCGCTCGCCGATCGTCGCGTCGGAACGTCGGCGGTGGGTCTGCACCCGCCCGATAGATGGACTCCAGGGCAGTGTCGCGTGTCATCGGCCCCTCGACGTACAGCAACACCTGGCCGTCCTGGTCGAACTTCTCCTCGCGGAAGTTGTAGTTCTCGACGTACTGGTACGACGCGGGCGGGCGGAACGGCTCGGGGAGCGACTGGAGCGGCTCTGGCGTCTCCTCGGCGGGCATGAAGTCCTCCGGCGAGAAGCCGGTCCCGATCCCCGTCGCGTAGTAGCCGACGCCGCCGGTGACGACCAGGACGACGAGCATGAACGCCAGGGGCGCGCGCTTCGCGATGGTGACGCCGCCGCCGAGTGCTCGGCCGAGTGCGGAGTCCGCCGCCCCGAGCGGTCGCTCGCTGATGGTCGGGAGTGGGTACTTTCGGCGGAGCCGGTCGACGTACACCTTCTGGGCCGGCAGGAACACGCCGAACAACAGGAACGTGAACACGATGCCGATGGCCGCGACCAGCCCGAAGTCCTGGGTCGGCGGGAACGCGCTCACCAGGTTCGAGAGGAACCCGATGACGGTGGTCCCGGTGACGATGAAGAAGGCGACGAGCAGCTGGTCGGTCGTGATGCGCATCGACCGCTCGATGTCCTGGTCCTGGGCGCGCTCCTCGCGGTAGCGATTGACGGCGTGAATGCCGAAGTCGATTCCCACGGCGATCAGCAGCGGCGGCACGGCGACGAGCAGCGGGTTGAAGGCGATGCCGGCCAGGCCGAGGAAGCCGAACGTCCACAGCAGTGCGATGACGATGGTCGCGATGCCGAGCAGCAGGTCCACCAGGTCGCGGTAAGCGACGACGAGGAAGACGACGATGAGGACGAACGCCGCCGGCAAGACCAACACCAGCGAGTCCGAGATGGTGTCCGGCTGGCTCCCGAGCACGCGAATGTCCTGCCCGGCGGTCGAGACGACGCGTCGAACCCGGTCGGCCCGGTCCGGGATGTCGCTCGTCCCGTGCGTGATCGTCGCCTGCGCGGCCGCGGCCGACGCTGCCCTGCGATTGAAGTCGTCGCTCAACTGGTTCGTAAAGCCGGGGTTCCGCTCGGCGGCGGTCCGGACGGCGGCGTCGATCTCCGCCGGCGTCGCGCCCTCGATGGCGTCGATCTCTTCCTGCAGGGTGGTCGCGTTCGGGTCGAGCGTCCGCGCGACGACGCCGGCCGGACTCGACGTGGACTCGACCCGCATCCCGTGTTGGTTCTCGACCCGCTCCTGGGCCCGTAATAGCCGCACCATGGTCGGTTTCGAGAGGACGTTCTGACTGTCCTGCAGCAGCGTCGTGCTCGACGTGCTCCCGCTGGTGAAGCTCGCGCCGAAGTCGCGCTGGATGTCTTCCAGCGCCTCGAAGGACTCTAAGTCCTCGATGAACTGGTTCTGTCCGGTCTCGGTCTCGATGTTCCCGAGCCCGCCGACGAACAGGACTGTCAGCCCGAGAAAGAGGAGGATGATTTTCCCGGGGCTGTTGACGATACGGTCGTCGACCCAATCGATCACTCGTTGGTACGCGTCCATGGAGGTCCCCCACCAGCGTTCGGGCGGCAACTGGTATGCCGACCCTATTGGCCGCTCTCCGCTTAACCGGTTTGTAAACTCTAATAAACTAGCTAGAAATTCACTCTGCTCCGCACGTCAGCGTCCGTCGTCGCCGGGCGAGCGGTCGATGTTCCGGTAGGTTTCGACGAGCGACTCGAAGTCGTCGATCTCCTCGCGGAGTTGTTCGGTCATCTCTCGGGCTCTGCGCGCGGTTCGTTTGAACTCGTCGCTCTCCTGGAGTTCGGCGCCGGACAGTTCCGCTTCGAGCACCTCCAGTTTCGAGAGCAGCGAGAAGTACTCCTCGACGCGCTCGGAGTCTGCGACCGGATCGACGTGCCGTTCGAGCGTCGACTCGAGGGTCTCCTCGTCGACCGGCTTCGAGAGGTAGTCGTCGAACCCCATGTCGAGAATGTTCAGGTCGGGATCGACGGCGGTCACCATGATGACTGCGCAGTCCATGCCCTGCTCGCGAAGTTCGGCGAGCACCTCGTCACCCGACATATCGGGCATGCGGCGGTCGAGCAACACGGCGTCGACGCCGTCGTCGATCACGTCGAGCGCTTCCTCGCCGCCGTACGCGACGGACGTCTCGTAGCTCCCCTCGAGGTTCTTCGCGTAGATGTCGGCGATGTCACGCTCGTCGTCGACGATTACGACGTGTGGACGAGAACGACCCACGATACTCCGAGTTCGGAGGCTCGCTGAGTTATAACTTGTGTCACGGGTCGATGCTCACCGGTGGTCTCTCCCAGTGCAAGCGCCCGCACGTCGTCAGCGTCCGGGATGGCGACCGATCTCCCGGAACGCCATCTCGAAGTCGTCGAAGTCCGTCAGCGCGTCGTCCATCTCCGATTTCAGCTCCTCGGCGCGCTCGCGGAGGGCGACGACGTCGTCGTTCGTCTGAAGTTCCTGTGGGGTCTTCTCGGCTTCCAGGAGCGCCAGCTTTGAGGTCACCTCGTAGTACTCGCTGAGACGGTCGTCGTACTCGCTCGCGCTGAGTTGCTGTTCGACGGCACCGAGCAGGTCGTCGCTCTCGACGGGTTTGCAGAGGTAGTCGTCGAACGGCATCTCGATGATGTCGAAGTCCGGGTCGACTGCCGTGATCATGATGACCCGACAGTCCAACTCGCGCTCCCGGATCTCCTCGAGCACGTCGTCGCCCGATTTATCCGGCATCCGACGGTCGAGCAAGACCACGTCGACCTCGTCGTCGACCTTTTCGAGGGCTTCCTCGCCACCGTACGCGACGCGAACGGTGTACTCGCGCTCTAGCTTGAGCGCATAGACGTCTGCGACCTCCTTCTCGTCGTCGACGACCAGGAGGGTAGCCTCCGAATCGTTCGCCATGCATCCCTGTTTTTGTGGCGACGGGTTATACTTTGCGCGCGACGAATCACATCGCCGAGGGGTGGTCGGCCGGCCGCTGGCGGTCGGTTGCCGAACTGAAACCGCACCTTTCTCCCCGGTCCAGCCCGTTCCACTCTGTATGATCGACACGTCCGGAGGTGGGCGGTGATGGCGCTGTCCGAACGGCTGAAGTTCGCGCTGGTACTGGCTGGCGGAATAATCCTGCCAGGGCTGGCGGACTACGCCCTCGCACAGGCGGGCTACGAGCTGCTGGGCATCGTCGTGTGGGTCAGCGGCTATCTCGGCGCGATGGTGCTCATCTGGTACGTCTGGCTGCGCCCGCTGGACATGACGGGCCCGTCGTGACCGCGCCGTGGGGTCGTTTTCGCTCTCGAACGCGTAACGGAAGTTTTTAGGCTGCTACAGGAGGACTCTCGCAATAGGAATGTACGCGTTACCGCTCCAGGTGATCGACAATTTCCTGCTCCAGTACAACATCGGGCAGGCGATCTTCCTGATTCTCGTCCTTGGGTTCCTGGCAGCGCTGCCGCTGAAATCGCGCAAAGTCATCGCACTCCAGTTCATGACGTTCGGGGTCATCTACCTGCTCACCCCACAGAGCATGCTAGCAAAGCCTCACTGGAAGTTCTTCGGCATCGCACTGCTGGTGATCGGTCCGATGGTGTACGTGACCGCTCGCAAGTAGTCAGTCCAGTTTCCCGAGTCCAGCAAAGAAATCCAACGGCGGTCCCGCGACGTGGACCGGTTCACCTGCACGCCGCAGTTCGATGGTCGCCGGCGGCGTGACAGTCTCATCCTCCCGTCCGTCGCTCACCACCACCGCGTGGTCCGCCTCGGACACCGTCACCTCGATGGTGCGTTCCTCGTCGACCACCAGCGGCGGCATGGGCTCTTCGCCCGCCATCTCCGTGATGACGAACCCGTCCACGCCCGGATGAACGAGCGGGCCGTCTTCGCTCAGGTTGTAGGCCGTGCTCCCGGTCGGCGTCGCCACGAGGACCCCGTCCGCGTGCCCGCTCGTGTACATCGCCCCGTCGACGGTCACCTCGAGGTCGAGCCCCTGGCCGTGGCCGCGCTGGGGTCCGAGGATAGCGATCTCGTTGATCGCCGGGGAGAGCGTCCAGTCCTCGCCGCCGGCCGCCAGCCGACTCATCGCCCGTGTGGCGGCCGGCCCCTCCTCGCGGAGCGTGTCGACTTCGTCGCTGACGGCGCTGACGGCGTCGGCAGGTGAGACGGCGTTCAGGAAGCCGACTTCGCCGAGGTTGATGCCCATCACCGGCGTCGTGCCGGCCCCGCGGGCGGCAAAGAGGAAGGTGCCGTCGCCCCCGATGGAGACGACGAGGTCGCAGGTCGCCATCTCCTCGATCGCCACGCCCGGCACCGAGTGGTCGGTTTCGGCAGCCAGATGCGCGGCCGTCTCTCTGTCGACCACGACTGCGCTGTCGTCGGCCCGCAGTCGCTCGACGATATCGCCCGCCAGCGTCGCAGCGCGGGGATTGTCCCGCTGGGCGACGATCCCGACTTTCATCTCGTCGGGCTTTGCCCCCCCGAAAGTATAAACCCACTCGAATCCGCCCACGAGCGGCGTCCGTCCCGCGATTCCTGCCAGTCAGTTCGGCACTGTGACGACGTCAAATACAGGCAACCTTAATTTATCCGCATCCCAACTGCTATCCATGGCCCCCCGGCCGGGAGCGAGTGTTGTTCGATGAGCGAGGACGAATCCGCCGACGACGACTGGTTCGAGAGCGCGCTCGGCGACGACGACGAGCCCGAGGCCTCGGCCGACGACCCGCAGTCTCCCGAGAACGGTGACACTGACGCTGGGGACCCAGCCGACGATGCAGACGACAGCCCGTTCGGCGCAGCGGACACTGACAGCGACAGCCCGTTTGGTACTGGCGACGGGGAGAGCCCGTTCGGCAGCGACGACGCGAACGGCGACAGTCCCTCCGCCGACGATGCAGACGACAGCCCGTTCGGTGCAGCGGACACTGACAGCGACAGCTCGTTCGGTGATACTGCGGACGGGGACACGGACAGCCCCTTCGGTGGGGGAGACGGTGACGCTGGCAGTGACAGCCCCTTCGGTGGGAGCGACGGCGGCGACAGTCCGTTCGGCGGTGGCAAGAGCGGTGACGGCAACGGCGACCTGTTCGACGACGATTTCGCCTCTGCGTTCGGCGGTGGCGGCGGTGACAGCGGTGGCGGCGACTTCGACGACGAGGACTTAGATTCCGACCTCCCGCGGATCAAACTCGGGATCGAAGGCCTAGACGACATGATCCAGGGCGGCATTCCCGAACGCCACCTCATCGTCACCATCGGATCGGCCGGGACCGGCAAGACCACGTTCGGCCTGCAGTTTCTCCACCACGGCCTCCAGAAAGACGACCCCGAGAAGGCCGTGTTCATCACGCTCGAACAGAGCCGCGACGCCATCATGGCCACCGCGGCCGAGCGCGACTGGAACTTCGAGCAGTACGAGAAAGAGGACAAACTCGCGATCGTCGACTTGGATCCCGTCGAGATGGCGAACAGCCTCGACAACATCAGGGCGGAACTTCCCACCCTCATCGAGGATTTCGGCGCCGATCGACTGGTCCTGGACTCGGTCTCCCTGCTGGAGATGATGTACAACGACCAGGCGAAACGGCGCACTCAGGTGTTCGATTTCACCCGGTCGCTGAAGAAATCCGGCGTCACGACGATGCTCACCTCCGAGGCCAGCGAGGACCACGAGTACTCGTCCCGCCACGGCATCATCGAGTACCTCACCGACGCCGTGATCCACCTCCGGTACGTCCGCGAGGAGACCCGCGAGACCCGTACTGCAGTCTCCATCCAGAAGATCCGGAACGCCAACCACTCCCGCGAGACCAAACCCTACGAGATCACCGGCGACGGCATCTCCGTGTATCAGCAGGCGAATATTTTCTAACCACCTTTTTTGCGGTCGGGTGCGCGAAGCGCACCACTCCCGCAAAAAATCTGGACCAAAAAAGCCGGACGCGCCGACGGCGCGTCCGGTGTCTTCGTGAGTGACCGCAGGGAACGAGCGAATGGCTCAGAAGACGAGCAAAGCGAGTCTTCTGGTGAACCGCTCGCTTCGTCGTCACCAGAACGCGAAGCGTTCTGGTTGGCGCACGAGAGCGTAGCTCTCGTGAACGCCGGCGCTTCGCGCCGGCTGCCAGCGGGACCTCCGGTTCCTCCCTGCTCGCGGATGCTGGTGGGCAGTACAGGGCGCATAGTCAGCACGGTGCCACAGTAGTTAGAGGGCAGAATTATTGGCCTAAAATATCGTTGAGGAGTCGGTAGGTCGATAGTCAAGGACGTACGCTGAAAGTCTACAGACGGACTTATCGCACATTCCTGTGGGAACGGTGTATTGACTTACGCATTGAGGTCTTCGGTCACAGGACGGTATTCACCAGCACCGACAAAATAGCCGATACTACCAGTAATCGTACTGAGCGTGCAGATCACTCCCGCGGTGTGAAGACTTACCGAGCCAACTGTACTTTGAGGAAATGTGTTAGCTGTCGGTAAGTACCACAAGTAGAATCCACTAACGAAAATTGCAGTGCCAATGAACCCCGTTCCCAAACCGTATCTTCCCCAGCCAGCGATGACACCGACAACAATGCTGATCAGGATGACTGCCTCTGGATGAAACTGGAACCATGCGGCTGGCAGCACGATGCGTCCGAATATCATGACGACCACTGTGAGACAGACCGCCCCCACGAGGAACGCAGTACGTGAACGGGTTGGCTTTCCAACAAAGAGGTGCCATAGATACCGTCCAGCTAGTATCCACTGATTGGGCATACCTAATCAACAGAGTGTCATGGAGTATGAACGGATTGGTGACATCACGACTCCTAACCAGGATGTAGTCTCAATCCAATCAATAAGATCATCTATTGAGCAGACAAGCATCCGCGAGCAGGGAGGGACCGAAGGTCCCGCTGGCAGCCGGACGTAGTCCGGCGACGAAGCGAGCCGGCAGCAGTTTTTAGTCCAGGTTTTTGCGATGGGGGTCGCTGGGAGCGACCCCCCGACGTAAAAAAGTGGTTTACCGTGCAACGGTCACGGGAATCGTCGAACTGCGGACGACGTTCTCGGCGACGCTGCCCAACAGGATGCGCGTGACGCCCGAGCGGCCGTGGCTCCCCATGACGATCTGGTCGACGTCGTGTTCCTCGGCGTACTGCACGATCGCACGCGAGGGCTTGCCGACGACGGTGTCCTCGGTCACGACGACGTCGCGGCCGTTCGCCCGGTCTCGTGCGCGCTCGAACAGATGCTCGGCCTCGGACTGGGCGTGCTCGTACCACTCCTCCGAGAAACTCGGGATGGACGCCTGCGCGCTGTAGCCCGCCTCGGCGGGATTGATGACGTTGAGCAAGACGAGTTCGTCGTCCGGAAATTCGTCGATGGCGAACTCGAAGGCTTCCCAGGCCTGCGACGACCCGTCCAGCGGAACCAAGATTCGCTTGCTCATGGTATTCCATAACATCTACCACGATTAAATAGTTCGTGCTCGACGGGGACCGTCGGGTGCTCAGTCGCGGCCGTGTTTGGTGACACACACCGGGAGGCCGATGAGTTCCACCGGTTCGGAGTTGTCCGGCGAGTAGACGACCATCTGGCCTTTCTCCATGTAGGGGACCTTGGCTTCGAGGTTCGACGGGATGTTCACCGCGGAGATCGCGTCGTCGTCGCCGAGATTGAGGACGACGGTCGTGTTGATCTGCTTGAACACCGGCTCGGCGATGTCCTGGGGGTCCTGGGTGATGAGGAAGAGGCCGAGCCGTTCCTTGCGGCCCTGTTTCGCCGCCTCGGTGAACTTCCCGATGACCTTCCGGGCCTGGACGCTGTCGGCGTCGGTCAGGAAGTTGTGGGCCTCGTCCATCCCGACGACGAGGGGCGTCTCTTTGATCCGGTCGAAGTGCGGATCGTTCGAGAGCTTCTCGTCTACCAGGAGACTCGACAGCGCCAGGACGATCGTTTCGGTGGTCCGGCTCTCGTTGATGTGGTAGGTCGGCACGACCGTGAGACCACCGGGACGGACGAACTCGTGGATCAGCTCGGTGATCGGCCGGGCGTCCTGGTCGAACACGTCGCCGAAGCCCCGCGCACGCCGGCGCACGGCGTCGAACGTCGCCTCGTGGACGCGCCCGCTCTCGTCGAGTTCCTCCTTGAGCGCGGGGTCGTCGAGAAACGAGATGAACTGCTCGTAGCTCCCGTTCGAGCCGTAGTTGTCGAAAAAGCGCTTCAGGAGGTAGCGCAACGCGGAGTACTGGTTGTCGTTGAGGCCGCCGCCGGAGACGAGCCAGGGGTTGCCCCGGACCATCGAGAACGGGATGGTGAACTCGACCTGCTCGGCGCGGTGGTGGTCGGCGGCGTAGGAACTGCCGCCGACTTTCGGGACGAACGCGACGGTGTCGTCGTGGCCGCCGTAGGCGACGCCTTCCCGTTCGAGTCGTCGCCGGTCCTCGTCGGTCATGTCGGGGTTGTCGTCGTGCATCTGGGCGTACTCGTCCTGGGGGTCGAACTGCACGACGGCGGTCTGCACTTCCCGGTCGCTCCCCGAGGCGACCGGATAGCTGCGGTCCTCGTCGAGGTATTGCCGGAGGATGTTCTTCGAGCCGTGGGTTTTCCCGGAGCCAGTCCCCCCGGCGACGAGGGTGTGGCGGAACACGAGCGGGTCGCCCGCGTCGTAGTCGTCTTTGAGCCGGTAGTCGATGGTCGGCGGTTCGGCGGCGGTCTGGACGCGCTCGCCGCCCACTGCGAGGTGCCCGAGGAAGACGCCGTCCTCGGGGATCTTCAGGCCGGTCTTGATCTCGCTCTTGTCTGTCGCGGCCCGGACCACTGTTTCGGGCTTGGGAACCCGGTCGGTCATCCGGCGCTTGAGTTCCCCGTCTTCTTCGAAGAGTACCGCCACTGGCTCCAGCGTGGCGATGAACTTGAAGTCCTGTTCGTCGATGCCCCGGGAGCGCATCGCGCGCCGCGCGTGAATCTCGGTCGCGTCGTCGGTCCGGAACTCCTGGGCGTACTCCAGCGCCGTGATCCGACAGAACAACCGCTCGTCGTCGGGATACGGGACGAGCAGGTACTTGCCGATGCGGACCTGCGAGCGGTTCTGGACCGTCACGTACGCGCGCAGGGCCGTGTCGTCCGGGTCCTCGCTGATCGTCAGTCCTTCGGAGGCCGAGAGGACGCCGATGCCACGGTCGCTGCCCGCCGGCGAGACGTCGACCGTCTCGAACTCCGGCGTCTCCGCGTCGGCGTCCGTCGCGTCGGTGGTCGTCGGCTCAGTCGGCGACGCGTCGTCTGCAACCGTCTCCTCGCTCGGCGCGTCGTCGTCCTCGTCACCCCCGTCGTCTGCGTCGAAATCCGTAAAGTCACCCAGATCTGACATACTGGCTCCATCGGACCCCCGGGTCAAACGCGTTTCCCCTGTCGCCGCTCGGCGATACGTTCGCTCGACTGAGACGGGCACCGCGAAACCGATCGTCCGTCTCCACGCAGGAGCCCGCCACGACGGTCAAACGGGTCGCCGTGGTACCCTTACCTGCCATGTCCGACGACAGGCAACACGCGAGCGGGGGCGTCGACCAGTCCGACGCGAAATGCTATGACGTCGACCGACAGGCCGATCTGGTCCTGCCCTGCGTCGCCAAGCCGAACGCTGATCTCCGTCTCCGGGCCTGCCAGGAAGAAGGGTGCTCGACCACCCCCACAGGTGACTTTTTCCCTGCTCGTCACGTACGTGTGGGTATGTTACTCATTAGCGGCCACGCCGGCGGCACTGACCTGACCGGCACGCTGTACGAGCGCGGCGAGCGCTCCCCGTCGTTCAAGGGCGCGCCCGACGAGGACGCCCCTTACATCTGGGTCTGTGACTCCTTCTACGAGGTCGAAAGCGGCGGACAACAGACCGAGATCGACGGTCGGCAACTGAACGTCGCGTTCGAGTCGCCGATGCCCCACGGGTTCGAGACCCGCGAGCAGGCCATCGACGCCGCCGAGGAGCACATCCGCACCCAGTTCGCCCGCGTCGGCCTCGACCCTGCCGAGGTCGACATCGACGTCGTCCAGGCCGAATCCGAAGCGAACTGACGCCCCGGCTCTCGTCGAAATAGGTACATTCTTAATCACGTCAGTCTAGTCCTGTGGTATGGCGACTCATGCCCCGAGGGACGCTGACACGGACACAGTCGATCTGCCGCCTGCTGTGCCGTCTGCCCTCTCGGCTCTGACTCGCTTGAGTTGGGAACTGGGTGCTCGAATCGTCGAGGACGGGGAATCGACGCTCCACAGCGAGTGGACGCACACGGAAACGCCGCGGCGACTCTCGTTCTACGCGGCGACGAGCAACACCGTCATCGTCCGCGTCCGGACGCCCGTCGGTCGGAAACGGTTCTACGGTGCGACGCAGACCGACCTCGAAGCGGCGCTCCCGGAACTCGACGCCGACCCGCAGTGGCGCCGTCGCTCCTGAGCTTACAGCGCCTCGGCGAAAAAGTCGGCCACGCGCGCGGCGATCTGCTCCGTCTGTCCGACGAAGAAGTGATCGGCGGGGTAGGAATCGACGGCACAGCCACGCTCGCGAGCCCGCTCGACCACCGGCTCCCAGTCGACGGTCTCGTCGCGCTCACCGTACAGTACCTGGACTGGACAGTCGATGCCGTCGAGGGCAGCGACGGTCTCGAACTCGTGGCCGGCGGCCGCTGGCGGTGACAACACGCCGAGGGCCGCCGGCTGGGGGTCGCTGTCGGCCGCGGCGAGCAGCGCGACGGCCGCGCCGAAGCTGTAGCCGAAGAGCCCGACCGGCTCGTAGCGGTCCCGGGCGTACGCGAGGGCGTTCCGCGCGTCCAGTCGTTCTCCCTTCCCCTCGTCCCACGGCCCGTAGTCCAGGCGGAGGCAGGCGATGCCGTGGTCGGCGAGCGCGTCACCGACGCCCCGGAGTCGCGGATCGGTCCGGGAGCCGCCCATCTGCGGGTGCGGCGGGCAGGCGACGACTGCAGCGTCGGCGTCGGGCGTATCGACCGTCGCGCGGACGTCTCGGGCGCCCGCGATGCGGATCTCGTCGCTCATATTTGTTTCTCGACCTCGATGCGTGTAAGTGTTTTAAGGTCGACGGTGCCCAACGGGCCGACATGGGTATCCTCTCGCGCGCCTCCTACGTCATCCGGTCGAAGATCAATTCCGTCTTGAACCGGGCGGAGGACCCAGCCGAGACGCTGGACTACTCCTACGAGCAGCTCCGCGACGAACTCCAGGAGGTAAAGCAGGGCATCGCCGACCTCACGACCCAGAAAAAGCGCCTGGAGATTCAGCAGCGCCGCCTCGAAGAGAACGTCGACAAACACAACGAGCAGGCCCGGGAAGCAGTGCGACAGGATCGCGAAGACCTCGCTCGCCGCGCACTGGAGAAGAAAAAGCAGAAGATGAACCAGATCGAGGATCTGGAGTCCCAGATTCAGCAGCTCCAGCGCCAACAGGATCAGCTCATCGAGAAGAAAGATCAGCTCCAGAGCCGCATCGAGCAGTTCCGCACCAAGAAAGAGACGATGAAAGCCCGGTACAAGGCCGCCGAGGCCTCCAACCGCGTCTCCGAAGCCATGACTGGGGCCGGCGAGGAGATGGAAGACGTCGGGCGGGCGATCGAACGCGCCGAGGAACGCACCGACGAGATGGAAGCCCGCGCGGCCGCGATGGACGAACTCCAGGAGAGCGGCGCCTTCGAGGACGCCCTCTCGGACAAGGACCAACTGGACCGGGAACTCGAAGAGATGCGCACCGAAGGCGAGGTCGACGCCGAACTCGACACGCTCAAAGAGGAGATGGGCAAAGGCGACGGGGAGGTAGCGGACGACGTCGAGACCGACGTGGAGACGACGGACACCGAGACCGGCGACAGCGAGGTCAGCGACGAGGAACTCGACGCGGAACTCGAAGAACTCAGAGAAGAAGAGAAGAGCTGACGACACTGGACCGGTGGCCCGGCCGGCGATTGCCCGGGCGTACTGATTTCCGGCTGTGGGGCGACCTTTTCGCATGGCCTCGAACGCGGATCAGGACAACGGCGCCGACACGATGCGGAGTCGCGTCCCGGGCAGTCGGCTGAAACTGTGGCTCCTGCTGGAGGCCAATCGATGGGTACTCGCCGGCGTGGTGCTCGCCGGGCTGTTTCTCACGTTCGTCGTGCTCGGGCATTTCGATCCCGTTTCGCTCGGCTCGGCGCTCACGTCCACGGACCCGATCGATACGCTCTTCCAGGCGCTCACCACGGCGATCATCACCGGCGTCACGCTCGTCGTCACGATCAACCAGCTCGTGCTCTCGCAGGAACTCGGCCCGCTGGGCGACCAGCGCGACCGCATGGAGGGGGCGCTCTCGTTCCGCCAGGACCTGGCGTCGACGCTGTCGGTGGGCGTCGTGCCTGCCGAACCCAGTGCATTCCTGGGGGCACTCGTCGACGCGGCGGCGGCCAGGAGCGAGACGCTCGCGGCGGCCGCGACCGAGAGCAGCGACCCGCAGGCACGCGAGGAGATTCAGTCGCTCACGGCGGAGATCCGTCAAAACGCCGATGGAGTCAGTCAGCAACTCGACGGCGCGCAGTTCGGGACGTTCGCGGTGGTGTCTGCCGCACTGAACTTCAACTACTCGGTGAAGATCTACGAGGCCCGTCGCATCCGTGCCGAGCACGGCGACGCACTCCCGGACGACGTGACGAACGCTCTCGACGAACTACTGGAACTCCTCGAGCTGTTCGGTCCCGCACGCGAGCACGTCAAGACGCTGTACTTCCAGTGGGAACTCATCGACCTCTCGCGCGTGCTCCTGTACACGGCGCTCCCCGCCCTTGCCGTCTCCGTCGCGATGATCGTCTACGTCGACGACGGCGCGTCGGTCGCCTGGACCGTCCTGGGCGTCGACGGCATCGTCTGGCTGACGAGCGCGGCGACGGTCGTCGCACTGACGCCGTTCGTCCTGCTGGTCGCGTACATCCTGCGCATCGCGACCGTCGCGAAGCGGACGCTCGCCATCGGGCCGTTCGTGCTGCGAGAAATGGATTCGAACGCCTAGTCCAGGAAGTCCGGGTCCGGCCGCTGCTCGCCGACTTCGCTCTCTAGGTGCTCGCGGAACGCGTCGATCTCGACGTCTTTCGTCTCGCGCTCTTTGCGGTCGCGAACGGAGAGCGTCTTCGCTTCCTCTTCGTCGTCACCGAGGATCAGCATGTAGGGGACCCGATCCTCGTGGGCCTGGCGGATCTTCTTTTTGACCGTCCAGGAGCGGTCCTCGATGGTCACGCGGTAGTCGCCCAGGCGGTGCTTGACTTCCTTGGCGTAGGGGATGTTGTCGTCGCTGATCGGTAATATCCGTACTTGCTCGGGGGCCAGCCAGGTCGGGAACTTCCCGTTGTAGTGCTCGGTGAGCACCATGAAGAACCGCTCGTAACTGCCGTACAGCGCGCGGTGGATCATCACCGGCCGGTGTTCCTCGTTGTCCTCGCCCGTGTAGGTCAGATCGAACCGCTCGGGCATGTTGAAGTCCAGCTGGACCGTCGGGCCGTCCCAGTGGCGACCGAGGGCGTCCTCGAACGCGAAGTCGATCTTCGGGCCGTAGAACGCGCCGTCGCCCTCCTCGACGACGTAGTCCATGTCCGCGTCCTCCAGGACGGATTCGAGCTGGGCTTCGGCTCTCTCCCAGATCTCGTCGCTGCCCACGGATTTCTCCGGGCGGGTCGCGAACTGCACCGTGTAGGTGAGGTTGAACGTGTCGAGGATGTCGAGGATGATGTCCATGATCGCCTCGACCTCGCTTTCGATCTGGTCCGGGCGGACGAACAGGTGGCCGTCGTCGATGGTGAACGCCCAGACGCGCGAGAGCCCCGAGAGTTCACCCCGCTGCTCTTTCCGGTAGACCTTCCCGTCCTCGAAGTACCGGACGGGGAGGTCGCGGTAGCTCCACTGGCCCTGGTCGAAGATGGTGGCGTGGCCTGGGCAGTTCATCGGCTTCAGGCCGTACTCCTCGTCGTTGACGTCCAGCAGGAACATGTCGTCCCGGTAGTTCTCGTAGTGGCCGGACTTCTTCCAGAGTTCCGTCCGGAACACGTGGGGCGTCTCAACCTCGCGGTAGTCCGCGTCGCGGTTGAGCCCGGCGACGTAGTCCGACAGCTCGTTCAGGATCGTCTTCCCGTTGGGGTGATAGAGTGGGAGCCCCGGCCCGGTCGTCTCGTCGATGGAGAACAGGTCCATCTCCTGGCCGATCTTCCGGTGGTCGCGCTCCTCGGCCTTGCGGCGCTGTTCGAGGAACTCCTGGAGCCCCTCTTCGGTGGGGAAGGCGGTCCCGTACACGCGGGTGAGCGTGTCGTTCTCCTCCTCGCCGCGCCAGTAGGCCGCCGAAATCTCCAGCAGCTCGAACCCGCCGATCTCGCCGGTCGAGTCGACGTGCGGTCCCTGACAGAGGTCGTAGAAATCGTCCTGCTGGTAGAAGGAGACGGGGTCCTCGCCGGCGGCTTCCGTCTCGAGGACGTCCTGTTTGTAGGGGTTGTCCTCGTAGCGCTCGAACGCTTCCTCGCGGTCGACGAGCTCGCGCTCGATGTCGTAGTCGGCCTCGATGATCCGTTCGGCTTCCGCCTGGATGTCTTCGAGATCGTCCTCGTCGATGTCGACGCCGGTGACGTCGTAGTAGAACCCGTCGTCCGTCCAGGGGCCGATCGTGAGTTTCGCGTCGGGGAACTCCCGCTGGAGCGCTTGGGCGAAGACGTGGGCCGCGGAGTGACGTAGCACGTCGAGGTACTCGTCGGCGGACTCCGTGACGATCTCGATCTCGACGTCCTCGGTGAGTGGCGCGTGCTTGTCGACGAGTTCGCCGTCGACGACGCCCGCGATAGTGTCACTCCCCAATCCCGGTCCGATCTCGTAGGCGACGTCCTCGACGGTGGACCCCTCCGCGACGGAGAGGGTCGAACCGTCTGGTAGCGTGACCGTGACCTCGCTCATACCCGTGGCAAGCCGACCGTATGGGATAAGTGTATTGAGAGCCGGGCGACACGGCGGCTCGGCTCAGACGGTTTGCCGTCACTGGGTACCGCGGCGATCACCCGATGGTGGGTGGTCCATGCGTCACTGCCTTCCAGCAGACCGTCTCAGTCCGACGCGCGGGCCGTAACGAAGTTCCCGACCTTCTGGGCGAGCGTCCGGTAGGCCTGCGTCGCGAGGTGGTCCGGATAGTTGACGACGACCGGTTCGTCGCTGGCTGCGTCGCGGTCTTTCGGGACCGCCGCCAGGACCGTCACGCCGAGTTCGTCGGCGATCTCCGGGATCGTCGTGTCCGGCTCGGCCTGCACGACGACGGCCCCGAGCAGTCCCGTGTCGACCGAATCGGCCAGGTCGGCCATCTTCCGCGTGTCCTCCATGGCGACCTCTTCTGGCGTGGTCACGAGCAGCGCCGAATCGGCCACTCGCATCGGGACGACGGTCTCCTGGCAGAGCCCGGAGCCGGTGTCGACGATGACGGCGTCGAACGACGAGCGCAGTTCGTCGATCAGCGGTCGCAGGTTCTCCGGACTGGCGTCGACGAACGCCTCCAGTCGGTCGGCCCCCGGCAGCACGGTCACGCCGGCCGGTCCCTCGACGAGCGCCTCACTGAGCGGTGCGCGACCGGACAGCACGTCGTGGATCGTCGGCGTGTGCTCGATGCCGAGCATCCCTCCCAGGTTCGTCATGCCGAGGTCGGCGTCGACGATGACGACGTCGTGTCCCTCCTGTTCGAGCGCGATACCGGTGTTGATGGTGGCCGTCGTCTTCCCGACACCACCTTTTCCCCCGGCGATGGCGTACACTTCCCCCATTGCGTACCCGATATATCTACTCACAGGGAAAAATACCTTGCGTGTAATTATTTAGGACGTTTCTGATCGCTTTCAGGAGCGGGTGAAGAGGCCGGCGCCGCTGTGCGACCGGCGTGCGTCCTATGACTCCGCGGTCTGTTTGACGGGCGTCCCGACGTAGTCCGTGAGCTTCATCGCGAGCCGGCGGTACGCCTGTGCGGCGTAGCTTTCGCTGGCGGTCACGACGAGCGGTTCCTCGGCCGCGGCCACGTCGTCCTGGGGCACCACCGACAGGATCTCCTCGTCGAGTTCGTCGGCGACGGCCGACACTGCCGTGTCCTTGTCGGCTTTGGTGACGACGGCCCCGACGACGTCCGTTTCGACGCGCTCGGCGAGTTCGGACATCTTCCGGGCGTCCACGATCGACACCGATTTCGGCGTCGTGACCAGGAGCACGCCGTCCGAGGCGTCCATCGGAATCATCGTCTCCTGTGAGACGCCCGCGCCGGTGTCGACGAGGACGACGTCGTAGTTCCTGGCCAGCGAGTGCAACACCGGCCGGAGGTTCGACGGATCGCCGTGGGCGAACGCTTCGAGGCTCTCGTGGCCGGCCAGAATCGACAGTCCCTCCGGCCCGTCGGTGATCGCCTCGCTCATCTCGGCTTCCCCTGCCAGCACGTGATGCAGTCGCGGCTGGTGATCCAAGTCGAGAATCTTCCCCAGGTTCGTCATGCCGAGATCGGCGTCGACGACGACGGTTTCGTGGCCCGCTTCCTGGAGCGCGACGCCCGCGTTGATCGCCGTCGTCGTTTTCCCGATACCGCCTTTCCCCCCGGCGACCGTGACTATGTCCCCCACCATTCGTACCACTGAATTCTCGCCACTCCATCAAAAAAATATCGTGACGATGTTCCGGGAATTTAAACGGTGAGAACAATCGACAGGCTAAACCGACCGCTCTCGTAGGTTGTGAGCAATGACCGATCGCGTGGAACTGGTGGAGCGGTCGCTGTCGGCCGACACCTACCCGACGTTCGGGGCTCGCGTCGAGGAGCAGGCGGCGTTCCTGCGGGAGGAACTCGCCCGTGGCGCCCTCGACACCGACGGGTTCGCCGTCGGGCTGGAACTGGAAGTGTACGCCGTCGACGACGGCGCGCTGACCCGGATTCCCGACGACGTCTTCGACGCCTGCAACAAGGAACTCGGCCTGCACAACGCGGAACTGAACACCGACCCGGACCCGTTCACGACTGCCGGGATCGAAGCCCAGGCCGACGCGCTCCGGACGCAGTGGGCGGCGGCACAGAACGCGGCTCGCGACGCGGGGTGCGACCTCGTTCTCGACGCCATGTGGACGCTCCCACCGGACGAGGGGAGCTACCAGTACCTCGCCGCCACCGAGCAACGCGACGGGGTGACCGTCCCCTCGAACATGCGTGCGATCTCGCGCTACTGGGGCATCGACCGCGACTGCGTCCGGAAGGCCGGCGGCGAGATCGAGTTCGACGTCCCGGGCGCGTCGATCAGTTTCCCGACGATCCTGTTCGAATCGCTCGCGACCTCTATCCAACCGCACGTCCAGATCCCCTCGACGGACGCGTTCCCCCGATACTACAACGCGGCCATCCGGACGCTCGGTCCGGTGCTGGCGCTGGCGACGAACTCGCCGTTCCTGCCCGGTGACCTGTACGACGAGGACGTCGACCCCGAGCGCCTCCTGACCGAGACCCACCACGAACTCCGGATCGCCGCCTTCGAGCAGTCGGTCAACCAGACGGGAGAACGGAAAGTCCGGGTGCCCGACGACGTCGAGACGGCGACCGACGTGGTGGACTACCTGGTCGCGGACCCGGTCGTCTCCCCGTTCCTCTCGGAGTGGCTCGCGGGCGAGGGGGAGGGCGACGTGTACGCGGACAACTTCTGGGAACTCGATCACAAGCGCGGGACGTACTGGCGGTGGCTCCGGACTGTCATCGGCGGCGACCCCGTCGACGGACTGAGCGACGAGCGCTCGCTCCGCATCGAGTACCGTCCCCTCCCGACGCAACCGTCGATCCGCGACATCGTCGGGTTCCAGTGTCTCGTCGGCGGGCTCGTCAACGGCCTCGTCGTCGACGACCACCCACTTACGGACCTGGACTGGGACGCCGCCGAGGCCTGTTTCTACTCGGTCGTCGAGAACGGGCTGGACGCCGAGTTCGCGTGGATCACCGCGGACGGCGAGCGGACCGACGATCCCGAGACCGTCTTCGCCGAGGTGTTCGAGTACGCCCGTCGCGGCCTCGACGACCTCGGCGTGGCCGAGTCGACGGTCGAGACGTACCTCGGCCCCCTCGAAACCCGCTGGGAGGCGCGGACGACGCCGAGTCAGTGGAAGATCGAGCGCGTGCGCGAGGCGCTGGCCGACGGTGCCGACCTCCAGGCCGCCCTGGCGACGATGCAAACAGAGTACGTCCGGCGCTCGAACGAGCACGACACGTTCGCCGAGTGGCTGTAAGGGCCGGCCCGTTCTCACTCCCGCCGCCGCGTCACGCCGAACACGACCAGTGCTACCGCCCCCGTCGCGATCGACGGCCAGTAATCGCTGGACAGGTACAGGTCCAGATCGAAGATCGGCGCTCGCCAGTGCGTCAGTGGGTACAGGAGGTCGTACGTGTACGGCACCGGGCGGAGGAGGAACGCGTCGAGCAGGAGATGCGAGAGGAGGCCCCCGACCAGCAGCAGGAACACGACGCGCCGCTCGGACCGCTCGACGAAGAGACTCAGAATCGCCGCCGTCAGCAGGGCACCACCGAGCCGGTGGAGCGGCTCCCACGAGAACGCCACGCCGAGGGCGGATTCGACCTGATAGGACGGAACGAGCAGCTTGACCTTCACCAGGTCGGGGACGAGCGCGCCGGCCATCCCGGTCACGATCCGCGGTCGCGTGAGCCAGTCGACGCGCCACGCGCTCACCTGGAGCGCGACGTACGCGACGAGAACGTGCGTCATGAAGTCCGGCATCTACTCGTCCCTCCGCTTTCGGAACACGAGGGCCCGGGCGTCGAACCGCCAGTCCCGCAGCCCGAGGCCGACGACGAACACGAGCGCGACGAAACTGATGCCGTACATGTACATTCTGTTCGCCGTCTGCTGTGCCACGCCGCTTTTGACCTGCACGGTGTGGTCGGCGTGCAAGGTCCCGAAGACGTCGACGGCCGTGCCTCGCTCGACGGACCGATCGAACCCGTGCAACGTCAGTTCGAGCCGGTCGCTCGTCCCGTCGACGGCGACGACTGTGGGGTCCGTCGCGACGACGGTACCGTCGAACTGCACTGTCCGGCCGACGTACGTCCCGTAGTCGTCGGCGAAGTCCTCGGCGGTCGGTCGGCGTTCGACGTACCGTCCGTAATCGAACAGCATCCCCACCTGCAGGGCGACGAGCAGCAGGACGAGCGCCGCCCGTCGGCCCCGCTCGTCGCCGACCCTCATCGCTCCGAGACTCCCGTGCCCGGCCCGACGCTGGCTGTGAGGTCGATGCGTCCGCCCGGCATCGGCACGCCGTCGAAGGGATCGTCCGCCAGCAGGAGCGCGCCGTCGAGGTCGGCGTACTCGACCAGCGGCGTGAGGTGGGCGGCGGCCGCGATGGAGGCGTTGCTCTCGGTCATACAGCCCAGCATGACGTCGAGGTCGTGCGCGTGAGCGGTGTGGATCTGTCGGCGCGCCGCCTGGAGCCCGCCGCACTTCGCGAGCTTGACGACCACGACGTCGACGCTGTCGGCTACTGCCGGCACGTCCCGGGCCGTGACGCAACTCTCGTCGGCTGCGACGGGGAGCGCGCCCTCCTCGCGGACGCGAGCCAGCCCCTCCGGATCGGCTGCTGGGACCGGCTGTTCGACGAACTCGACGCCGTGGTCGGCCAGGAACTCCGTCATGGCGACGGCCTCATCGGGGTCCCACGCCTCGTTGGCGTCCACGCGGACGGTCGCCTCGGGCGCGGCCGCGCGGACGGCCCTGACGACCTCCCTGTCGCGGTCGGTCCCGAGCTTCACTTTCAGGACCGAGTAGCCGGCGTCGACGGTCTCGGCGGCGCGGTCGGCCATCGCTTCGGTGTCGGCCAGGCCGATGGTGAACGACGACGTGACGGGCCGGTCCGGATCGAGGCCCCAGTAGCGATACAGCGGCACGTCGAGTCGCTTACAGACGAGGTCGTGGAGGGCGACGCTGACGGCGCTGCGGGCCGCGGGGTCACTGGTCGCGTCGCCGACCACGTCTCGCAGCCGTCGCTCGATGCGCTGGAGCTGGAAGGGGTCGTCCACGTCCTCGACCACCGAGAGCAAGTCCGGCAGCACGCTTTCGACGCTCTCGCGGCTCTCGCCGTAGTACTCCACCGGTGCGCCGCCGCCGATTCCCACGGTGCCGTCCTCGTCGGTGACGCGGACGACGACGTTGCCGGACCGCTCGGTCGTCCCCCGGGAGATACCGAAGGGAACGTCGAGCGGCAGGTCGTGCCAGGTGAAGTCCGTGGTGAGGGTCATAGCACGGCGTCGAGGATCTCGTCGGTCCCGAACCGGATGGGGTCCGTCGCTGGCGCGTCCAGCGTCGTGGCGTACTCCACGATCGCTTCGTTCGCGTCACCGTCGTCGAGGTGCGAGGTGTTCAGCGAGCCGGCGACGACGTCCGCCGCCGACACCGGTGCGGCGAGGTCCTCGTACAGCGAGACCACCTGGGGAAGCGGCGGGATCGGGAACGATTCATAGCCGTGGATCGCTTCCCGGCCGGCCTCGTGACAGAGGACGAGTCGATCGGGCATCGCGCCGTGGAGGATGCCGCAGGTCACCGCCGAGTAGGCCGGGTGCGTGATCGAGCCCTGGCCCTCGACGACGAGCAGGTCGTGGTCGGCGCCGCGCTCGCGGACCATGCGCTCGACCGCGCCCGCGGTGAAGTCGCTCACCGTGCGGTCGACGGGGATGCCCCAGTCCTCGACGATGATGCCGGTCTGGCCCGTCGGAATCAGGGCCGCGTCCACGCCGCGCTCCCGGGCGGCCTCGACGAGTTCGACGCTGGTGGTCATTTTCCCCGTCGAGCAGTCGGTCCCGACCGTCAGGACGACGTCGGCGTCCACGTCGGCCGCCCGCCCGGCCGAGACGGTGAGGTCGTCGGGCGGGTTGCGGACGTCCCAGATGTCGCAGTCGTGCTCTGCAGCGAGGGTTCGGAACTCCTCGTCGGATTCGAGGAAGTAGTGCAGGCCGGAGACGACGTCGCAGCCGCGTCCGAGCGCGCCGCGGACGTCGGCCCGCCAGGACTCCTCGAAGCCGCCACCGATCGGTGCGATGCCGATGACGAGCGCGTCGAGCGGTCCCTCGACGCCGTCGATTCCGGCGACGATGGGGGCGTCCTGGACGCGCTCGTCGGCGAGGTGGTCGGCGACGCGGTCGCCCGCAGTCTCCCGGTCGAGGACCGCGGCCACGTCGTAGTCCGCGTAGCGGAGGATGCCCACGGCAGTCTTGGCCCGGTCGGGGAACTGCTCGTGGGCGAGGATCGCGACGTTCATGGCCGGGGTGTCGGCGTCCCCGGACATAAACACCGCCACCGCCTCCTTTTTGTGTTAGATGAGCGTCATCTACGGTCATGCGCCGCCCTGCAGTCCTCTTGGCGTTCGCCGCGCTGGCCGTCGCGATGACGGTCGGCTCGGCGGCCGGAGCAGCGACCGTCCCGAACGGGAACGAGACCGTCCTGACGGCCGAGATCGAAGGGACGACAGCGACGAACGTCACGATTTCGCCGGACGCAGACGTGGACGACATCCGCGCGACTGTCGCCGCCGAACTCGACGTGGACGAACAAACGGTCCGCGTCGCGCCCGAAGAGACCGCGGTCGAAGTGCGCGAGGGCAACGTCTCGACGACGGCCCTGCGCGATGCGCTCCGAACCGCCGGCCTGAACGCGTCGGCCGCGACCGTTCACGACGGCGTGAGCGCACATACCCAGACCGAGACGGTCAGGATCATCGACGAGCGCCTCGCTGGCGCAGATATCGACGCGACGGTTGCGTCGGTGACGACCGACGGCGGTGCTCGTGGTGTCCGCATCAGGGCGACCGATACAGACCCCGCCGTGATCGTGGAGAATCTCACCTTCCAGGGACGCGTCGAGATGGTCGCTCACTTCCCGGTCCAGCGCGACGGCGACACCGTCCATCGGGACGTGACGCTGCTGACGAACGAAGACTTCGAGACCGTCGGCTCGGCACGGTCGGGGCGGCCGGGTACCACCCCTCTCGTTCCGGTCACGCTGACGGACGAGGCCGCCCAAAACTACTCCAACGCGATGCAGAACTTCGGGTTCACGAGCGACGAGGGTATCGCGGACTGCCAGACCGACACTGCGAAGGAAGACCCCGACAACGCCTCGGGCCACTGTCTGTACACGGTGTACGACGGCGAGGTCGTCTCCGCGGCCCAGATGAGTGCTGGACTCGCCCAGACGTTCGAGACGGGTGACTTCGTGAACGATCCCGAGTTCGTCATCACGGCAGCGAACATGTCCGAAGCGCGGGACCTCTCGCTCGCACTTCGTGCCGGTGCGCTCCCGGCACCGCTGGACTTCGACGAACTGCCCGAGTCACCGCGTCAGAACAACACCGCTGGGAGCAACACCGAGTCGACAGAGACGCAGACTGCGACCGAGAGGAGCGACGCCGACTCGACCGAGACTGTGACTGCGACCGAAAGGAGCGACGCAGAGTCGTCCGAGACTGTGACTGCGACCGAGACGACCTCCAGCGGCGACGGTCCCGGATTCACTGCGATCGCCGCACTCGCGGCGCTCCTGGGACTGGTTGTCGTGGGTCGTCGCGTCGAGTCGCGCTGACGGTCAGAGCCCGCGCAGTTTGACCGTCCAGAAGTCGTGGAACGCGTCCGCCAGCGCGTCCTCGGGATCGCCGGTCGCGTCGACCGTCGCCGTGGCGTCGGCCACGTCGGAGAACTCGCCCAGAACCGTCCGTTCGCCCACGACGTACAGCCGCTCGGTCTCGCGCTCGTCGAGCGCTTCCAGACAGCGGTCGACGTGGGTGTCGATCTGCTCGTTGCGGAGCCGCTCGAAGCGCGCCTGGGAGAACCCGCCCTTGGAGTGTTGGCTCTTCAGCTCGGAGTCGAACCCGTGGAAGGCGGTCCGCTCGCGGCCGTCGTACTCCCCCATGGCGAACAGGTCCGATCGGACCAGCGCGAGCGTGAACTCGCCGGTCGGTTCGAGCCACGATCGCTCGAACGAAAAGCCGGCGCTCCACTCGGCGAACGGGGCCGGCGGTGCGGGCACGGAAAGCGCCGTGCTGACGAGCCCCGCGTCGTCGACGCAGACGAGACAGGGGGCGGCCCGCGAGACGAGCGCCGCCCGTTCACCGAGTGCGTCCCGCACGCGGTCGGGGACGTCTGCGTCGACGTAGGCCGTCAGCGCGCCTTCGCGTTCCGTCTCGACGGAG
This sequence comes from Halorientalis brevis, assembly GCF_023077655.1. NCBI lineage: Archaea > Methanobacteriati > Methanobacteriota > Halobacteria > Halobacteriales > Haloarculaceae > Halorientalis > Halorientalis brevis. The sequence continues at coordinate 359,497 of NZ_JALLGV010000004.1, read as the reverse complement.
TCGAGTCTGTCCAGGACTTCGGTCAGCCGCTCGCCGCGGAGCCGTTCGGTGCGACGAAAGTCGAGGTGGCCGCCGTCGTCGCCTTCGAGTCGGTCGACGGTGCCCTCGAGTTCGGCGATGCGGTCTTCGAGCCGGTTGACGCGCTTTTCGGCTTCTTGGCGGGCGCTCGCCGCGTCCGCGCGGCGTTCCTGCTCGGCGTCGAGCTGTCGTTCCAGGTGTTCCTTCTCGTCTTCGAGGTCCGCAATGCGCGCTTTCAGTTCGGCGCGCCCGAGCAGCTGGTCCAGCATCACCGGAGAGGGAATCGCTGAGGGCTTAAAATGCCTGGCCGCCGAAATTCCCGCCGAAACCGCTGCCGTCGCTTTCCTCGTCGAACTCGAACTGGCCCGTCAGTTCGAGGAGCTGTTTGGCCCGATCGGCCTTTGCGAGCAGGACCTCTCGGAGCGCGGGCGGGTTCCGAATTCGACTGTCTTCGAGCACGGTTTCGGGGACTGCGAGCGTATTTGGCGGGAGCCCATCGTCGCCCGTCACCGGAAAGTGACTCGCGTCGAGTTTCATCACGAGCGGGTTGTCGAGGCGCTGGATGCCCTCGCCGTCTGTATACAGTTGTTCGTTGACTCGCTCGTGTTGCTCGCGACACATGGCTGCCGTTTCCCGCTCGTCCGGCTCGACGTACAACCGGCCGAGGTAGTATCCGCTCGAAAACCGTTCGAACATGCTATACGATAACGCCTACCAACCGATCGGATAAAAGCCTTGGCCAGTGGACTTATGCCGTCGTGCAAACAGCGGGTTCGGGCGGTCGGAGGCGACACGGCTTTGGGGACGGGCGGGCAGGATGGGGTAATGTGGCGACGTGAGGGGCGGGTCATCCCCGCGCGGTGGGCACAGTACTATCTCGGAAACGCGCCGAGCCTCGTCTGGCTGCTCGTGGCGAACGTGTTCGCGGTGCTGGTCGGCATCCAATACTACGTCGCGACGATGCCCGGGGTCTCGACGTTCCTCTGGCCGTTCTACGTCGACTCGCCGGTCGCAGTGTTCCTGATGGCGCTGTCGATCGCCACGTTGCTTCCGTTCATCGGCCGGCCGCTCGACGCCGTGCCTCGGACGCGGGTCCTGGCGTACCTCCACACGCTCGCGTTCGTGTGGCTCGTGAAGATGGGACTGTGGACGTTCGTCGCCCTCAATCTCGGCTTTACGGCGTACTTTCCAGCGGTGTGGGCGTACTTCGGTATCATCCTCACGCACCTCGGTTTCGTCGCTGAAGCGTACCTAATCCCCCATTATGGAGCGACTACTCGGGGCGCGCTGGCGGCCGCACTCGTCCTGTCGGTGGGAAACGATATCCTCGACTACGGGTTCGGCCTGCATCCGCCGTTGCGGTACGAACCGACGCTCGTACTGGTCGTTTCGACGGTTATACTCTCCCTGCTCTCAGTCGCGCTCGCCGGTCTCGCGCTCGATAGATTACCGGGTCAGAACGGAAAGTAAACGCTATTAGACGATGTGAGTCCGCGAACGTGGTCGGTTGAACGGTACGAACGGATGTTCGCTTTTTTGTGTCTTTCTGGATAAGGGGTGAGTAACATGAGCGTCCGTCAGGCTACGTTGGTTGTACTACTGGTCGCTGTGGGGACTGCGCTCGCGGTGGCCCCGGCTGCTGGCTCGACGGCCAGTGACGGGGCCACGGGCCCGGCGGCAGCGCTCGCGGCAAACGAGACGAACGGATCGAGTAGCGGTGGCGTGAGCCTGGGGACGCAGATCTCCTCGTTTATGCAGGCGAGCTCGGCCGAGGTCAACGGGTCCATCGACGCGGGCATGTGGCGGGCGGAGTTCAACGCGTCGAACGGCTCCCAACGGGACCGCGTCGTCGAGAACCGAATCCGGACGCTCGACCGTCGACTGGACCGTCTCGAAGCGCGGATGGGCGACCTGGAGGCCAGACACGAGAACGGCACGCTTCCGGAGGTCGCCTACGTGGCGCAGGCGACTCATCTCACGAAACAGATCGACTCGCTCCAGCAATCTATCAACGACACCGAGACCGCGGCGACGAGCGCCGGTGTGAACGACACGCGACTCGACCGACTGCGAACCGAAGCCGCAAACGTGAGCGGCCGCGAGGTCGCACAGACCGCCAGGCGGCTCCCCGTCGTGAACCCGCCTGGACGCGACGAGCGTGGGCCGCCGGACCGTGCTGACCAACCGGAAGAAGCCGGCCCACCGGAGAACGCTGGTCGACCCGATGACACTGGGAAGCCAGCCGAACCTGGTCGACCGGCGGACGTCGGTCCAGCCAACGAGACGAACGGGCCCGATGCTCCTGGGAAACCGGCGAAGGCCGGCCCGAACGCGAATGAGACCGGGGCCGACGAGACGGGGCCGTCAGAGTCGGCGCCCGGACGGGCCGACGACGCGTCAGAAGGCCCTGGGAACAACGGGTCCGACAGCGGGACTCCAAACGCGGGCGAGTCCAGGCGGTCAGGTGACTCCGAAAACGCAGCTAACGGGGCAGCGAACGCTCCTGACGACGATACTGGCGTCGCTTCCGAGGATAGCGAGAGCGCGGGCAGTGGTTCGGGAAACCCGAAGAGCGGTGACGGTCAGGGCGCCGGGAGCCCGAGTGCCGACGAGAACCCGTCCAGTGGAAGCGCTGGCGATGAACCCAACGAGAACGCCGACCGTGGCAACTCCCAGAAGGCCGGTGACGGAGACTCTCAGAAGGCCGGCGGTGGAGGCTCCCAACCGGGCGGCAATGGGGGCTCCCAACCGGGCGGCAATGGGGGCTCCCAACCGGGCGGCAATGGGGGCTCCCAACCGGGCGGCAACGGCAACCCACGTGGTCGGTGACGCGCCGGCGGCTTGCAGTTAACCTTTTCACTACCCTTCGCTTACGTCCGGTAAATGGACTCCGCCGAGTTACTCAACCTCCTGGGTAACGAGAATCGCAGGCGTATCCTCCGGCTGCTCGCACGGAAGCCCTGCTACGTGACGGAGATCAGCGAGTACCTCGGTGTGAGCCCCAAGGCAGTCATCGACCACCTCCGGAAGTTAGAGGAGGCGGGCCTCATCGAGAGTCGCGTCGACGACCAGCGCCGGAAGTACTACTTCATCTCTCAGAACCTCCGCCTGGAGGTGAGCGTCTCCCCTTACGGGTTCGGCATGAAAAGCGCCTACCCGGCCAGCCAGAGTCTCGACGTGGGATCGACCTGCCGCCATCTCAAGATCGAGTTCAACACGGACGACGCGAGCGAACTCGCCGACCTCGCCGCGGAGCTGAACACGCTCGAACAGCTCGAGAACGAGCTGTCGATGGCCCAGCGGTGGGTTCAGGGCAGACTCGCCGACGTGATGGAGCGACTCAGCGACGAACTCGGGACCGACGACACGCGACTGTACGCTGACCTCCTGGGGACGCTCGCCGATGGCCCGAAGACCGTCGACGAGCTCACCCGGCGCACCGAAGCCCCGAACCCGGTCGTCAGGGAGGCCCTGTCGGAACTCGCCGAGCGTGGCATCGTCGGCAAAGACGGCGGTCAGTGGCGGCTCCGCGACTAGAGGTCTCTCGTGAGGCCGTCGCGCAGGTCGCGACCGAAGTAGTGGCCGACGAGTCCGGCGAGGCTCCCGGCACCGACGCCGAGCACGACCAGCGGCAGTCCCAGCCCGAACGCAGCGAGGATCAGGTGGTCGAGTAGCGTGCCGAGGCCGGCGGCGATCGCCCCGGCGAGCAGCAACTCCAGGTACCGAGGTCTGGCGTCGGCGAGTCCGACGCCGAACCCGACCGTCGCGATCCCGACGAACCCGGCGAGGCCGCCGAGGAACGGGATCGGGACGACGGACCCCGCGGCGACCATCGCGACCAGCACGAGTCCGAGAACGAACAGGAACACCCGCACGGAGAACAGGCCGCTGAACGGCGACGCCAGGCTTTCTCGGAGCCGGCTGGTGATCGTCGCCTCGCTGGCGGCTGCTGCCGGCTCGTCCGGCCCCGGTCCGCGGTCGACGTCCGGGCCCGGATCGACGTCCGCTCTGACGCCGGCGTCGTCGAGCAGGTCTGCGGAGTCGTCGACCGACCGATCTCGCTGGTCGGTTCGTTCAGCCATCGTGTGTGAGAATTCGACCTGTGCGGACGTGAGTCTTTTCCCGGCGCGGTGCGCGAAAAGATGGTTTCAAGTCCGGGCGTGCGGTACGCGAGCGTATGAACCCAGGGGACCGGGTCCGCGTCGACCGCGCGGACCAGACGTACGAGGGCGTCCTCTTGCCCTCCACGACGACGGAGAACCTCGTCGTGAAGCTCGATAGCGGGTACAACGTCGGCGTCGACCGCGACGCGGCGGACGTGGAAGTACTCGAATCTGACGTGTACGCCGTCGAGGATGCACAGGACACCGACGGCGAGTCCGAAATCGAGTTCGACGAGGACCTGCCGACCATCTCGCTCATCTCGACCGGCGGGACCATCGCCTCGACCGTCGACTACCGCACCGGCGCAGTGACCGCTCAGTTCGACGCCGAGGACGTGCTGCGAGCCGTCCCGGACCTGGCCGGCCGTGCGAACTACCGGGGTCGCGTCGTCGCGAACATCCTCTCGGAGAACATGACGCCCGACGTCTGGCAGGACCTCGCCCACGCAGTGAAAGAAGAGATCGAAGCCGGTGCGGACGGCGTCGTCGTCATGCACGGGACCGACACGATGCAGTTCACCGCCTCGGCGCTCGCCTTCATGCTCGACACGCCGGTTCCCATCGTGTTCACCGGGAGCCAGCGCTCGGCCGACCGGCCGTCCTCGGACAACGTCATGAACGCCGTCTGCGCGGTCGAGGCCGCCAAGGACGACTGCGCGGAGGTGCTGGTCTGCATGCACGAAAGCGAGTCCGACGACGTCTGCGCGCTCCACCGCGGGACGCGCGTTCGGAAGAACCACACCTCTCGGCGCGACGCCTTCGAGACCGTCGGCTCGGAACCGCTCGGGCAGGTCGATTACGACGCCGAGGAGGTCACCTTCAACCGAGACCACGTCGAGCGCGGCGAGCGCGAGTTGGCGCTGGCCGACGACCTCGAAACCGACGTGGACCTCGTGAAGTTCACGCCCGGCACCAGCCCCGCGCTGCTCGAAGCCGCGGCCGACGGCGCCGCGGGCGTCGTCATCGAGGGCACCGGTCTCGGCCACGTCAACACCGACTGGATCGAGACGATCGACGAACTGACCGACGCCGGCACCGCCGTCGTGATGACGAGCCAGTGTCTCGACGGGCGCGTCTGCGATCGCGTCTACGACACCGGCCGGGATCTGCTCGACGCCGGCGTCGTCGAAGGCGAGGACATGCTCCCCGGCACGGCCAAAGTCAAGCTGATGTGGGCGCTCGCAAACGCCGAGGACGTCGCCGAGACGATGCAGGAACCGCTCGCTGGCGAGATCACCGACCGCTCCGTTCCCTGGACCTGAGACGATGGCGCCCACCGTCCGCCAGGCCGCGGCCGACGACTACGAGGCGGTCGCGGCGTTCACCGAGGACACCTGGGCCGACCGCGACGTCGGCGACTACATCGCCGACGTGTTCCGCGAGTGGGTAGCGTCCGACGGTCCGAGCCAGCGGACGCTCGTCGCCGAAGTCGACGGTGACGTGGTCGGGCTCTGCCAGGGCGTCCTGCTCAGCGACCACGAGGCCTGGGCACAGGGGATGCGCGTCGACCCCGACTTCCGAGGTGAAGGCGTCGCCGTCGCGCTCACCGAGGCCGTGTTCGAGTGGGCGCGCGACCGGGGCGCGACGGTGTGTCGCAACCTCGTTTTCTCGTGGAACGACGCCGGCCTCGGGCAGTCGCGAGCGGTGGGCTTCGAACCAGCGACCCAGTTTCGCTTCGCGCATCCGGAGCCTGACGCCGACGCCGAAGCGCCGGCCGAGACCTCGGGGGAGCTGTCGGTCACCGACGACGCCGCGGCCGCCTGGAGTTGCTGGCAGCGCTCCGCGGTGACGGCGGAGCTTCGCGGCCTGATGCTCGATCCGACGGAGACGTGGGCCGTCTCGGAACTGTCTCGCCAGCAGCTGTTGGACGTAGCCGACGACGAGCGCGTGTTCGCGGTGCAGGGCGAGAACGGGACGCGCGCGGCGGCCGTGCGCGTGCGTGACTACGAGAGTACGGACGGTGAGACGCGGTACGCCGAGTACGGCTTCGCGACCTGGACGGACGTTCCGGCCGCGCAGACGGTGTTCGCGGCCATCGAACGCGACGCCGCGGCGCTCGGCGTGGACGAGACGCGGGTCGTCATCCCCGAAACTGCGCGCCACGTCTCAGACGCGGCGTACGCGCGGGCGAACGTCGGCGAGGCACCCGAGTTCGTGCTGGAGAAAGACCTGAGTGAGAGTTAGCCACCGCTGACCGGCGGGAACAGCGCCAGTTCGTCGCCCTCTGCCAATTCCGTCTCGTACCCGTCCTTCTCGACGAACGGGTTGTCCCCGTTGTGGAGGACGCGGATGTGGTCCTCGATCTCGCCGTTCTCGTCGAGCACTTCCTCGCGGAGTTCCGGGTGGGCGTCCACGAGCGCGTCCAGCGCGTCGCCGAACGTCGCGCCGGGATCGACGTCCACCGAGACTTCCTTGGTACCGACAGTCTCCGCGAGATTGGCGAAGAGCTTCCACTGCATACCAGAAGAGGCGGCCGCGGCGACAAAGAGGATTCCGGGTCCGCTCAGTCCCCTTCGGCGGGCGGCTCGGTCGGCTCGCTCTCGGGAGTGTCGCCGCGAGCGGCAGCCGCCGCGTCGAGCTTGCGGAGTTCCTCCGGGCGAGCGATGGCGTAGAGCGCGTCGCCTGGATCGACGAGACGACTGCGTTTCGGGAGGGTTTCGACGTCGCCGTCGGCGACCCGAACGGCGATGATGGTAACGGCGAGCGAGCCGAGGGGCTGGCCGGCGAGCGGGCTCCCGTCGCGAACGGTGACGATGCTCATCGTCTCGTCTGCAGCCCGGAGCAGCGACGTGAACTCGCGGTCGGCGCGTGGCTCGACGGGGAGCGTCACCAGCCGGTACCGGGTGGTCTGATCGAGTCCGTCCGCGTCGGCGGCGTCGATCGCCAGGGTCACCACGTCGTCGGCGATGCCGCGGATCTCGCCCGTCGTCACGTGCTCGATCGGGTCGGTCGTCCAGACCTGAACGACGTCGCCGGCGCTGGCCGCGAACGCGGGGTCGGCGTTGATCGCGACGGCGGCCGTTTCCGGCGGGAGCGTCGGGCCGATCCCGGCGGCGCGCGCGCCCAGCGCGAGGTACTCGACGCTGCCGTCGGCTGCGACGTCGACGTCCACGTGGCCGACGTCGTAGTCGGCTTTGAGCCGGGTTCGCAGTCGCTGTTCGAGCTCGCCGACGGTCAATCGCTTCGGAAAGAGGAACGTGTGGCCGGCGAGCTGAGCTTTCGTCTCCGCCGGGACGGGATCGTAGCCGACGATGTCGTCGATCTCCTCGGGGAGTTCGACGGCGATGACCCGGCCGACGGCCTCGACGACGCGGCTCACCTCGCCGTTGACCTTTCGACCGCCGGCCGCGACGAACACGTCTTTGCCGAGGCGGTCTCCGACGGCGATCGCGCCGTACGCGGCGACGCCGGCGACGAGGAACGCGCTGACGTTGAACAGCGCCGTCGTCGTCGAAAGCGGGTCCGGTCCCGTCCCGGTGATGACGTGTCCGAGGGCGCGGCGGGTGTTGAGATACGCAGCGACCCCGCTGAGGCCGACGAGAACCGGGAGGCCGGGCTGGACGCGTTCGTTGGCGTACCACCGGAACACCAGCGCGACGGTGCCGGAGAGCGATCCCGAGAGGAGCGCCATCCCCACCAGTCGGGTGACGGCGATCACCGGGTTGTCGATCACCGAGACGTCCTGGAGCGCGAGTCCCGCCGCCGTCTCGATCGACATCGCTACGCGACTGCCTCCGCGAAGCGGTCGAGCGCGTCGCGGCTGCCGACGGCGAACACGTCGTCGCTCTCCGTGAACTCGAAGGTTCCCGTCGGCACGAGCGTCCAGCCGGACTGCCGTCTGACCGCCAGCACCGCGACGCCGTAGGCTTCCCGGACGGTTGCCGTCCCGAGCGTCGCGCCCTCGATCGGACTGCCCGACGTGACCGTGAACCGCTGGAACAGCTTGCCGTTTCGCCGGAGGAGCGAGACGAGTTCGTACTCCAGACGGCTCCCCTGGGCCTCGACGACGACCTGGACGGCGTCTGCCTCGACCAGTTCTCCCGCGTCCCGGTGTGGGACGGCGACGGTGAGCCGACCGCGACCGCCGGTCGTCGTCGGCGCTCGGACCGGCGACGAGACGGGTTCCTCGTCGTCTTCAGTCGGGTTGGCCGCGTCGCGTGTCGACGCTGCCGGCTGCTCCCGGCCGGACGCGTTCTCGTCCGACTGCGCGCTGACGACGGTTCCGACGAGTCGCCCGCCGTCCGTGACGAGTCGGACCTCGTCGCCGCGCGCGAGTCCCGTCGGAACGAGCGTCTCGACGGAGACTGCGCGTTCTCCCATGGAGACGCGTTTCGAGAGTCCCGAGAACGGCGGGGCGGCGACGACCGACGCCTGGCCGCGCTCGTCGATGCTGACGGCCACGTCGCCGAGGTCGAACTCGGTCCGGAGTCGTTCGGCGAATCGCGTTTCGAGCGCCGAGATCCGGAGGTCCGCCGGGAACGTGTACTCGGCGTCGCGGATCTCTGCCCGCAGGTCGGCGGGTAACGGTGGAAACCCCTCCATGTCCGCCACGTCGCCGGTGACGCGAATCCTGACTTCGTCGAGGCCGCCGATGAGTTCGACGACGTCACGCGAGAGCGTCCGCTCGCGGAGCGTCGACAGCGAGAGCCGCTTTGGCACGGTCTCGCCCATCTGATCGCCCTTCGCGTGTGCGTACAGCGAGAGCGCGGCCACGACGAGGATGCCGGTGACGAGCGTGGGCGCATTCGCCGATTCGGTCACTGCCGGATTCGCCAGCGCGAGGAGGCCGCCGCTGACTCCGGCGAGCGCGACTGCCAGGACCAACACGCCCAGGGGCGGGATGGTCACGCCGGTGAAGTACTTAAACCCGAATCCCAGCGCCCACGACACGAGCGCCGGGATGATGCCGGTGAGGATTCCGAGATAGATGCCGAGGAGGATCTCGACTGGTGCCGACGCCATACGCCGGAGCATGCCACCTGCTCACTAACCAGTACTGGCGACACCGTTTCCGGTTACAAACTCGCCCGGCGACCGCCGGCGATGTTCGCCTGTCCCGCGAACTTATCCGGCCGCCCCTCCGAACGGTGGACATGGCACCCCGGGGGACGCTGCTCCGCACCCGCGCGGCCGTCGTCACGACGACGATCGTCGCGCTGCTCTCGTTCGGGACTGGCATCCTGAAAATCGGTGCCACCGACGTCCAGGGGCCACTGGCGCCCCACGTCCCGACGGCCGTCGCCCAGACCGCCGGGTTCACCGGCGCACTCACCGGCTTTCTGATGCTGGGGAGCGCCCTCGGCCTCCGCAGGGGACTGCGCGTGGCCTGGTATTCGACCGTCCTGCTGTTGCCGATGACGGCGCTCCAGGGGCTCGCGCAGTCGAACGTCGCGTCGTACCCGCTCGTGGTGCTGTCGCTGCTCTCACTGCCGGCCGTCCTCATCAACTACCGGCGGTTCGACCGACACCTCGACCTCTCGACGGCGCAACTGGCCGCGGGTGCCGCCCTCGCGGGGACCCTCGTTTACGGAACGGTCGGAGCCTACGCGCTGCGCGCGGAGTTCGACGGCGTCAACACGCTCACCGACGCGATCTACTACACCATCGTCACGGCGAGCACGGTCGGTTACGGGGACGTCGTCCCCTCGCTGTCCGCGCGGGCGCGACTGTTCTCCATGTCGGTCGTCCTGCTCGGGACGGTCAGTTTCGCGCTGGCACTCGGCTCGCTGCTCGGTCCGGCCATCGAGGCCAGACTCGCACATGCACTCGGAACCATGACTGACAGACAGCTCGAACTGCTCGAGGACCACGTCGTCGTCCTCGGCTACGGCGACCTGACGGAACCGATCATCGAGGAGCTCCAGGGCGCGACGCCGTTCGTCGTCGTGACCACCGACACGGCCGCGGCCGCGGACCTCCGCAACCGCGACGTCGACGTACTCACGGCCGACCCCAGCGACGAGGACCCGCTCCACCAGGTCGGCATCGCGGACGCTCGCGCGGTCGTCGCGGCGACGAACAACGACGCCGACGACGCGCTGGCGATCCTCACCGCCAAATCACTCAATGCCGATATTCGCATCGTCGCGGCCGCGACCGAACGCGAGAACGTCGACAAACTGCGCCGTGCGGGGGCGGACGCGGTCATCAGTCCGGCGCTGATCGGCGGCCACCTGCTCGTCGAGTCGGCGCTCGGCGACGCGGACGTCGAGTCGCTCGCCGACCGACTCCTCGAAGAGTGAGAATCACTGGCGGAACTTGCGGTCGACGATGGCCACGTCGCAGTCGAGGTCCTGGATTCGCTCGAAGGTCGGCGGCGAGATGAGCCGCGAGGCGGCGCTGCGGTCCATGCTCGCGCCCATGAACACGAGGTCGTACTCGGCGGCGTGATGATCGAGGAACTCGGCGATGGGGTCGGGGGAGACGAGCGTCTCCAGTGGCCCGTCGAACGGGTCGACCAGGTCCGAGAGCATCTCCTGGGCGCGCCGCATCTTCCGTCCCTGCTCGACGCAGTTACAGACGCTGACCTGTCCGGTCTGTCCCGTCAGTCGGATCGCGAAGTCGATCATCGCGTGGGCGACGTCTCCTGCCCGGCGGACGGGGACCATCACGCGCCGCCACCGGGTTCGCCCGCTCTGTGAGCGGTGAACGAGCACGTCCACGTTCCCCCGAAACAACGAGCGGACGAACGGCGAGAGGCTCCCGTACTGTTCCTCGTAGGGCGTGGCGATGAGGTCGCAGTTCGCCTGCCGCGCCGTCTCGAGGACGAGCGAGGCGGTGTTCCCGGTGTCGACGGCGACGACGACCTCGCAGGGGACGCCGACTTGTGTTTCGATCTCGGCCGCCCGCTCTTCGAGCCGCGTCGCTGCCGCCGCGACCGCTCTGTCGGCGGCGATCTTGTCCATGAGGTCGGCGGGAGAGAGACCAGGTGATCGCGGCTCCGAGTCGGTCGCGCCCTCCGAGACCGTCTCCTCGGAGTTTGGACTGCCGCCGTCTGCGCCGACGTTCGGGGAGAGCCGGGCGGCGTCACGGCTGAGGAGTTCCCGCTGGGCGGCCGCGACCGCTTCACTGTCCACGATGTCGAGCAAGACGACCTTCCCGGCGTCGTGGGCCGCGGCGAGTCGGGCGCCGAGCATCGCCGTCTGGTCCGCGGACTCGGTTCGCATCGGGACCAGCACGTGGTCGTCCCCCTTCGTCGATTCGTAGAGGTACTGGGCACGCTGTTCGTAGAACTGGCGGTACCAGACGACGAACGCGCCTGCGACGAGCGTCGAGGAGACGAACACGCTGGCGACGTACGTGAGTTGCGGCGTGACGGTGACCGTCACGCCCGACACGAGCACGACCGAGATGTCGGCGACGTTTCCCACGTCGATGATGTGGACCAGGAGCGCACTGGAGTACGCGGACGCTTCCTCGACGTTCAGGAGCCACGTCACCAGCCCGGTCAGGAAGATACTGACCGCTGCGGCGGTCGGCGAGACGGTAAAGCCGCCGGACTGTGTGCTTCCCGTCAGGAGTTCGTAGGAGAACCAGCCACACAACGCACCGATCGTGAGGCCGCCGATGAACCGGCTGGGGGAGGCGTACTCGCTTTCGGGCTCGGCAAAGAGCGTGTACGTCCCTGACGCCAGCGGCGGAAAGAGGAGATACGGCAAAATCCCGACTGCGTTGGACAGCCAGGTCACGAGCGCGATGAGCAGCGGCACGAAAATCACGATCGAGAGGTGAACGAGGTTGCGCGTATTCTCGAGCCAGCGACGGATCTCGTAGCTCTCGCGGCGCTCGAACCGCCTGATTCGCGTCAGTGCGGCGTGGTAGCGCTCACGCAACCGGTCGCGCATGGGGTGGCCTATGCTGACCAGCGTATAAAAACGATCCGCCGCTACCTCGTCTCGACCGAGGAGAACTCGAATCGCGCGCCACCCGACGCGCTTTCGGTGGCGGTGACGTCCCAGCCGTGGGCGCCAGCGATCTCGGCGACGATCGCGAGTCCGTAGCCGGTCCCGTCTGGCGAACGGGAGTACCCGGACTCGAAGATCCGATCCCGTTCCGCTGGGGGAATCCCCGGCCCGTCGTCGGCGACGTAGAACCCGTCGTCGGTGACGCCGACCGTCACGGTGACGTTCGAGTCGCCGTGTTCGACCGCGTTCCGAAAGAGGTTCTCCAGCAGGCGCGTGAGTCGGTTCGGGTCGGCCCGGATCGCCCCCGCGTCGGGAACGCGGAGCGTCGCCTCTCGCGTCTCGACGTGGAGCCAGGCGTCTTCGGCGACCGTCGTCAGGGCGACGCGGTCGCTGTCAGCGACGGTTTCTCCCTGTCTGGCCAGCGTGAGGACGTCGTCGATGATGTCGTCGATGCGGTCGTGCGCGCGATCGACGTGGTCGAGGTGGGTCGTGAGCGTTCCTTCGCCGGGGGCCGATCGGTCGGCCAGTTCCCTGCGGAGGAGCTCGGCGCGTCCCATCGCGACTCCGAGGGGATTTCGCAGGTCGTGGGAGAGCACGTCGGCGAACGCGTCGAGGCGTTCGTTCTGTCGTTGGAGCTGTCGTTCGCGTTCTTTGCGCTCGGTGATGTCACGAACGATCCCCGTCGTGCCCCGGTACGCGTCCTCGTAGGGGAGGAGGGCGAGTCGGTTCTCGAAGATCCGCTCCTCGCCGTCGTCCTGATAGGCGACGAACTCGAACACGGCCTCGTCAGCGTCGCTGTCGGCAGAGAGGAGGTCACGGAGAGCATCGACGTGTTTCTCGAGGGCCGACTCCGCGACGACGCCGTCCGTGACCAGTTCCGGGATCGACGTGCCGAGGAGCTCGGATTTCGGTCGGCCGATCATCTCGGCGCCGGTCTCGTTGATCTCGATGATAGTCCCACCCGCGTCGATGGCGAGCGCCACGTCGGGAATGGTCTCTACGATCGTCTGGTACATGGCCAGGTCCCGCTCGCGCTCTTTGCGCTCGGTCACGTCCCGCAGGATCCCGACGGACCCGACGTATTCGTCGTCTTCGTCGGTCAGGATGGCGACGTTGTCCTCGAAGATACGGCGGTCCTCGCGCAGGTCGGTCTCGAACTCGAAGCGGCCGCGGTCTCGGCCATCGCTTTCGAGGAGCTCCTGGATGAGCGTCGTCCCCTTCCTGACTGCCTCCTCGCTCATGTACTCCGAGACGTGAGCACCTTCGAGTTGGCTCCGCGGAACGCCCGCGTGGTCAGTGAACCCCTCGTTGACCATGGTGATCCGGCCCTCCGTGTCGAGGACGTACATCGGGTCACCGACGGTCTCGACGAGCGTCCGGTACTGTTCGAGTTCGCGCTCGCGGCTCGTGCGCTCTGAGACGTCCCGACAGATGGCCATCACTGCTGGCTCGCCGTCGTAGGTGATCCGCGAGGACGTCAGTTCGATGGGCACGCGCTCGCCGTCTGGCCGGAGGGCAGTGAACTCGTAGCGGTTCGGAACGTCGCCGCCGTCTTCGCGTCGCACGTACCGGTCGGCAAGGATTTCCCGGTCCTCCGGGACGACGAAGGAGGGCATGGACGCCCCCTGAACCTCGTCGACTGTCGTGCCCAGGATCGTCGCCGCCGTCTCGTTTGCGAACGTGAACGTTCCGTTCTGGACGATGAGGACGCCGTCGTTCGCCTCTTCGACCAGCGTCGAGTACTTCTGTTCGCTCTCTTCGAGGGCCGCCTGTGTGCGTCGCCGCTCCACCGCGTTCCGGATGCGGTTGACGAGCACCTCGTACTGCTCGGTGCCGCTCTGTTTCTGGAGGTAGTCGGTGACGCCGGCGGAGATCGCTTCGCTGGCGATCTCTTCGCTCCCTTTCCCCGTAAAGAGGATGAACGGGAGGTTCGGGTGGGATTCTCGAACCCGCTCCAGAAACGTCAGGCCGTCGGCGCCCGGCATCTCGTAGTCACTGACGATGCAGTCGACGGACGTCGACCGCAACGTCGCGAGCGCTGCGTCGGCGTCCCGTTTCGCGATGATCTCGATGTCCTCGGTGTGCGCTCCCATCCACGCGGACACCAGCTTCCGCAGTTCCTCGTCGTCGTCGACGTGCAGTACCATAACGTGATCTCGAATCCTACCACCCCGGCAAGTATTTCTCCGTTTCCGGTGATCAAATAAAATAATTCCGACGAGACAGTGCCCGGATTCAGAGCGTCGTCGTCGCAGCCAGTGCGATTCGGATGGCGCGCTCGACGTTGTTCTTCGCTTTGGTCGGCAGCTCCTCGTCGTCGGTTTCGCCCTTCTGCGTGCCCTCGACGAGGTTGCCGTCGACCGTACAGATAGCGCCTGCTCGCATTCCCTTTCGCCGAGCCAGCGAGAACACGGCTGCGGCCTCCATCTCGACGGCCAACATCCCCGCGGCTTCCCAGTCGTCGACGTACGCCTCGGTTTCGGCGTAGAAGGCGTCGTCAGTGGCGATCGGGCCGACGTGGACGTCCTCGCCGTTTGCCTCCGCAGCGTCGACCAGCGCGGACAGCACGTCGTAGTCGGGGACGGCGGGGAGCGTCTCGCTCTCGTAGCGCTTCGAGGTCCCCTCGTCTTTGGCTGCCCCGGTCGCGACGACCATGTCGCCGATCTCGATGCCGGCCTGGAGCGCCCCGGTGGTCCCGACGCGGATGACCGTCTCGACGCCGACCGCGTGGAGTTCTTCGACGGCGATCGCTGCCGACGGACAGCCGATGCCGGTCGAACAGATCGTCAGGTCTCGTCCCTCGAAGGTGGCGTTGACGACCTTGTACTCGCGGTTCTCGGCGACGACGGTCGAGTCGTCACAGAGCGACGCGATCCGGTCGACGCGACCGGGGTCACCGGGAATCAGTGCGACGTCGGCCAGGTCCCCTTCGCTCACCAGGAGATGTGGTTGCTTGGACATGCGACTCCCTTGGGAGGGCCACTACAAAACCACGGGGGACTTCATCGGACTGCGGTCGCCGCCAGCGGCACGACGATCCCCAGCGACGCACCGAACACCGCCGTCGACGCGAGCCAGTGCCGCCGGACGGCTCCGGCCCGGTCGCGGGCAGCACCCCCGTATTGTGGGAGAATGTTGTACGCGAACACCCCGAAGCTGAACGCGGTGACGAGCGCGACGGCGACGGCGTGTGCGCCGAGAGAGAGACCCGCCACGCGGGAGACCGGGGGGAAGACGCCGTCCAGGGCGATCCCACAGACAGCGTACGCGGCGCCTGCGAGCGGGCCGAACGCGTGGTGAACGGCCACGGCAGCACGGCTGGACACCTGCGAGGGAACGGTCTGTTGGATCACCGACGTGGTGACGACTGCCGGCGTGTACCCCTCCGGGAGGCCCAGCATCGGGACGTTCATGAAGATCGCTGCGGCCAAGCCGGAGAGGATCGCGACGGCTACCCAGAGCGGTGCCGGCAAGGGTGTCACGTGCGTTGCGTGTGCGACGATCACGTTCCAGAATCCTCACCGCCACTCGATATCGGACCGAGGAACTGCGACAGCGAGAGGTCCGTCGACTCGACGTACTGCTTCGTCCGGTACGTGACGTACGACGGGAAGCCGATGAGGAAGAACACGAACGCCGTCAGGAACAGCCGGCCCACGGAGACGGGCAGTAACTGCTGAGTCGGCGTCGACGTCTCGGTAATCAACAGTCCCAGCAGGAAAATCCCCGCGAAAATCGAGTGCCGGCCGAGGCTCCCGATGAAGGCCCACTTCGGGCTCTCCTCGATCTCCGAAGCCTGTGGTGGCCGGCTCATCGGCTCTGTCACCGGTGCACCCGGGGGCGGTGAAACCTCGGCTGGTTCGTCGGCTGGCACGTCGACTTCAGCGGCCTCACTCTCGGGTTCTTCGGGTTCGGCAGGTGTTGCACGCCACCACACACGTCCGACGCCAACGTCCTTCGAGTCGATCTCCTCCCGATCGACCAGGTCTTCCAATCGGTTGAGCGTCGCACGCTTGCCGATGGGTAGCTCCTCGGCGACCTCCGACGTCGTCAGTACCGGGTCGTCGGTCGCCTCGAAGACTCCGAGAATGTTCTCGTCACGAGCCTTCTGGGCGGGTGCCCGAGGATACTCGTCTGAGTCGGAGTCTGAGGACATATACATCCATATTTCGTGCATACGCATTAACCTTGGGATTCTAACCATTACTGCTCAGAGGCTCTAACTCCAAATTTCGCCCTTACGAAGTAAGGTTCACGAGCAGTAACCTTTATGATTCACCGAGCGTATTGAACGGATAGGGACGCGGAGACGTGGACGGTTCCGTTCGGTGTCCGTCTTCGTCTGCCGCGTCCACACCCCCTCACCCCACAAACACCGAACCTCACTCTCGTACCCCCAACCCAACACCACGGGGCGGTCACTTCCGCCCCCATTTCGTACCCCCCAACACGTTCTCTCACTCGCCGGCCTGATAGCCACTGGCCTCCGTCTGAGACCTGGCGTTCGTAACGCCGACGTTAGCTTCCCCTATGGATCGCCGGGCAGCGATCCCCTCTTCGAGTCGCTGACGCAGTCGCTACGGTGAGTGGTGGGTCAGAATTCTCATGGTCCACCGGAACGGGCGGAAGCGACACGCACGACGGTCGGGGTGATCGAACGGCTACCTATATCGGTGCGGCAGCGAACAGCAAGAGGTTGTGCGCTCCTGGTCCGAGGCCGACAGCGGCGACGACGCCGAGACCGACGTTTCCCTGAACGGGGTCTTCTTCGACGAAATCGGCGAACAGGGCGAGCACTGCCACGGCGACGCCGACCTTCACGAGGACGAACAACCAGCCGGTCCCGACGACCGATGCTGTCGGAAGTGACCCGGCGACGTCCATGATCGCGCGGGGAATCGGGCTCCGCTCTGCCGTTCCGAACAGATCGACACCGATCGCCGTCGAGACGCCGTCGAGAACGTGCCCGAACACGACGAGCGCACCGAGACTGCCGGTCGCCGTCGTGATCGACGGTCGAACCGACCGGACGAGTACGTACACGACGGCCGTGAAGACGATCGAGAGGAGCAGACCGAGTACCGGGAACTGCAGTGAGAGGCTGCCGCTGGCTGCCCCGGCCGCCAGCACGACTGCACTGGCGAGGATGGCCGTGACGAAACCGACGCCACCCAGTAGCGTGGGCACAGTGAGGCCTTCGATGGCGACGAGCGTCGTCCAGACCCCGCCAGCGACGAGGAAGGTCGTGGCGTACACCGTCGGGGCACTCAGGAGCGGTGCCACGACGGCCGGTGCGCTTTCGAGCTGGTAGAGAACGTGTAACGCCGCCCCGGTGACCATCCACGGCCCGAAGGCGACGACTACTCTCCGTGTAACGGCCGGTCGTTGGCGGAAGAGGCTGCCACCGACGACGGCGAGCCCCACCACAATCCCAGCCAGATACGGGAGTGGTGGAACGACGAGACCCTCGGGGAGCACCTGCAACGGAACCGGTGTGAGGCCACGCGGGAGCATATCGGAGGGGGCGGGCCGGCCGCCGAAAGCCTTCCGGTACTCCCGGCCACCTTTTTAACCAGGCGACTGTATGGGCGCGCATGGACGTGCCGGGACGGATCGACCACACGGTTCTCGGGCCGACGACGACGGACGAGGACGTGTTACGAGTGCTCGACGAGGCCATCCAACACGGGATGAACGCCTGTCTCCCACCGTGTTACGCGGAACTGGCCGCGAGCTACGCGCCCGAGACGACGATCGCGACGGTCGTGGGGTTCCCGCAGGGGCAGCACACGTCCCGCGTCAAAGCGACCGAGGCCGAACGGGCGTGGGACGCCGGCGTCGACGAGATCGATCTGGTCGCCAACGCCGGCCGACTGAAAGCCGGCGACGAGGACGCGTATCGCGACGACGTCGCCGAGGTCGTCGCAGCCGTGCCGATCCCGGTGAAAGTCATCGTCGAGGCGCCGTTGTTGACCGACGAGGAGATCGACCGCGCGTGTGCGCTCGCCGCCGAGGCGGACGCCGACATGGTGAAGACGGCGACCGGCTTCGCCGACGGCGGTGCGACGGTGGCCGACGTCGAACGCATGAGCGAGCACCTCCCGGTCAAAGCCAGCGGCGGCATCGGCTCGTGGGCGGACGCCGAGGCGATGCTCGACGCCGGCGCCGAGCGCATCGGTGCCAGTAGCGGCGTCACCATCGTCGAGGAGTGGCGAGCGGCGGCCGAGCAAGAGGGGTGAGTCGCTGTGGAACTGACCGGATCAGTCCGTAGTGTCGTTCGCCCGCTCGACCACGTATCGCTCCCCGGCCTGGGAGCGGAGTAACCGGTCGACGGGTGCGTAGTCGTCGCGGAGGATCGGTGCGTCTCCGACCGGCACGTTCGACCGATACTGCGAGACGGGTTCGGCGAGCTCGATTCCGACGTCGCGTTCGCGTTGCCGCCGCTCGAGTTCCGCACGCGTCACCCGAGTCGCGGTCTGCGTCGCGATCAACTCGATGTTCTGCCGTGAATTCCGGTCGGCGGTCGGGAAACTGTAGACCGTCGGGAACACCTGGTTCATGGTGCGGTACTCGGCGCGGTAGAACGCGGACCCCACGCCCGACCGCGCGGAGATGACGTTCGCGAGCACGACGCCGTCGTCTGTCAGGTGTGTCCTGGCCAGGCGCATGAACTCGACCGTGGTGAGGTGGTGTGGCGCTCGATCGGATCGGTAGGCGTCGACCACGATCAGATCGTACGTCCTGTTGGTCTGGTCGAGATACACCCGGCCGTCCATCGTGTGGACCCGGAGGCGATCGCTCTCCTCGACGTCGAAGTACTCTTTCGCGACTCGAACGACTTCCGGGTCGATCTCGACGACGTCGACGGTGGCGTTGTACTCCTCGACGAACCGTTTCGGCCCCGAGAACCCGCCGCCACCGATGAACAGGACGCGGTCGACCTCGGGGTCGTCTCGCAGAAGCAGTGGCAGGTGGAAATAGCGCGAATACTCGAAGACGTACCTGTCGGGCCGGTCCTTGTCCAGGGCGCCGTGTGGTGAGCCGTCGAGATACAGCGTCCGAATCCCGTTGTCGTCGGCGACGCGAAGGTCCTGATAGGCGGTCTGGGTCTGGTAGACCGTCGAGTCGCCGACCGTGGTCCCGACGGTCGCGAGGGTGAACGCACCGACCAGAAGCGCGAGGACCAGCACCGCGCCGCCCCAGTTTCTGGTGTCCGATCTCGGGGTGACCGTCGCAGCCGCACCGACCAGCATGAGACCGAACGCGAGTCCGATCGTGGTCACGTCGACCGAGGGGATCAACACGAACGTCGTTCCGAACGCACCGACGATGCTGCCGACGGTTCCCAGGGCGTAGACGCGTCCCGAGGCGGTACCGGTGCTTTCGGCTCTGTCGAGTTCGGCCGCGTACGGGCTGACGAACCCGATCAACACCGTCGGCGGACCGAAGAGGGCGGTGATCGGAATCACCGGCGCGTACCGCTGGGGGACGGGGAGCCCCGCCATCGCATCGAGAAACGGCTCGCCGAGGACGATCACCACCGCGACGCCCATCGCTGCGCCGAGCAGAACTGACGCCATCGCACTTCGGGACGCCTCGACGGCGGCGCGGACGCCGCCGATCCAGTACCCCAGGCTGAGGGCGGCCAGGAAGACGCCGATGATCGAGCCCCAGACGTAGATGCCGCTGCCGAACGTCGGTGCCAGGAGCCGACCGGCGAGGATTTCGAGCCCCATGCTCGCGACGCCGGCGATGAACACCGCGATTCCGGTCCGTGAAATCGTCGGCGCCGAATCGGCTGCCTGACGGTCCTGCGTCACGCGCGGTCGTACCGGGACCAGCGGGAAAACGATGCCGAGTTCGACCCGGATTCGGGAGTGCAATCCGTCGCGCTTTTGCTCGCCCAGCCGCGAGTAGCAGACGAGTCGCATGGCCCGCTATCACATCGAGACGTACGGGTGTACCTCCAACCGCGGGGAGACCCAGCAGATCGAGCAGGCGCTCCGCGAGGGGGGCCACCACCCGGCGGACGCCCCCGACGAGGCCGACGTGGCGATCCTCAACACCTGTACCGTCCTTGAGAAGACGGAGCAGAACATGCTCCGGCGGGCCAAAGAACTGGACGCCGAGACGCCGGGCGATCTCGTCGTCACGGGCTGTATGGCGCTCGCGCAGGGCGAGCTGTTCCGCGAGGAGGAGATCGACGCGGAGGTACTCCACTGGGACGACGTTCCACAGCACGTTCTCAACGGCGAGTGCCCGACGGTCACGCCGGACACCGAACCGGTGCTCTCCGGGGTCGTCGGCATCCTCCCGATCGCTCGCGGTTGCATGAGCGACTGTTCGTACTGCATCACCAAGCAGGCGACCGGCCGCATCGAGAGCCCGTCCGTCGAGGAGAACGTCGAGAAGGCGCGCTCGCTCGTGCACGCGGGCGCAAAGGAGATCCGAATCACGGGCCAGGACACCGGCGTCTACGGCTGGGACACCAACCAGGGAACGAGTCTCCTCCCGGAACTGCTGGACCGCATCTGTGACATCGACGGCGAGTTCCGCGTTCGCGTCGGGATGGCCAACCCGAAGGGCGTTCACGGCGTTCGCGAGGAACTGGCCCGAGTGTTCGCCGAGAACGAGAAGCTGTACAACTTCCTGCACGCGCCGGTCCAGTCCGGCAGCGACGACGTGCTCGCCGACATGCGCCGCCAGCACCACGTCGACGAGTACGTTGAGGTCGTCGAGACGTTCGACGAGTCGCTGGACTACTGGACGCTCTCGACTGACTTCATCGCGGGCTTCCCGACCGAAGAACCCGCCGATCACGAACAGAGCATAGCGCTGATGCGTGAAACCCGCCCCGAGAAGATCAACGTCACGCGGTTCTCGAAGCGGCCGGGCACCGACGCCGCGAACATGAAGGGCCTCGGCGGCCAGGTCAAGAAGGACCGCTCGAAGGAGCTGAGCGAACTGAAGATGGACCTCGTCGGCGAGGCGTACGAGGAGATGGTCGGTACCGAGCAGTCGGTACTGTTGATCGAGGACGGCACCGACGAGTCGCTGGTGGGCTACGACGAGGCCTACCGGCAGGTCGTCATCGCCGACGGCGAGGAGCGCGGACTCGAACTCGGCGACGTCGTCGACGTCGAGATCACGAGCCACAACACCGTCTACGCGTTCGGGGTGCCGAGCTAGCGATTCGGTCGTATTCCGGAGTCGACGGCGTCACCAGAGTCCCGGCACCAGCCGGTAGGGCGTTCGCTCGGCGTACTCCTCGTACGCGTCGCCCAGTTCCGCGCGCAATAGCTCCTCCTCGACGGTGATACGGTACCAGTACCCGACCGCGAGGGAGACGGCAACGACCGCGAGACTCAGCCAGTTCGCGAAGACGACGCCGATTCCGAGATAAGACAGCGTGCTCCCGAGGTAGCTCGGGTGGCGGACCCAGTGGTACGGGCCGTCTTCGATCACGGACTGGTCGTCCTCGACACCGAGGTCGACCGTGAAGTACCGTCCGAGTTTCTGAACGGCGCACTCCCTGAGTACGCCGCCGGCGATCAGAAACACGATGCCGAACCAGAAGGCCGGTCGCGGAGCTCTCATCGCTGCCCACGGTGCGACGTAGTGAAAGGCGACAGCTGCCACGATGCCTGCACTGGTGAGAGTGCCGAGTACGAGTTTCGAGTGGCGGCGTTCGCGCCGGACCGCACCCGTTCGTTCCCGGCCCAGCAGTCGTGCGTTCAGCAAGACCCATCCAAGGAACACGGCGTAGAACACGTACGTGTATGGAGGGGTGTCGATCAGCGACGGGGACATAGTCTGGTGTTAGTCGGGCACTCTGGTAAGTGTTGGTGGCGCAACTCGAACGCACTGGGGCGCTCACGAGTCGCCGTCTGCTTCCGGTTTCCGGCCGACGAGACGGTCGATCTCGGCGTCTTCTTTCCACTCGCCGAGTTCCTTGGGGTCGACGTGGACGAACACGTCGTCGACTTCCGGGAGCGCCCGGATCGACTCGATGATGGCCGTCTCGATGTCGTGGGCTTCTAGTAACGTCCGGTCGCCCTCGACTTCGATGTGGAGCGAGACGTCGATCTCCGGACCGACGTAGTGGGCGATGACGTCGTGGGCGCCTTCGACTTCTGGGTGAGCGAGCGCCCGACGGACGATTTCGGCGCGGAGGTCTTCCGGCGGCGCGGCACCGACGAGGTAATCGAGATTGTCGCGGACCACGTCGACGCCGGTCGCGAGGATGCCGATCCCGACGAGGGTCGCAGCCAGCGGGTCGAGCAGTGGGAAACCGGCGGCAGCACCGGCCACGCCGACGAGCGCGGCCCCGGCGGTGAGGATGTCGAGTCGGTTGTCCTTCGCCGTCGCGATGACGGCCGGCGAGTGGTGCTCGCGGCCGATCTTGAGACAGAACCGGTAGAGTACGTACTTTGCGGCTGCCGCCCCCGCTAGGACGCCGATCGCGATCGGGTTCCGGGTGACGGTCACGTTCCCCGTCAGGAGTGCAGTCCCCGACTGCCAGATGACGGCCGCGCCGGCGGCGAAGATCCCGAGCGCGATGAACAGGCCGACGAACGGTTCGATGCGCTCGTGGCCGTGAGGGTGCTCGAAGTCCGGCGGCTGCGTCGTCAGGTAGATCCCCGCGAGGATGACGACGCTGTAGACGGAGTCTGCGAGGCTGTTGACGGCTTCGGACCCGACGGCGAGACTGCCGGTGACGTACCACGTCGCACCTTTCGCCAGCGCCAACAAGAGGTTGACACCGAGGACGACGACGGCGACTCGTCGAAGGGCCGAAGACCGTGCCATTACCCACCCTTTCGAAACGTGGCACTAAAAGTCGCCCGTGGCTGTCTGCGCGTGCGCAGTGATCTCACTCGACGATCACTGCCTGGTCCTCGCCGGGGACTGTGACGCCGTCCTGCTCGCCAAAGGCTCCGTGCAGTCGTTCCCAGGTGTCTGCGACGGCCTCGACGATCACCTTCGTGTCGCTGATGACGGGCATGAAGTTGGTGTCGCCGTCCCAGCGAGGGACGACGTGGGTGTGGAGGTGATCGTCGATGGACCCGCCGGCCGGCCCGCCGCCGAGGTTGAGGCCCGCGTTGAACGCGTCCGGTTGCAGTGCCGTCTCCATCGCCTCGATCGTTCGCTGTTTGAGTCTGGCGTGATCGAGCAGGACCGCCTCGTCCAGGTCCCGGTAGTCGCCGGTGTGCTGGTGGGGAATGACCATCGCGTGCCCCGGGTTGTACGGGTAGTTGTTCAGCAGGACGAACGCGTGCTCGCTCCGGGCGACGAGCCGGTTTTCGCGATCGTCCTCCCAGTCGGGGAGTTCGCAGAAGACGCACTCCTCGACGTCCGCGTTCTCGTCCGACCGCTCGATCCAGTCGATTCGCCAGGGGGCGAACACCTGCTCCATAGGGGTCCTGTGACCCCGACTCGCATAACGGCCACGGACACTCCGTCTCGGAGATAGTATTGCTCCTGAGAATCGGATACCCCGAGTATTGGCGCCGAAACCCGACCAGAATCAAAGTCTGAAAACAATCGACCGGTTCTGGGCGAATGCGACTTATAAATCGTTCGGCCGTTTTCATCGCTGGGAGTCAGATGGGGGCCTTAGAACGGTCCTTGAACAGTTTCGACGACTCTCAACGTCTCAGGGACAAAACCGCAAGAAGGCGGCCGAAAAACGGTATGAACGGAGCCGAACGAAATGGGGTTTTTATGCTCCCATCGTCGGTACGCCACGGTGTGATGTCAGCCACCGACGGCACGTTCGATGGGATGACCGAACACTGTGAACACTGTGGACGTGAGACACCACACGACGTCTCCGTTCAGATCATGACGGAGAGTTCGAATCCCGAGAACGCAGAGTACTCGCGTGAACCGTACCGTGTGAGCGAGTGCCGTATCTGTGGCGCCCAAACCGCGCTTCGCATGAACAACGCGTGAGCTGACATCCGGTTCATCCCGCTAACTTCCTCCCCTTGCACACTTCTGGAATGGATGAATGTGGTAATGTCTGACGCTTACCGGGATTACAGGTGACGAGTTGTGTCCGGACTGTTACCATTTTTTTAACAATTCCCGAACTGGGAAGTGTATGCTGAGTGACACTTCCTTCAACTACTTTGTGACTTCCGGGCCCGTCTCGGTGATTGGAATCGGACGTCGACGCTGGGGTAAAGACTGTCTGTCCGGAGTCGTCTGCTGTATAGACAACCGCTTCTACACTTCACTCGCCAACGTGATTTCTGCTGTGAGTGATTGTAGGTTGTACATGGAGTAAATTACAACGACAATGTATGTAGTACAAACACCCCTCAATGTCGGAACCCGGTGGCATCCGCTCGTGTCGAGACTGCGGGGCGGAACTCGTTCGGATCACGGCAGTCGAACACTCCGTCTGCGGGTGTATCAAACCAGAATCGGCCTTTCAGGCCGCGGCTGCGTGCCCTGAATGCAGCGACGACTACACTGCTGCCACTGACGCGTTTGTCGAGGTCGCCACATATTTCGTCTGCTCGAAGTGTGACGAGCGGTTCGGAGTTGCAGAGATCGTGACTCAATCCCCGAACGAGACGAATGACGACGTGGTCGAAGCCGTCGGAGAGTATTCTCCGGAGGCCACTGGCGACGCGTCACTACCCGACGGGGAACCCCGCGACCACGGACGTGGTGGATATCTTCCGCTCTCTCCTGACGCGTCCGTCAGTCTCCGGCGCCGTCTCCTTACTGGTGTCGTGCTCGTCGTCATCCTCACGATCTCGATAACAGGGACGCTCGTGGCTGGACCGTACGTGAACGCTCCCGCCGATGCCAGTCCGCCGACGCACCGGGTTCAGACGATCGTTATCTTCCGGAACGACGACATACAACCGTACTATCGGACGGAGACGATGCGCGCAGTGGACCGGATCTTTGTGGAGGAATCCGTTCCCGTGACGCAGGGTATCATTCCGATGACCGGTGACCGTCCTATCGACGAAACAGACGATACCTGCACGTATCTGCGACGACGACACCGACGCCACCCTGAACTGTTCGAGTTCGCTCTTCACGGCTACACGCACGAGAAATTGACAGCGTTCTACAGCGGTAGTGAGTTCGGCGGGCTCTCGCCCCGAAACCAACTCGAGCGCATCCAAAAGGGGACGAAAATCGTCAAGCAGTGTGTTGGCGAGCGACCAGAGACGTTCGTCCCGCCAATGAACACCTACGATAATACGACGGCGAAGAAAGTCGCTCAGGTCGGCTATCAAACGATCTCTGGTGGTAGCTGGTTCACCCGCGAGTACTACGGGAAGACGTCGCCGTTCCGGGCACACGGAGTGTCCCACGTCCCGAACTCGGCGTCGTTCGTCGCAGACTGGTCGACCAATCGATTTCGGAACGACACCGAACTCACTGACGACTTCGACCGCGCGTATCGCAACGGGACTGTC
Source organism: Halorientalis brevis (assembly GCF_023077655.1). Taxonomy (NCBI): domain Archaea; kingdom Methanobacteriati; phylum Methanobacteriota; class Halobacteria; order Halobacteriales; family Haloarculaceae; genus Halorientalis; species Halorientalis brevis. The sequence goes on along the minus strand of NZ_JALLGV010000004.1, from coordinate 333,964 downwards.
TATGTACAGATGATCCACTATCCGACGTTCGACACTCCGGCCAAGCGGGAGCGACTGCGCCAGTTTATCGACTACATGCAGTCGAAAGAGGGCGTCGCGTTCATGACGGTCGATCAGTATACAGACGGCATTCAGCGTGGGACGATCCGTCGCGTCGACGATGGGTGGATCGTTCCGTGCACCGCAGACTGTGACCGTACTGTGAGGTCCGGGGCTGCGGGGTGATCCGGATGGAGAGCTCTCTCGCCTCACTTCGGACCTGGAGAGACCGCATCGACTGGGCCTCACTGGTGGTGAGCGTGCCGTTAATCATACTCGGCTGGCTCCTGCTGGCAGAGACGGACCGTCGCGTCGTCTTCGCACTCGCCGTGTTCACTGGACTGTTAATCGGGTACCTGATCTGGTCGTATGTGGTCGTCCGCTACACTCGACGACTACAGGGTCTGTTCACGTTCCCGCATCTCGTCGTCGCGCTCGTCGGGTGTGGCATCACCACTGCCTGGCTCGGGTGGCTTCCGACAACTGCTGCCGGCCTCGTTCACTTCCTGGCGCTGTTTCTCGTCCTGACGTCACTCTGGTTCATGTTCCCACTGGCGACGATCCACACCACCACCAGCCACACCGCGTTCGACGCCGACGAGCAACTGCCGACGATTAGCGTCATCGTTCCGGCGTACAACGAAGTCGGGTACATCAGACGAACCGTGTCGGCAATCCTCAACGCCTCTTATCCGGCCGAAAAAGTCGAGGTCGTCGTCGTCGACGACGGGAGCACCGACGACACACTCTCGGAGGCCCTTTCAATCAGTGACGAACGAGTCCAAACCGTTCACAAGGAGAACGGCGGGAAGTATTCAGCACTCAACTACGGACTGTTGTTCGCATCGGGCGACGTCGTCGTCTGTGTCGATGCCGACAGCGTCATCGCCGACTCGGCGCTCAAAGCTGCGGTCTCGCCGTTACTGGCTGATCAGTCGATCGGTGCCGTCGCCGGGAGGGTCAAGATCGAAAACGGCGGATCGCTGATCCTCGCTCTGCAGCGGTTGGAGTACATCGTCGGCCTGAACGTCTACCGGCGCGTTCTCGATTCGTTCGGGACTGTCCCGATCGTTCCCGGTTGTCTCGGTGCCTTTCGCCGGGAGGCGATCGAAGACGTCGCTGGCTACGACCCCGAGACGCTCACTGAGGACTTCGATCTCACCGTGAAATTGCTGCGCGCTGGCTGGTCGGTTCGAACGAGCGAGGCGACCGTGTATACTGAAGCACCGGATACCTGGTACGACCTGTATCTCCAGCGGATGCGCTGGTACCGGGGAAACGTCATGACGCTCTTGAAACACTGGCGTGTTGCACTCGACCACCGATACGGCTACCTTCACCGAATCTCGTACCCGATGCAGGTCGTCGAAATGTTCGTGTTGCCGCTGGCGAGTTGGATTATCCTCGGCGTTCTCGTTCAACGTCTCCTCGCCGGCGACGTGGTCAGAACAGTGGCGATGTTCGCGGTCTACACCAGCGTGGTCCTGGCCATCTCCGTCTTCGCAGTCAGCGTCGAGCGGGACGACCTGTCGCTGTCAGCGCTCTCACCGCTGTTCGTTATCGGCTACAAACATTTCCACGACCTGCTCGTCTTCAAGAGCATCCTCGAGGTCTGCCTTCGCAGGGACCTCGATTGGACGGGGCCGAGACGGATTCTCAACCGAGAGCAAACCGACAGTGTCCCGGAAGAACACTCGTCAGCCGAAACGCGATCGGTAGATTGAGGTCGCCGATTACCGTGTCTCCCTGTTGCGATTTCGTTACGCAACTACCGTCCTCATCGAAATCGTTGACTCACCGTGTGACTCGATAGCGGACGGTCCGTGGCTGCTCGTCAGCCGCATTATAACTCCGTCGTCACTTCACAGCCGTCCTCGGTGACGATGATCGTGTGTTCTTTCTGGCTCACCAGACAGCCGTCCTCTTCTTTGAGAACGGGGTAGCCGTGGAGGATGTTCTGCTGTTTCAGGCGGCGGACGGCCATCTCCGCGCGCGAGGTGTCGAGCCAGCGGGTCGCGAACGGGAGCGTCCGGAACTCGTCGGTGATCTGCTTGAGCGCTTGGCGCGCCTGGCGGTTGCGGACCGAGCCGTCGTTTTCGAGGGCGAAGATTTCCTCGTCGCTCCCCTCGCGGACCTTCCCGGCGCCGTCGGTGGCGAACGGCTCGATGGCGACGACGTCACCGACCTCGAACTCGATGCCCTGATCGACCGCGCGGTTCGGGATGTTCGGTGGCGTGTGCTGCTCCCAGTGGCCGAGGCCGTGGCCAGTCAGATTCACCACGGGGTTGTAGCCGTAGCCCTCGATGACGTCCTCGATGACCGCGCCGACCTCGCCGGTTTCGACGCCGGGTGCGACCGTATCGAGGGCGGCCTCGAGCGCCTCCTCGCTGGCCTCTGCGAGTTCGGGGTTCCCGGAGAGGTCGACGGTGACGGCGGTGTCGGCCAGCCAGCCGTCGACGTGGACCCCGATGTCCAGGTTGACCATGTCCTCGCCGAACGTGCTGGTGTCGTCGATGCTCGGCGTGGCGTGGGCGGCTTCCTCGTCGATGCTGATGTTGACCGGGAACGCCGGCTCGCCGCCGAGTTCGCGGATGCGGTCCTCGGCCCACTCGGCCACCTCCAGGTGGCTGGCACCGACTTCGACCTTCTCAACGGCTTCGTTGCGTACCTGCGCGAGGATCTCACCGGCCTCCCGGTTTTTCTCGTACTGCTCGGCGTCGAGGTCCACGTCTGTCATACACGCTCGTTCGGCGAAGGGCGGCAAAGGACTTGTGTTCGGCGCGGTTCCGGCCGGCAGCGACGGGTCGGTGCCCACGCGGAAACTGGTCGGATGCGCCGCGTCGTCGGTCGCATTGCAAATAATCTTCCCGAAAGTTGTCGAGAGTTTCCCTAGAAGCGGTAGGCCTTTTAGCCCGACGTGTGAAGTTCGGCCATATGTCCTACGAGAAGGTCGATGTGCCCGCGGACGGCCAGAAAATCGAGGTCGTAGACCCGGACAACGACGAACTCGACGTGCCGGAGAACCCGATCATCCCCATCATTTACGGTGACGGCATCGGTGTGGACGTCGGACCGGCAGCACAGCAGGTGCTGGAAGCCGCTGCGGAGGCGACCGGACGCGAGATCAACTGGATGCGCGTGTACGCGGGCGAGAGTGCACGCGAGAAGTACGACGAGAACCTCCCGAACGACACCACCGAGGCGATCCGGGAGTTCAACGTCGCGATCAAGGGGCCGCTGACGACGCCCGTCGGCGCAGGCTTCCGGTCGCTGAACGTCGCGCTCCGGAAGAAGCTCGACCTGTACACCAACGTGCGCCCGACGTATCACATCGAGGGCGTCCCGTCTCCGGTCAAGCGCCCGGACCAGATGGACATGGTCACGTTCCGGGAGAACACCGAAGACGTCTACGCCGGCATCGAGTGGGAAGCCGGCACCGAGGGCGCCGAGAAAGTCCGTGACTTCGTCGAAGACGAGATGGGCTTCGACAGCACCATCCACGACGGTCCGGTCGGCATCGGCATCAAGCCGATCACCGAGTTCGGGACCAAGCGCCTCGTCCGGAAAGCGATCGACTACGCGCTCGAGAACGGCCGCGACTCGGTGACGCTCGTCCACAAGGGGAACATCATGAAGTTCACCGAGGGCGCGTTCCGCGACTGGGGCTACGAGGTCGCCGAAGAGGAGTACGGCGAGGAAGTCATCACCGAGGACACGCTCTGGGAGGAGCGCGACGGCGAACAGCCCGAGGACGCGGTCGTCGTCAACGACCGCATCGCCGACAACATGCTCCAGCAGATCCTCACGCGCACGGAGAACTACGACGTGCTCGCCCTGCCGAACCTGAACGGCGACTACCTCTCCGACGCCTGTGGCGCCCAGATCGGTGGTCTGGGCATCGCACCCGGTGCGAACTTCGGTGACGGCCGCTGTCTGGCCGAACCCGTCCACGGCTCCGCACCCAAGTACGCGGGCCAGGACAAGGTGAACCCGACCGCGATGATCCTCTCCGGGAAGCTCATGCTCGAGTACATGGGCTGGAAGGACGCCGGCCAACTCGTCGTCGACGCCGTCGAGGAGACGATCAAGTCCAAGCACGTCACCTACGACATCGAGCGCCAGATCCAGAACGGCACCAAGCTCGCCTGCAGCGAGTACGCCGAGCGCGTTGCCGACAACATCCGCGACCTCGCCTAAACCGACCGGATCACGCCCCGATTTTTTGCCGCGGTCCCACCGACCACCAGCCGTTACTGTGCCCAGTCGGGGTCGGGCCGCGCCGGCGCGAACACGTCGAGCCCGCGAACCGGGTCGTCGCCCCGGTTGACGGCCGCATGTGGCTCCTCGCTCGGAATGGCGTACGACTCGTTCGCCCCGATGACGAACTCCTCCCCTGCGACCTCGAAGACGAGCGTGCCGTCGTACACGTAGCCCAGTTGTTCGTGTTCGTGGCTGTGTTCGGGGACCGTCGCGCCGGGTTCGACGTGGAAGTGCTGGATGCTCATTCGGTCGCCCGCCACGAGCTGCGTGAGGTGGACGCCCTCGACCACTTCGACCGTGTTCCCCGCGGACAGCGTCTGTGTATCCATGGAGCGCCACATCGAACGGCGACCACCTAAGCCTTCCGCGGGAGCTGCGACCCCCCGACCTCTCGTCGGAGGATTCAATGGGCGTCACCTCCCAGCCCCTGCCATGTACGCCGTGGTCGGGTGCAGCGAATGCAGCGCGCTCTGGGTCGTCGAGGGACGGCCCGAGCGCAGCGAGTGTCCCCAGTGCGGGACGACTCGCCAGTACGCCAAACGCAAGCAGTTCGTCACCACCGAGGACCCGGACCACGCCCGCGAGGTCCGCGCGGCGATGCTCGCCAAGCGACAGGGCCACGAGGACGCCTTCGCCGAACTGGATTCGTTCGCCGAGATGGACACGTACGTCGACGAGGTCGGCGTCGACGACGAAGAGTACCTCGAAGGCTCGGGGATCGACGCCGACGAGGTCGCCGCCGCCGGGAAGCGCGTCGAACAGGGGAGCGGCGGCGGGCAGAGCCGGAAAGATCTCGTCGTGCGTGCGCTGCGGGACCTCGACCAGCCGACCGAGGACGACGTGGTCGGATACGCCACCGACCGCGGCGTCCCCGCCGACTACGTCCGAGACGCCCTCGACAAACTCGCCCGCCGCGGCGAGGTGACTCGGAGCGACGGCACGTATCGGCTGCTCTGATCGGCTGTCGTTCCGCGGTCGGCCCGTGGCAGTCGCTTCACTCTCTGGTTCGCTGACGCGTTCAGCCGAATCGCAGCGACATGATTGTCCGATAGAAAATTTCACTGGCCAGACTGCGACATTTATCGGTGAAACTGTGGACCAGTAGTCATGGACGAGCAGACGGGATCGACCGTGAGCGTATCGATCTACGGACTGTGGGGGCTGCTGGTGCTGGGGACGCTGGCGGTCCTGACGGACGTGTCCCTGTCCCGGCCGACGGTGCTCGGCCTCCGATTCCACCGCGTCGGGCAGCTGTTCTTTTTCCTGGCGTTCGTGATCGGCGCGGTCGGCTTCTCGCAACTCGGCTACCGTCGGTACACGTTCGGGTTCGCGTTCCTGGCGGCTGGGTGGGGACTGCTGTTCGCCGACCGACTGCTCGGTGCGGAACTCGGCGACCTGTTCATCCCGGGGCTCGTCGTCCTGTTCGTCATCGGGATGGCGCTGCTGCTCGTGGGAATCGTCTCCGACGAACAGGCGCAGGAGGTACTGGTGCCGACCGCGGAACCGCTCGACGACGTCGGGTGAATCCAGGCCCGCTATCGTCCGAGTTCTTCGTGGGCCGAGGAGAGGTGACTCGACGCCAGTGCCCCGAGCAGGGAGAGTTCGCCCGCGAGTGCGCCCGTGGCGATGACCTCCGCGAGCGCGTCGGCGTTGCTGCCGGAGGGGTCGCCGCCCCCGCGGACCCCGACGACGTCCAGGGCTTCGGCCTGCGTCGGGAGCTTCGTCCCGCCGCCGACCGTTCCCACTTCGAGGCTCGCGATCGTGACGCTGGCGTACAGCCCCTCCTCGCGGGCTTCGACCGTCGTGATGGCGTTGGAGCCTTCGACGACCTGGGCGATGTCCTGCCCCAGCGCGAGGAACGCCGCGGCGACGACGTTGGCCGCGTGGGCGTTGAATCCCAGACTGCCCGCTTTGGCCGACCCCACCAGGTTCTTTCGGGTGTTGGCCTCGGCGATGGCGTCCGCGGTCGTTTTGAGTTTCGCCTCGACCTGGTCGTGCGGGATGAGCACGTCGGCTGCGACCGTGCGACCGCGCCCTTCGACGGCGTTGATGGCTGCTGGCTTCTTGTCGGTACAGAGGTTGCCCGAGAGCGCGACGAGCGAGGCCGGCGTCTCGTCCTCGACGAGGTCGCAGGCCTCCTGGGTGGCGATGGTGGCCATGTTCATCCCCATGGCGTCTTTCGTGTCGTAGACGAACCGGAGGAAGACGGAGTCGCCGACGACGTACGGCGTCACGTCGGTGAGCTCGCCGTGGCTCGTGGTTGACTCTGCGGCCTCGGCCAGGCGGTCGACGTTCTCGCGGGTCCAGGCGGCGACCGTCGCTGCCTCGCCCACGTCGGCGACGCTGAACACCGGGGCGCGGGTCATCCCGTTTTTCAGGACGCGAGCGGTCGCGCCGCCCGCTTCTCGGATGGCCGAGCAGCCGCGGTTGACGCTGGCGAGCAGCGCGCCCTCCGACGTGGCGAGCGGGAGGTAGTGTTCCTCGTCGGCGGCTTCGCCGTCGACGGGGACGGGGCCGACGACGCCCATCGGGACCTGCGCGCCGCCGATCATGTTCTCGATGTTCGGTTCGGCGGCCTCGGCGTCGAAGGCGTACTCGCCGACCGTCGAGAGGTCGGCGCCGGTCTCGGCTTCGAGCAGTTCCCGCCGGGCGGCGGCTGCCGTCTCGTGGTCTGCGTGGGCCTCCAGTTCGTGGAGCCGGAGCTCACCGTCGCGGACGCGGTCGGCGAGGGCACTCGGGTCTGTCATTGGACGTGGTGTCACACCCAGCCCTCCTAACAATTGCCGATTCGTCGAAACTGGTGGTGTGGGACGAACCCACACCGGATGCGTCGAGTGAGAACTGCGGGTTGGCGTGGCGGTACGGCTTTGCTGTGACCGGAGCGTGCAAGACGACGACGGGTGTGGCACGTCGCTCCGTCGCCGTACCAGTACGGAGCGGCGCTGTCGGCTTGAGGGCTTGCGGTTCGTGCGACTCGGTGGCACAACCGCGGTCGGCTAGCTGCGATTCAGCCGGACTTCTCCTTCGGGGACGCTGAAGGCTGCGAGTTTGTGCTTGCTGGCGCTGGTGGAGTCGACGGTCTTGTCCACGGCGTAGGCGGTGTACTCGCAGGCGTCGGGCGTGAACTCGACGACCGCGTAGCCGTGATGGAAGCTATCGAAAAACTGCAGGTGCGGGTTGTTCCGGAGGATGGCACTCCGGGCGAGATCCTGGGCGAACGGGTTGTCCGAGATGTCGCCGGCCTCTGCGAGATTCATGCTCGTGAGCGCCGGCGTCATCAACTCGACGCCGACGCGGGCGTCGGGGTCGGGCGCCTCGTCGTAGTCCGTGCGCATGTAGCCCGCCAGGGCAGTGTGGAGGTCGCCCGTCAGCGCGACGAAGTTGTCGACGTCCTGGCGGTCGAGATAGCGCATGATGAGCCGGCGCTCGGTCTCGTAGCCGTCCCAGGCGTCGCCGTTGTCGAACTGCTTTTTCCCGTTGTACTCGGTGTCGAGGTGCATGTTCAACACCTCGTTGGCCCAGGCCGTCCAGGTCGTCGCGTCGTCGGTGACGGCGTCGGCGAACCACTCGCGCTGGGCGGCGCCCAGCATGGTGTGGTCGAGGTCGACGCTCCCCGGTGCTGACAGGGCGGCGTCGGAGACATCGACCCGTGGGTCCTCGTCGGACTGGGAGCGGAACAGTCGCTCGTCGGTCACGACCAGGTCGAGCAGGTCGCCGAAGCGAAACGACCGCCAGAGACGCAGGCGGTCGTGTAAGTGCGCCGCGTCGGGGTCGTACTGGACGCGGACCGGCATGTACTCCCACCACGCCTGGATGCCGTCGGCGAACAACTGGCGCATGAACGCGGCGTCGTCGTTTCGCGGATGTGCGCCCTTTCCCGCCTTCGGTCGCCCCGCCTCGTAGTCCCAGTAGCGGTTGTTCACGATTTCGTGATCGTCCCAGGTGGCGATCATCGCGTAGCGCGCGAGCGCCTGCTGGAGGAACCGATCGGAGCGGTAGGTCCGATAGAGGTGTCTGAAGTCGGCCAGGTTCCACGCGAGCCCGTGCCCGCTCGGGAGCGTGATCGACCGTCCGTCGTGCGTCGAGTCGCCCGCCCACTCGTAGATGAAATCGCCCAGGTGGAGCAGGTAGTCAAGGTCTTCGGCGGCGAGGTGGTTGAAGGCGCCGTAGTAGCCCTTCCGGTAGTTCTGGCAGGTGACGACGCCGAACCGGACGCTCTCGGGCGACGATCCGGCCCGCGGGAGCGTGCGACAGCGGCCGATCGGCCCGTACACGTCGTCGTAGACGAACTGGTAGTGGTACTCCCGATCCGGTTCGAGGTGGCCGGCGAGATCGACCTTGACGGTGTAATCCCTGTCCGGGAGACTGTCCGTCTCGATCGACCACAGCGGCCCGAACGCGTGGAAACCACTGGCGGCGGTCATCTGCAGGGTCAGCTGACCACCGCTACTGTAGGCGTCCGGGGCGATGCGGGTCCAGAGGACGACGCCGTCGCTCATCGGATCGCCGGATGCGACGCCTTGCGGGAACACCCGGTCGGCGTCAGGGTCGGGTTCGACCGGCTCCGGTTCCCCCGACAGCGACTCCGTGGGCAGTGACCGGCCCGACGGGTCATTGCCGAGTGCGTCGACGAGCGCGGCGCCGGTGGGGACGCCACCCAGGGACCGCAGCACGTCACGCCGATCAGCCGTCGGTTCCTCCGTCACGGGTTCACCTCAGCGGGATGGCGAGAGCCGGCACTCATCGGTCCGTGGTCCGACCCTGGTTCCCTGCGCTGGACGGTGCACGACGGCGGCGAGCGAAGCACGTCCATCGACTGGTAGTGTACGGCTACGATCCAAAAATAGACTGTGGTGGGTACGGCAGCTGACAGTCCCGCCGTCGTCGATCGCGGCCGCGTTCGGTAAACGCCGTTTACCCCCCAACGGTTAGGTCGCTGCCGACCGCTGTCGTGGACATGACCGGGGCAGCCGATCGCGTCTTCACGAACGGCCGGGTTCACACGCTGACCGACTCCCCATCGCGCGCGGAGGCCGTCGCCGTCCGCGACGGCGCGATCGTTCGCGTCGGCAGCGCCTACGAGACTGCCTTTCTGGAGGGCGTCGACACCGACGTGGTCGATCTCGAGGATCGCGTCCTCCTGCCGGGATTCGTGGACGCTCACACCCACCTCGCGCTCGTCGGTCACTACCTGGTGGACGCCGACCTCTCGCCGGCCGCGACGCCAGCCGAGTGTGTCGATCGGCTTCGCGCGGTCGGCGACGCCCGCGAGGAGTGGATCTTAGGCTTCGGCTACGACGAGAGTGCCTGGGACGACCGCCGGTACCTCACCAGTCGGGACCTCGACGCCGTGAGTGACGAGCGACCGGTCGCGGCGTTCCGCGAGGACCTCCACCTGGTTTCCCTCAACTCCGTCGCCTTCGAACGGGTCCGGGAGGCGGTCCGCGACGAGAACGTCCACACTCGAAACGGGGGGCCGACGGGCGTCGTGACCGAGGCAGGGACCGACGCCGTCTGGGAGGCGGTGGGGCTGACGCGGTCGGCGGCCCGGGACCTGCTCCGGGCGGCCCAGGCGCGAGCCCACGAGGTCGGCGTGACGACCGTCCACGACATGGTCCGCCGACGGCCGATTCCGCGGGCCTACCACGACCTCGCCCGTGCTGGCGACCTCACGCTCCGCGTTCGACTGAACTACTGGGACGACTACCTCGACGCCGTCGAGGCGACCGGACTGGCACCCAATCACGGGAGCGACCGATTGCGCGTGGGCGCGATCAAAACCTACTGCGACGGGTCCATCGGGAGTCGCACGGCGAAACTCTCGGCTCCGTACGCCGATGCCGAGGAGAGCGACGCTGGCGAGGGGGACGCGGCCGGCCAGTGGCTCCGGGACCCCGACGCTCTCCGGGCGTTTGCCGACCGCGTCGACGACGCCGGGTTGCAGGCGGCCGTCCACGCCATCGGCGACGAGGCCATCGGGGCCACGCTGGACGGGTTCGTCGAGACCGATGGGACGGCTCGGCATCGCATCGAACACGCGGAGGTGCTCACGGACCCCCTCGTCGAACGGCTCGGTGCGTCGGACCTGGTCGTGTCCGCCCAACCGAACTTCCTGAAGTGGGCGCGCGACGACGGGCTTTACGACAGACGACTCGGACGAGACCGCCGGCAGGCCACGAACCGCTTTCGCGACCTCCTAGACGCGGGCGCGGACCTGGCGTTCGGCAGCGACTGCATGCCCCTCGATCCGCTGTTCGGGATCCAGCAGGCCGTCACTGCGCCCGGTACTGGCCAGCAACTCTCGGTAACCGAGGCCGTGCGGGCGTACACTCGCGGCGGAGCATACGCGGGATTCGACGAGGATCGCCTGGGTACCGTCGACGTCGGACAACGGGCTGACTTCACCGTCCTGGAGCGCTCCCCGTGGGCGGTGACCGACGCGGAGATCGGCGAAATCAACGTGGCGATGACCGTCATCGACGGCGAGATCGTCTACGACGGGCGCTGACGCCATCGAAGACAGGAATCCACTTTCGACTCTCCATGGGTGATTAAATCTCGATTACTGCGGCAACATCTGCCAGATCAGCCACCATAGCCGAATATTGAAGGCAAAATCTTTTCAATATGTGCGTTCGTTCATTCCAATACTCAACAAGGTGGCCGACCGTGCCGGAAATGGAAACAGCCCAATTCGAGACTGACCTCAGTCTCTTCAAGTACGACAACTTAGAACAGCTCCCACCGGCGTACCGGGACTTGGACGAGGACGAACGCACAGAACGCATCGAGGCCGCGCTGGACGAACTCGGCGACGACGTGGTCATCCTCGGCCACAACTATCAGCGCCGCGAGATCGTCGAGCACGCCGACTTCATCGGCGACTCCTACCAGCTCTCGAAGGAGGCTGCCAACGCCGACGCCGAGTACGTCGTCTTCGGCGGCGTCACGTTCATGGCCGAATCGGCGGACATCATCACCGACGACGACCAGAAGGTGATCCTCCCGAGCATGGAGGCGTCCTGTCCGATGGCCGGGATGGCCGAAGCGCTGCAGGTCGACGCCGCCTGGGCCGAGATCACGGCCGAGACGGACGACGACATCATCCCGATCACCTACATGAACTCCTACGCGGACCTCAAGGCCTTCTGTGCGGAACAGGGCGGCCTGGTCTGTACTTCCTCGAACGCCCACAAGGCCTTCGAGTACGCCTTCGACAAGGGCGACAAGGTCCTGTTCCTCCCCGACAAGCACCTGGGAGAGAACACGGCCCACAGGCTCGGCATGGAAGACGAGATCGTCGAGTGGGACCCGTGGGATCCAGAAAGCAAGGACGCCGCCGCTGCCGCCGAGAACGACATCATCCTCTGGGACGGCTACTGCCAGGTCCACGAACGGTTCCGCGAGAGCCATATCGAGGACGTCCGCGAAGAACACCCCGACGTGAACGTCGTCGTTCACCCCGAGTGTCGCCGCGAGGTCGTCGAAGCCGCAGACGTCGTCGGCTCGACGTCGACGATCACCGAGACCGTCGCCGACGCCGACCCCGGCGAGCAGTGGGCGATCGGGACCGAGATTCACCTGACGAACCACCTCAGCCGCTGGCATCCCGAGGTCGACGTCATGCCGCTGTGCGGTGACGCCTGCATGGACTGCAACGCGATGCGCCAGATCGATCCCAACTACCTGGCGTGGGTCCTCGAAGAGCTCGTCGAGGGCCGCGAACGGAACGTCATCCGGGTCGCGCCCGAGGAGAAAGAACTCGCACAGGTCGCACTCGACCGGATGCTGGAGATCTAACCCATGAGCGAGAAGACTACTGACGTCCTCGTCGTCGGGTCCGGCATCGCGGGGCTCGCGGCAGCACTCTCCGCCGCTCGCGAGGGTGCCGACGTGACCGTCGCGACGAAGGCGAAACGCCCGGAGGGTGCCTCCTCGTGGTGGGCACAGGGCGGCATCGCCATCGCGCGGGACGACCCCGAGCAGTTCAAGGCCGACATCGTCGAGGCCTCCAGCGACACGGCCGATCCCGAGGCCGTCGACGTGCTGGTCGAACACGCGAACGAGGCAGTCCGTGACGTCCTGCTGGAGACGCTGGACGTCGACTTCGATGAAGCAGACGGCGACGCGGAGTTCGACTTCGGCCGCGAGGCCGCACACTCGGAGAACCGAATCCTGCACGTCGACGCCTCGACGGGCAAGCACGTCCACGTCCCGTTCCTGAACTACCTCGACGAGCAGGACAACGTCGAGATCAGAGACGACACCGCCGCGCTCGAACTCGTCCGCCACGAGGGGCGCGTCTACGGCGCCGTCCTCGAATCCGAGGGCGAGTTCGAGCCGTACTACGCCGGCGCGACGATCCTGGCCACCGGTGGCATCGGCGACCTCTACCCGCGCTCGACCAATCCCGACGGCGCTACGGGCGACGGGATCGCCATGGCCGCGCTGGCCGGGGCGGACGTGACGGACATGGAGTACATCCAGTTCCACCCGACCGTCTGCGTCGATAGCGAGGTGCGAAGCACCTCGAAGCGGAGCGGTGGAACCGCGGAGCGCGACAGCCCCTTCCTCGTCAGCGAGGCTGTTCGCGGCGAGGGGGCCGTCCTCCAGAACGGGGATGGCGAGCGGTTCATGCCCGACTACCACGAGGACGCCGAACTCGCGCCCCGCGACGTGGTCGCGCGCGCAGTCAAGACCGAACGCGACGAGACGGGCGAGGTGGTGCTGGACGTCTCTCCGCTCGACTTCGAGGGTGAGTTCCCGGACCTCGCAGCCAAGTGTGAGGACCACGGCGTCGACTGGGAAGACGGCATCCCCGTCGCACCCGCCGAACACTTCCTCTGTGGTGGCATCGAGGTGGACGACCGCGGGCAGTCGTCGCTGGATCGCCTCTACGCGGTCGGCGAGTGTGCCCGGACGGGCGTCCACGGTGCCAACCGCCTCGCCTCCACGTCGCTTCTCGAAGGACTCGTCTGGGGACTCCGCGCTGGCGAGGACGCCGCCGGCACCCCCGTCGAGACGATCGAAGCGCCGGACCTGCTCCAGCGCGACCCGGAACTGCCAGAGCAGTTCGCCCGCGAGAAGTTCCACCGCCTCCGTCGCGTGATGGACGAGTACATCGGCCTCGAACGCGAACCCGAGGACCTCACCCGCGCGATGGCCGTCCTGCGTCGACTCAAGGGTGAGGTCGACGCCTACACCCGGACGCGGACCTCGCGGTCGCTGTACGAACTCCGCTCGGCTGCGGTCACCTCGCTGCTGATCGCGCGGCAGGCCGCCGAGAACGACGAATCCGTCGGCTGTCACCACCTGGTCGAACCGGATCAGGAGACGGCCGAACCACACGCCGACGACTGATGATTCCCGACTCGAAGATCGAAGACTGGCTGCGGGAAGACCTGGGCCACCACGACGTGACGAACCTCGTCCCCGGTGAGACGACTGGCCGGCTCGTCGCCAAGGACGACGGCGTCGCCGCCGGTCTCGACGCCGCTGTCGCCGTGTTCGAGTATCTGGGCGTCACCGCCCAGCAGCAGGTCGAATCCGGTGACCGAATCCGGGCCGGCGACACCCTACTCACGGCAGACGGTCCTGCACAGGACGTCCTGCGCGGCGAGCGGGTGGCGGTCAACGTCGCGGGTCACGCTTCCGGCATCGCAACGCGGACGCGACGGGCCGTCGACGCCGCACATGGTGTGAGCGACGACGTGTCGATCGCAGGCACTCGCAAGACGACGCCCGGCCTTCGGGGGATCGAGAAGCGAGCCGTCGTCGCGGGCGGCGGCGACACCCACCGGCTCGACCTCTCGCACATGGTGATGGTCAAGGACAACCACGTCGCCGAGATGGGCATGGAGGCGGCCATCGCCCACTTTCGAGAACGGGCCTCCTTTGCGACGAAGGTCGAAGTCGAGGTCGAACAGCCCGCGGACGCACCGCGAGCCGTCGAGGCTGGCGCGGACGTCGTCCTCCTGGACAACATGACGCCGGCCGAGACCGAGGCGGCGGTCGAACTGCTCCGAGACGCCGATTCGTCGGTGCTCGCCGAAGCCTCGGGTGGGATCACCATCGCCGACGTCCCCGACTACGCGGGCACGGGCGTGGACGTGATTTCCATGGGGTCGCTGACGCACTCGGCTGACGCGCTGGACTACTCGTTCCGGACTGGCTGACGTTCCGTCCCGTCTGTAGCCTGGTTTCGGTTGCCGTTCCCACGACCCGGGAATGTAGCCCCTCCTTCATGTTGGCTGGCGACGTAGTTACACCTGAGGTGACGACGATGACGACAATCAAAGAGACGGTGACGGGCGTGGCGCTCCTGGCGATCGGGACGATACTCGCGGCGCTCGTCCTCGTTCAGGGGCTGTTCGCCCAGCCGCCGATCGCACTTCCCGTGGCGATCCTGGCGATCGGTGCCGGCATTGCCACCCTCGACGTGCCCGAACACGCCGACCGGCCCGCCCCCGTCGGAACGGGACGGCGGCCGGCGTGACACTTCGGCAGACCATATCCTGGCTATACGTATTCTTCCGTGACTACCGAACTATTTTACCATTCTCCGGAGATAAGCCGACGAACGTACGATAATTCGACAATTGGGAAGCAACCGTCAATTACGGTGGCGGGCAACTCGAACCTGTATGTCACATCAGATGTTGGAGCGACCGATCACGCTCACGTCCAATCCGGGACTGTTGGGTGGGGCTGTCCTCCTCGCAGCGATTTCGGGTGGAATTCATCTCTTGCTCGCCCTCGAGGAGTGGGGCGAACCCGGGGAGGCAGTGCCGTTCCTGCTCGCGGGAATCGGCTTTTTCCTCGGCATCGCCCTGCTGCTGTTCACCGAGAAGCGACGGCGCCTCCTCTCTCTCCTGGGGGCCGGATTCACCGCTGTGCAGGTCCCGCTGTGGGTGCTGGGCGGGATGGACGAGTTCACGATCGGCGTCGCCGACAAAGTCGTGCAAGTGCTGCTCGTCGCAGTCCTGCTGTACGCGTTCGTGCAGAGTTCGAGACCGACGGAGCGCCCGCGGTAGTCTCGCGCTACCTGACGGTATTTTCACGCAGCGTTACTGGTTTGGCGTGATGTTCTGATTGCGTCGGAACAGGTTGTCGGGGTCGTACAGTGCTTTGAGTGCGGATAGCCTGGCGTAGTTGTCGCCGAAGAGGATCTGGGCGGGGTCTTCGTTGAACCCCGGGAAGTTGCCGTACTGACCGCCGGCGACTGCCAGGTCTCGTGCCGTCTCGATTCCCTCGCGAACCCAGGCGACGTTCTCGTCGTCGTCGGCCGGGTCCTCCCAGTTGGCCTCGTAATTGAGCAGGTAGGGCTTGTCGCGGTGCCAGAACGCCGTCTCGTCCTGGTCCGGATCGGCGATCGCGCCACCGAGATGCCAGACGTCGACCGTCGAGAGCTTCGACGGACTCGCCAGTCCGTGGTCGATCATCTGGTCGATGACCGCGTCGGTGAGGTCAGTGAGGAAGACCGACTTCCAGTAGTAGCGCAGCCCGTCGGGGTAGTCTTCGTCGAGCATCGTCTGTAACTCGGTGTAGTCCATCGCCCCGCTCAGGTCGGCGATCGGCTCGGCGAGGCTCCGGAGCGGCTCGAACGTCTCCGTCGCCTCGTCCTCGCTCCCGTCGTAACAGCCGAGGAAGACGACGGCTGGCTCACCCCAGGCAGCTTCTGGGAACTCCTCAATGTCGGGCACGTGGGCGGTGAACGGCAGGACGCTGGCTTCCCTGGGTGCGTCGGCGGCCCACTCGCGGAAGCCGTGGAGCGCGTCGCGCCCGTCGTCGCCGTGGTACCAGACGAACAGTGCGAACACGTCGGGACTGATGGGATGGAGGTCGTACTCCAGCGAGGTGACGACGCCGAAGTTCCCGCCGCCCCCTTTCAGCGCCCAGAGGAGGTCGCTGTCGGCCTCCTCGCTGGCCGTCCGCACTTCGCCGTCGGCGGTCACGACCTCTGCGGACCGGAGGTTGTCACTGGCCAGGCCGTACTCGCGTCGCAGGTGCCCCATGCCACCGCTCAGGGTCAGCCCCCCGATTCCGGTCTGTGAGACCACGCCGAGCGGCGTCGCGAGCCCGTGCAGCTGGGTTTCGCGATCGACGTCGCCGAGCGTCGCGCCACCCTCGGCGCGAACCGTCTGCTCGCGGCGATCGACGTGCACGCCGTCCATCTCCGAGAGGTCGATGACGAGCCCGCCGTTACAGGTCGCGTTGCCCGAGACGTTGTGGCCGCCGCCCCGGACCGCAGGCAGGAGGTCGTGGTCGCGGGCGAACTCGACGGCTGCGACCACGTCGGCCGTCCCGGTACAGCGCGCGATGGCGGCGGGAAACTTGTCGATCATCCCGTTCCACACCTGCCGCGCCTCGTCGTACGCCTCGTCCTCCGGTGTGACGAGAGTCCCCGCAAGCGAGGCACGGAGCGTCTGTTCGTCACCTTCCGGGAGGTGTTCGATCTGCTCGGTCTCTGGCTCTCCTGTCGACTTCATCCCCGCGGATAGGAGCTCAGAGCGCTTAGTTAGCAACGCGCTGTCTGACGAAAGAACGCCTTGCCAGCCGCTCAGCGTGCGTTACTCCTGCCGGACGGCTGTTCGGTGACGGCCGTCGAAACGACGTGGCGCCCGGTCGAGTGATCGGCCAGCGAAGCCCGGACTCGGCGCGTCTCTCCTGATGGGTCTCGAACTACTCGAGTAAGGACTCGCCAGTCATCGCAGCCGGCTGATCGATGTCCATCAGTGCGAGGATCGTCGGCGCGACGTCCGCCAGCGTTCCGCCGTCTCTGACAGTTCGCCCGCCACTGGTCCCGTCGCGGTCGAGATAGACGAACGGGACTGGGTTGAGCGTGTGGGCAGTGTGGGGGTTCTCCTCGGTCCCCATGTCGTCGGCGTTGCCGTGGTCGGCGGTGATGATGGTGTGTGCGCCGGCGGCTTCGAGTGCGTCGACGAGTCGACCGAGTTGGTCGTCGACGGCTTCGACGGCCGCGGTCGCCGCGTCCAGGTCGCCGGTGTGCCCGACCATGTCCGGGTTCGCGAAGTTGAGGACCATCGCGTCCGGGTCGTCGGTTTGAATGACGTCCTTGGCCGTGTCGGCGACCTCGGGCGCGCTCATCTCCGGTTGCAGGTCGTAGGTCGGCACGTCGGGACTCTCGACGATCTCCCTGATCTCGCCGGGGAACTCCACCTCTCGGCCGCCGTTGAGGAAGTAGGTGACGTGGGCGTACTTCTCGGTCTCGGCGATCCGGAGCTGCGTGTGGTCGGTGTCCGCGAGCACCTCGCCGAGGACGTCCGCGGGTTGGTTCGGCGGGTAGGCGACCGGGACCTCGAACGTGCTGTCGTATTCGGTCATCGTGACCACTCGCGTCTCCGGTGGGTTCGTCTCGAACTCCCACTCGGGGCGGATGTCGGCCAGCATCCGGGTCAACTGGCGCGCCCGGTCCGAGCGGAAGTTGAAGAAGACGACGGCGTCGCCGTCCTGGAGGGCGGGACCGCCCTCGATCAGCGTCGGCTCGACGAACTCGTCGGTGTCGCCCCGTTCGTAGGACTCGGTTGTCGCGCCGACCGCCGTCGCTGCCGTGTGGTCGGCCTCACGGTTCACGATGCCGTCGTAGGCGCGCTTCGTGCGCTCCCAGTTCTGGTCGCGGTCCATCGCGTAGTAGCGGCCGGTGACGGTCGCGACGTGGCCCGTCCCCTGCTCGTCGGCGTGGGCCTGGAGGTCCGCGAGGTAGGACTCGCCGCCCGTGGGCGAGGTGTCGCGTCCGTCCGTGAACGCGTGGGTGACGGCGTCGACGCCCTGGTCGGCGGCGATCTCGATGAGCGCGTGGAGGTGCGCCTGGTATGAGTGGACGCCGCCGTCGCTGACCAGTCCCATGAAGTGGACGCGCCCGTCGTTGGCTTGGGCGTGCCCGAACGCGGAGACGATGGCGTCGTTCTCCGCGAGGGTGCCCTCGGCGATGTCGTCGCTGATGCGGGTCGCTTCCTGCTTGACGACGCGGCCGGCACCGATGTTGAGGTGGCCGACCTCGCTGTTGCCCATCTGGCCTTCGGGGAGACCCACGCGGCGGCCGTGGGTTTCGAGCGTCCCGAACGCGCCCTGTTCGCGGTAGCGGTCGAAGTTCGGCGTCTCCGCGGCGCGGACGGCGTCGCGAGCGTCCGCGTCGGGATTGAGTCCCCAGCCGTCGAGGATGATCAGGCCCACCTGCATATCCCAGGGGACGACACAGGGGCCTAAAGAGCCGTCGGACTCCCTGCAGCCGTCGTCGGCCCCGGCAGCAGGTGCCGGAGACCACCGGTGTTATATATAGGGGAAGCCAGTGTGAAGCCATGGTGACCTCAATCGTGGACGAGGACTTCGCGGACAAACTCGTTACCACCGCACGGACGGCGGCCGGTGACAGCCTGCGCTCGCTCACGTACTTCACGCGCTCGAACTTCGAGCAACTGTACCTCCGTGAGGACCTCGAACGGGACGCCGACCTCGATAGCTTCATCGGCCACGAGTGGCGCGGCTTCAAGAACACGACCGACGCCTACCGCGGCACCGAACTCGGCGAGTACAAGTACACCATCCGCGTGTTCGAGAACGGCTTCCTCCTCCGCGTGACCAGCGACCGCGACGGCGTGTTCATGACGACCGACGGCGCGACCATCCGGGACTTCAACTCCTATCAGAAAGCCATCACGGAAGTCTTAAACGAGAAGACCGGCCGCGACGACTGATTCGCCCGTTTTCTTTCGATAGCGTCCGCACCCGATAGCGTCGCCGTCGCCCTGCCTCCCGGAAGTTTTTGATGACCCCCTTCGATGGCAGGATATGACCCTCGACCCGGTGCACTTCGACGGCATCGCCCAACTCGCTGGCCGCATCGAGAGCGGCGTCGACGCCAGCGATCACCGGGACTTCGCCAACACCGTCTGGGAAGAGTTCCTCGACCCCCTCTACGAGGACGGAACGCCCGTCCTCGAACCGCTCGGCGAGCAGCGCCGCCGTCTCGTCGACGTCGAGGACGCCGCGCTCATGGAACCCCGCTTTCCCACCCAGCACGGCCTCGACTCGGGCACGATCAATCCCACGACGTTCAAGAACGGGCTCGTCATCGACGTGGCCCAGGCCGCGATGGCTTCGGTCCCCTCCGAGCTGGAACTCCATCGCGCGCGCTCGGTCGTGAGTACCGTCCACTCAAACGACGCCACGGTCGCCGTCGGCGAAGACGACTGGACGATGTTCGACCGCGGGTTCAGCCGCGGCCGCATCATGCAAGCGCCCCGCGTCGACCGCTTCGAGCAGACCGTCGTCCACGCGCTCGCGCTCTACCTCGCCGAGAGTCACCACGCCGAACTCCAGGCCGAGGTGGTCGACGACCTGCTGATCCTCGACGGCCCCATCTACCCCACCGGCCTCCTGAAGTGGACGAACCAGGACCCTACACTGGCGGAAGTCCTCGTCGAGGACGAGCGTCCCAAGGACGTCGTCCAGAACTACGTCGACCTCGTCGAGACGTTCGTCGCCCGCGAGATTCCCCTCGTCGGCTTCGTCAAGAGCACGGCCTCGAAGGCGATCACCCGCGCGGTCCGCCGCAAGCACAACGCGCCCTGGGTGAACGACGCGGCCTTCTTCGAGCAACTGCTCCGCCGGACCGACGACGACGGCGAGACGAAGACGGACGCGCTGACGTTCACCAACTGGTTCGTCTCCCGCTGCGGGGCCAACCGCGCGCTCTCGACCGCTGGCGACCTCGATCTGGACCTCGACAAGGAACTGGACCCCGACGCCTACGAAGTCACCTTCTTCGTCATCTACGACCCCCGCGAGGAGTTGATCTATCGCGTCGAAGCCCCCTACGCGTTCACCCGCGACGAGGACCTCCGCGAGGACCTGACGATGCAGATTCTCACGGACGTCGCCGCTCGGACCGGCCCACCGCTGGCGGTCGAAAAGGCCGACGAACTCGCGCGGATCAGTCGCCAGGAGAAACAGGCACTCCAGCAACAACTCGAAGAGACGTTCGCCAGCGGCCAACAACGTGAGTACAACGACGTGCGCTGGGACACCGTGGAGTAACGTCGGACCGGTCCGCCGTCTGTGGAGTCGCTGGGAGCGATCCTTCGCTTCACGCTCTTCGTTTCCGAAACAATATGTGGGAGAAAAGATGTATCCCAGCGTGATGACGACGTTCACTCTCTCGAACACGATGGCGGACCGCAACCGGTCACGGGGGAAGGGTCGATGAATCGAACTGTACTCGCCGTTCTGGCCGTGTTTCTGGCCGCTGCGGCCGGTGGCGCTGGGTTGTACGTGCTCACCGGTGAGCAGACGCCCGCGAACAATTCGACTGGGACGGCGACGCCGACCACGGCGACGCCGACGACGCTAGTTCCCAATACGACGGCAACGCCGACACCCACGCCGGACGAGAACGAGTCGGAGCCGCAGCGTCCCCCGAGCAACAATTCGAGTGACGATCAGCCGAAATACGTGGCGATGCTGAGTCGGATTCTCCGCTCGAACTCGACTCGGATGGCCTCGCTCGACACCCCACTGCCCGACAACAACACGCTCCACTCGGGGATGGTCGAGATCAAATCGATCGAGATCGAGGAATACGGCTCCGGAACAGCGAACGATACGCGGCTTCGCGTGGAATACTATAACACCAGTAAAGGGTTAAATGAAATTAGAGTCATATCTATTGTCTACAATCATGTTTCAAACCAATCAATAATGTCTCCTGACAATATTTCATTTGATGAAATAAAAGCAGTCGAATATGAAAACCATAGCTCTGAGCGGCCAAGTGGTCTTTTAGTCATTGACGAAGCATGGTCACTCTATTACACTTCTAGGGATTGGGATGATTCGACTATCATAAAAGCAATAACTGCAACAGCGGACTCATATGAAGATATTAGTTCTGCTCGAAATGTGGAGCCATTCGAAGATATAAGAAACCAAAAACTACCGCAAAATGTCTCCCTTCTCCGAGCGGAAATATATGGTTCGGTCCTCTTCGTCGACTACTCTACTTCAACCTCACCACAATTAAATCAAACACGTGCTATTGAGATGTATAAAGTAATAGATAGTATCGGGAGCGAGCTCACCCGTGATAAATATTCCAGAGTAACAGATGTGTTTTTAGAAGAAAGATATCGCTCCAGCCCGAGAACCTATGATATTCGAACTTGGCATATGTACAATGATACCGATGTTGAAAGAATCTCGTCTAAAGACCCATCATCAGAGATATTTGATATCATTCGGAAAGAAATTGCCTATGAAGCTGATCAAATTGGCAAATAATTCTATCTGGTAGTAAACATATCAAAAGAGGCTGATGCCTGTATTACTGTTGTCTCCACTATTGTATCCGCCGTTACTGTGGCCGCCATCAGTACCCGAATTATCTGATCCGTCATCGACATGAGAACCGAAACTATCGCCTGGGCCACCGGACGAGCAACATACCACTGTTCCCACGCTCTCGCCAGTGAATGGGCTCACGGCCGTGCTCGATCCCTCCGATTCTAAGTACGTTCCACCGTCCAAATTTGGTTGGTAATATCCCTGTGGCGCATTTCCGCCACCATTCCCACCACGACTCGCGGTCCGGGGATCAACTGTCATCGAGGCGTTCGCTTGCTGACCGGCCACGTCGACGACGATCGCGGTCACGTTGGTCTCTCCCTGCTCGCTAAACGAGAAGCCGTGATCGACGGTCTGTTGCTCGCCGCTGAGGCTCTGGTTGACGGCCGTACTCCCGTTTCGCTGCCACTCGATGCGGTCCAACGGCACGTTGCCGGCTGTGCTGTCCGCTGTATAGGTCGTGTTGGCGCCGACAATTGGGTTTTCAGGTCCAGATACGTCGACCGTCGGACCACGTCCCGGCTCGGCGGTGAGATGTAACGTGTCTGCGTGGGTGTGGCCCTCGTCGTCGGTGACCGTGACGGTCACGTTGTACTGGCCGATGCGGTACGGCCGGAACGAGGTCCGACCGCAGGAGCGGCACGCTGGCGTGACCGTCGAGCCGTTCGGCGTCTCGATCGTCCAGTTGTACGCGGCGATCGTCCCGTCGGGGTCGCGCGACCCGGTGGCGTCCAACTGCACCGTGGCACCCACCGGCGTCTGCTGGTCCAGCCCCGCGTCCGCGAGCGGCAACTCGCTGTCGACGTCCGCGGCAGATACCCCCGTAAGCGGTGCAACCAAGACTATAATCCCCACCAGAACCGATTTCATACCCGTGTGAACTGGTGTTCCCGCGGTTTCGTACTTAAACCTGGCTAGTTTGTTGGCGCGTTGTCAGAAACTCTCGTGCACTCGCGAACGGGGGTGAGGCGGCTGCCAGCGAGTGCCACGGGGGGACTGCTCCGAAATCGTTTTGACTGGCGCGCGCGCACCGTCGGTATGCCGACGGAACCAGAGCGGAACTACGACCCCTCGAAGGGCCGGAAGTTCATTTTTGTAACCGGCGGGGTCATGTCAGGGCTTGGGAAAGGCATCACAGCCGCGAGTACGGGACGGCTGCTGTCTAACGCCGGGTTCGACGTGACCGCCGTCAAGATCGATCCGTATCTCAACGTGGACGCAGGGACGATGAACCCCTACCAGCACGGGGAAGTCTACGTATTGAAAGACGGTGGCGAGGTCGATCTCGACCTGGGGAACTACGAGCGGTTCCTCGACATCGACATGACCTTCGACCACAACGTCACCACGGGGAAGGTCTACCAGCACGTCATCGAGAAAGAGCGTGCCGGTGACTACCTCGGGAAGACCGTCCAGATCATCCCGCACATCACCGACGACATCAAGCGCCGCATCCGAGAGGCGGCCGAGGGCCACGACGTCTGTATCGTCGAGGTCGGCGGCACCATCGGAGACATCGAGGGCATGCCGTTCCTCGAAGCGCTCCGGCAGTTCGCCCACGAACAGGACGAGGACGACATCCTCTTCACGCACGTCACGCTCGTCCCCTACTCGAAAAACGGCGAGCAGAAGACCAAACCGACCCAGCACTCCGTGAAGGAACTGCGCTCGATCGGGCTCCAACCGGACATCCTGGTCGGTCGGTGTGAAGACAAACTCCACCCCGACGTCAAGGAGAAGATCGCGCTGTTCTGCGACGTGCCGACGGACGCCGTCTTCTCGAACCCGGACGTCGACGACATCTACCACGTCCCGCTGATGGTCGAGGAGGAAGGCCTCGACGAGTACGTCATGGAACGGCTCGACCTGGCCGACGAAGCGCTCCCCGCGGACGAACGGGACAACCGCTGGCGCGAACTCGTGACCCGGGAGACGACGGGCGAGATCGACATCGCACTCGTCGGGAAGTACGGACTCGAAGACGCCTACATCTCGATCCACGAGTCGCTGAAACACGCCGGCCTGGAGGCCGGCGTGGACGTGAACCCGATCTGGGTTCACTCCGAGGAACTCGCCGACGGCTACGACGGCGAACTCGACGACGTCGACGGCGTCGTCGTCCCTGGCGGCTTCGGCTCCCGCGGCATCGAAGGAAAGATCGAAGCGGTCCGCTACGCGCGTGAAAACGACGTGCCGTACCTGGGCCTCTGTCTCGGCTTCCAGATGGCCGTCGTCGAGTTCGCCCGGAACGTCCTGGGACTCGAAGACGCACACTCCGCAGAGATCGAACCCGACACGTCCCATCCCATCATCGACCTGCTGCCAGAGCAGTACGACCTCGAAGACATGGGCGGCACGATGCGCCTCGGTGCCCACGAGACGGACATCGACGCCGGGACCGTCGCCCACGAGATCTACGGTGACACCTCCTGTACGGAGCGCCACCGCCACCGCTACGAGGTCAACCCCGAATACATCGACGACCTCGAAGAGGCAGGCTTAGTCTTCTCCGGTCACACCAATAACCGCATGGAAATTCTCGAACTCCCCGACCACCCGTACTTCCTGGGGACGCAGTTCCACCCAGAGTTCCGCTCGCGACCCGGCCGGGCATCACCGCCGTTCGTCGGTCTGCTGGAGGCGATTCTCGACGGTGACGAGGCGCGCGGTCGCACTGAAGAGGAGGTGGAGGCCTGATGGTCGACGTCGATTCCTTCATCGAAGAGAAGAAAGACGAAATCGCAGCGGCAGTCGGCGATGGACACGCTATCATCGCGCTGTCCGGGGGTGTCGACTCCTCGACGGCGGCCGCACTGGCGTACGAGTCGATCGGCGACCAACTCACGCCCGTCTACGTCGACACGGGACTGATGCGAAAGGGCGAGACCGACGAGATCCGCGAGACGTTCGACTACATGGACTCGCTGCGCATCGTCGAGGCTCAGGACCGGTTCCTCGACGCGCTCGAAGGCGAGACCGACCCCGAAGAGAAGCGGCACATCATCGGCGAGCAGTTCATCCGCGAGTTCGAGACGGTCGCCAAGGAGGTCGACGCGGACTACCTCGTCCAGGGGACCATCTATCCCGACCGCATCGAGAGCGAGGGGACCATCAAGTCCCACCACAACGTCGGCGGCCTGCCCGACGTCATCGACTTCGAGGGCATCGTCGAACCGATGCGAGACCTCTACAAGGACGAGGTCCGCGAGGTCGCACGCGAACTCGATCTGGAGGAGATCATCTCCGAGCGCATGCCGTTCCCCGGCCCCGGTCTCGCAGTCCGGATCATCGGCGAGGTCACCGAGGAGAAACTCGAGGTCGCGCGCGAGGCCAACCACGTCGTCGAGGAGGAACTCGAAGAGTACGAGCCGTGGCAGGCGCTCGCGGCAGTCATCGGGAAGGCCACGGGCGTCAAGGGCGACAACCGCGTCCACGGCTGGGTCGTCGCGGTTCGCTCGGTCGAATCCCGCGACGGCATGACCGCTCGCGCCCAGGAGATCGACTGGCAGACGCTCCAGCGCATCCAGTCGCGCATCACCGGCGAGAACGACAACGTCGCGCGCGTCCTCTACGACGTGACCCACAAGCCGCCGGCGACGATCGAGTACGAGTAAGCGCTCCGCCGTTTCTTTTCGTCGGCGCGGGTGGTTTTCGACGCGCCGAGGACGGCCCCGGACCGTGAGAGCCAAACCCCAGGGGCGTCAGGGAGTGATATATGAACGCAGTCATCGCCGGTCCCGACGAGCACGACCTGGGAGCGGCACTGGACGAAGCGGGTATCGACGTTACCCGAGCCGCGGGAACAGCGAACCGCCCCGCGCTCGAAGAGGCCGGAATCGTCGACGCGGAACTGCTCGTGCTCACCGACACGGGACTGGCGACGTCGATCCCCGTCGCCAAGGACTTAAACGACGACCTGCACGTCGTCGTCTACGCCACTGACTCGCTCCCGGAGTTCGCCAAGGGCCAGGCCGACATGCTCCTCGATCCCGAACTGTTCAGCGCCGACGCCGTCGCCGAGGAACTGGCTGCCGAGTGACCGTCTCAGAGCGCCTTCGCGAGCACGTCTAGTCGCTCGCTTCCCCCGTGTCGGAACGGGACGCCGTGTCCCATGCCAACGATCTCGACTCGCGGCATTTGACCGACGAGCTCGCGGATACTCTCCTCGACCTCGTCGGCGTCGTAACTCAGTAGCCACGGCGACGTCTGCAGCGCTCCGTTGGACTCGACGACGAGATCGCCCAGAAACGCCACCGAGAGGGCCTCGCTGACGTAGACGACGTGTCCCGGGGTGTGCCCGGGCGTGTGGTAGGCGGTGAACGAACCGATCTCGTCGCCGTCGGCGACTGTCTCGACGGGGAGTTCCGGGGCTTTGAGAACGGGGCCGAGCACGCGCTGGAGGAGTCCTTTGTGGTTGCGCAGTGGGGGCGTCCGCTCGCCAGTCACGAACGGCGCGTCACCCTGGCCGACGTAGACGGTCGCGTCCAGGCCGGGGAGACGGCCGAGAGCCCCGACGTGATCGAAGTCGTAGTGGGTGAGGAGGATTCGATCGAGGTCTTGCAGCGCGTAGCCGGCGTCCTCGATGCCGAGCATCAGAGTGCGCCCGTCCCAGGGATTGCCCGCGTCGACGAGGGTGAGCGTCCCGCCGTCGTCGACGAGATAGGCGTTCACCCCGCGCAGGTCGTACCACCAGACGTCGTCCCCGAGTGCAGAGACCATGTGGCCGCTCGGGACTGGAACCGCTAAAACCCACGTGTGGCGGCAGGTCGTCGCGACCGCCGCCCGAACCGATAAGGCCGAGTCGGCCGGACATGTGGGCATGACGCTCGATCGACTTCCCGACCTCGACCCCGCCGAGGGAGAGGTCATCGACGACGAACTGGCGGTGACCGACGACGTGCTGGTGAAGGTGTTCGCGCTCGGTCCCGGCGCCGAACTCGCGCCCCACGAACACGCCGACGCGACCAACGTGTTTCACGTCCTGGCTGGGACGGTCACAGTCGTCCGGGACGACGAGGAAGCGACGATTGCGGCGCCCGGCGTCGTTCTCAACGAACGCGGGGCGACCCACGGGGCGCGAAACGAGACCGACGAGGTCGCTGTGCTGACTGCGAGCCTCTGTCCGCTGCCGGGGTAAGTCGGCGGCTACTCCTCGAAATACCGCACCAACCACTCGTTTTGTTCCGGCGGGAGACGGAATCACACCGCTGACCCGCCGGTAAACACCGTTTTCTCAGCGTCGCGAGTTTCGCCCGCATAGCTGGCCACAAGCCTAATAACGGACGCATAATCGTTCCCGTAGTCGAGCCTTTCCGCAACCAATCGAACGCGACCCGCAGACTGTCTATAACAATGGGACAGAACGTGGACGCTCTGACCGAACTACATGACTGGATTACCTGCTCGTAATCCGATGGTCAGCGTGAGATCACATCGATGGCCCGAGGGGGTGGCCACGCCGGGACGGGTCCGCCCGTCTTCGGGTCGCGTGCGAGTGACTCAATCGACCGGGACTGGGGGCGAACTCGCATGAGCGGGACGCGCCACCGCGTCCGGAGTCTCGCACTGGTCGTGCTCGTGGTGGGGTCGCTCGTCGCCATGGCCGGCCCTGTCAGTGCGAGCTCGTCGGCCACTGCCCAGGCGACCGCGCTGCAGCACGACGGCAACGGGTCGCACGAAACGTTCGCCGTCAGGCAGGGTGACCAGTGTTACGAGGTCACGCCGCTCGGGGACGGGACCGAAACCGTGGATGACTATTTCAACTACCAGGGACGGGAAACTGATTACAGCTCGATCAACACCACTGCGGTACAGGAAAATCAGGAGAGTTCCCTCTTCATTTACCACGGCACGAACGATCGCTACAGTCTCGGTCTCGTTCACGACGAACACGGCGTGGCGCCGTACGGGAGCACGATCACCATGAACTTCTCCGGCCTGCCCAGCGGCGGGGACTGGGTGGTGCAGGACGACTACTACGGCGAGAACACCGACGACGACTGGAATACTGGCGGGACCACCGCGCACGTCGATTGGAAGTGGAAACGAGACCGAACCGATGGCGGCGCGTTCCGCGGGCTCACGACCACTGACGACCTGCAACTCACGATCGATCCCGAGTTCAACGAGGAGGCGAACCACTGGGGAGACTGGAATTGGTCCGGTGGTCAGAACAGAACCGAAGCCTGGCGGCTGTACACCGCCGACGGCGAGAACCGGACGTTGCAGATGGATCAGGACGTCACCATCACGCGCGGACCCTGTGGTGGGACCGCGCCGACCGCATCGCTCTCGGCGTCGCCATCGAACCCAGCAGTGAACGAATCGGTCAGCTTCGACGCGAGCGGAAGCAGCGACGACGCCAGCATCACCGAGTACGCCTGGGACTTCGACGGCGACGGCAGCACCGACCGGACGACTCAGGACTCGAACGTCGAGTACACCTACGGCGCGGCCGGCGAGTACACGGCGGAAGTGACGGTCACCGACGCCGACGGCAACACTGACACGGCGACCGCGTCCGTGTCCGTGACCGAGGACGTGAGTGAGCCGCCGTCGGCCTCGCTCACGGCGTCGCCGTCGAACGCGGCGCCCGGTCAATCGGTGTCCTTCAACGCGAGCGGCAGCCAGGACGACGAGGGCATCACCGAGTACGCCTGGGACTTCGACGACGACGGTACTATCGACGAAACCACACAGAGTTCGACCGTCACGCACGCCTACGAGACCGCGGGCGACTACACTGCGACCGTGACGGTCACCGACGCAGACGGACAGACCGCCACGGCGAGCGCAGCAGTGACCGTGACCAACGAATCGGACGAGAACGACCCGCCGACGGCCTCGCTCACGGCGTCGCCGTCGGACGCGGCGGTCAACGAGGCGGTCAGCTTCGACGCGGGCGGGAGCGAGGACGACAGCGGCATCGACACCTACGCGTGGGACTTCGACGGTGACGGCTACGTCGACGACAGGACGAACGATCCGACCGTCACGCACGCGTACGAAGCTGCCGGCGAGTACACGGCGGAAGTGACGGTCACCGACGCCGACGGACAGACCGACGCGGCGACTGCGACCGTGTCGGTGACAGGCGAATCGGACGGTGGCAACGGCTCGGACGGCGCTGACACGGAGCCGCCGACTGCGACCATCGTGGTGCCCGACCCAGTGGTCGTCGACGAGTCAATCACCGTTCGTGCGACGAACATCTCGGACGAAAGCGAGATCGAACACGTCTGCTGGTACGTCGACGGCGTGGAAGGCCCCGACGGCCGGTCGTTCGAAGAGACCTTCACGACCACCGGCACGCACAGCGTCACGTTGGACATCAGGGACAGCGCTGGCAACGCCAACGAACTGACAAAGACGTTCCAGGTCGTCGCGAAGGACGGCAACGACGGCGACGACGGCAACGACGGGAACGATGGCAACGATGGCGACGACGGCGACGACGGGAACGATGGCAACGACGGCGACGACGGCAACGACGGCTCTGACGATTCTGATGGGTCGGACGTCAATTACGGAGACTCGGACGGTGGGCCGATGGCCGGAATCACCCAGTCCTCGGTGAACTTCTACGAGGAGACGGAGACGCGCCCCACGCCGCTGCTCGTCCAGATGAACACGACCTCGGTGACGACGGGCGATCCCGTCTCGGCGACCGTCTGGCTCTCAGACACCGACGAGCTCCCCGACGGGTACAGCCTCAACCTGACTGTCGTCAGGACTGGCGAAGACGGTGTCAACGCGACTGTCGTCAACGAGACCGAGATTCCCGTCGCCAGCGGCCAGGGGTCGGTCACGTCGTCGGCACTGGTGTTCGAGGACCCCGGACAGTACCGTGCGCTCATCGGCAACCAGAGTAAATCGTTCGTCGTCCGCGACGACGAAGTCATCACGAGCCCCGATCCGGGCGAGGACTCGTCCGACAGCGACTCGGACGGACAGACGACGACCGCGCAGACGTCGCCGGAACCGACTCCCTCAGAGCCGGCCGACGACGACGGGGCGTCCGCGAACACGGCCACTGTCACTGAGGCGTCCACGACGAGTTCCGACGGGCCAGGATTCGGTGTTCTCGGTGGCCTGGTCGCGCTGGTGCTCTCCGTGGCGGCGCTGACCCGTCAGCGCTGAGGACTGCCCGCGACGCGTCTCTTTTTTCGATCGGCGACGCCGACTGGAAGCGGCTGCTTACCGCCAAAACGCTCGGATAACAATGACCCACTCCGTCGAACAGAGGGGTGAGTAGCATGCTGGGCACTCCGCACAGTGACACGCCCGTGGATGGTGTCGCGTGATGGGCCGCTTCGGCCTCGCGCTCGAACTCCGCACTCTCGCCCTGACGGCGGTGGTGGTTGCGGCAGTCACGACTGCCGGGGTCGTCCCTGTTCCCGTCAGGGGGATAGAGAGTTCGCCAACTCATGGTGACGTCGCATCACCGGCGGCCGACGGGATCTACGCGGTCTCACAGAACGGGACCTGTTACGAGGTGACGGCGCTGGGCGACGGGTCACAGACGGTCTCGCAGTTCTACGACTACAGCCCGAACTTCAGCTTCAGCTCTGCGGGGACGCGACGTATTCAGCAAAACCAGGAGAGCCGACTGTTCGTCTACGACGGTGCGAACGGCGACAGCCTGGTGATCCTCCACGACCAGTACGACGAATCCGGCGGCGGTGCCGTCTCGTTTACGATCACCGGGCTGCCCGCCGCTGGGACGTGGGCCGTCGAGGACGACCACTACACCGGCCGTGACGACAACTTCGCCCACCGTGGCTCGCGGAGCACGATCGACTGGGTCTGGCAGGACGAGCGGACCGACGGTGCAGCGTTCCGCGGACTCGGCGCCGCCGGGCAGTCGGGCATCACCATCAAGCCGTCGTTCAACGAGGAGGCCGCGCTGTGGGGAACGTGGCAGCCCAGGAGCGAGGGGGGACGGATCGACTCCTGGCAGCTGCTCTCGGGCGGTGGGTGGCCGGTCGCTACGCTCGCTCTGGACGAACCCGTCACGATTCGGCCCGGTGGCTGCGACCGGACGCCGCCGACGGCCTCCATCTCGACGAACCGCTCGACTATCGGCGTCTCCCAGCGAGTGACGCTGTCGGCGGCCAATGCCACTGACGACACTGGCGTCGTCTCGTACCAGTGGGACGTCGACGGCGACGGCGTCACCGAGCGCAACACGACGACGCCGACGATCACGACCACGTACGAGAGAGCCCGGACCTACACGCCGCGGGTGACCGTGACCGACGCTGCTGGCAACGCCGACTCGACCACGACGACTGTCACCGTGAACGAGGGCTCGTCACTCATGATACAACGGGCGGCTGCGGGCGGACTCCGGACGACGCTCACTCACGTCCCGGGGAGCGGGTGTGGGTTCAGCCACCAGCGCTCGCTCGGGGAGTGCGTCACTGGTGCTCCCGGCTGATGAGACAGCCCCCGGCAAGAGAGCCGCTCACTCGCGGGTCGCGAGGCCGACGAGGTGACCTGCTTCGGGGACGACGATCTTCTCGATGCCGAGTTTGGCGGCGTTCTCGCTCCCCGGGAGACAGAACACGGGGACGCCGTCGGCGATGCCGGCGGTCGCACGGGTGCAGATGGCTTTCGTGCCGACCGTCTCGTAGGAGAGCAGTCGCAACAGCTCGCCGAAGCCCGGGAGGCCCTTGTCGAACAGCGGCTCCGCGGCTTCGACGGTCACGTCGTCGGGGGTGACGCCGGTACCGCCGCTCGTGACGACGAGGTCGACGTCACTGCGGCCGACCAGCGCGTCCAGTGCGTTCTGGATGCCGTCGTAGTTGTCGCGAACGACGTCCCGTACCGCCACCTCGTGGCCTGCGTCCTCGATGGCTGCCTGGATCACGTCGCCTGCAGGGTCGTCGTCTCGCGTTCGCGTCGACGAGATCGTCACGATGCCGACGCCCAGGGTCTCCACGTCGTGTGCGTGATGCTCGTGGTCCGTGTGGTCGTGGCCGTGGTCGTGGCTGAGGTCGGTGGATTCGGGCGTCTCGTCGTCTGTTTGCTCCTCCGGTTCGTCCGCGCCGCCATCGTCGTCGTCGCTAAATCGGGTGTCGCGTGACTGGAAGTCGACCATGCGGTGACTTACGCTGCCGTGCTTGTAAACCGTCCCCCGGCGCGGGTCGCTCGAACTGCACTCCGTCCAGGCGTCCCCGTACGCGGCCTCCTATTTTCCGCCACGGCTGCGGACGCAACCCACGAGATTCGCCAGCGTTTTGCACGCGC
The DNA here is from genome assembly GCF_023077655.1 of Halorientalis brevis. Lineage (NCBI taxonomy): Archaea > Methanobacteriati > Methanobacteriota > Halobacteria > Halobacteriales > Haloarculaceae > Halorientalis > Halorientalis brevis. The sequence continues at coordinate 302,056 of NZ_JALLGV010000004.1, read as the reverse complement.
GCGCGAACACCCCTGGTATGCAGGCAGTCCAATTCTCGGAACACGGCGACACCGACGTCTTAGAGTACGGCGAGTTCCCGGACCCAGATCCGGCCGAGGATGAGGTCCTCGTAGACGTGAAGGCGGCTGCGTTGAACCACCTCGACGTCTGGACTCGGCGCGGACTGCCTGGGATCAACCTGGAGATGCCACACATCCCGGGGAGTGACGCCGCCGGCGTCGTCACGGAAGTCGGCGACGAGGTCCAGCGGTTCGAACCGGGCGACCACGTGGCCGTCTCCGCCGGCGTCTCGTGTGGCCACTGCGAGTTCTGCCGCGACGGCGACCCGACGCTGTGTGTCAACTACCACATCCTCGGCGAGCACGTCCGTGGCGTCCACGCCGAACAGGCAGCCGTGCCCGCGGACAATCTCGTCCCCGTCCCCGATCACGTCGACTGGCAGGTCGCAGGCTCGTCGTCGCTGGTCTTCCAGACCGCCTGGCGGATGCTGATGACGCGAGCAGAGCTCCAGCCCGGCGAGACCGTGCTCGTGCTCGGTGCCAGCGGAGGCGTCGGCCACGCCGCACTCCAGATCGCGAAGTACGCCGGCGCCGAGGTGTACGCGACCGCCAGCAGCGAGGAGAAGCTCGACTACGCGCGCGAACTCGGTGCCGACGAGGTCATCAACTACGAGACGGACGACTTCGCCGACGAGGTCAGCGACATCACGGGCAAGCGCGGCGTCGACGTCGTCGTCGACCACGTCGGGGCCGCGACCTGGCAGCAGTCGCTGGCGAGCCTCGCGAAGGGCGGCCGCGTCGTCACCTGCGGCGCGACGACCGGCCCGAACCCCGAGACCGACATCAACCGCATCTTCTGGAACCAGCTCGACGTGCTCGGCTCGACGATGGGCACGCCCGGCGAGGTCGACGACGTGCTCGAACTCGTCTGGGAGGGCCACATGGAACCCCGCGTCCGCGACGTGCTGCCGATGAGCGAGATCGATCGCGCACACGAGATGCTCGAAAACCGCGAGGGCTTCGGCAAAGTTGTCGTCGTCCCCGACAGCGAACTCTGACGACCGTGACCGACGATACATACGTCCACGAACCGGGTGCCGGTCGGACGGCCGCCGACTCGTCCGACGCCGACAGCGACGACGATGGACCCGACCGACGCGACGAATACCCGCGGAACACCCCGGCGGAGACCGACGCGGAGTTCGACTGGCGCGGCTGGCTGCTCGTCGGAGCCGTCGTGCTGGCGTTCCTCGTCGTTCCCGGGATGCTGTACGTGCTCCCCACGGTCCAGGAGGCCGTCGCCAGCCTCGGCCTCGGCCTGCAACACACGTATCTCGTCTTGCCACTGGTCCCCGCGTTCCTGCTCGGAACCATCGCAGTCTGGTCCGCCGTGCGTTCTCGCGCTCGATAACTGCTGGCCTGACTGCTGGACACGTTCGGGCTTTCCGTTCTCAGGCTCGGGATTCCGGCCCGAATCCTTATTCGTGACAGCTCGTTATGGTTTACTACGGACAGTAGATGGCCCTCCAGTACACCCCGTACACGGCGCCGGTGTTTCTCTCCGCAGTCGTGGGTCTCGGGGTCGCGCTGTTCGCCTTCTTCCACCGTGACCGGACCGGTGCGCGTCCGCTGGCGCTGTTCATGATCAGCGCGAGCGTCTGGTCGTTCGCCGAGGGCATGAACCTCGCTCACGCCGATCTGGCGGGGATGGTGTTCTGGACGAAGATGGAGCTCGCGATCTCCGGGCTCGTTCCGCTTTCCTTTCTGTTGCTGGTGCTCGAATACACCGGCAACGAGGAGTGGTTGCGGTCGTGGTCGCTCGGCGCGTTGCTCGTCGAGCCGGCGATGAACGCGGCCGCCGTCTGGCTCGTTCCCGACCTCGTCCGAAGAGGACTCGGCGTGACGACGATCAACGGGTTCCGGGTAATCACCGAGACCTTCGGGCCCGCGTACTACGTCCACATCATTTACTCCTACGTGACGATACTCGTCGCCGGTGCGCTCCTGTTGCGCGTCATTCTCCTCGCCGAAGGGCTGTACCGAGCACAGGCGACGGCGCTGCTCGTCGCTGGCTCCGTCCCCGTGCTCGGGAACGTCCTCTACACGTTCGGTCTGTTCCCCGCCGGGCTCGATCCGACGAACGTCGGCTTCCTGCTCACTGGGTTCCTCATCGCGGCGACGATCCTCCGGCGACAGTTACTGGAGATCGTCCCCGTCGCACGCGACGTGGCCCGCGACGAGATTCTGGAGAACATGGACGACCGGGTCATCGTCACGGACGAGAACGATCGGATCGCCGATCTGAACCCGGCGGCCGCGGAGCTACTCGACCGTCCGGAAGACGAGGCGATCGGCCAGCCGATCGACGACGTGCTGCCGGCGGTCGCGACACTGCTCGACTCGGCGACGGAAGGGCGAACGCAGACGGAACTGTCCCTCGAAAGCGGTGACGGCGTCCGGTACTACGACGTGCGCGTCTCCCCGCTCAACCGAGCGCGAGGGATGGTTGCCGGGCGACTGGTGAGCCTCCGGGACGTTACGGAGCAACGGCAACAACGCCAGCGACTGGACGTTCTCAACCGACTACTCAGACACAACCTCCGCAACGAGATGAACGTCATCGCCGGCAACGCCGAACTCCTCGAGCACGAACTCACCGACAGCGACCTCCTCGAGCGGATCGACCAGATCGAATCGACTGCCACCCAGATCACGGCGCGAAGCGACAAGGTCGGCCAGGCCGCGCGGCTGCTCGACGACCCCGAACGGGTGGAACTGAATCTCGAAGCGACGGTCGTCGAGCAGGTCGAACAGATCCGCGAGACGTACCCCCAGGCCAGCGTCACGGTCGACGTCCCGTCGGACCTCGACGTCAGCGTTGGCCTGGCCGTCGCGGTGGCGATCCACGAACTCCTGGTCAACGCCATCGAACACAACGACGGCCAGCCGGTCGTCTCCGTCGTCGGCTACCCGGGCGATCAGTTCGCCGTCCTCGAGATCAGCGACGACGGTCCCGGCATCGAAGACCACGAGCTGGAAGTGCTTACGGAGGGCAAAGAGACGGCGCTTCGACACGGGAGCGGCGTCGGCCTCTGGGTCGTCAACTGGGTCGCCGAACAGTTCGGCGGCCGTCTGGCCTTCGAGAACGACGACGACGGCACTACCGTCAGGTTGCAACTCCCGCGCGTCTCCGACGACGCCGGGTCCGGGCCGTCGGACGCGGCCGATGCGTCCGAGTCAGCAACGGTCGACGGAATCGTGAACTCGCAATCGGCGACGCCCGATCACCGGCCGACCGACTGAAAACCCCGCGAACCCGGCGCTGCACGCCGAGTACCGGCTGACCAACCTGCAAGGAGCCTTTTGGGACGCTTCGTAGTATGGGGGTGCATGACAACGACGGCAGAACTGGCCGATTTCGTGGCGTCGGTCACGTACGACGACTTCAGCGACGAGGCAGTGACCGAACTGGAGAAACGCGTCCTCGATTCGGTCGGGATCGCCATCGGGGCGCTCGGTGCGGACCCGGTCGACGTCGTCGCCGAGACGGTGCTCGACCTCGACGAAGACGGGCCGTGTCGGCTCTGGGGTCGAAGCGGAACTGCCTCACCGCCGCAGGCAGCCATGCACAACACGGCGCTCACCCGCTATCTCGATTACATGGACTCGTTTCTCGCGCCCGGGGAGACGCCACACCCCAGCGACAACGTCGCCAGCGTCGTCGCCTGTGGCGAGGTCGTCGACGCCTCGGGCCAGGACCTTCTGGAGGGGATCGGCGTGGCCTACGAGGTCCAGGGCGAACTCGCCTGGAACGCCCCCGTCCGTGACAGAGGGTTCGACCACGTCACCCACACCGTCGTCTCGGCCGCCTGTGGCGCGGGGAAGGTGCTCGGCCTCGACCGCGACCAACTCCGCAACGCCATCGGGATCGCCGGCACGGCCCACAACGCGCTCCGGGTCACCAGGACCGGCGGTATCAACGAGTGGAAAGGAATCGCCAGCGCCAACGCCGCCCGCAACGCCGTCTACGCCTGTCTGCTCGCCCGCAACGGCATGGAGGGGCCGACCAACCTCTTCGAGGGCCAGAAAGGCTGGAAACAGGTCGTCGCCGGCGACTTCGAGGTGAACCTCGATCCCGGCTGTGGCCACGTGTTCGACACCATGACCAAGCGGTACGTCGCCGAGACGTACGCCCAATCTGCCGTCGAAGGCATCATCGAGATCGCCGTGGAGACCGACCTCGACCCCGACGACGTCGAGGCGATCCACCTCGAAACCTTCCACGGCGCGAAACTCATCATCGGCGGCGGCGAGGGAAGCCGCTACGAGGTCGAGACCAAAGCCCAGGCGGACCACTCGCTGCCCTACATGCTCGCAGCCGCGCTCGTCGACCGCGAGATGACCAGCAGGCAGTACGACCGCGACCGCATCCAGCGAGCGGACGTCCAGCGCCTCCTCCGAGTCGTCGACGTCGAGGAAAACGGGGAACTCACCGAGCGGTTCGAGAACGGCGAGATGCCGGCCGTCCTCCAGGTCGTCCTCGACGACGGGACGACCGTCGAGATCGAGAAGGACGCCTTCCAGGGCCATCCGACCCAGCCGATGGACTGGGGACAGATCGAGACGAAATACGAACGGCTGGCTGCCACGCGGTACAACGACGAGCGCGTTCAGGACGTCGAAGACGTCGTCGAGCGGCTCCACGACCACGACGTCGGTGACCTGGTGTCGCTGCTGGACTGAGTCACTCGCTGCGGGTCGCGCGTCCGCGGTCGCGATCCACCTGACTCGGCTTGACTGCGTAGGTCCCCGTGCCGTCACGCGCCTCGACGAGGGCCCGATCGCCCCCGACGGCTTTCACAGATTGTACAGTGCCAGGCGCTCTCGTGGGGCATCGGCTATCCTTCGCCCTCGGACTGGTAGGGTTCGCCCACGGCGCGTCGAGGCAGCAGGTTCCGAACCTCCGTCTCCAGTTCTTCGGCGGTCTCGAAGGCGTCGGCGTTCGAGTCCGCGATGACCGCGCCGAGGTTCTTGGTCCCGTCGGCCAACTGGAGCGTCACGTCGTCGACCGCCTCGCTCGCGGTCTCACAGTCGAGCGGGTAGTGGAGCTCGGCCACCAGGCTACGCAGCTCGTTGAGTTTGGTAGTGCGTCCCATGGCGTGAGTACGTCGGCATCGCTCTTGACCCCTCGATTCTCGGGACCAAACCACGCTGTCTGGAGACCGACTGGTACGTAGACGCGAGACGATCCGTCAAGTCACCACGACGCCTGACGGCTGGCAGTCGTCTTGTAGCCCGTTACCCGCGTTCAGTTCCCAGTTCATCCCGACGTGTGTTGCTGTGGAATCGAACGCTACGTGAGCGAGCGCCGAACTGGAGTGTATGCGGTCGGGTCTCTGCGGCAAACAGACCAGTTGGGGGCAGCGTACGTCCAACTCGGTCGGGGATTAGAGGAACTCGTTGCCGCGGTCGCGGAACTCGCGGCGCTCCGCCGGTCCGGGCAGACCGTGGTAGTCGGCGGCCCTCGTCTCGTTCGGCGTCTCCGGGGGCAAGTCGGGATATCGGTCGAGCAGGTCGACGGCGAGGGTCGCTCCGGCCGAGGCGAGTTTCCGGTAGATGGAGTCGACGGTGTCCGTCGGCTCGATCGGAACGGGTCGCCGCGTGAGGATCGGCCCCGCGTCGAACTGTTCGGTCATCCGGTGGGCCGTCACTCCGGTCTGGTCGTCGCCGTAGTACAGCGGCCAGAACGCCGTCGCCCGGCCGCGATAGGCGGGGAGTAGCGACCCGTGCAGGTTGACCGCGTCGGTCGCACAGTCGAGCAGTTCCGCCGACAGGCGCTGCCCGGCGACGATCGAGAGCAACAGATCGGGGTCCAGCCTCGCCACCCGCTCGACGAACTCCGGGTCGGTCACGTCGGACGCGCGCTCGAACGGAACGTCGTACCGCCGCGCCACTGCCTCGACCGAGTGGGGCCGACCCGCCAGCTGCCAGCCCAGTCGCCCGGGGAGTGCGTCCAACAGCGTCCCACGGAGGTAACGCATGGCCAGCCGCGTGCCTGCGCGGAATCCGTACATTCCGAGTTGGTCGCGAAGCTGCTCGGTGGTGGGTGTATCGAACGGCGCAACGACCACTTCCTCGATGACATCGGCGTGGCTCGCGAGGATGGGTCTCAGATACCGCGGGAGATACAGTGGTTCCTCGCTCGTGAACAGAACGGCCCGCACGACCGCTGGTGTGGAATCGACCGATATATGCTTTCTGTACGTGTCAACACAAGACCTATTCCGGCTACCGTTCGATGCCGTGTCATGTCCAGACGAAAACGAGACGTGAAACGGCGCGGCTATCGTGCCGTCGGACGCGAGACGGTCCGCACGGTCGCCACGCTCGTGGTCGGTTCGGTCGTCATCGCCGTCTTCTCGATCTGGCACCGACTCCTGGGTGTCCTGCGGTCGTCTCCCGGACCAGGCTCCCAGCAGCGCGACGGGAGTCAAGGCCCCGAACTCGTCGAGTACGAACTCGGCTGGTACCGCTATCTGAAAGCCTTCGACGCCCATCACGGACCTACCGGGAGCCCGGACCGAGACCCCGCGTCTGGGTCGTTCCTGCGCGGCCTGCGGACCTGGCTCGCGACCCGTTGCCTTCGAGGGTACACGCTCGGTGACGAGGTGTACGTGTGTCCGAACGCGCCGCGAGTCCTCCGCGTCCACCAGGCTGGCCACGCGCCCTCGTTCGGGAGCGAGTTCCCGACGCTCGTCCGGTCCAGACGCGACAGCGGAGGCCTCGACGACGCGCCGCTCTCGACGCTCGACGTGATGCTGCCGGGCGATTTCCCCCACACGCTGTTGCGGCTGCGAGACACGCGGGGATTGACGGACACCTACGAGGAGTGGCTCGACACCGGTCGCATCGAACGCGTCAATCGGTAGTCTCCTCGTCGGGTCCGAATTCGAGCACGACAGTGAGAACGCCCGCTATGAGGCCCGTCGTCGCGACTCCGGCGGCGATCGCTCCCGGGGTGACTGCTCCACCGGCCATCGCGACGGCGACGAATCCGACCATCCCGACGCCGGGCGGGATCGACAGCACGGCGAGCCAGACGAGTGCTTCCCGTCGGCTGGTGCCCCGTCCCCGACCCTCACTCATTGCTCGGCAAGTCTTGACCGACCGGTATAGTGCTGTGGGTGGTTCCCCCGAAAAACCGATTTGCGGACGGACGATCGGAGCCACAGTTACCAGTCGATGACCTGCTGGTCGCGCCAGAACTCACCGCTCGGGCTCTGTGGCTTGAACCGCGCGAGCCAGACCGGCGTTTCCGCGCCTTCTTCGGGACTCCGTTCGGCGTATGGGCCGCCCATGTCGGTGCGGGTCCAGCCGGGACAGACCGCGTTGGCGATGAGTCCCTGATCGCGGTACTCGCCGTCGAGATACACGGTCAGCCCGTTGAGGCCGGTCTTGGAGACGCGGTAGGCTGCCATGCCGCGCCCCATCTCGCCGGTCAGCGACGCCAACCCCGAGGAGACGTTGACGACGCGGCTCCCGTCGCGCAGGAGCAACAGCGGCAGTGCGTACTTGGTGAGGAGGACGGGACCGCGCAGATTCGTCGAGAACGTCCGGTCGATGACGCCGGTGGGCATCTCCTCCAGGGCGACGCGGGTGTCCATGACGCCGGCGTTGTTGACGAGGATGTCGAGTCGCCCTTTCTCGTCGTCGATGACGTTGATCGCCTCGACGACGTCGTCCTCGGACGTGACGTCGAGTTCGAGCGGCCGCTGGTCGTCACAGGAGAGCTCATCGGTGTCTTCGGCACCAGCGTACACGGTCGCGCCCAGTCCGGAGAGCTTCGCGGCGATGGCCTCCCCGATTCCGCGGGACGCTCCCGTGACCAGCGCGACCTGGCCGCCGAGCGACTCGTACGTCTCGACGTCCATGTGGAAATTCCCTGCGTCAGGGGGCAAAAACCCGACCCGCCAGTTACCAGGGATGAAAATCAGGCTCGGTGTCAGTCCTGGAAGTCGCGCCGCATCGCGATCTCGAACCAGGGACACAGGCGCAGTTGCCGATACCAGCGCGGGTGTTCGTGCAGGCGCTCGTAGGGGACCCACATGACGCCGGCGACCTCTTCGGGATCGGGATCGAGCGTCGTGTCGACCAGCGTCGCCTTCAGCACCGCACAGACCTCGTGTTCGACGCCCTCGTTCTGGTAGTACCGTTTGTACTCGAAGCGGTCGGTCACCCGGAGATTGTCGTACTGGTCGGGCGTGACCCCGAGTTCCTCTTCGAGTCGCTGTCGGGTGGCATCTTCCTGGCTCTGGCCCTCGACGGGGTGGGAGGCGACGGTGCCGTCCCAGTGGGTGTCCCAGAGGCGCTTGTCGGGGCTGCGCTGGGCCAGCAGGATGTTGTCGTCCTGGTCGAACAGCAGGCTCGTGAAGGCGCGGTGTCGGATGCCGTCACCGGTGTGTGCGTCCAGTCGGTTGACGGTCCCCAGTGCGTTGTCGTCGGCGTCGACCTTGATGACGTCCTGCCCAGCGTTCTCGTGCTGGAGGTCGTCACCGAGACCGTCCCCGGACGTGTCGTCGGAACTCATGCCTGTTTCATTGACGACGGGGTTCAAACACCCTTCGCTTCATGCCGTCGGACACGTGGTGACTCGGTCACCCCTCCGGATGTGGCTCGTATCCCTCGCCCACCCGGAGTCGAAGCGAGGCCGGGCTGACCTCGATGGCCAGTTCCCGTGCGGTCACCTCCTCGCCGTCGAGACTGAACGTCGTCGGATCGTCGTCCAGGACGCGCACGGTCAGCCCAGCCGTTTTCACCCGAGTGACGTGGTCGGCGTCAGCGCCGAGGAGCCGTTCGCGCGCCGTCGATCTGGCGAGTCCCGCGAGGTTCGACCCCGGTTTCTTCTCGATGATGGCCACGTCGAGCAGGCCGTCTTCCACGTCGGCCTGCGTCTGTCCCCGCGACGGAAACCGACGGCCGTTCCCGACGAGCAACAGGACGGCCGTCCCCTGCCAGGCCCGCTCGGCAGTCTCGTCCGTCTCGATGCGCAGTCTCGTCCCCTCGAAGTCCACGGCCGTTCGGAACATCGTGAGGACGTAGGCGACGACGCCGAGGTCCGCTTTGAGTTCCGACGTCGTCTCGCTGCTCGCCTGGGCGGTCAGGCCACCGATGCAGGAGTTCAAGAACGGACGATCACCGGCGAACCCGAGATCGATGTCCCGTTCGGTTCCATCCTCGATGACGTCGAACCCGTGTTCGACGCTTTCGATGCCGACGTTTCCGGCGAAGTTGTTGCCTGTTCCCGCGGGGATGACCCCGAACACGACGTCGCCGAGGGCGTCGGCCGCGACGAGACCCCGAACCACTTCGTTCAGCGTGCCGTCGCCACCGGCCGCAGCGACGACTGACGCGCCGTCGCTGGCCGCAGCGGCCGCTAACTCGATCGCCTGGCCTTCGCGCTCGGTCTCCTGCACTGTGAATCCGTGCTGGGCTGCGAGCGTTCGGATGCGCTCGACGTGGGCGCTGGTTCCGCTCGTGGGATTGAGAACGAGTACACGCGTCTCGTCCGGTGCGGTACCGCCGTCCGGACGTCCGTCGCACAGGTCACTCCGCCCGTCGGTCACTACCCGCTAGAGAAGTGGACAGAACCCAAAAGGACTCTTACCGCTTCCTTCCGGTGTGTTCGCCGTTGACCTTCACACGCATACCCGCTTTTTCCACGGGTTTCCCTCGCGACCGACGCCGTTCGATCCCGTCGGCGCGCGGCTGGTGACAGCCGTCGCCCGCGCTCGCGGTCTCGACGGCGTCGCGTTCACGAACCACGACTACTACGAGCCGGTGTCGCCCGTCGACGGCGTCACGACGATCCCCGGCATCGAGGTGTCGAGTACCCGCGGGCACGTCCTCGTCGTCGGCCCGGACCCGCCCACCGTCACGCGCGTCGACGCGCTCGACCCGCTGGCGGTCGTCGAACTCGCTCACGAGCGCGACTGTGCCGCCATCATCGCTCACCCCTACCGGAACAGCAGCGTGCGGGAGGTCGACGCGCCGTTCGACGCTATCGAGATCAACGGCAAGCACCCGCGGACCAGCGAGTGGGTGGAGATCCTGGCCGACGAGCACGACCTGCCGACCGTCGGCGGCAGCGACGCCCACTATCCGTTCGAGGTGGGTCGCGCCTACACTGCCGTGGACGCCGATCGGCTCACGCCCGAAAGCGTCGTCGCCGCCATCCGCGACGGCCGGGTCGAACCGCGCGTCACCGACTGGCTGCCACACCGACTCCTGCGACGAGTCTACCGCTCCGTCCACACCGAGAAAGGCGACCTCGACCGCCCCGACTGGCTCACGCCGGGCGTCGGCCCACCGCCGGGAGAACAGTAACTCTCCAGCGTCGTCCAAAGAGAAACTCCGAGAACCCCTGTGAAAAGATCGCTTCGCGTTACTCAGCCGAGCCGCTCGTCCAAAATGAGACGAGTCTTCGTATTCACGACCTCGTCCAACTCTCGGGCTCTGGTGATGAGTTGGTTGACGCGCTCCGTGTCGGCGGCGTCGACGACGAGCACGATGTCCTGGTCGCCCGACACCTGCCAGACCGAGTCGACTTCTTCCCACTCGATGATGCGGTCCGACACCGCGGACGTGTCGACGTTGACGTCGACGCTGAGTTCGATCATCGACTTGACGTTCCCCGTCGACGTCGCGACGGTAAAGCGCTCGATGATCCCGTCCTCGACCAGTCGCTCGACCCGATTGCGGACCGTTCCCTCGGACGTTCCCACCCGGTCGGCGATCTCCGTGTACGGCGTTCTGGCATCCCGCCGGAGGATGCTCAGAATCTGACGGTCCAGATCGTCCATTGAGATGCGAGAGTTGTCTGTGACTGTACTTGAGGATTGCGAAATTCGTAACTCAGCTTCGAAAGCAACACTTATGAACGGGTGGCGGATACGTATCTCGTAATGTCGGACGCCTATGTGGCCATCGAGGGCGGGCGCGTCATCGAAGCACGCGCTCGCGCTCCGGGCACGACTCGCGGGGAACTGGTGTTTACGACCGCCTACACTGGGTACGAGGAGAGCCTCACTGATCCCTCCTACGAAGAACAGATCCTCACCTTCTCGTATCCGCTGATCGGAAACTACGGCGTCCGAGAGGAGCGATTCGAGTCCGACCGCGTCCACCCGCGCGGCGTCGTCGCTCGCGAACTCACCGACGACGTCGCCGAGTGGCTCGAATCCGAGGACGTACCTGCCGTCGACCACCTCGACACGCGCGAACTCGTCACGGGCATTCGCGACGAGGGAGCCATGAAGTGCGGAATCGCCGCCGGCCCGGACGTCACCGAACAGGACGCGCTCGACCAGCTCGACCAGTGCAAGCACATGTCCGATCACACGGACATCGGTTCGCAGGTCAGCGTCGGTGAGACGACCGTCTACAACGAAGACGGCGACGGTGCGGACGTCGCGCTGGTGGACTGCGGTGCCAAGGGATCGATCGTCGACTCGCTCGTCGAGCGCGACGCGACGGTCCACGTCCTGCCCTACAACGCGACGGCCGACGACGTCGCCGCCGTCGACCCGGACCTCCTCTTCATCTCGAACGGCCCCGGCGACCCGCAGAACTTCGAGCAGGCCGCCGAGGTCGTCGACGAGTACGCCGGTGAGACGCCGCTGGCAGGCATCTGCCTGGGCCAGCAGGTCATCGCCAACGCGCTCGGCGGTTCCACCGAGAAGATGGAGTTCGGCCACCGCGGCGTCAACCAGCCAGTCCGTGACCTCCGCACCGACCAGGTCGTCATGACCACCCAGAACCACGGCTACACCGTCGCCGAACCCGGTGATCTGGAAGTCACGCAGATCAACGTCAACGACGACACGCCCGAGGGCCTGGAGAACGACGACCTCGACATCATCACCCGCCAGTACCACCCCGAGGCCCATCCCGGTCCCCACGACTCGCTGGGCTTTTTCGACGACGTGCTGGCGATGACTGAAAACTGAGGACTACCTGCCGTTCTCTCTCGTTTTCCTGTGACTCCCGTCGGGAGCGACGGCCCTCGCCCCGTCGACCGGCGGCGCCCAGTCGACGTCGACCAGTCCCGTCGCCTCGCCCCGCAGTCCCTTCCGTGTAACCACCTCGAAGGTTCGGTTCTCGGCTTCTGGCGTCCAGAGCGCACTGACCATCAGACGTGCCACGTCGGCGCGGGGAATCATGCCAGTGATCGTGTCGCCGCCCTCGGCCACGAGCACGTCGTTCCTCGGTGGCCCGTCAGTGAGCCCGCCGGGGCGGATGATCGTGTGTGGCGGCCCTGTGATCGCGAGGTACTGCTCGGCACGCCCCTTCGCTTTCAGGACGCGATAGAGCAGCAGCCGGAACGGGAGCGGGACCTCGGACTTTGAGTTGCCGACGCCGATGGAGCTCTCCATGACGAACCGCTCGACGCCCTCCCTGGCGGCGGCCTCGGCCAGATTGATGATGCCCTGCCCGTCGACCAGCGCGGGGCCGAACATCGATCGAAGCGACGACCCCACGGCACAGAGCACGCCGTCACACCCCTGGACGGCGTCCTCGGCGTCGGCAGGGTCGAGCAAATCACCGACGACGACCTCGTCGACGCCGCGCTCGAGGAGTTCGCTGCGGTTCTCGGCTGAGCGCGTGATCGCCTGGACCGTCAGGTCACGGCCGGCCAGCACGTCGAGAACCTCCCGGCCCGTCCGGCCGCTGGCCCCGGCCACGAGGACGCGGTCGTAGTCACTGGGCACGGTTCGTTCTCCACAGCCACGGCGAAGTAACTTGTTGCGCTCGAACTGACTGGTTGGGCCGTGCCGACTGGGTCAGTGCTGCTCACACGGTCCGGAGATCGTCGGTCGCTCGGGACCGGATCGCCGTCGTCGCGATCTCGTCGGCTCGGCGAACGACCGCCGCTTCGAGCGTCGCCGGTTCCACCGTCGTTCGACTCGTGTGCGAGAGAACGATGTGTGCGAGTTCGACCGGCAGTCCCGCCCGTGCGACGACGTGCACGCCGTAGTACGGATGTCCGAGCAGGTCACCGACGGCGGTCGTCTCCATCCCGTCGAACTCGTACAGTTTGCTCACGTCGTGTACCAGCGCACCTGCGATGACGGTGTCCAGCGAGAGGCCGACTTCGCGCCGCTCCAGCAGCGTCTCCGCCAGGGCGACGGCCCCTGCTGTGACGTCTCGGACGTGGTCGACCAGGGACTCGTCGTCGAGACCGAGGGCACGCTGCGTCGGTGGGAGCCACGGGACGCTCTCGAGGTTCTCGATGTCGTTGTCCTCGATCGCTGTCTCCCAGGCGGAGACGACTCCGTCCCGGAGGTCAGCGTTCTCGATACTGGCGAGTTCTGGAAAGGCGGCGTCGACGACAGCGTCGGTCATACCTGACGTCGGAGAACCAGTGAGAAAAACGCCAGGACGAGTGGAGAGTGGTGTCGACGCGCTGGATGGGCACCAGCAGCACGGATACTGGACAGGCAGCGACTCGCTAACTTATCTCCTCGCAGCGCGTACTGTCCGAACTGGTGAACCTCATCATGGAGAAAAACGTCGGTGGATACGACCGTCTCGCCCGGTTCGTCGTCGGACCGCTACTGATCGTACTCGGCATCGCGGCCGTCACTGGCCTCGTCAGCCTCGGAACAGGCACGCTCGGCGTGGCCCTTGCAGCGGTTGCACTCCTCCTCGGAGTGGTGTTCACAGCCACAGCCGCGATGCAGACCTGCGTCCTCAACTCGCTCCTGGGCATCGACACGTACGAATCTTCCTCGGGCCGACAATCGTCGTCCGACGAGGCGAAACCGAGCGCCAAGTGACCGGATCTCGCCTATCGGGGCGGAATCCAACGGATGCGACCCGTCTTTTCGACGAATGCTCGTCCTCAGTACGGGCTGTCGACACTCCGTCGTTCAGACAACCGGCCGCAAAACGAAATCGGTCAGCGAACGCGAACGAGGGGGCGAGTCGGACCGCTTAGAACGAGCCCCAGTCGCGACGGTCCTTGGGGCGTGCGGCGACGTCCTGGACGTTCAGCGGCTGGTCGGCCGACTCGATGGCCTCCAGGGCCGCCTCGGCGCTCTCGATGGTCGAGAAGTACGTGATGGTCTCCTCGACGCACACTTCGAGAATCTCGCGGTTGCGCGAGACGACCATGTCGATCTCGCCGTCGCGGAGCTGCTGTTTGATGGCGTCGACGTCCTCGTAGTCGTCGAGGTCCGAGACGTCGAAGTGGTCCTCGAAGCCGATGACCGGCAGGTCGACGATGGCCTTCCCTTCGAGTGGGATCGGCTTGCCGACGGACATCTGGGCCTTCTGGTAGGCCTTCCCGAAGGAGCCGGCGGTGCCCATGACCTCACCCGTGGACTTCATCTCCGGGCCGAGGCGCGGGTCGCTGCCCGGCAGGCGGTCGAACGGCAGGACGACCTCCTTGACCGAGACCTGGTCGGGGATCTGCTCGTCCACGTCCAGTTCCCCGAGGGTCGCGCCGGCCATGACCTTCGCGGCCAGTTTCGCGATCGGGACGCCCGTCGCCTTCGAGACGAACGGGACGGTACGCGAGGAGCGCGGGTTCGCTTCCAGCACGTAGACGGTGCCGTCGCGGACGGCGAGCTGGACGTTCAGCAGGCCCACGGTGTCGAGGGCGGTCGCGATGTCCTCGGCGACCTCGCGCACGCGTTCGAGCGTGTCCTCGGAGAGCGAGCGCGGCGGGATCATACACGCGGAGTCGCCGGAGTGGACGCCGGCGGTCTCGACGTGTTCCATGATGCCGCCGATGAGAACGTCCTCGCCGTCGGCGACGGCGTCCACGTCCAGTTCGACGGCGTCGGCGAGGAAGTCGTCGATGAGGATCGGCTTGTCCGGGGAGACGCGAACGGCCTCCTCGATGTAGGTTTCGAGGTCCTCGTCGTTGTACACCACGTCCATCGCGCGACCGCCGAGCACGTAGCTCGGGCGCACGAGGACCGGGTAGCCGATGTCGCGGGCGATCTCCAGGGCCTCTGCCTCGGAGGTCGCGGTGCCACCTTCGGCCTGGGCGATGCCCAGGTCGTCCATCAGGCGGTTGAACCGGTCGCGGTCCTCGGCGAGGTCCATCGCCTCGACGGACGTGCCCATGATCTCACAATCGAGGTCGCGGCGCTGGATCTCGTCTTCGAGGGGTTCGCCGATGTCGACGGAGGTCTGGCCACCGAACTGGACCATCACGCCGTCGGCGCCGGTCGCCTCGATGACGTCGGCGACCTCTTCGGCGGTGACCGGCTCGAAGAACAGGCCGTCGGAGGTGTCGTAGTCCGTCGAGACGGTCTCGGGGTTGTTGTTGACGACGTGGACCTCGATGCCGGCCTCTTCGAGCGCGCGGACCGCGTGGACCGAACAGTAGTCGAACTCGACGCCCTGTCCGATGCGGATCGGACCGCCGCCGACGACCACGACGCTCTCGACGTCGCGGTCGACCTGCACCTCGTCGCGCCCGAGTCCCGAGATCGGCTCGCGTGCGGAGTAGTAGTACGGCGTCGAGGCGGCGAACTCGCCCGCACAGGTGTCGACCTGTTTGAACGTCCGCGGGGCAGTTTCGTCCTCGACCTGATCGACCGTGATTCCGGAGCCGTCAGCCTCGACCTCGTCGGCGTCGACCTGGTTCGCCTCGTCGCGGTCGGGGAGCCAGGACGCGTGCGTGTCGTTGAACTCGCCGCCGGCGATGGCGGTGATCTCCTGGTCGGTGAAGCCGACGTCACCGGCGGTCTCGAAGTCGCCCTCGGCCGCGGACGCTGCGGCTTCGGCGATGCGCTTGTAGCGTTCGAGGTACCACTCGCGCATCTCGGTCAGTTCGTTGACCTCCTCGACGGTGTAGCCGCGCTCGAACGCCTCGAAGACCGCGTACGTGCGGTCCGGCGTCGGGCGTTCGAGATACTGGCTCTCGAGTTCGTCGTCGCTGACGTCCTGCCAGTCGACGGCAGGGTCGTACTCAGAGGAACGGAGCGCCTTCAGCATCGACTCCTCGAAGGTCCGACCGATGGACATCGCTTCCCCGGTCGACTTCATCGCGGGGCCGAGCGCGAACTCGACGTCGCGGAACTTGTCCTTGGGCCAGCGCGGCACCTTGGTCACGACGTAGTCGATCGCTGGCTCGAAGGCCGCGGTGGTCTGGCCGGTGATCTCGTTTTCGATCTCGTGGAGGCGCTTGCCCATCGCGACCTTGGCGGTGACGCGGGCGATCGGGTAGCCGGTCGCCTTCGAGGCCAGCGCGGAGGAGCGAGAGACGCGCGGGTTGACCTCGACGACGCGGTACTCGCCGCCGGGCGTGCCGTCGTCGCGCCAGGCGAACTGGATGTTACAGCCGCCCTGGATGCCGAGTTCGCGGATCACGTCGAGGGCGGTGTCGCGCATGACCTGGTGGCCCTCGTCGGGGATGACCTGGCTGGGCGTGACGACGATCGACTCGCCGGTGTGGATGCCCATGGGGTCGATGTTCTCCATGTTGCAGATGATGATACAGGAGTCGTCGGCGTCGCGCATCACCTCGTACTCCAGTTCGATCCAGCCGTCGATCGACTCGGTGATCATCACGCGGTTGTCGCGCGAGAGGTTGAGCCCCTTGCGGGTGGCGTCTTTGAGTTCGTCCATGTCGCCGATGACGCCCGACCCCTGGCCACCCAGCGTGTAGGTGGTCCGCATGATGACCGGGAGGCCGCCGACGGCCTCGACCGCGTCCTCGACCTCGTCGATCGATTCGATAGTTTCCGAACGCGGGACGGGCTTGCCGATCTTCTCCATGCGCTGACGGAACATGTCGCGGTCTTCCGTCGCGTAGATGGTGTCGAGCGGGGTGCCCATCACGTCGACGTCGTGTTCCTCGAGGACGCCCTCCTCGGCGAGTTCGGCCGTCACGTTCAGGCCGGTCTGTCCACCCAGGCCAGCGATGACGCCGTCGGGGTTCTCCTTCCGGATGATCTCGGCGATGGCTTCGGTGTTGATCGGCTCGATGTACACCTTGTCTGCCATCTCCGGGTCCGTCATGATGGTCGCCGGATTCGAGTTCACCAGCACGACTCGCGCACCCTCTTCCTGGAGTGCGCGACAGGCCTGTGCACCGGAGTAGTCGAACTCCGCAGCCTGCCCGATCTTGATGGGGCCGCTACCGATGAGCAGAATCGTCTGGTCATCGCCTGATCCGTCTGTCATTACCCATTTGCAGTTCGCACATCGTAATAAACTCGGCGAAAGATTGCGAGCATCGCAATCGAATTTCGAAATTCGTATCCGATGGCTGTCGGTGCGGCGGGGCCCCGAGACGCCGTCAGGACGTCCGTTTGCGGATGCGCTCGGCCGCGTAGACGCTGAAGACGCCGAGTGCGACGCCGGTGACGACGTCGGTGCCCCAGTGGATGCCGAGGTACATGGTCGCGATGACCACGCTCACCGCCATTGGGATCGCCACGACTGGCCACTTCGGATAGTGCTCGCGCGTCCGGTAGGCGAGGAGCGCGACCGTCACCGACAGCGAACTGTGCAGCGACGGAAAGACGTTCGTGTTGCGGTTGACCTGGCTCGTGATGAGTTGGGCCTTCGGCCAGTCCGTGTACAGGAGCGACTGCACCTGGTCGGCGATGAGGTTCCGGGGACCGAAGGAGATGAACAGGACGTAAAACACCAATCCGATGGCGTAGTTCAGCGTGTACGCCATGGTCATCTCCCGGAGGGACTCGGCGCTCTCCAGCGCCAGGTACAGCACGACGGGGAAGATGAGCAGGAACGCGTAGCCGTAGACGTAGATGAACGAGAAGTACTCGGTCAACATGGGCGTCGCCAGCGACTGGACGTCCGCGACGAACGCGCCCTCTACCGAGTGGATGTACCCGGTGATGTTGATGCCGATCATCCACATGAGGTCGCCCCCGGCCTCCCGCACGAGGCTGTTGATCACGAGGACGACCCCCAGGACCCCGATCGAGGGACCGGCCGCGCGGACGCGGTCGCGAAGCGACCGAACGGTCGCCTCGAGTTGGCGCGGCCCGACGATGGCCACGGACGCGACGCCGACGAGACTGAGCACGACCACGAGTGTTTTCGCGGTGAAACTGAGGAGCGCCATGGATTATCGTTTCACGACGTCCCCGGCGTCGTACTGGTAGCCAGCCGTCTCGAGGGCTTTTTCCACTCGTTCCTCGTCCAGCGTTCCGTCCGAGCCATAGAACGGCGTCATGGGGTCGCCGTCGCCCCATTCGAGATCGGTCGGGAGCCAGTCGCTTCCTGCCAGCGGACTCGCTGCCGGCGTCGCGTGCCCCTCGAACACGTTCTCGACGAGATACTCCTTGTCGATGAGCCGCCCGAGGAGGTTGCGGAACCGGGGATTGGTCAGCGGCGAGCGTCGCGCGTTGTAGCCGACGAAGTAGAACGACGGCGACTGCTCGACCAGTTTCTGCGCGTCGTCACTGTCCTCGATCCTGGGCAGCGCCTTCGCACCGAGGGGCGAGACGGCCGCGTCGACGGTGCCGTCCGCGACCGACCCGGCCGCGGTCAGCTCCGAGACGGCCACGCGAACGACGAGCCGATCGAACGCGACGCCGTTTTGCAGCCACGCCGGGCCGTCGAACTGCGCTCCGGTGTGGAGGAAGTGGTCGTCGAACCGCGTGAGGGCGAGTCGTCCCGACGGGTTCCCGTCGAACTGGAGCGGCCCACTCCCGACCGGTGGGGTGTTGTCGGTGACCAGTGCCTCGGTCACCACGTCGCTGACCGTGACGCCGCCGATGGTCGCCGGGTTTCGCCGCTGTCGCCAGACGTGTGCCGGGAGGATCGGCACGGTGAGCGCCCGCATCGCGACCGCCCGCGAGCAGTCCGTGAACGCGATCTCGATCCTGTCGTCGCCGAGGACCCGTACTTCGTCCACGAGGCTCGACTCCCCACGGTACCGCGGGACCGGAATGACGTTGTCGCTGTCACGCGCGCTCGTGTCCGCGAGGAACTCGTAAGTGAACCGAACGTCCTCGGCGGTCAGCGATTTCCCGTCGTGCCAGACGGCGTTCGGCCGCAGTTGCACGTCCAGACGAGGCGTCTCCGAGTTTTCGACGAACTGCCACGACGTGGCGAGCCACGGCTCGATCCCGCCGTTCTCGCCGTACCGCCGGCCCAGCGAATCGTACAGCAGGTCCGTGATCGGCCCCCGGTCGCGGAACTCGACGGCCAGCGGGTTCAGGTTCCCCACCGTTCGCCCCCGCGTCGTCACGACTCGGAGTTCGCCGGGCGTCTCCACCTCACCTTCCGCACGGCTCAGCGCGAGGTAGCCCAGCGGCGACCGCAGGTCGGCGTTTTCCCAGTTCGCGTACCGGTCGGTTCGGACCGCCCGAATGTCGTCGGGAAACCCGACGATGCTGAACGGCTGGGTGCGGGCGAGACTTCGCTGCATGGCGGCCACTGCGTTCCGCCGCTCCTGCCCTGTCGTCCGTCGCTGGGTCTCGAGCAGGTCGTCGACGCCGAGGTTCGCGTAGCCGAACGGGTTCTGCCACCCTGGCGAGGGAACGCCCGTCGAATGCAACAGCGAGTAGAGCGTGTCCGGGCGCGGCTCGGCGTGTGGCATCCGGCCGACGAACACGTCGAACCCGTGTTGCAACAGGACCTGCTGGCGCAACTCCTTCTCTGCGGTCGGCACGACTTGCGTGTTGATCCCTGCAGCCGAGAACCACGCCTTGACCTGCCGGGCGATGCGGAGGGCGTACGGGTCGGTGTCTGCTGGGAGGGTTCCGATCTTGAGACTGACTGACCCGTCGATTTGCCACCCGAAGATAGATCGCAACCGCCCGAGACAGCCGCTGGTGGCTGCTGCGGCTCCGACGCCGGCCGCGGCAAGCACACGTCGTCTCGTCGGGTCGGGGACCTGCCCCCGAGTTGACATCGTACTCGGCGACTGTTTCTCGGTCGCCGATATATCCCTTCTGTCTTCGTTCCGTGTCACGTTCTGATCGACTCCGCTCCCGACCACGGTTGCCAGGGGCGTCGGCGACGAATCTCACGTCGCAGTGGTTGTCAGTGGAGGACGAACAACCGTGGCACCGGGGTAGCTGCGTCTATATCCAGGTTGGCTCCTTCTCATTGATAGCATCATCGCTTTGGAAGCAACGTCGTCACCGCGTCCTCACGGATTCGTTTGAGGCCAGTGAGCGGTCGGGACGCCCGTCGCTCGCGAAATCGATCGTTTTGTCGTCAAAACAGCATCGGGGAGACGCGACCGGACGAGCTGGCGGGGCCTCCGGGACACCGAACTGCCGCTCACACCCTGGCGGCCGATCAGGTCCCGTCCTGGAACCGGTACCGGTAGGGCTGTTCACGAATGACCTCGACGTCATCGGTTTCTGCGCGCCGACCGAGCACCGTCGCGATGCGGTGAGCGCTGTCGAACTCCTCTCCGTGTTCTTCCATCACGTCGAGGATCTCGCGCGCTGTCAGCGGTTCGTCAGCGTCGGTGTCGTCGAGCACGGCCCGGATCCGCTCGAAATCACCCTGACGGAAGCGCATACGCATAGACACGTCGTACTGACACATTAAACGCCGTCAGACACACGTCGGTCGTGAGCACGACACGAACCCCCGGGCGTCACCTCTCGTCCGATCCGGTGAGAAGAGTCGTTCAGATCGCCGTGTCGTATTCGGAGTCGAAGTCACGCTCCTGGCGGTAGCGTTCGACGAACTCCTCGACGTCGAACTCGAGCATCTGGGCCTCGAACTCGGCCATGGCGTCGTCGTCGCCGGCGTGGCTCATCGCGTGTTCCATCAGTTCGACCAGGAGCTCCACGACGATCTCGTGGAGTCGGCGCGAGTCGAAGTCGCTGAGCCACAGCAACGAGTAGCCGACCTGGCCGTCTTCCGAGAGGTCCTCGGCGACGACGGCTTCGGGGAACTCCTCTAAGACCATGCCCATCAGATGGGCAGTGGTGAACTCGTCGAACTCGTCGGCGGGTTCGACGGTGGCCCGCAACACGTCGGCCAGCGACTCCGGAACGAATCGACCCAGGGGGTGGATGTCCATGACGACCGCGTGGCGGTCGCCACAGGCGCAGTCGTACTCGCGCAACCCCATGTCGAGGTCGTGTGGCGTGATCGTTTCGCCACAGGGCAACTCGATACCGTCTCCCCCGCTCCCCGGCACGCGCGGTTCTGCCATGTGGCTCCCTTTGCACTTCGGTCGGTTAAACACCGCGAACTGCGACGGCGGGCCGTCGGGTGGTTAGCTGTCGTCTTCTCCCCCGGCGTCTTCGTCTCCACCGTTCTCGTCGTCCTCGGTATCTTCCTCGTCGAGGTCGACGTACTCGTCGGGAGTGGCCGCTCCCTCCTCTTCGATCTCCACGTCGGCTTCGACCTCGATTTCGAGTCCCTCCCGTTCGAGTTCCGCCTCGAACTCGCGGCTCTCGCCGACTTCGACTTCGAGTTCGTCCGAATCCACCTCGACGTCCACCTCGATTTCGATGTCGATGTCTGGGTCTGCCATCACGTCGATCGTCCACGTGCGGAAAGAAAAACGACGGGTGTCCACTAGGTGCCGGTGTTCCAGTTCCCGTCGGACCCGGTGTCGGTGTCACCGTCGTCGAGTCCCAGTTTCGCGTCGCGCTCCCGACGGAGTTGATCGTAGGCGCGAGTGGCGACGGCGATGCCGAAGACGGTCGTGACCGCGCTGACGAGGATGCTCACAGCCGTGGCCAACGTTCGGTCCAGGTACCCGATGAGCGTGCCCGGGCTGCTCGCGACGAGGTTGATGACGATCACGATGACTGCGAGTCCCAGCAACTCCCAGCGGTTCCCGTCTGTCAGACTCCAGCTATCGGCCAGTGCGTCGATGAAGTTCTTGTCCGCGACGGCGATTTCCTGGCGCACGAAAAACAGCGAGATAGCGACGTAGATCCCCGGCACAACCAGAAAGAGCAGCCCGAGCAGCGTGAGCGTCCCCGCGATGATCCCGCCGACGACGCCGTTGATCGTCGCGAGCCCGATCCGACGCGTCGCCAGGTCTCTCCGTATCGCGTCCGTCTGGTCGCTGGCGAACGCGCGAATCGAGACGACGTGGATCGCCTCCGCGACCAGCACCGACGCGAGCGACAGCAGCGCCAGGACCGACAGCGGAAGCGGGACCGCGAACGGCGTCGGGGTCTGTGCCTCCGGGCCGAACGGGTTCGGTTCCTGCTGGAACGACTGATCGAACGACTGTTCCAGCAGGGTAAACACCTGCGCTGACAGCGACTGTGAGATGACGGCGTTGGCGAACCCGAAGAGCACGAACACCGCGATCAGGATGAGACCGGCGCGTGCGAACGTCCGCTCGAACCCCTCGCGGAGGGCGGTATCGATTTCCAGGGCCATGACGGCATACTCTCCCGTCCGCGTGAAAAAACCGTTCCCTCCGCCGTCACGTCGCCCGTCAGGGCCAGTCGTCGCGTTCGTCGTCCGTCTGCTGGTCGGGCGACTCCGGTTCGCCCAGTTCCCAGTCGGCCGCTTCGGCGGCGTCCTCGACGGGCAGGTACTCCCACTCGACCTCGTCGGCGAGCGCCGCGTCGTCCTCGGAGGTGCCGACGAACACGTGTCGGTCAGTCTCGAACTGCGCTTTGACGTTCGTCAGACTCTCTTCGCGGCCGCGCGGCCCGGAGAAGAAGTCCTGTCGGATGCGATGTTTGCGCGTGAAGTTGGTGACGACGTACGTCGGTTTCTCGGAGACGACGCCGACGTACTCGCTCCATTGGCGCGCGTCGTTGAACACCTCGTCCGGGTAGGCGAGCTGTTTGAGTGCATCGAGCTCGAACGCCAGGGTCATGTCGCTGCTCCCGCCTCCGTCCATACCTGCCGGTCGGCAGTGCCCGGAGAAAACGCTTTGGATACTGCGTCGACCTGTCCGGTGCCCTGTCGGGAACTCTGGACGGGTCGATCACTCGCCGCGGCGTCGCTTTACGACGGCGGTGACGAAAAGAACGGGATGAGCGGCGGAGCGCGGGGGATTACTCGGATTCGACTTCCGCGGAGGCGTCGAGCTTGTCGAGGTCGACGCTCTGTTCGAGGAGGACCTCTTTCTGGTCACCGACTTCGCGCTCTTCGCGGATGAGCTGTTTGAACTTCGACTGCGGGGCCAGATCGCCGATGAGGACGCCGCCGACGACCTTGCCGTCCTTGAACGCGATGCGGCGCCACTCCGAGTCGGAGTACTTGCGCTCTGCGTACTCGTCGCCGATGGTCGGGTGTCCAAAGGAGAGGAACGGGAAGTCGAAGTGGGTGATCGAGTACGAGGAGACCCAGCGGAACTCCTCTTCCTCGGCGTCGGCGACCATGTTCTTCCCAGCGACGGCGCCCTGCTCTTTGGCCGAGCCCCAGGCACCGTTCTGTGCCTGCTCGCCGAGGATGGTGTCGTAGAACCGGGTGATGTCGCCCGCCGCGTACACGTCCTCGACGTTGGTCTGCATGTACTCGTCGGTGACGATACCGTCGTCGAGTTCTAGCCCTGAGCCCTCCAGGAACTCCGTGTTGAAGTTCAGGCCGATGGCGACGCCGACGAACTCGCCGTCGAACTCCTCGCCGTTGGGGTCGACGGCGCCCGTGACGTGGCCGTCGTCGTCGGTCGTGAAGTGGTCCACGCCGGAGTCGAAGACGGGCGTGACGCCGTTCTCTTCGAGCGCCTCGTGGATGATCTCCGCGCCGTCCTCGGTGAGGGCGTAGCGCCACCAGCAGTTGCCCCGCATCAGGTAGTTCGCCTCGACGTCCTGTGCGCCACAGATCGCCGCCAGGTCGATGCCGAGCAGGCCGGCCCCGACGACGATACCGGTGTCGGCTTCCTCGGCGCTCTCGCGGATGGCGCGGGCGTCCTGGAACGTCCAGAAGTGGTGGATGCCCTCGGCGTCTGCGTTGTCGACCGGGAGCTGCGTCGGCGTCCCACCGGTGGCGACCAGGAGCTTGTCGTACTCGTAGGTGTCGCCGTCGTACGTGTGGACTTCCTTGGCGTCCGTGTCGACTTCGGTGACCACCGTGTTGAGTTCGAGGTCGATGTCGCGCTCGGCGTACCAGTCTTCCTCGTGGATCGAGATCGGCGCCTCGGGCAGTTTGCCCTTCGCGAACTCCTTGATGAGAATGCGATTGTACAGTGCCTCACCCTCCTCGGTGATGACCGTAATGTCGGCGTCCGGGTCCTCTTCCCTGATAGTCTCTGCCGCGGAACTCCCCGCGATGCCGTCACCGATGATTACGTGCGACGCGCTCATGTACGGGGAGTTGCATACCGTGCCTAATGTGCATTGCTATCTCCATCATTGTCGCCACCCCCACAACGGCTCCCATGTGTGGCGGTCTCATAGACGGGGTCGCCAGCCGGGACGTTTTAGGGGGTTGCGTCCTTACCGAGACGACGAGATGAAGATCCGCCAGAACGTCCGTCACTGGGCAGCCAAGAAGGCACTCACGATGCCCGTCGTCGGGGACAAGACCAACGACTGGTTGGTGGACCTCCACACCAGCGTCTTCCTGAAACGAGCCGACGACGCGCGCCAGGAGGAGCGTCGCGAGCACCTCGACGCGTTCTTCGAGGGCACGATGGACGTCTATCTCGCCGCGCTCGAAGCCGGCCTCCCCGAGGCCGAAGCCCGCGAGATCACCCACATCCAGGCGAACTTCGACTTCTACAACCACGGCTGGACCGAGATGATGGAGTTCCCGAGCGACGAACTCGAAACCCACTACGAGCGGTATCAGGCGTTCTTCGAGTCCCACGACATCACCATCGCTGATCCCCTGGGCGAGTTCGAGCCGGCCGGTGGGATCCCAGACGCCCCATCGACGCCCGAGCGACTCGACGATCCCGATCACCCCCACGCCGAGGGTGGCTTCGCCGACGACGTGTACGTCGAAACCGGCGAGGGCGACCTCGTCGTCGGCGGTCAGGAGGAACCCGAGGACGTGGACGTCGAGCAAGCGCCCGGCGTGGACGACGAAGTCGACGCCGAGTAATCCGGACGATCCCGTCAGTTCTGTCGTGAGACCTCGAACAGGGCGAGACACTCGACGTGCGTCTTGTCCGTCTCCTGTTCCCCGGCCAGGCCTGTGATCTGGAACGCGTACGTGCCGTCTTGGAGGTCCTGCGTGACGGTCATCGTTCGCTCGGCCATTGCCTGGGTACGTTGTTCGACGCTCAGCTGCCAGGTGTAGCGCTGACCGCTCTCGACGGTGTACCAGGGCTCGATCCACTCCTCCGGCGCGACGTGTTCCCACCCGCTCTCGGTCTGGCGCTTGATCGCCCAGGCGTGGGGGTTGAGCCCGAACGGCGCTCCCGACTCGTTGTGGAGGACGAACGCCATCGTCTCGACGCTGTCGTCGCCGGTCGTCGGCTCGAAGACGGCCGTCGAGGCGTCGAGATAGATCGGCTCCGAGTCCGGGTCGGCCGTCGGCCAGCAGACCGTCCGGTCGACGCCGTCCGCGAAGGAGGGACAGTCCGCGTCCGCGAACGGATCGTCCGGGTCCGATCCCGGCGTCCCGTCGGTCGTCGTCGTTTCGTCGGACGGGTCGCTCCCCGAATCGTCGGTCTCGGTCCCGTCAGCGCTCGTTGTCGCGTCGTTCGAGCGATCGCCGGCGTCGCTGAGACAGCCGGCGGTCGCGACTGTTGCGGTACCGATCGTCGCGAGGACCGTGCGGCGGTTCATGTCTCACCGCACCAGCGACAGCGTAAACTGCCTTCTGTAAAGTCAAACGGCCGTTTGAGATAGCGCTCGCGGCTCGCGAACGACTGCTTACTGGCCTTCGAACTCGGTGTCCCGTCCTTCCATGAACGCGCTGGCTCCCTCGGCGTGGTCCTGGGAGCCGAGTGCGAGCGCCTGCGCGGTCGCCTCGTCGTCGAGCGCTTCGGTGAGCGACTTGGTGGCGTTCTGACGGATGAGACGCTTGGAGATCTTCAGACCGACGGTCGGTCCCTCGGCGATTTCGGCGACCAGTTCGGCCGTCCGCTCCTCGTACTCCTCGTCGGCGTACACGTCAGTGACGACGCCCATCTCTTGAGCCTCCTCTGCGGAGAAGACCTGCCCAGTCAGAACGAGTCGTTTCGCCACGTTCGCGCCGACCAGGCGCGGGAGCATCCAGGACGTTCCCGAGTCAACCGCCAGTCCGACCTTCCGGAAGGCGAAGCTCATGTCGACGTCCTCGTGGACGGCCTGGACGTCACAGGCGATCGCCAGGCTCGCTCCCGCACCGAACGCCTGGCCGTCGATCTTCGCCACGGTCGGCAGCGGACACCGGATGACTCGCTCGATGGCGCGGTGGAGACCGGACATGATCTCCTCGGCCTTTCGCCAGGCCGGGACGTCCCTGGATAGCCCTTCCATCATCGTGTTGATGTCCCCGCCGGCACAGAAGGCGCTGCCCGCCCCCTCGAACACGACGACGCGTGCGTCGGTCCCCTCGATTTCGTCGAGCGCGTCGACGATCCCCGAAGACACCGCCGCCGTCAGGGCGTTGCGCATGTCCGGATTGTTCAACGTCACTGTCGCTATCTGGTCGGAAACCTCGAGTAGAACCGCGTCGTCGCTCATATCTGTCGAACAGGCGGATACACTATAAATATGTGGCCTGTTGTTACGTGTCCGACTCGGCCGTTCGCCTCACTCAGTGACCGCCTCGTGGCCGTCCGTCGTCGAGGCGGTCACTGCGTCGTCCGTGATTCGGTCCGCGGCCGCGAAGCCGGCCTCGATAGCCCCGTTGAGACTCCGCTCGGGGTACTGGGCGCGACTCGCCATGCCGGCGTAGTAGACGCCCTCGGCCACGGCGTCCGAGAGGTCGTACGGAACGACCATGTCGAGGTAGCCGCGCTCGTAGACGGGCGCCGTCCGGGGGTTGCGGGCGGTCTCGACCCAGTTCACACTCTCGGACTCGAACTGCGGGAAGAGGTCCGCGATGCCGTCCATCCACAGCTCCTCGACCTCGCTGTCGTCCATCCGCCAGAGCTCCTCGCTGGGGTCCTGAACGTAGCTGGCGGTGTAGTAGAGGTGTTCGTCGCCGTAGCGCTTGGGCGGGACGAAGTTCGTGTGTTCGATGAACACTCCGAACGGCGCCTCGTCGGCGAGATTGAGCCAGTAGGTGTCGGTGAGCGACTCGTCCATGCTCCACACCGAACACACCGTCCCCTGGAAGTCGATCTCGCAGGGGTACCCGGTGAGGTCTTCCAGGACGTTCGGCATCGCGGCGACGACGGCCGCGTCCACGTCCCGAGTCGTCGTCCCGTCGGCCGTCTCCACGGTCAGCGACCGCACCCGTTCCTCGCTGGTGTCGAGATCGCTCACGCGTGCGCCCGTGGTGATGTTCTCTCTGCCGACGGCGTCGACGAGCGCGCCGATGAGCGGCGCGAACCCGCCCTGGAGATAGCCCAGGATCTCGCCGCGCAGGAGGTCGCGCTCGCCGCGGAACTTCACGCGGCCGAGCAGCCACGCGGCGCTGACGTCCTCCTTCCGGGAGCCGAACTTCGCGTCGAGCAGCGGCTCCCAGAAGTTCTCG
The DNA here is from genome assembly GCF_023077655.1 of Halorientalis brevis. Classification (NCBI taxonomy): domain Archaea; kingdom Methanobacteriati; phylum Methanobacteriota; class Halobacteria; order Halobacteriales; family Haloarculaceae; genus Halorientalis; species Halorientalis brevis. Next base: position 274,543 of record NZ_JALLGV010000004.1, on the reverse strand, counting down.
TAGACGCTGCGGGTGGTGTGGTCCAGCAGGAACTCTTTGATGGGTACGTCCTCGAAGTCCTGGAGGCTCTCGTAGGTGTCGAACGAAGGGAGCCAGCCGCGCACGTCGATCTCGAGGGTGAGCATCGTGAGCCGGTACTTGTCGTACAGCGAGAGGTGGGGATACGCGGCGATCTCCCAGGGCTTGTCCATCGGGTGGACGACGCCGTCGACGTAGAACGCGTTGCTCATGTACAGCCACTCGAGTCGGTCGCCCAGCCCCAACTCCTCGATGAGGTCGACGATCGTCTCCTCGGACTTCGAGAGGTGGTGATAGAACTTCTCGATGGGGTCGCCGGCCGTCTCGTAGACCCCGGCCAGTCCCCCGAGGTCCTCGCTCGCCTCGAACACTTGCACCTCGCGGCCGCGCTGCTGAAGCCGGTAGGCCGCAGCCAACCCTGCGATGCCACCGCCGACGACGCCGATCATATGCGCACTCGTCGCTCGGGGAACGTGTGCTTTGCCGTTCCGGCACTGGATCTCCACTACGGAACTCGCACCCGAGCGGAGTGCGGGACCGGGACTGTGCTACTCGCTTTGCTCGTCGACGGTCCGCTCGACGGCTTCCTGGTCGGGTTCGTCGCCGGGGACGACCCCGTGGCCGTACTTCAGAAGGGCGACGAACACCGACCCGCCGACGATGTTGCCCAGCGTCGCCCAGAGGAGGAAGGTGGCGTACGCCCGGACCGAGATCGCATCGCTGGCGAACACGCCGAGCAGCACCTCGACGCTCCCGGCGATGGAGTGCGGGAGGTGGGCGTAGCCGATGGCGGTCGCGATGATCCAGACGAAGAAGGCCTCGCTGATGGTGCTCCGGCCTGCGGCGACCAGCCACGCCATCAGTCCCATGAGCCACCCGGCGAACACGCCGCCGAGCAGCGTCACGTCCCAGGGGTACGCCACGAGGCCGTGTGCGATCTCCGTGAAGGCACCTGTCTCGATGGTCTCCAGTGACGGACCCAACCAGACTGCGAGCAGTGCGAACAGCACGGCACCGACGAGGTTTGCGACGTAGATGATGGCCCACAGTCGGCCGAGGTCTCTCACCGTGGCCTCACCGGAGAGCACCGGGACGACTGCGATCGCCGTGTGCTCGGTGAACAGTTCCGACCGACCCAGCACGACGAACACGAACCCGATGGCGTAGGCGTTGGCCACCAAGAGGTTCGTCACTGGTTCGGCGAGTATCCCCTGGCTCTGGGAGAGCGTCACTGCCATGAGAAGCGGTCCGAACCCGATGTCCAGCCCCGCGGACAGCCCGGAGAGGAACAGCCCTGCTCCTGGCCGACGTATCTGGTGTAGTCCTGCCTGTATCTCCTCGACGAGTATGTCCTGATACGACCGTGGCATCGTGGGGAGCCGCGCTATGGCGAGCCATCGAATCAACGCAAGGCCTGCATCTGCAGGGGATACTGCTGCCGTCACTGCGCGCCTGACGGGCCGCTGTTATCTCACGAAACCGACGGACGGAGAGGCTAACCGTCCGCACGATCTAGCGATAGTGTACCATGGACCAGCTCGAACTCGGCGAAGCGACGATCGTCTACGAGGACCCCGACGAGGGCCGCACGGAGATCACAGTCGACAACGAGGAACTGCTGTACGCACAGGACCACTGGGTACTCCCGGTCGGTACCGACGAGGACGGCAACGATCTGATGCGCCACCTCCCGCGCGATCACGTGTACCACGTGGACCGAAACGTCGAGCAGTTCGAAGAGGAGGTCGCGACGGTCCGCCACCGCGTCGAATCGATCGCCAAGGATCTCCAGGACCGGCTCCCCGTCGAGATCCCCCTCGGCGGCGAACAGCGACTCCGAACTCACACAGAGGAACCGCCGTCCACGAGCACGACCGTCCAGATCGACACCGAGGACGTCGAAGAAGAAGCCTCGGAGCCCGACGACGAAGCCAAAGAAGAAGGGACCTACGAGGAACAGGCCGAGGAATCCTGATTTCGTTCTCTGTTCCTTGGCAATTTACCTCCGTCGTCTGCGACACGCACGGCTGTCGCTCGTAGGTCGGCGTTCGGAGAAGTGCGCCGGCCGAGATTTGAACCAGGCGAAGGCAGCCACTCACCGGTTATGACTACGGATTGTACCGAACGCGAGCGAAGCGAGCGTTCGGCTTTTTCGCCCACGTTTTTCGAGGAGGGTTCCCGCAGCGAGCAGAGCGAGGCGCGAAGCGCCTCGACAATGCGAACGGCGTAGCCGTGAGCCAGCGAGCGAGGAAACCTGACGATGAAAAAGGTGGAAGTGCGCCGGCCGAGATTTGAACCAGGCGAAGACGGTCGTCCTCGCTCCGCTCGGACGCTGCGTCTTCTCTCATTCAAATCTCTACTCCGCATACACCAGAAGCAAAGACGCGACGCGATGAAACGCGTCGCTACGTGGATTGCTTCTGTAGAAGTGCGCTGGCCGAGATTTGAACTCGGGTTAGGACCGTGGCAGGGTCCTGTGATACCACTACACCACCAGCGCGCCTTGCCTGCTACACTTCACTCTATTCGGGGTGGGAAGTATAAGGCTTCCGAATCGGAGCCAAAATCGCAGTGCGGCGTGCTATTGTCACCCACTCAGTCTCACCCCATCACGGCTCCCTCAGACCGCCCACGGAGGACCACGTCGCCGGTTTCCGTCTCGCAGACGAACGAGGCGACCATCTCCGTCCGCCCGTCCCGCTCCGTTCCCTCATCGATAGTGGACTCACAGGTGATCTCGACGCCGGTGTAGGCAGGCCTGGGGAATTCGAACTCCATCGTGCGCGCGAGGAAGTCGAGATCACCGCCGAGTTTCGTCGGCATCGTCGCCGTGAGCAACCCGTGGAGGACGACCGTCCCCTCCTCGTCTTCGACCATGTGATGGTAGCCCTGGTCTTTCGACAACGCCGCGAACTGCTGGACCTCCTCGTTCGTGAACGTCCGCGAGTACGTCGACGTATCGCCTTCCGAAACCGCGGTATCTTGTGACGTGGTCCAACCAACAGCGACTGCACTCAAAGATCTTTCTGACAGCTGTGAATTGATGTGGCGTTGGCTCGGATATTGTATACTAGTTCTGGTTACTGGAGCCGATATTGTTTGCTGTCCCACTCTGTGGGGCCGTTCGACCAGGTGAGGGGCGGGTCGGGAGGAGGGCTTACTGCTCTCCCGCGTAGGGTACCGTGGACAGCAGCGCGTTCTCGGCCTGCCTGGAGTCCAGTCGGGTGTGCTGACAGACGATCGGCTGGTCCGACTCGATGGTGCTGGCGAACGCCGTGCCTTGAGGGATCGGTTCGGGGTCCTCGAAGTCGTTGAACTGGACGTGTTCCGTCCGCTGGGCGGGAACGGTCACTTCGTAGGGGCCGACCGGGTCGCGATCCTCGAAGAAGATCGTGATCTCGACGTGTGCGTCCTCGTCACCGGCGTTGAGAAAACAGATCGTTTCGTGGCTGGTCATCTCCGGTTCGGGGCCGTGACTCCCTTCGGGGATGTACCCCTCTGCGATGGCCCACTGAGTACGTCCGATCACGGGTGCATCGTCGTACCACGCGCACTGGCATAAACGCCGGTTCCCGTCCACCGATGCCCACGGGTTGCCTGCCGGCAGCGTCCCGAGCGCGTCCCAGGTGCTGCCGCCGTTGGACGAAACCATCCCGACACCGAACCGGGAGTACGCATACACGACTCGGAGTGGAGGTGTCTGCCAGAGCCCTCGTATGTCCGCGAAGACGAACCCCACTGGCAACGGCGTCGAGGCGAGCAGTCACCAGGAAACACACCGTCCGTCCGAAACGGGACCCGCGTCTCGGACGCTCAGGCTCGGCGTCGAAGGTGGGACGATCGCGACGGCCGTGATGACGCTGTTCCGGATGCCAATCACCGACTCGCTGCCGCCGACGGCACAGTTCTGGGCCACGTACGTCGGAACCGGCGACCCGGACGACTACCCCGTGCAGGCGCTCCTGCTCCACTTCCTCTACGGCATCGGCGCGGCCACTGCGTTCACTGCGGCCGTCGGGTCGCGGCTCCGCGGTTCGGAGGTTCACCAGGAGCGACAGGGAACGCTCTGGGCGACGCTCTACGCACTGGTGCTGTCGGTGTTCGGGACGCAAGTGATCTTTCAGCGGCTGCTCGGGATGAACCTGGATCCGGACGAACGCTGGATCTTCCACGTGAGCCACGCGATCTACGGACTGACTCTGGGTGCGTGGCTCGGCTCGAACGTCGAGTTCGAGTGACCAGAACCAGGACGCTGAGTCACCAGCGGGACTCCGGTTCTGGGCCGTGACTCCTTTCGAGAGCGTCTTTCCTGGCTAGCACAGGAAACTGTACTTGAAAACTACCGGACAATAGGTGCCGTTGATAAGGCTACCTAGAGCTGACCGTCGACTGCCTTGGTGAGCGTCTCCGGTGCACCGTCGGGTTTGTAGTACTCACAGTGGTTCTGGACCTCGGCGCTCACGTCGACGGGACGGAGTTTGTCCGGGTAGTTGGAACAGGTCGGGCCCTCGGCACCGAGTCCTTCGCCGTCCGGCGTGTACCAGAACAGATCGCCCCAGAGTTCGTGCATGGTGCCGACCGCGAAGTCGTCGCTGGAGTAGAACACGTAGACCCGTTCGGCGCCCTGGTCGATGCCGTCGTAGTAGTTGTAGATCCGGTCGCCGGTCTCGTCGTGGTCACAGACGAACCGTGCCATGTCGGCCGCCCCCACCGTGACGACGTTCTCGACTTGCCGTCCGCGTTCTTCGAGTCGGTTCAGCATGTTGAGGGCCGCACGACCGCCGAGTGAGTGGCCGACGACGTTGACTGTCGTATCCGGATTCTGTGCCCACAGCTCGTCGATGATCCATTCGGCGGTCTTCCGACCGTACTCTGCGGCCCGATCCCAGGGGTCGGTGTAGGTCACGTCCGTCGACGGCCACTTCATCGCGACGACGTTATCGGCGTCGAACCCGGTCGACCGCTGGAGCAGCGTCGCTTGCTCCTCGGCGAAGGGTTCGGCAAAGAGACCGTGAATGTACACGAGGACTTCGTCGCCGAGGCTACTGACATCGAAGTCCGGTTCGTAGTCGCCGTTCCACCACCACGGGTCGAGCTGGACCGTTTTGTTGCAGTCGATGCGAAGCCCGTCCTCGACACACTCGAAGACGCCGAGGTCGAGTTCGTCCTCTTCGTTCGAGGTATCCTCTGCTGCGGCAGTCCCTGATACGGCCCCGATCCCTGCTGCTCCGATTGCAGCCGTCGACGACGTTTTGAGTACGTCGCGTCGGGACACTCGTCCCCCGGCGTCTTCGTTCTCGCTTGGTCGTTCCCCCGTGCTGCTGTCACTGCCCCCAATGTCGTTTGTCATCTACACCCAGTATCTCCCCAGTTACTAACTCATTTATGCTGCCGGATATGGGGTGTCCTTTAAGTTAAAATGGCCAAATTTCAACACATACTCTGTGTAATTATCTTGGGTGCGTGGAATGAAAACAAACCACATTTACGCCGGTTGACCAGGGTTGTATACACCAGGGGGACTTTCGGCTACGAACTACGGATTCGGTAGGTGTCCGTTCGACCAGAAGCGTCTCCGATTACTGCTCACGCAAAAACCGCTTTATTGCCGCTCTCTGGCCCGTGTGAACGCGTCTCACCGCGGTCGAGAAACGGTTTCTTTTTAAGATGGGAGTAGAGTAGTTTCGGCACAGTCTAGTGGCGTGGCGTGGAAGCGTCACGGCATGACAGTCAGCGTACTCGTGCCGTCATCGCTGACCCGGGAAGCCGAGGACAAACGCGAGGCAACTCGCAAACTCGGCTACGTCGCCCGCGCGGCGACGGTGTTCCGGGTCGATCGCCTGGTCGTCTTCCCCGATTCCGGGGCGGAGGGCCGGTGGGGTGACGGGTTCGTCGAAACCGTGCTGCGGTACGCCGCGACGCCGCCGTACCTCCGAAAGGAGGCGTGGGGCAAGCGGGACGAACTGGAGTACGTCGGTGTCATGCCGCCGCTCCGCACCGCACCACAGACCGGCTCCGGTTCGGACGAATCGGGGTCGTTAAGACAGGGAATCGTGACCGAGGTCGGATCTGAGGGACGCGTTCGGGTCAATTGCGGACTGCAACACCCGGTCTCCCTGCCCGTTCCGGACGGTATGGAACTGGGCGAGGGGGAACGCGTAACCATCAGGGTCTCTTCGCGACGGCCGGTCCGCGCGAAACTCGTCGATCAGTCCCCACGGGGCTACGACGTGATCGCGTCGGACCTCTCGACGGAACTCTCGCGTGACGACGCCGGCGTTCGCATCGCCACTTCACGGCACGGCGAACAGCTGAGTGTCAGCCGACTCGGCGACATCGTCGCCGACACTGGTGCACGCGGTATGACGGTCGCGTTCGGGTCGCCCGAACGCGGACTGCCGGAGATTCTCGGGTTCGATCCTTCCGAGGTACCCTCGGAGGGAACCGAGAGAGTCGCAGCCGCCGAAGCGACCGACGGAGACGAACTAGATGAACCGGATGGATCCCGGTTCGACCTCTGGCTTGACGCGGTTCCGAATCAGGGCAGCGAGGTCGTGCGAACTGAAGAAGCGATGTTCGCCGTGCTCGCCTGCCTGTCACTCACGGAGTGAACCAACGATGCCACAACCAAGCAGACCACGCAAAGGCTCGCTGGGCTTTGGCCCGCGTAGTCGTGCGGCTGGCGAGGTGCCGCGATTCAACACCTGGCCGGACGACGACGGACAGCCGGGTCTCCAGGGTTTCGCCGGGTACAAGGCCGGCATGACCCACGTCGTGATGATCAACGACGAACCCAACTCCCCGCGCGAGGGGATGGAGGAGACCGTACCCGTCACAGTCGTCGAGACGCCGCCGATGCGCGCGGTCGCCGTGCGAGCATACGAGGATACGCCCTACGGCATGCGCCCGCTCACGGAGGTCTGGACCGACGAGTTCCACCCGGAACTCGACCGGACTCTCGACCTTCCCGAGGACGGCGCTGCCGCAGGTGCAGATGAACTGCAAGACGCTCTTGACGACGGTCGTCTCGCGGACGTGCGCGTCATCACGCACACGGTCCCGAGCGACGTCGAGAGCGTCCCCAAGAAAAAGCCCGACGTGATGGAGACGCGTGTCGGCGGTGGCTCCCTCCAGGAGCGCGTCGACTTCGCCCAGGAACTCGTCGAGGACGGCGGCGAACACGCCATGACGGACGTGTTCCGCGCCGGCGAGTACATGGACGTCTCCGGTGTCACGAAAGGGAAAGGGACACAGGGCCCCGTCAAGCGATGGGGCGTCCAGAAACGCAAAGGCAAGCACGCCCGCCAGGGGTGGCGGCGCCGGATCGGTAACCTCGGCCCGTGGAACCCCTCCCGCGTGCGCTCGACCGTGCCCCAGCAGGGGCAGATGGGCTATCACCAGCGGACCGAACTGAACAAGCGCCTCGTCGATCTCGGCGACGGCGACGACCCGACGGTCGACGGCGGCTTCATCAACTACGGTGAAGTCGACGGTCCGTACGCGCTGGTGAAGGGCTCGCTGCCCGGGCCGGACAAGCGCCTCCTGCGCTTCCGGCCGGCGGTACGGCCGAACGACCAGCCGCGCCTCGATCCCGAGGTGCGCTACGTGTCCACGGAGTCTAACCAAGGATGAACGCGACAGTACACAGCCTGGACGGCGACGGCGAGGGCGACGTCGACCTCCCCGAGGTCTTCGAGACCCCGCTCCGAACGGATCTCATCCGGTCGGCGGTCGTCGCCGCACAGGCGAACCGGAAACAGGACTACGGCGCCGACGAGTACGCCGGTCTCCGCACGCCGGCCGAGTCGTTCGGGTCCGGCCGCGGTATGGCTCACGTCCCCCGTAACGGTGGGAAGGGTCGCCGCGTCCCCCAGACGGTCGGCGGACGACCGGCGCACCCGCCGAAGTCCGAGAAGGATCGCACGCGAAACATCAACGACAAAGAGCGCAAGCTCGCCGTCCGCTCGGCCATCGCGGCCACGACGGACGCCGAACTCGTCGCAGAGCGCGGTCACCAGTTCGACGACGACGCCGAACTGCCGCTGGTCGTCTCCGACGAGTTCGAGGATCTGGTCAAGACCCAGGAGGTCGTCGACGTGCTCGAAGCGCTCGGCATCGCTGCCGACATCGAGCGCGCGGACGACAAGAAGATCAAGGCCGGCCAGGGGAAGACGCGCGGACGCAAGTACCGCCGTCCGTCCTCCATTCTGTTCGTCACGAGCGAGGAACCCTCGCGCGCCGCCCGCAACCTCGCGGGTGCCACCGTGACGACCGCCCGCGAGGTCAACGCGGAAGACCTCGCACCCGGCGGAGAGCCCGGTCGACTCACGGTCTGGACCGAGAGTGCCCTCGAGGAGGTGGCGGACCGATGAGCGTCCTTCGCCACCCCCACGTGACCGAGAAAGCGATGAACAAGATGGACTTCGAGAACAAGCTCGAGTTCATCGTCGACGCGGACGCCTCGAAGGACGCGATCGCCGACGCGATCGAGTCCCAGTTCGAGGTCGGCGTCGTGAACGTGAACACGATGGTCACGATGAAGGGCAACAAGAAGGCGACGGTGAAGCTCTCACCTGACGACGACGCCGAGGAAATCGCGTCCAGGATCGGGGTGTTCTGATCATGGGACGACGAATTCAGGGACAACGACGCGGTCGCGGTGGTCCGACGTTCCGGGCCCCGTCGCACCGCTACAAGGCGGACCTGTCGCATCGCAAAGTCGAAGACGCGGACCTCGTGTCCGGGACGGTCGTGGACATCGAACACGACCCGGCCCGCAGCGCACCCGTCGCGGCCATCGAGTTCGAGGACGGCGACCAGCGCCTCGTGCTCGCTCCCGAAGGGATCGGTCTGGGCGACGAGATCCAGGTCGGTATCTCCGCGGAGATCGCGCCGGGCAACACGATGCCGCTGGCCGAGATTCCGGAAGGGGTCCCGGTCTGTAACGTCGAGGCAAACCCCGGTGACGGTGGGAAGTTTGCCCGTGCGTCGGGCGTCTCTGCCCAGCTGCTCACCCACGACCGCAACGTCGCGGTCGTGAAGCTGCCCTCGGGCGAGATCAAGCGGCTCGATCCGGACTGCCGGGCCACGATCGGCGTGGTCGCCGGTGGCGGTCGGACGGAGAAGCCGATGGTCAAAGCCGGGAACAAGTACCACAAGATGAAAGCCCGCGGGACGAAGTGGCCGAACGTTCGTGGTGTGGCGATGAACGCCGTCGACCACCCGTTCGGTGGTGGCGGCCGCCAGCACCCAGGCAAGCCGAAGTCCATCTCGCGGAACGCGCCGCCGGGCCGGAAGGTCGGGGACATCAGCTCCCGGAAGACCGGCCGCGGCGGGAAGGGTGGTAACGAATGAGTTCGGAGTACCAGATCGGTCACGAGGGTGAGTTCTCCTTCCGTGGCCACACGCTAGACGAGTTGCAGGCGATGGACATCGAGGAAGTCGCGGAACTGCTCCCCGCTCGACAGCGGCGAAGTATCGAGCGCGGCCTGACCGTCGAACAGCAGAAGCTGCTCGAGGAGGCCCGCGAGGCCGGCGAAGAGGAGACGGCCAACGATCCGATCCGCACGCACCTGCGCGACATGCCGGTGCTGCCGGTGATGGTCGATCTCACGTTCGCGGTTCACAACGGCCAGGACTTCGAGCGCGTCAAGGTCGAGCCGGAGATGCTCGGTCACTACCTGGGCGAGTTCCAGCTCACGCGGACGAGCGTCGAACACGGTCAGGCCGGTATCGGTGCGACTCGCTCCTCGAAGTTCGTACCACTCAAGTAACACATGGGAATCAGCTACTCAATCGACCCGGACCCGGACACGACGGCGAAAGCCATGCTTCGGGAACGGCAGATGAGCCACAAGCACAGTAAGGCCATCGCCCGGGAGATCAAGGGCATGACTGCCAGCGACGCAGTCGCGTACCTCGACGACGTCATCGAGGGCAAGCAGTCGGTCCCCTTCAAATCTCACAACTCGGGCGTCGGCCACCGCAAGGACATCGAGGGCTGGGACGCCGGCCGGTTCCCCGAGAAGGCCAGCGAGGCCTTCCAGGACCTGCTCGAGAACGCGATCGGGAACGCCGACAACCAGGGCTTCGACGGCGAATCCATGGAGATTCTGCACGTCGCTGCCCACAAGGTCGGCGAGAGCCCCGGCCGCAAGCCCCGCGCGATGGGGCGGGCGACCGCGTGGAACTCCCCGGAAGTCGACGTCGAACTGATCCTCGAGGAGGCTGAGGAATAATGGCTGACGAACATCAGTTCATCGAGGACGGCCTTCAGCGGACCCAGATCGACGAGTTCTTCGCAGACGAACTCGGTCGCGCGGGCTACGGCGGCATGGACGTCGCCAAGACCCCGATGGGCACCCAGATCGTCCTGAAAGCCGAGAAGCCAGGGATGGTCATCGGCAAGGGCGGGAAGAACATCCGGAAGGTCACGACGGAACTCGAAGAGCGGTTCGACCTCGAAGACCCGCAGATCGACGTGCAGGAAGTCGAAGAGCCGGACCTGAACGCTCGGATCGTCGCCGACCGCCTGGCGAACGCGCTCGAGCGCGGCTGGTACTTCCGCAAAGCCGGTCACACCACGATCGACCGGATCATGGAAGCCGGCGCGCTCGGTGCGGAGATCGTCCTCAGCGGGAAAGTCACGGGCGCACGCTCGCGCGTGGAGAAGTTCAACCGTGGCTACATCAAGCACAACGGTGAGCCCGCAGAGGAGATCGTCGACCACGGCCAGGGCGTCGCGGTCATGAAGCTCGGCACCATCGGCGTCGACGTCAAGATCATCCCGCCGAACGCCCAGCTCCCCGACGACTTCCAGATCTACGAAGACGCCGACGTCGAGGAGTACGTCGCGGACGTCTCCGAGGAAGGCGTCGAGGAACTGCTCGAAGGCGAGCCCGAGGAAGGCGAAGCCGCCGAAGGCGAACCCGAACTCGGTGCCCCGCCGGAAGGCGAGGCGGCCGAGGCAGCCGACGAGGCTGACGAGGACGTCGTCGAAGAGGAGATCGTCGAGGAGGAAGACGTCGAGGTTCCGGACGAGGAGCCCGAGGACGTCGACATCGACGAACTCGACGAGGCCATCGAGTCGGAAGTCGACGAGGAGACCGAGGCGGAAGCCGAGGAACTCGTCGAGGAGATGGAAAGCGCGGACGAGGAGTCCGCGGAATCGAGCGGCGACGAGCCGCGAGACGAGGAGGGTGACGACGAATGACGATCCTCCACACTGAGGAAATCCGAGACATGACGCCGCCCGAACGGGAGGCAGAACTGGAGGACCTCGAGACGGAGCTGCTGAACGCCAACGCCGTTCAGGCCGCAGGTGGCGCGCCGGAGAATCCGGGGCGCATCAAGGAGATCCGCAAAGCGATCGCCCGAATCAAGACGATTCAGAACGAGGAAGGCGACTTCGCGGACGCAGAGGAATAGAACAATGCCACTGACATCCGCAACACTGCCGCGACACGAACTCATCGGCCTCCCGGTTCGGGTGGCCGCCGCGTCGAATCCGGACCTCGTCGGCGTCGCCGGCGAGGTCGTCATGGAGACGACGCGGACGCTTTCGATAGCGGCGACTGTGTCCGGCGTGGAGCGGGTGTGGCAGGTGCCGAAGGCCGACGCGACGTTCGAGTTCAGTACGCCTGACGGGCAGAGCGAGGCGCGAAGCGCCTCGACACAGTCGAACGGCGAGAGCCGTGAGACAGTGACCGTCGAGGGCGAGCGACTCGTCGCGCGGCCGGCCAGACGCACGGAACGAACAGGTGATTCGAAATGGCGCTAGGACTTAACGTACCAGAGCCGGAGGAAACCTGTTCCGACGAGAACTGTCCGTTCCACGGCACACTCGGTGTGCGCGGACAGACGCTCGAAGGAGAGGTTGCCTCCACAGACATGGACAAGACCGTAATCGTCGAGCGGGAGTACGACGTGAAGGTACCCAAATACAACCGGCTGATGAAACGCCGGTCCCGGGTGCCCGCACACGCTCCCCCTTGCATCGATCTGCAGGAAGGCGACACGGTTCGTATCGCAGAGACACGACCGCTCTCGAAGACGAAAAGCCACGTCGTCGTGGAACAGCTGGCGGAAGCTGACGTCACGACGACTGCCCAGGCCGGAGGTGACGACTGATGGAAGCACTCGGTGCTGACGTCACGCAGGGCCTCGAGAAGGGCTCGCTGCTGACGTGTGCCGACAACACCGGCGCACGCGAGGTGAAGGTCATCTCGATCTCGGGCTACTCCGGGACGAAGAACCGACACCCGAAGGCAGGCCTCGGCGACAAGGTGACCGTCTCGGTCACCAAGGGCACGCCGGAGATGCGCCGCCAGGTGCTCGAAGCCGTGATCATCCGCCAGCGGAAACCGATCCGCCGGCCGGACGGCACGCGCGTCAAATACGAGGACAACGCGGCGGTCATCATCGACGAGAACGAGGAAGCCCGCGGGACCGAGATCAAGGGTCCCATCGCGCGGGAGGTCGCAGAGCGGTTCGGAGCAATCGCAAGCACGGCCACAATGATCGTCTAGTATGACACGACAACCATCCAAACAGCGTACCCAGACCGAGCGCGCCCCGCTTCACGAGAAGCACTCGCAGGTTCGCGCGACGCTGGCCGACGACCTCCGCGAGGAGTACGGCCAGCGCAACGTGCGCGTCAACCAGGGCGACACGGTCGAGGTCATGCGCGGTGACTTCGCTGGCGAGTCCGGCGAAGTGATCGCCGTCGACCTGCGCGAGGGCGTCATCCACGTGGAAGACGTCACGCTGGAGAAAGCGGACGGCGAGGAAGTGCCGCGCCCGCTCGACTCCAGCAACCTTCGCGTGACCGACCTGAACTTAGAGGACGAGGTACGCACGGAACGACTCGAATCTGAGGAGGATAGCGCATGACGAAGCATCAGAAACGACTCTCGGTACCGAAAAGCTGGCCGGTCGAACGCAAGACCGAGACGTTCACCGTCAAAGCCGACGCCGGTCCCCACGGCGAGGCAGGGGTGCCCCTGCTCATCGTCCTCCGGGACGTGCTCGGCTACGTCGACAACCGCAAGGAGGCGCGCTACGCGCTGAACCAGGACAACGTCCTGATCAACGGGAAAGCGGTCTCCGACGAGGAGCGTCCGGTCGGAATGTTCGACATCATGGCCTTCACCGAGCGCGACGAGTACTACCGCGTGTTCCCCGGCGACGGTGGTCGGCTGGCGCTGACCGCCATCGACGCGGACGCGGCCGACTCCAAGCTCGGGAAGATCGTCAACAAACAGCACGTCACCGGTGGCGACGTGCAGCTGACGCTCCACGACGGCGAGACCCTCGTCGTCGAAGACGCCAGCGAGTACGGTGGCAACGACTCCATCGTCGTCGCCAACGAGGGCGACGAGATCGTCGCACACTTCGCCTACGAAGAGGGTGCGCTCGTCACGGCAGTCGACGGGGCACACGCGGGCGAGATCGGCACGATCGAGGAGATCCAGGTCACGCCTGGCAGTTCCTCGAACAACGTGATCGTCGAGCAGGACGACGGCGAGGGCTTCGAGACGGTCGAAGAGTACGTCGTCGTCATCGACGAGAACTTCACGGGTGATGACGAATGAGCTCCGACAGCGACGCCAGTGCTGACTTCCACGAGATGCGCGAACCGCGCATCGAGAAGGTCGTCGTCCACATGGGAATCGGCCAGGGTGGTCGCGAACTGGGGAACGCCGAGGACATCATCGAGGAGATCACCGAACAGCAGTCGGTGCGAACCACGGCCAAGGAGACGGTCGGCGAGTTCAACATCCGCCAGGGTGATCCCATCGGGACGAAGGTCACGCTCCGCGGCGACGACGCCGAGGAGTTCCTCCAGACGGCGCTCCCGCTGGTCGAACTCGACGCCAAGCAGTTCGACGACACGGGCAACTTCAGCTTCGGCGTCGAGGAACACACCGACTTCCCGAGCCAGGAGTACGACCCGAACATCGGAATCTACGGGCTGGACGTCACCGTCAACATGGTGCGTCCCGGCTATCGCGTGGCCAAGCGCGACAAGGCCTCACGGCCGATTCCGTCGAACCATCGACTCAATCCTGACGACGCAGTCGCGTTCGTCGAGTCGACCTTCGACGTGGAGGTGAACGAATGAGCGAAAGTGAACGAGAAGACGCCGACGCCGAGGCAGCCACCGAGGAGGCCGAGCGTGACCCGACCGGAGAGCAGACGGCAAAGCGAACGGAGCAGCTCCGTTCCTGCCAGCGCTGCGGGCGCGAGCAGGGGCTTGTCGGCAAGTACGACATCTTCCTCTGCCGGCAGTGCTTCCGAGAGATTGCACGCGGCATGGGCTTCAAGAAGTACTCATGACAGGGAACGATCCACTGGCCAACGCACTGTCGGGGCTTAACAACGCCGAGAGTGTCGGGCATCTGGAACAGACGGTACAGCCCGCCTCGAACGAGATCGGTAGCGTGCTCGAGGTCTTCTACGACCGCGGGTACATCGACGGCTTCAGCTTCGTCGACGACGGCAAAGCTGGCAAGTTCGAGGTCGAACTGAAAGGAGCGATCAACGAATGTGGTCCGGTCAAGCCCCGCTACAGTGCGGGCGCAGACGAGTTCGAGCAGTGGGAGAAGCGGTTCCTCCCGGCCCGTGACTACGGGACGCTCGTCGTGACCACCAGCCACGGAATCATGAGCCACTACGAGGCCCGCGAGGAGGGCGTCGGTGGCCAGGTGATCGCGTACGTGTACTAACAATGAACCGAGTAGAACTCGACATTCCGGAGGACGTGACAGCCGAAATGGACCATCTCGACCTGTCGGTCGAGGGTCCCAACGGAACGGTTACGCGCCGCCTCTGGTATCCGGACATCGACGTGTCCGTCGCGGACGGGCAGGTCGTCATCGAGAGCGAAGAGACAGACGCCAAAACGAACTCGACCATCGGCACCTTCGAGAGCCACGTCAGGAACATGTTCCACGGCGTGACGGACGGTTGGGAGTACGAGATGGAAGTCTTCTACTCTCACTTCCCGATGAAGGTGCGCGTCGAGGACGGCGACGTCGTCATCGAGAACTTCCTGGGTGAGAAAGCGCCCCGGCGGACCACAATCCACGGGGACACCGAGGTCGACGTCGACGGCGAGGAGATCACCCTGACGGGCTCGGACATCGAGGCCGTCGGGCAGACTGCCGCCGACATCGAACAGCTCACCCGCGTCACGGACAAGGACATCCGGGTGTTCCAGGACGGCGTCTACATCACGCAGAAACCGAACCGAGGTGAGGCCTGATGGCAGACGAAGAACAAGAATTCGAGGACCTGACGGACATCAGCGGTGTCGGTGACTCCAAGGCAGACTCGCTGCGCGAGGCCGGCTACGAGACGGTCGACGACGTGCGCGGTGCGAGCCAGGACGAACTGGCAGAAATCGACGGTGTCGGGAACGCACTGGCGGCCCGTATCAAAGCGGACGTCGGCGGTCTCGAGGTCCAGGAAGAAGCAGAGGCAGAGGTCGAAGAGGAAGCGCCCGAGGAGCCCGAGGCCGAGGAGGCCGAGGAAATCGAAACGGAGCTCCAGGCGCGCGGCCTGACCGAGAAGACGCCGGACCTGTCCGAGGACGAACAGCGGCTCCTCAACGCCCGCAAGGCCGAGGGGAACCCGCAGTTCAACCGCCAGGACTACCACAAGAAAAAGCGCACGCCCACGTCGTGGCGTCGACCACGCGGCGGGCTCTCGAAGCAGCGCCGCGGTGTCAAGGGCAAAGGTCCGAAGGTCGAAGCGGGCTACCGCCGACCGGAAGCCGTGCGCGGCCGTCACCCGAGCGGGTTCGAGGAAGTGCGCGTCCACAACGCGGACGACCTCGACGGCGTCGACGGTGACACGCAGGCGGTACGTATCGCCTCGAAGGTCGGCGCGCGCAAGCGCGAGACCATCGAAGAGCAGGCCGAGGAACAGGACATTCGCGTCCTGAACCCGACCTACGTCGAAGTGGAGGTCGAAGAATGACTGACCTGAGTGCACAGAAGCGACTCGCAGCGGACATCCTCGACGTCGGGAAGAACAAAGTCTGGTTCGACCCCGAGGAGCAGGGCGAAATCGCCGACGCGATCACTCGCGAGGACGTTCGCGAACTGGTCGATCAGGGTGTCATCCGATCGGAGGACGCCAAGGGCAACTCGCGCGGTCGTGCGCGAGAGCGCCAGCAGAAGCGTTCCTACGGGCACCAGAAGGGTGCCGGGACCCGCCGCGGGAAGGCGGGCGGTCGACAGAACAAGAAAGAAGACTGGCAGAGTCGCATCCGCGCCCAGCGGCGGACGCTGCGGGAGATGCGCGACGAGGGCGACCTGTCGAAATCCGAGTACCGCGAACTGTACGATCAGGCCGGCGGTGGCGAGTTCGACAGCGTCGCGGACATGCAACGCTACATCGACGAACAGTACGGAGGTAACTAATCATGGCAACAGGACCACGATACAAGGTGCCGATGCGGCGTCGCCGCGAGGCCCGGACTGATTACCATCAGAGGTTGCGCCTGCTGAAATCCGGGAAACCCCGGCTGGTCGCTCGCAAGAGCAACCAGCATACTACGGCGCAGCTGATCGTCACTGGCCCACAGGGCGACGAGACCGTTGCGAGCGCACATTCGAGCGACCTCGACGAGTTCGGCTGGGAGGCTCCCACCGGGAACATCTCGGCCGCGTATCTCACGGGGCTGCTCGCAGGCAAGCGCGCGCTCGCCGCCGGCCTCGAGGAGGCTGTGCTCGACATCGGGCTCAACACGGCGACACCGGGCAGTAAAGTATTCGCAGTACAGGAAGGCGCAATCGACGCCGGGCTCGAGATCCCCCACAACGACAGCGTGCTGGCAGACTGGGAGCGCACCAGCGGCGAGCACATCGCTGAGTACGCCGAACAGCTCGACGACGAGCTGTATTCGGGCGATTTCGACGCCACAGAGCTACCATCGCACTTCAACGACGTGCGAGAGACACTGATGGAGGCTGAACTATGAGCAACAACGGATGGGAACCGCGCACGCGGCTCGGCCGGAAGGTCCGCGACGGCGAGATCGACTCGATGGAGGAAGCGCTGAACTCCGGCCTGCCGCTGAAGGAACCGGAGGTCGTCGACCAGCTGGTCCCCGACCTCGAAGACGAAGTGCTGGACATCAACATGGTCCAGCGCATGACCGACTCCGGGCGCCGGGTGAAGTTCCGGTGCGTCGTCGTCGTGGGCAACCGCGACGGCCTCGTCGGCTACGCCGAGGGGCGTGACGACCAGGTCGGTGGTGCGATCCAGAAAGCGATCGAAGTCGGCAAACTGAACCTCATCAACGTCTCCCGCGGCTGCGGGTCCTGGGAGTGTGGCTGTGGGCGACCCCACACCGTCGCACTTCGTACGACCGGCAAAGCGGGCAGCGTCGAGGTCGAACTCCAGCCAGCCCCGCGTGGGCTCGGACTGGCGGGCGGAGAGACCGTCCGGCACGTCCTCGAACTCGCTGGGATCGAGGACATCTGGACGCGCAGTTCGGGGAACACCCGGACGACGGTCAACTTCGCGAAGGCGACGTTCAACGCACTCAAACGTACCGCCGAGGCACGCGTGCCAGAGCGGACGATGGAAAAGCGTGAGGTGATCGAGTAATGAAAGCGCTCGTTCAGCTTCGCGGTGACGTCAACATGGCACAGGACGTGCACGACACGCTGAAGATGCTCAACGTCCACGACGTGAACCACTGCACGCTGGTGCCCGATACGGACGCCTACCGCGGGATGATCACGAAGGTCAACGACTACGTCGCACACGGCGAGCCGAGCCAGGCAACGGTGGAGACGCTGCTGCGCACGCGCGCAGAGCCCCTGGAAGGCGACGCCGACGTCGACGACGAGTGGGTCGCCGAGAACACCGAGTTCGACGACATCGAGGCGCTGGCCTTCGGACTGCTTTCCGAAGAGACGACGCTGCGCGAGCAGGGACTCGCACCGGTCCTCCGGCTGCACCCGCCGCGTGGTGGACACGACGGGCTCAAACAGCCGACCCAGGCGGGTGGGCAGCTCGGCAAACACACGACCGAGGAGATCGACGAGCTCCTCACAGCGATGCGATAACAATGACGAGTAAGAAACGACGACAGCGTGGATCACGCACGCACGGTGGCGGCACGCACAAGAACCGACGTGGCGCAGGCCACCGAGGTGGCCGTGGGAACGCTGGTCGGGACAAACACGAGTTCCACAACCACGAACCGCTCGGGAAATCCGGCTTCAAGCGGCCCCAGAAGCTCCAGGAATCGGTTGCGGAGATCGACGTCCGCGAACTCGACGAGGACGCTGCGCTGCTCGCTGCGGACGGCGTCGCCGAGGAGACGGACGGCGGCTACCGCATCGACGCGCGCGACGTCGTCGAGGACGGGCACGCGGTCGACGTCGTGAAGGTCCTCGGTGGCGGCCAGGTACGTAACGAACTGGTCGTCGTCGCCGACGACTTCTCCGACAGCGCCGCGGAACTGCTCGAATCGGCCGGCGGAGAGGCGGAACTGACCGAACGCGGTGAGGAGCGCCAGGCCGAGATGGAAGCCGATACATCTACGGACGAGGAGTCAGAAGAGGCCGCGTAGCATGGGTTGGAAAGAGACCGCTGAACCGGTACTCACCCGGATGCCGTCAGTCCGTCGGCCGGAGGGACACGTCCCCTTCAAGCGCAAGCTAGCCTGGACTGCCGGTATCCTGGTGCTGTATTTCTTCCTGACGAACGTCTACCTGTACGGGCTGGGAACTGGTGGCGCCGGAGACGTCTTCGGACGCTTCCGCTCGATCCTGGCTGGCGGCAGAGGTACCATCCTGCAGCTCGGTATCGGACCGATCGTTACCGCGTCCATCGTGCTGCAGCTGCTGGGTGGCGCGGACCTGCTGGGGCTCGACACCCAGAACAATCCGCGCGATCAGATTCTGTACCAGGGCCTCCAGAAGTTCCTGGTGATCGTGATGATCTGCCTGACCGGCCTGCCGATGGTGTTTGCCGGGAACTTCCTTCCGGCGAGCCCGACGGTCGCCAACCAGCTTGGCATCGGGGCGCTCGGCGTCAAGTGGTTGATGTTCGCGCAGATCTTCGTCGGAGGGATCCTCATCCTGTTCATGGACGAGGTCGTCTCGAAGTGGGGCGTCGGCTCCGGTGTGGGTCTGTTCATCATCGCCGGCATCAGCCAGTCGCTGGTGGGCGGTCTCTTCACGGTTCCGCAGATCGGCGGTCAGACGATCGGGTTCATCCCGGCGTGGATCGCCATCGCCATGGGGGACCTCCAGATCGGGCCGCTGTTCGGCGGTGGCCTCCAGCAGGCGCTGTTCAACTCCCAGTACGGGATCATCTCGCTGTTCACGACGGTCCTCATCTTCGTGGTCGTCGTGTACGCCGAGAGCGTCCGCGTCGAGATTCCGCTCAGCAACTCGCGGGTGAAAGGTGCGCGTGGCCGCTTCCCGGTCAAGCTCATCTACGCCAGCGTCCTGCCGATGATTCTCGTCCGCGCGCTGCAGGCCAACGTCCAGTTCCTGGGACGCATCCTGAACGCCCAGATGGCGAACATGCCGGGCTGGCTCGGCGTGTACTCGAGTGGGCAGCCCGTCGGCGGGTTGTTCTACTTCCTCGCGCCGATCCAGTCACCGGGCCAGTGGATGTGGTGGCTCGGCCAGACGACGGCCGAACCCTGGATGATCGCGATTCGCGTGCTGATCGACCTGACGTTCATGGTCATCGGCGGCGCGATCTTCGCGATCTTCTGGGTCGAAACCACCGACATGGGGCCGGAGGCGACTGCCCAGCAGATTCACGGCTCTGGGATGCAGATCCCGGGCTTCCGGCAGAACCCCGGCGTGATCGAGAAGGTGCTCGAACGGTACATCCCGCAGGTCACCGTCATCGGCGGTGCGCTCGTGGGACTGCTCGCCGTCGCAGCGAACATGCTCGGGACCATCGGCAACGTCGGTGGGACCGGCCTGCTGCTGACAGTCTCGATCACCTACAAGCTCTACGAGGAGATCGCCGAAGAACAGCTCATGGAGATGCACCCCATGATGCGCCAGGTCTTCGGCTCAGATTAAATACAACTTCTCTATTTTTTTGCGGGGCATCGAACCGGTTAGCTGTGCCCATCTGACGTAGCGGATGCGGTGCCAATTATACTATAGTACCAAACTGACCATCACTGGTTGGTTGCATGTGGCGCAACATGTATTGCGCGAGGGCCTATACGTGTGAGTATGGCAACTGAGGACACTCCCGAAGAGACGAAAGTAAGTGAGCGGGGGATGGTCACGATCCCGGCGGCGCTACGTCGACGGCTCGACATCGAGGCGGGCGATAAGCTTCGCTGGGATACCGACGAGGAGGGAAATCTCTCCATTGAAATCGTTCGACAGCGCTACGGTGCGTTCGAAGACGACGATCTGAAGGCTTCGATGGGTGGCGATGGCCTCGAAACGCACGATCTCACCGGGAACGAGGATGATCCGGCGTTCCCTGAGGATGCCTGAATGGCGGTTGCCGTCCTCGATTCCAACGTTCTCATCGACTACAAGGACACGAGTTCGGATGCCCGGCACGAACAGGCGGAAGAAATCGTCTACGCCATCGATAGGGGTGACCTTCCGACCGCCCGCGTCACGAATTACGTGCTTTTGGAATCCTTGAACTGGATTCACGAGCGGCAACGCCACGATATTGCGGTCGACCTCCGCAATCGCCTCTCCGACTCAGCGGGCTTCGAGTTGGTGCATTCAGCACAGAAGGATTTCTACCGTGCCGTGGAACTTTTTGAAACCTACGATGGGTTCGCGTTCGGTGATGCAACCATCGTTGCGTACATGGAGCGAGCAGACATCGAGTATCTCTATTCGTTCGACGATGACTTCGACGTGATCGAAGACATCACCCGACTGGATACGGCGGACAACCCTTTCAGCTGAGTACGGATCATCGGAGCAATCGGGGCAATGTCGATCGACCAGCGCGGTGATTCAACGTGCTGAGCGTTCCACCGAGTGGCGTTGCGTTCGAACACCACGACCAGTACCGATGGTGCGCCAGGTCTTCGGCAGCGACTAACGCGACACACCCGTTTTCATTTCCAACCACCTGATCACGTCTCCCGCGGTCATCAGCACGTGGGCCCGACACGGCGAGCCGTGCTCACGGCTGGGGCAGTCGCCATCTCCCTCGGCGGTCGTCTGCGTGCCCCGTCGTCGGATGGGCCGCCGTACGAAACGTACGAGGTCGACGACGGGCCGGTGTACGGCCCCGGACTCGAAGCCGAGCGGCAGATCGCCTTCGACGCTGGGCTCGTCACCACCGAGGCCGACGGGGGCGCGTTCCAGTCACGACTTACGCCGACGGACAGGCAGTTCATCGACCGAATCGAGTTCCCGACGGACGCACCTCCTGCCACTGCCGACCGGGTGATCACGACGCTGCTCGTCACATGCGAACGCGACGGACGGTTCCAGCGCGGACGCACGTCGAACTGACCCCTGAACGAACGTCACGAGACCCGGTGTGGAGACCGTAGCAAACAGCGACTGCGCGCGACTGGTCACCCGATCAGCCGTTCGAGCAGCGACCGATTGCGTTTCTTCTCGGCGAGCAGCACCGAACACTCGACGTCGTCGATCACGTCGAGGACGAGCGCACCGCGGACGAGTCGCGAGAGCAGCCCTTCCTCGGTCGCGCCGATGATGAGCAGGGAGGCGTCTTCGGCGGCGGTTTCGATCGCCGTCTCGACGTCGCCGGTCTCGACGCGCAGCCGGGCGTCGCCGATACTGTGGTCGGCCGCCCACTGGCTGAGGAACGTCTCGCCTTCCGCCTGGTCGTCGGCGACGTGCAGGAGCGTGACCTCGCTGTCGAACTCGGCCTGGAGCGTCTTGGCGATGGCCGCGCTCAGGTCCGAGTCCGGACCGCCGGCCGTCGGGACGAGGATGTTCGAGGCGTCGAAGCCGCGGTCCTTCAGCACGAGGAAATCGCAGGGGAGGTCGTGTGCGAGTTCGTCGATGGCGGACTCGGCGCGGCCGGGCGACCCGTGGGCGTCGGGACCCCATCCCATGACGACGAGGTCGGCGTCGTGGGTCCGGGCGGCACTGAAGATCTCCTCGAACGAGCGGTGCGAAACGATGGTCTGGGTCTCGACCGGCACGTCGAACGTTTCGGCGTCGTCCTTGGCGGCTGCCAGCAGTTCTTCGGACTGGCCGTCGATCTCGTCGACGTGTTCGGCACCGTACGCCAGCGACGTCTGGTCGGGGACGGTGACGATGTGGGTTGCGAGGACGCTCCCGTTCCGCTCTTTGGCTACGGCACTGGCGAGCGTGATCAGTTCTTTCTCGTTTTCGGGATTCGCCAGCGGGACCATCACGCGGTACGTTCCCCCGTCGGGTTCGACGCCGCTGGCGGCTGCGACGGCCGAATCGGGCATCGTTTCGGAGCGCTCCTGGATGTACTCGCCGAGGATGCCCTGTTTCTCCGCGCGCGAGCGGGCGTACACGAAGTACCACAAGATGGCCGCGCCGACGAGTGCGAACCCGAGCTGGAGGATCGTCGCGTCGATGAAGTAGATCAGGGCAAACGAGGAAATCGCGCCCAGAATGGGGGTGATCGGGTACAGGGGCACCCGGTAGTCTGGTTCGTACTCGCTCGGATCGGCCGTCCGCATCACGATGAGTGCGATATTGAGCAGCCCGTAGATGACCAGGTGCAGGAAACTCGCCGTGCTGGACAGCGAGACGATGGCGTTCCCGCCGATGGCGTTCGCCGCCAGGATGAAAAACAGGATGAGCCCGCCGGTCACCGCGATCGATCGGTACGGCGTCGCGAATCGGGGGTGAATGTTGTTCAGCGCCGGCGTGATGAGCCTGTCGCGGCCCATGGCGAAGTTGATCCGTGAGGACGCGAGGATCGACGCGTTCGCGGAGGACGCCGTCGCCAGCAGTCCGCCGAACAGCATCGAGACGGCACCGATCGGTCCCAGAAGCTCGCTGGCGGCCGAAACGACGACGATGTTCCCGGCAGCCTGTTCAGCCGCGATAAAGCCCTGCTCGACGGCGGCACTCATCGCGACCAGCACGAGCGCGTAGATGGCAGTCACGAGGACGACGCTCCCGATGACCGCCCGGGGAAGGTTCTTCCCGGGGTTTTTGATCTCCTCGGCGACGCTCGTGATCTGGACGAAGCCGAGATACGAGACGAAGATGATCCCGGTCGTCACCATCATCGGCCCGTACCCCTTGGCCGTCGGCAGGTTCGCCGGATCGGCCCGGAGCGCGCCGGCGATGGTGAAGACGGTCAGGATCGCCACCAGGATGACGACGATGACGTTCTGGAGCCGGCCGGTCTCTTTCGCGCCGACGTAGTTGACGGTGATGAAGAACGCACCACCGACGAGGGCCAGCAGCGTCACTGCGTCCATCGCGATGGGGCCGAGGCCGATCGTCTCACCGATGCTCACGATGGTGGCGCCGAGGCCGACCTGCTCTCCGAGGCCGACGACGACAGCGCCGAACCTGATCGTGTCGCCGAGACCGACGATGTCCTGGATGTACTCGCCGAAGCCGACCATGTAGAATGCCGAAGCGAAGGCCAGCCCGAGCCAGTTCGCCCAGCCGGCGATCGAGCCGAACAGGGGGCCGAGCGCGTGGTTGACGTAGTAGTAGGCGCCGCCGGATTTCGGCATGGCGGTCCCGAGTTCGCTGGCCGACAGCGCGGTCAACAGCGCAATCCCGCCGCCGATGAGGAAGGCGATGATGGCGAACGAGCCGGATTTCTGGATGGCGTCGCCGGGCAGCACGAAGATTCCGGCACCGATCATCGTCCCGACGCCGATGGTCAGCGCCGCGAGCGGGCCCAGGTCCTTGGCGAGTTCCTCGTCGCTCATTCCGTATCACCGTCGGGCAGGACGACGACCGGTCGGTCTCGCTTGGTGATGAGGTCGAGTGCGACGTCGCCAGTCAGCAGACGCATCCATCGACTGCCGCCCCGCGGCGTGAAGACGACACTCGTCGCGTTCTCCTCGTCGGCGGCCGCGAAGATCGTCTCGGCCACGTCGGTCCCGTAGTCGATGCGGGTGTCGACGTCGACGGCGTCGTCTAACTCCTCGTGGACGATCTCGAAGATACGTTCGGCTTCCTCCTCGCGTTGCTCGACGGAGGCCTTGTCCGGTGCTCCGCCAGCCTTCTCGACGACGTGGACGGCGACGACGTGCTCGCCGACGTACGGGGCGAGTGCGCGGGCAGTGGAACGGGCGTCGTCGCGGCTGGCGACGGGGAGCAGCACGCGCTCGAACAGGTCAGACATGTGTAGAGACGTATCCGTGTCCGGTCGCTTCGGCCAGTGTTCCGAATCCAGCGACGGCGTGACGATTCATATCCGTCGGTGAGTCCGGACTGAACTTAAGTTCTCGTACATGTCTTCACACAGGTCTGGGTGCAATCGCCGGTCCGCCCGAAGGGAAATTCACTTACCCACCCCGACAGAACCACCGCGATATGAATCCTGTGCCGGGTGATCGTCCGTGCGCGTAATTATCGTCGGTGCAGGCCAGGTCGGGTCGACCATCGCGGCGAGTCTTGCCGACAGTCACGAAGTCGTGGTCGTCGACATCGATCCCGACCGCGTGGAATCGCTGACCTACGCGATCGACGTCCTCGCCGTCGAAGGCGACGGTGCTTCCGTGGATACGCTCAAAGAAGCGGGCATTGAGAAGGCGGACCTGCTCATCGCCAGTACTGACGACGACGAGACGAACATCGTCACCTGCGGGACGGCAAAGACCGTCGGTGATGCCTTTACGATCGCCCGCGTCAAGAGTACGAAGTTCCTGAACACGTGGCAACAGGCCGAAGGTGCCTTCGGCGTCGACCACATGGTCGGCACGAACCTCCTGACCGCGCAGACGGTCGTTCGCGTCATCGGACTCCCGGCCGCCCGAGACGCCGATACGTTCGCGCAGGGAGTCGTCCAGATGGCCGAGTTCACCATCGCGCCCGACAGCCCGGTCGCCAACCAGACGGTGCAAGAGGCTGATCGGTTCGAATCGCTGACGTTCGCGGCCCTGCTCGGCGACGACGAAGTCGTCATCCCTCGCGGTGAGACGGTCATCGAACCGAACAGTGAGGTCGTCGTCATCGGGAGTCCCGAGAGCGTCCGTCAGTTCGGCACTGCTGTCGCGCCTGATGCGGAGGCCGTTACCGACGTGCTCATCGACGGCGGTAGTGACATCGGCTATCACATCGCCCGCCTGCTCGAAGACCAGGGGCTCAAGCCACGCTTGATCGAACAGGACCCGAAACGGGCACGGGAACTCGCCGAGCAGCTCCCGGGGACGACCGTCATGGAGAGCGATGCGACCGACCGTGAGTTCCTCGAACGCGAGCACGTCGACGACGTGGACGTGGTCGTCTCCGCACTGGACAACGACGAAAAGAGCCTGTTGTCCGGACTGCTGGCGAAGCGACTCGGGGCGAACCGCGCAATTTCGGTGGTCGACAACGGTGCGTACGTCGATCTGTTCGAGGAGGTCGGCGTCGACGTCGCGGTCAACCCGCGCGAGGCGACGGCAGAGGAGATCACGCGGTTCACTCGCGAACAGCACGCCGAGAACGTCGCACTCATCGAGTCCGATCGCGCCGAGGTCATGGAGATCGAAGTCGACGGCGAGAGCGTCCTCTCGGGGAAACCGATCCGTGAGTCCGTCGGCGACCTCCCCGACGGCGTCGTGATCGGCGCGATTACGCGGAACGGTGAATTCGTGAAACCACGCGGTGACACTGTCATCGAGGTCGACGACCACGTCGTCGTGTTCGTCGACGCCGACGCGATCGAGGAGGCGACGCCGAAACTGTGACGATGCATCTCCGTGTCGACTGGCGGGCGGCGACGAGTCTCGTCGGCACCGTCATCAAGTACCTCTCGGTCGCACTCCTCCTCCCGCTCGTCACGGCACTCGTTTACCGGGAAGGAGTCGTCGCCTTCGGCATCTCCATCGGGGCCGTCGTCGTGATCGGATACTTCCTCGAACGGCTTGACCCCGACCCCGACCTGGGCGCCCGCGAGGGCTTCCTCATGGTTGCGCTCACGTGGCTGCTCGTGCCGATCATCGCGACGCTTCCGTACCTGCTGTCGGGGTACCTCGGTGAGGACCCCTCGACCCTTAGCTATCCGGTCAACGCGCTGTTCGAGACGATGTCCGGGTTCACGACCACCGGCGCGACCGTCATGGGCGACATCTCGCTGGAGCGCCACTCCCACGCCTTGTTGCTGTGGCGGCAACTCACTCAGTGGCTCGGCGGCATGGGAATCGTCGTTCTCGCCGTCGCCATTCTGCCGGAACTCTCGGTCGGTGGCGCACAGCTCATGGACGCGGAAGCGCCGGGTCCGGGCATCGAGAAGCTGACGCCCCGGATCGCCGAGACGGCGCGGGCGCTCTGGCTTGCGTATGCTGGGTTCACCGTCCTGCAGTTCCTGCTCCTGTACGGTCTCCACCTCGCGGGACTGGCCCCGAACATGGGACTGTACAACGCCATCGCACACCCGTTCACGACGATGCCGACCGGGGGGTTCTCCCCGGAGGCCCGGAGTATCGAGGCGTTCTCGGCGGCCGTTCAGTGGGTCATCATCCCGTTTATGATCGTCGCAGGGACGAACTTCGCGCTGTTCTGGCGAGCGCTCACCGGCGAGCCCGGCGTGCTGTTCGAGGACAGCGAGTTCCGGTTCTACCTGGGCATCATGGGTTCGCTGAGTGCCGTCGGCGCCGTCCTGTTGTTCACCGGTGCAGGACTGGCGATGGTCCCGGAGCTGATCCCGCCGATCGTCAGTGAGTGGGAGCCGGCGCTCCGGCACGCCACGTTCCAGGTCGTCTCGATCGTGACGACGACCGGCTACGCGAGCATGGACTTCAACACCTGGAGCGGCGTGACCCAGTACCTGCTGCTGTTCGGGATGTTCATCGGCGGTTCTGCCGGATCGACCGGCGGTGCCATCAAGATCGTCCGGTGGCTGGTCATCATCAAGTCCATCCGGCGGGAACTGTTCACGACGGTCCACCCGGAAGCCGTTCGACCAGTTCGGCTCGGTGGCCGTGCGCTCGACGAGCAGGCGCTCCGCGGTATCTACGTGTTCACACTGCTGTACCTGGCAATCTTCCTCGTGGCGGTGGTCATCATCCTGATCGACGCTACTCGGGTTTCTGACTTCCACCTCACGGCGTTCGACGCGATGAGTGCGGTCGCGGCGACGCTTGGGAACGTCGGGCCGGGCTTCGGCGTGGTCGGCCCGATGAACTCCTATCTCGATTTTCCTCGGACCTCGAAGCTGTTCATGGTGTTTCTGATGTGGATCGGTCGCCTGGAGATCATCCCGGTGCTAGTCTTGCTGACAAGTGCCTACTGGCGGTCCTGACACGGCTACGACGAGCTGCGGCCGACCACTTTTGCGTGTGCGTGGCGTGTGCTAGCTAATGGTCGAGCACACGCGAACACTGGGATTCAAGATCGCCTTTGCAATCGGCCTCGGAACGATGATCGCGGCGGGCATCTTTTCCCTGTCTGGCACTGCCGTGGCAGAGATCGGTAGCAGCGCCGTCATCGCGTTCGTCATCGCGGCCGTCGTCGCCGGCATCACAGCGGCCTCCTACTCCGAGTTCGCCTCGATCTACTCGGAGAACGGTGGTGGGTACCTCTTCTCGTCGCGAACCTTCGAACACGAGACGCTGGTGTACACCATCGGCGCCATGCTGTTCCTGGGGTACACCGGCACGACGGCCTTCTACCTGGCCACGATGGACGAGTGGTTCTTCCGGTTTATCGTCCCTGAGTCGCTCCACTGGCTTCCACACGGCACGACAGGTATCCTGGCCGTCCTCCTCCTCGGGTGGCTGAACGCGAGAGGCACCGAGGAGAGCGGGACCTTCCAACTGCTCGTCACGGGGGCGAAAGTGGCTGTCCTGATCGCGTTCGTCGGCGGCGCGTTCGCGTTCGAGGGGCCGACCACGGCCGTCGGGACCTTCGCCGGTGGGTTCTCCACTGACGCGGTCGGCATCGTCACCATCGCCGCGCTGGCGTTCATCACCTTCTTCGGCTTCTCGGCGATCGCCGCCAGCGCCGGCGAGATCATCGAACCCCGCAAGACCGTCCCGCGAGCCATCGCCGCCAGCATTCTCACCGTGACGGTCCTCTACGCGTTCGTCATCATCGCCATGGTGAACTCGCCGATTCCCGCGGAGATCATCGCCCAGGAAGGCGAGACGGCGATGGGTCGGGTCGCGTCGGCGTTCCTGGGACCGATCGGCCAGTCGCTCATCGTCGCCGGTGCCATCTTCAGCATGGTCAGCGCATCGAATGCGAGCATCCTCGCAGCTACGGGTATCGGGTCGCTGATGGGCCGACAGGGCCAGGCACCCCGGCCGTTCTCCCGCATCCACCGCCGCTACAACACGCCATACTGGAGCGTCACGGCGGCGACCGGCACGATCGTCGTTCTCATCCTGCTGTTCATCGGTGTGTTTCCAGCCGAGGGTGGCGGACTGGTTCCGTTCGATCTGACCGTCCCGTTCCCGCTGTTCGGCGCGCTCACGCTGACCGACCTGGGACTGACGGTGCTCACCGGGTTCGCGACGCTCAACCTCCTGCTCCCGCTGTCACTAGTCAACGTGGCACTCATTTATTCCCGGAGGCGGTATCCGGACATTGAACGGGGATTCCGGGTGCCTGGCGTCCCGTACGTTCCCGTCCTGGGCATCCTGGCCAACGTTGCGCTCATCTACAACTTGCCAGTGAAAGGCGTCATCGTGGGTCTGGTAGTCAACGCCGTCGTCCTCCTCGGATATCTGGTCTGGGGCGGCGCGCCGAACGTAGACGAACTGTTCGAGGAAGTCGTGGCACCGTCACAGCCGGGTGCCGGCCGGGAGACCCAACCGACGGGAGCCGAGCCGGAAACCGAAGATCGCTATCGGATTCTCGTTGCCGTTGCTCGACCGGAGCGTGCCCAACACTATACTCAACTGGCCGCCCTCCTGGGGAATTTGCAGGCCGACGACCCGATCGTACAGGTCTTGAACGTGACGCGGGTTCCCGAACAAACGCCCTTCGAGGCGGTGACGGAGACCGCCGTGGGGCGCACTCGTCGGATTGAAGAACTGCTCGCCGACGTCGACGTCGACGCCGAGTACACAGTGGAAGGCCACACCTGCCAGGACGTCGCGTTCGACATCGTCCAGACTGCTCGAAACACCGACGCCGACCAGATTCTGATGGGGTATCCCGAAGAACACACCGACGTCGCAGAGCAAGTCGAGTACAAAACACCGTGTCCCGTCATGTTTGTCGACGGGTTCACCGACCCGACAAACATCGACGTCGTCAACGTCGGTGCCGGCGGCGGTCCGCATCATCAGGCTGCCCTCCCACTCGTCGAGCGTCTCGGCCTGAGTGGCGTCGAAATAAACGTCATTAACGTCACGCCCCAGGGTGGCGGGGGACGAGCGGAGACGTCGGACGAGACGCTGGCTGCACTGTCCGACGCACCAACGGTCAACGTTCAGAACGTCACTGCGACGACCGTCGCGCAGGGACTGGTCGATACTGCCGTCGAAAACGGTGGGATTCTCCTCATCGGTGCCACACGGACGCGGCGACTCCGCAAGTGGGTATTCGGCAGCACGCCTGATCGCGTGATCGATCTGGCCGATGGGGCCGGTGTCCCAGTAATCGTCTTCGCCGGACCGCGCGGTGTTCACGGTCCTGTCGAGGACTACGTGTATCCCATCTATCGGTCTCTCACCGGCCGGTCGCGTACGACTGACGATTCTGAGGAGCCGACGACTGCCATCCCAGAGGCCGAACAGTAGTTCCGCTTCGGCGGGCTTCTCCGACGCTCAGGTCTCGCTTGGAGACACTCGGATCAGGGTTCCAGCCCGTAGATCGCTGACCGAACGAAGACGAGCACCGGAATGATCTCCAGGCGACCGATCCACATGTTGAGCGTGAACATCGCTTCGGCGAGCGGGTGCATCGTCGGGCCGGTGATGCCCGAGGAGAGGCCGACGTTGCCCTGGGCGCTGGCGACCTCGAACAGCGCGTCGGCGTAGCCGAAGCCTGGCGCGACGTTGGCAAGCACGATACTGCTCGCGATGAGGAGGAGTATCCACAGAATCGTGACGATCGCCGCTTCGCTGAACTCCCGTTCCATCTCCTCGCGGTCGAGCGTGCGGTCCCCGAGGCGGGCGGTGATGACGGCGTTCTTCGGCAGGAACACGCGCGAGAACTGCCAGATGATCCCCCGGGCGATGGTGTACCCGCGGATGATCTTGATGCCGCCGACGGTCGACCCAGCGGCACCGCCGAGCGTCATCGCACCGACGAGCATCACTTTGCCGCCAGCGACCCAGCGACCGATCGGTGCCGACTGGAAGCCAGTACACGAGAGGGCGCTCACCCACTGGAACGTCGAGTCCCGGACCGCGTCGCTCTCCTGGGGACCCAGCACCTGAACCGACTGCGGGAGGAACGACTGGGTCGCGAAGGCGTCGCTGGCGACCGGGACTGACAGCGCGTTCTGGAGCGAGAGGCCGACGACGCCGAGCGCGAGCAGGACGAACAGCCACCGCGTCTGGAGGTCTTCGCGGAGTTCAGCGAACTGTCTGTCGTGAACGAGGAGGTAGTGAACGGGAAACGCGATGGCTCCCAGAATCATGATCGGGAGCAGAACCGTCTCGACCAGCGGCGAGTTGTAGGTCGCGATGGAGTTGTCCGTGACCGAGAACCCGCCCGTGGTCAGGCCGGTCATGGCGTGGTTGAGCGCCTGCCAGGCGGCCTCCCACAGCGGGAGCGACTGGGCGTACGCGCTGTCGCTCGCCAGGATCGCGCCGAACAGGAGCACGAACGACAATAGCGTGTACCCGACGACGAGTTTCCAGACCGTCCGCACCGTCGAGACGACGCTGGGATGGATCTTCTCCTCGCGGGCTTCGCTCCGATAGAGCGTGTAACTTCCGCTGCCCGGGCGGGAGAGGATCGAGACTGTGAGCACGATCACGCCGACGCCGCCGACCCACTGGATGAACGAGCGCCACCACTGGATCGAGCGGGGGAGCGACGGCTCGTGAATCGCCATCGTCAGGCCGCTGCCGGTCCAGCCGCTCATGCTCTCGAAGAAGGCGTGCAGCGGGTCCCGGAAGTACGCGAGACTGGACAGCGTCGTCGTGCCGCCGACTTTGATCGGTTCCCACGCGCTCGTGTCCATGCCCGCGGGGACGAACGTGTCCATGACTGCTGGCGGGGTCAGCCAGGCCGTCAGAAAGAACGGGATGGCGCCGAAGGCGGCGGTCATGAACCACCCGCCGGCGGCGATGACCATCCCGTGTTTCATCCGGGGATTCGGCGCGTCCACGAACCCGCGATTGGCCAGTCCGCCGACGGACGCGGTCGCACCCGCCGCGAGGAAAAAAGCCATCGCGGCGTAGAACTCCCGGAACCCGAGGGCGATGGCTGCCGTGATGACCATCAGCCCGGCTTCCATCAACAGGAGCTTCCCGATGTCCCGGGCGATGATCCTGAGGTCGGTCGGGAGCAGGCCGTCGTTCCGTCGCGACATGTCAGCTATGGTCCTCGGTATGGCCGAAGACGTCCGTCACGCCGGGCGTCGCTCCCGTCGCCGAGTAAACCGTTAGCAGGTCGCCGGCGTCTATCCGAACGTTCCCGCGGGGCGTTATCGGCTCGCCCCGGCCGTTGCGCTCGATGGCGACGACCAGCGTCTCGCCCCCGACGAGCCCCTCTTCGTTGGCCTCCTGGAGCGTCTTCCCGACGATAGGTGCGTTCTCCTTGACGCTGATCTCGAACACTTCCGCCTCTTCACCGATGCGCATGAAGTCGACGATGGAGGGGCGCTTGACCGCCCGATACAGGTGCTCGGCGATGAGGCTTTGGGGGTTCTCCATCGTGTTCACGCCGATCTGTCGGAACAGGCTCATGTGCTCGGGATTGTGCACGACGGAGACGACTTCCGGCACGTCCAGTTCCTGTGCGAGCAAACAGACCATGATGTTCGTCGCGTCCTGGTCGGTCGTCGAGATGAGCGCGTCTGCCCGGTCGGAACCGGCGTCTTTCAGCGTCTCTTTGACCGTCGCGTCGTCGTTGATGACGAGACAGTCGTACTGTCTCGACGCTCGTTCGGCCCGCTCGGCATCGCGTTCGATGACGACGACTTCGTTGCCGCCGGCCGTCGCGATCTCGATGAGCGGCGTCCCGATGTCACCCGCCCCGACGATGACGATATACATCTGTCGCGGTGTTGAAAACCGACCGATGAAAACCTACCGTTCTCGGCGCACCTCCCAAAAAGGTTAAACGAACGGTCGTCCCGATACCCGATAATGGCACGCACACGATCGATCGACTATCCCACGTGGACCAAGCGCAGCTTCCTGATCGGCATCTCGCTGTTCGTGGCCGGCCTGCTGGCCGACGTGATCGGGAGCACGTACTTCGGCCCGCTTCCCGGGTGGGAACACACGCTCTTCGTCGACATGGAGTTCCTCGGCATCTTCGTCGCGCTCCTGGCGCCCATCGTCTTCGGTATCGTTCTGCCCCTGCTCGAATAGCTACGGTTCGACGATCGCCAGCGCGTAGCTCTCCTCGAAGTCGTAGACGTCCAGAAACAGCCGGTCGACGAAGTCCGCGGTGTGTTTCGGGTCCGCCAGCGCGGAAATGTGTATCTCGCCAGCGGGGGCTTTCCGGGTCGCCGGCTGGGCGATCTTGAACACGTGGAAGTCCGCGAGCAGCGCGTCCAACCGGTCGCGCTCGGCGTCGCCGACCTCGACGGTGATCTCGCGGTCGACGTACTCGACGACCGGCGACTCGTCGTCGGTTTCGGCACCGAAGTACACTGCCGATTGGCTGCCCGCCCGCCGATGAGCCGTGATGGCTTCGGCTAACTTCGCCCGACGTGTGGCGGCGTCTTCGCGCTCCGGACCTGCCATACCGGTACCTTCTCCGTCGACGGGCAAAAGCGCGATGCCACGCTCCTGTCTGCTTCCCGGGGTACTATAGGAGATACCACGCCAGCAGGACCAGGACGAGCACTTTCTTGACAAGGATGACGCCGATGATCGTCTGCTGTGTCGTCGCCGTCCGGAGCGCGCGGATGGCGCGGCGCGGCAGGTTCGGCAGTCGCGCGAGTTCCCGCGCCAGCAGGCGCAGTTCGGTCCTGAACGTCTCGGCCGCCGAGCCACTCCCCTCGACGTGGGCGGCGTGCGCCGACGGCACCCACTCGCCGCCGGTGTAGGTGACCTCGACGGTCTCGCCCTCGAGGAACTCGACCTGCTCGAACGCGAACCCTGCGGACTCGGCGAGCGATTCGAGCTGGAGGACGTCCCGGTCGTCGTTCAGCTCGTAGCGAAACCGGACCGCCTCGGCACGCCAGTCGAACCGGGCCGTGAGGACCACCGTCCGGGTCCCGACGGCGACGTCCGTCACCTGCGCCAGCTCCGTGTTCCCCTGTCGCTGGCGCTTTTTCGTCGTCAGGTGTTCGTACTCGCTGACGGGTTCGCTCATGCGAATACCTCGTCCCCGACCCAACATAAGTTTATTTCTGGCATAATAGTTTACAAAAATCGAACGAGCGTTTTCAGAACGCCCCTGTCTTGGGGCCTGTCTGTCACTCTCTCCCACTACTTATCAGGGTAGAAACCCTTTAGCGAATCGTTCGGCTATGTCGGTGCAATGAGTTACAAGATCGGGCTGGTCGGCAAACCCTCGGTGGGGAAGTCGACGTTTTTCAACGCTGCCACGATGAACGACGTGCCGGAGGGCGCCTACCCCTTCACGACGATCGATCCGAGCGTGGGCGAGGCCTACGTGCGAGTCGACTGCGCCGCGCCGGAGTTCGACCACACCTGCACGCCGAACCACGGCTACTGCGAGGAGGGGACGCGGTACGTTCCCGTCAAACTCGTCGACGTCGCTGGCCTCGTCCCGGGTGCCCACGAGGGCCGGGGACTGGGTAACCAGTTCCTCTCGGACCTGAACGAGACGGACGTGCTGGTCCACGTCGTCGACTTCTCGGGGACGACGGACATGGAGGGCGAAGCCACTGAAGGTCACGACCCCCGCGAGGACATCGACTTCCTGGAGAACGAACTCGACATGTGGTACCTCGACATCTTAGAGAAGGGGATCGAGCGCTACCGGTCGGGGTACGAAGGCGAAGAGAAGGAGATCGAGGTCGACCTCGCCGAGCAGATGAGCGCGTTCCGGACGAACAAAGACGAGATCAAGCAGGTCATCCTCTCGCTCGGACTCGACCTCGACCCGGAGACCTGGGACGAAGACGACCGGGAACGCCTGGCTCGCGAGATTCGCATCCGGACCAAGCCGATGATCGTCGCGGCCAACAAGATGGACACCCCCGAGGCACAGGAAAACTTCGAGGAGATCACCAGCGATCCCGAGTACGAGCACCTGACTGTCGTCCCCGTCTCTGCGCACGCCGAGAAGGCGCTCAAGCAGGCCGACGAGCAGGGCGCCGTCGAGTACCGTCCCGGCGCGAGCGAGTTCGACATCGTCGCCGACCTGAGCGACGAGCAGGCGGCCGGCCTCGAACAGATTCGGTCGTTCGTCACGGCGTTCGAGGGGACGGGCGTCCAGCAGGCCATCGAGACCGCGCTGTTCGAGGAGTTCGGGGCCATCGCCGTCTTCCCCGGCGCGGAGAGTCCCCAGGAGGACGGCACCTTCCTGCAGGACTGTTTCGTCCTCCCCGAGGGCGCGACCGCCGAGGAGTTCGCGTACTTCCTGCACACCGACATCGGCGACGGGTTCCTCCACGGGAAAGACGTTCGGTCGGGCCGCCAGATCGGCTCCGATCACGAACTCGACCACCGGGACGTCGTCGAGATCACGACGACGAACTGACTGCTCACTGCGATCGTGTGCGCTCACCGCCACGCCGACCCCAGTTTTACACGGCTTGCGGTCATTCTCTCGACAGATGAGTACCGCGGAAACTGACGAGTCCATCGCCGCCCGGGAATCGTCGAGCCGGAAGTACCGCGTCCTGATCGTCCTCGCGCTCGCCGAGTTGCTGGCGATGACGCTCTGGTTCTCGGCGTCGGCCGTCGGGCCGGAACTCGCCGCGGCGTGGGGCCTCTCGGGTGCCGAGACCGCGTGGCTGACGAACGCCGTGCAACTGGGCTTCGTCGTCGGCGCACTGCTTTCGGCGGTGTTTACGCTTTCGGACGCCGTTCCGCCGCGCCACCTCTTTGCCGTTTCCGCGGTCGTCGGTGCGGTCGCGACCGCCACCATCGCACTGGCGGTCTCGTCGTTCCTCCCGGCCGTCGTCCTGCGCTTTCTCACCGGCGTCGCGCTGGCCGGCGTCTATCCCCCCGGTATGAAGATCATGGCCGGCTGGTTCCGGGAGGGCCGCGGGTTCGCCATCGGGTCGCTCGTCGGCGCACTGACCGTCGGATCGGCCATGCCACACCTGCTCCGGGCGGTCGGCGGCGTCGGCCAGCCGCGACTGGTTCTCCTCGGTGCGGCAGGGCTGGCGGGGATCGGCGGCCTGCTCGTCCTCTCCGTGCGGCCGGGCCCGCACCAGGCTCCGGCAGCGCCGTTCGACCCGGGTGCGGTGCGCCGGATGGTCAGCGACCGGGGGACGATGCTGGCCAACCTCGGCTACTTCGGGCACATGTGGGAGCTGTACGCGGTCTGGACGTGGATTCCCGTCTACCTGGCCGCCAGCTTCGCGGCCAGCGGCGGCGAGTCGGCGGCCTTCGCCGCGCTCGTCGCGTTCGGGACCATCGCCGTCGGCGGCGCGGGGGCGCTCGTCGCGGGCATCTACGCCGATCGGATGGGGCGGACCACGATCACGAGCGCGAGCATGGTCGTCAGCGGGGCCGCGTGCGTCGGTGCCGGGTTCGTCTTCGGCGGCCCCGTCGTCGTCCTCGTGCCCTTCGTGCTCGTCTGGGGGTTCGCCGTCGTGGCCGACTCCGCGCAGTT
Organism: Halorientalis brevis; assembly: GCF_023077655.1. Classification (NCBI taxonomy): domain Archaea; kingdom Methanobacteriati; phylum Methanobacteriota; class Halobacteria; order Halobacteriales; family Haloarculaceae; genus Halorientalis; species Halorientalis brevis. Next base: position 238,532 of record NZ_JALLGV010000004.1, on the reverse strand, counting down.
CTCGGCGGCCGTCTCGGAACTCGCCGAGGACAGTTACGTCGGGTCGGCGCTGACCCTGCAGACGGCCATCGGCTACCTCCTGACGATCGGGTCGATCCAGCTGACGCCGGTCGTCGCCGAGGCCGTCGGGTGGCGCTGGGCCTTCGTCCCGCTGGTCGTCGGCCCCCTCGTCGGCACGGCCGCGATGCTGTACCTGCGGACGCTCCCCGAAGCGAGCGCGCTCGCTGGCGGGCAAGGGTGAGTCGCCGGGGTCTCGAACCGCGCCGTTGAAACCGCTCGGTCGCAATCCTCCTGCAATGACCGAGGACGACCACGAGTGGCAGCCACCGGAACGGGAGACCTTTTCGCACGATCCGATCGCCCACGCCGAGGCGCGCGCCGGCATGACCGTCGGCCAGCTCGCCGACGAGTACGGCGAGGCCGGCATCGGCGCGGCGGACCTCCACGAGGCCGTCGACATCTACGCCGAGATGTTGGACGACGACGTGACGAACTTCGTCGGCCTCGCCGGTGCGATGGTGCCCAGCGGCATGCGCCGCATCGTCGCCGACCTCATCCGCGACGGCCACGTCGACGCGCTCGTCACGACCGGCGCGAACCTCACCCACGACGCCATCGAGGCCATCGGCGGGAAACACCACCACGGGCAGGTCCACGCCGAGGGCAAGACCGAGCGCGAACACGACGAACAGTTGCGAGACGAGGAGGTCGACCGCATCTACAACGTGTATCTCCCCCAGGAGCACTTCGCGCTGTTCGAGGGCCACCTCCGCGACGAGGTGTTTCCGGCCGTCGAGGAGGAAGGCACCGTCAGCATCCAGCGACTGGTTGCGGAACTGGGCCGGGCCAACGGCGAGGTCAACGAACGGGCGGACGTCGAGGAAGGCCCGGGCATCGCCGCCGCGGCGTACGAACACGACGTGCCGGTCTACTGTCCGGCCATCCAGGACTCCGTGCTGGGGCTCCAGGCGTGGATGTACGGCCAGACGAGCGAGTTCTCGCTCGACGCGCTCGCGGACATGAACACCATCACCGATCAGGCGTTCGAGGCGGACGAAGCGGGCGCGCTGGTCGTCGGCGGCGGCGTCCCCAAGAACTTCGTCCTCCAGACGATGCTGGTCGCGCCCGACGCCTACGACTACGCAGTGCAGTTGACGATGGACCAGCCGTCCACCGGCGGCCTCTCGGGGGCGACGCTGGACGAAGCCCGCTCCTGGGGCAAACTGGAGAAGGCGGCACGGAACGCGTCCGTGTACGCCGACGCGACAATCACGCTGCCGCTGGTGGTCGCGGCCGCCCGCGAGCGCGTCGCCGAGTGAGGAGTCCGCAGTCGGTGACGGCCTGCGTGCTACGTTCCGGGGGGCGAGCGGTACTCGTCGCGGAACACGTCGAGGGTCGCGCGGAGTGCGCCGATGACGATCGGGCCGAAAAACAGGCCCATGATGCCCATGACGGTGATGCCGCCGACGAGCCCGAGGACGATGACGGCGGGGCTGACCTGGGCGTAGCGATCGACGACGATCGGCCGCAGGTAGTTGTCCGAGAGACCCACGATGACGCTCCCCCAGAACAGGAGAAACACCGCGGGGAGCAGCTGGTCGTTCGCGATCAGGAACAGGACCGCGGGGCCCCAGACCAGAAACGAGCCGACGATCGGGAGCAGCGAGAGAACCACCATCACGGCGGTCCAGAACAGGGCGCTGGGGATCCCGACGACGAAGAGACCGATCCCTGCGAGAACGCCCTGGACGACCGCCACGAACACGTGTCCGGCCAGCACCGCCCACATGATGTCGTCCAGCGCGGCGTAGAGTTCGTTCTGGACGTGGTCCGGGAGCGGGAGCGTTCGACGCAACCAGGCCATGAACGCGGTCCCGTCCTTGAGGAAATAATAGAGGAGAAACACCGTCAGCCCGAGTCCGACGAACAGGTGCGTCACGGCACCGAACGCACCGAGGAGGCTGCCGAACGCTTGAGTTCCCCCGTCGCTGAGGGCCGACTGGAGCGTTCCCGCGATATCGACCCGGAGCCCCGTGACGCCGTAGATCACCTGCTCTGCCTGCGCGAGCGTGATGTCCCCCTGTCTGACCTGTCGGACCAGGCTGAGCCCTTCAGAGACGACGACCTGCCCGACCACGACGAGCGGTATCAGCAACGCCAGCGTGGCCACGAGAACGAGCAGGCTCGCTGCAACTCGCGCGCCGATTCGCGGTGTGAGACGTCTCTGTGCCGGTTCGAGGAGGTAGGCGAGCAACACGGCGAGCAGGAAAAACTGGAGAAAGGGGGCGACGAACGCGACCGAGAGCCCCAACAGCACGAGTGCGAGCGCGATGAGCACGCCCCTGGTGATATCCATATCACTGGCGTCCACGGCGAGCAGGAAAAGAATCGAGCGAGGGGTTTCGACGCCGACAGGTCACGATTCCGACGCTGTCGTCTCAGTGTCGTCCGACTCGGCGCCGTCGTCGCCGGCGTCTTCTGCGGTGTGTTCGTCGGCGATGATGGGGTCTGATCCGATCGCGGGCGCGGCCGTCACCTGCGGGGTGAGCGGTCTGCCGTGAAGCAACTCGGTGAAGCCGATGCGGACGAGCTGGATGCCGAGCACCAGGAGGAGCGGGCCGAGAAACAGGCCGTACCAGCCAAAGAGGATCGGACCGAGGATGTACGCGAACAGGACGAGGCCGACGTGGGTCTTGCGCCCGGCGATGCGCGGCAGCAGCACCGCCATCGGGACGAGGTCGGCGAACACGAGACAGGCCACGAACAGACCGACCGGAAAGAGCAGCAACGAGGGGTCGGTCCGGGCCGCGACGACCCCGAGATACGCCGTGAGCGGGACGTAGACGAGCTTTCCCACGACGATCGGGACCATGCTCGCGACGCCGGTCAGCAGTGCGAGTGCCGTCGGGAACGGGACTGTCAGACCGGCTGGTGCGAGGAGGTTGAACCCGTGATAGAACACGAGGGTGATGGCGGCCACGACGGCCACCAACAGGACGTTGCCGAAGTAGATGGTTCCGAGGTCGCGGTCCACGGCAGTCGCGTACGCGTGTGCCGGCGCTCCCCGGTCGGCGACGCTCGATTCGAACCAGCCCCGGATGTTGTCGTCGTCACGCAGCAGGTAGAACGCGACCGTCACCGTGATGAACAGGTGGAGGAGGACGTCGGTCAGGAACAGGAGCACGCCGGTGCTGGCGGCGACGACGCTCTGGACGGGGCTGTCGCCGCCGGTCGCGACCTGCTCGGCACCGTCGATCGGATCGGTGAGGTCCGAGAGATCGACGTAGGACGTGATCGTCTCTTCGATCGGTGCGTCCTCCACGAACGTGACCAGTTCGCCGACGCCGACGACGGCGAGCGAGCCGACGATGACGAGCGTGGGGAGTGCCACGGCGAGGAGTGCGACGAGCGCGGCGATGCCGGGCGAGACGTGCCGCTGTAACCGGTGCTGGAGCGGCCTGAGCCCGTAGTAGAGAAAGACGCCGAAGACGAACGTGCCGACGAACGAGTAGAAGACGAACGCGAAGGCCGCTCCGAGCGCCAGCGTGAGCGCCCACCAGCCAGTTCGGTACCGGTCGGTCCCCGGCAGTACTGAGAGCATACCAGCATTCGATACCGCAGGTCAAAAAATAACCACGGTGAGGGCCGGCCATCGCTACGTGAAGTCGACGAGCGGCTTGATGATGCCGTCTTCCTTGCTCTCCATCAGCTCGAAGGCCTCGTCGACGGCCGCGAAGTCGAACTCGTGGGTCGTCATCGGCGTGGGGTCGACGCGCCCCTCGTCGAGGAGTCTGAGCAACCGCTGGAGCCGCAGGCGCCCGCCCGGACAGAGGCCGGTGACGATGTCTTTCTCGGCCATTCCGACGCCCCACTCGCTCCGGGGGATGTTCACGTACTCGCCCTGGCCGTGGTAGCCGACGTTCGAGATCGTGCCGCCGGGTTTCGTGACTGCGATACAGCTCTCGAAGGCGGCGTTGGCTCCCAGCGCTTCGATGGCGGCGTCGACGCCCTCGCCGTCGGTGAGCGCGGTGATGACCTCGACCGGGTCCTCCTCCTCGAAGTTCACCACGTCGTCGGCGCCGTACCGTCGCGCGAGCTCGATCCGCTCGGGGACGGCCTCGACGCCGATGATCCGCCCGGCGCCCTGCAACGCCGCGCCCTTGACGGCCATGAGGCCGACCGGTCCGAGCGCGAACACGGCGACCGTTCCACCCATCGGGATGTCTGCGTTTTCGGCGGCCATGAACCCGGTGCTCATCATGTCCGCGACGTAGGCTGCTTCCTCGTCCGAGACGCCCTGAGGGATGTGGGCAATGTTCGCGTCCGCCTCGTTGACGTGGAAGTACTCCGCGAACACTCCGTCTTTCTCGTTGGCGAACTTCCAGCCGCCGAGCGCGCCGCCGGACTGGGACGGGTGGCCGTTCTGGGCAGCAGCGGACCCCCAGTCGGGCGTGATCGCGCCGACGGCGACGCGGTCACCGGGCTCGAAGTCCGTGACCGCCGATCCGACGGCGTCGACCACGCCGACGGCCTCGTGGCCGAGCGTCAGGTTCTCGCGCTCGCCGATCGCGCCGTGGACGGTGTGGACGTCCGAGGTACACACCAGTCCCTTCGTCGGCCGGACGATGGCGTCGGTCGGTCCCGGCTCCGGCACGTCCTTCTCCGCGAAGCCGACTTCCTCGAGCTCTTCCATGACGAATGCCTTCATGTACCGTACCTCCCGCTGGGACTTCGGCCGGAACGCTGCTAAAACTAGCTGGTGATTCACGGTCATGGACGGGTGTCAGCCAGGGCCGTGGCTGAGGCTTGGTATACGGGCTTTTGTCACGTCCTGTCCGGGTTGTTACAGTTGTTTTCGAATACATTAGGCGATAAGATTAATGATTTGGCTGGTGTATGTACGCCACCTTTGTTGTATTGAGAGCTACGGAGTCGGTGCGAATCGCCAGCCAACCACCGCGGACGGATTTGATCGGGTCACCATGGTTACCATCCTCTACACGTTCGACCGACGTTTCATGCGGAAAACGTTCGTCGCGATCGACCGGTACGTCGACGCGTCATCGGCTGTGCTCCCCTTGCGGCCCGAGGCGGGCTGTCCGACCTCGATTCCCGTCGTCCAACGATCGATCGCGTCAGTCGAGGACCTCGACGCGGCCGTGTTCGACATCGACCCCGACGTCGTCGTCCAGAACCACCGCTTCGGGACGGAAGTGCTCGACGAGCGACCGGCGTTCCAGCGCGAGTATCCCCTCGTCCACGTGCGACACGGCGCGTCACTCGGACGGGGCGAAGCGCGAAACACGACGCGGGACCTCGGCGACGTCGTCGATCTCGCCCTCGCGCCCGGCGAGCAGTGGGCGCGACACTATCGCGAGGAGTTTCCGGACGACGTGGACGTGCGGGTCGTCGGCATCCCGGAAGCGGACGAACTGGTCAGCACGGACCCGCCCCGCGAGCGCCGAGTCCTCTACGCCCCGACGAACCACAACTACGGCGGCGGCAGCTATCTCCGGACGGCCACACAGGTGCTCGATACGTTCGCCGACTCCGAGTACGAGCTTCGATTCCGCCCCCATCCGATGGACCGCATCGAGGAACCGGGGCGCACGCTCACCGAAGCCTGCAAGGAGCGCATCGCGGACCTGCCGAACGTCACCTTCGACGACACCACCACGCCCCGCGAGAGCATGCTGTGGGCCGACCTGTTGATCTCTGACTGTTCGGGCATCATCACCGAGTGGCTCCACACCGGACGTCCGCTGCTCCAGGTGACCGACACGGAAGCCGACCTCGACGTACCCGTCGTCGGTATGGTCACCGAGGAGTTGTCGCTCGCGACTGTCGATCAACTGTACGAACACGGGTACCCGGCGAGCGTGGCACGGGAGCGCTCGACCACGCTGGCGGATCTCGGCGTCCCGATGGACGGTCGCGCTGGGAAACGAGCGGCAACGGAGGTGATGGCGTGCACGCAGTAATCCTCGCCGCCGGTGAGGGGAGCCGCCTCGGCTCTCACGCGTCGGACATCCCCAAGGCGTTCATCGATCTCGCCGGGCGAACGCTGTACGAGCGACAGAAACGCGTCCTCTCCGGGCGCGTCGACTCGATGACCGTCGTGCTCGGCTACGCCTACGAGAACGTGATCGACGAGATCACGGACGCGCGAACCATCGTCTTCGAGGACTGGGACGACTACGAGAACGCGGAATCGCTCCGTCGCGGCCTCGCCGGCGTGGACGACGACGTGCTCGTGTTGAACGGGGACGTCGTCGTGACCGAAGCGGCCGTCACGGCGCTCATCGACAGCCACTCGTCGACGACTGCGCGAAGCGTCGTCGGGTGCATTCCGGGCTACCAGGACGGGTCGACGGCGGTCCGGTGTGACGACCGGGGACTCGTCACCGAGTACGGGATGATTACCGGACACCGGCACGCCGGCCTCGGCGTCATCGACAGCACGCACGTCGATGCGGTCCGCGATCACCTGAGTCAGCATCGCACCGAGTGGTATCCCGTGCTGTATCCCACCGTCGAGACCGAAATGGTGCCGATTCCCGCAGACCATCACATCGAGATCAACTACCCGCGTGACCTCTTTGCAGCCCGCCGTAAGCTCCCCCTAGACGCCGCTGACGGGCTCGATCTCCAGACCTGAGACGTCCGTGGCTACCGGGATCGGTTTCACCCGGTCGAAACAGCGGGTTACTCGGACGAAACTCGTTGGGGGGATGACAGACGAGAGAGCCGATAGCGTTAATGCGGTCCTACGCTTGGAGGCCGGTAATGGAGCTCATCGGCCACCGGGGCTGTGCCGCCCAGTGTCCGGAAAACACCGTCAGGGCGGTCAAACGCGCTGCTCAGTACCTCGATGCCATCGAGGTCGACGTGCGTCGGTGTGGATCCGGGGAACTGGTCGTCTTTCACGACGAGACTGTCGACCGATTGACTGATGGGTCCGGTCCGATCGCCGACCTCAGCTGGACCGAACTCCGGGACCTCGACGTGCTCGACTCGGGCGAGTCGATTCCCAAACTCGACCACGTGCTCGACGCCTTCCCCCAGGGCGTTCGGGCGCAACTCGAACTCAAAGACACTGGCATCGCCGCGGACGTTCGAGACGTCGTCGCCGACTACGACGTGGACGTGACCGTGTCGTCGTTCCGCCCGGCTTCCCTCCGGGAAGTCAACGCCGTCGACTGGACCGTTCCCACGGGCTATCTGTTCGAGTCCGACCCGTCGACGAGCCTCAAGATCGCGATCGAACACGGCTGTGACGTCGTCCACCCTCACTACGACCTCTGTCTGGAGACCGACGTCGTCACCGCAGCCCAGAGTTCGGGCCTCGACGTCGTCGCCTGGAAAGCCGCCCGCACTGCCGACGAGATCGCAGCGCTCCGGAACGTCGGGGTCGACGGCGTGACGACCGACCGCTGGGACATCGCCTGAGCGGCCGCTGCCGCGTTCTTGTCGCCGTTCTGACTCTCCCAACAGTTAACCACGGTTCTGGCGTATCCTGGATGGGCCGTCACTATGCCCGAGATTCTCTACACCGTAGAGTTTCCCTTCCAGGCCAAGACGTTCGAGGCGATCGATCCCCACGTCGACGTGGCGTCGGCGTACCTGCCGCTTCGGCCGGCGGCCAAAGGGTGCACTGACGAGATCGACGAGGTCGACCTCGCGTACATGGACGTCGGCTACGTGAACCGTCAGGTCCGCGAGATCGACCCGTCAGTGGTCGTCTACAACCACAACTACCGCCACAGGGACGTCGACTTCCAGACCGAGTACCCGCTGGTCCACGTGCGACACGGCGCGTCGATCGGCCGCGGAACGGTTCAGGTCGACGTCGAAGAGGTGTTCCCGCTGATGGACGCGGCACTCGCGCCCGGCGAGTGGTGGGCGACGCAGTACCGCGAGACCGAGTCGCCCCTCGCCGTCGAGACGGTCGGCATCCCGGAAGCCGACGCGCTCGTCGACTCGGAGCCGCCGCGCCAGCGACGCGTGCTATACGCCCCCACGAACACCCGCTACGGACAGGGCTCCCTGTGCAACACGGCCGAACACGTCCTCGATACCTTCGCTGGCTCCGACTATCACCTCCGCTTTCGCCCGCATCCACACGACACGCTCGAACAGCCTGCGCGCTCGCTGGTTCGAAAGTGTCGCGACCGCATCTGTGACCTGCCTACCGTCACGTTCGACGACGCGTGGTCGCCGGTCGAGAGCCTGCTGTGGGCCGACGTACTGATTTCGGACTACTCGGGCACCGTCACCGAGTGGCTGCACACCGGACGTCCGCTGCTCCAGCTGACCGACGTCGTCTCCGAGACCAACGAGGTCCCCGAGATCGGGACGACGACCGACGAGCTGGCAATCGAAACAGTCGACCGCCTCTACGAGGACGGCCACTCGCAGGCAGAACGGGACCGTCGCGACGCCTGGCTCGACAGGCTCGGGATTCCGATGGACGGCCGTGCGGGTCGCCGCGCGGCCAGCGTGCTCACGGCTATCGTGGAGTAAGCGCCGTCCGATCCGCGGGACGGAGGGCAACCGACTTGCCTCCCCGCCTCGTAGCCACCGATGGCCGATGACGATGGACTGCGGTTCAGAGCCGGCCTCGACACCCGGCAGTGACGAACCCTATGAGTGCCGAGGCCCAATTTCTGGCCGATCCTGGCTATGCCGAGCGGAACGTCCTGACGGTGTCTCGTTCCCCCACCTCGGCGTCGACCTCGACGAAGTCGAACTCGGTGAACACGCGGCTCCAGTCGCGATAGTACAGGGGAAAGTCGTCGTTGACGTAGTTGACGTCGGGGTCGTCCGAGTGCGATTGATCCTCCCCGCCCTCGTTCTCGACGGTGACGAGGAGGTCGTCGGTGATCCGGGCGATCTCCTCGAAGACCCACTCGACGTCCGGATGGAGGTGTTGGAGCGTCTCCACCGAGTAGACCGCGTCGAACTGCCCGTCCTCGAAGTCGCCGACGACGTCTTCGATCGCGGCGTGGTAGAACGTCCCCTGGTCGGCAAGCGCCGGATACGTCTCTTCCATGACGTCGAACGCGTCTCCGTTGACCTCGATGCCCGCCAGGTTCTCGAAGCCGTGGTCGAGCAGGTGCGCCAGGTGGCGACCCGAACTACAGCCCAGTTCGAGGACGGACGCGTCGCGGGCGACGAACCGGTCGAGAATACTGCGGATCGACTCGCTCGTCTCGTCAGGGCCGTAGTACGCGTAATATTCCGGCGAGTACTCCCCACTCCGCTCTGCCCACTCCTGCCGAACCTCGTTAGAATCCACGTCTGAGGACTGCCCTCGACACGTAAAGCCCCGTCGGCTCATCGCATCTCGTCGCACGTGCCGGCACGACGAGAACTGTGGATACGACGGAACCTGTCGCTCGTTGTGACGAATCCAGTACTATCTCCCCGAGAACCGACTGTGCGTGGTCGAATGTCCGCTACAAAACTTTTGGACTGGATGTTCGTCTATCTGAAATCCTATTTTACGGACGAATGCAGAACCTTTATCCCTGTAGTCTGCATTTGTCTATTTGCAATGGCAAACGGTAAGGTTGATTTCTTCAACGACACAGGCGGTTACGGCTTTATTGACACAGAGGACGCGGACGAGGACGTTTTCTTCCACATGGAAGACGTTGGCGGCGAGGACCTGACGGAAGGGACCGAGATCGATTTCGACATCGAGGACGCCCCGAAGGGCCCGCGCGCGACCAACGTCGTTCGTAACTAGAGTTTCGTACTGTCGCCACAGAGCGACACAGCGTGACTTCGTTCTTTTACACCCAGATCCACCGACAGCACCGACGCTGGACGTGACCGTGCATCCAGAGGCTGAGTGGCGACGCCCGGCGAACCGGTCTCAGTCGGGCGTCTCGTGGCTCGCAAGCGTCAGATCGGTCGGATCGAGCGTGTAGTATCGCTCCCAGGCGGGCGCGAGACTGACGACGCGACAGCCCTCGATCTCGGCTTCTTTGTGGCGGTGGTGGTGGCCGACGAGACAGAGGTCGGGGTCGAGTGCCGCCAGGAGGTCGTTGACGTGCCCGCAACCCGGATCGTAGCCGAAGTACAGCAGCCCGGTCGGTGCCTCGTGGGTCATGAGCACGTCCACGTCCTCGATGGCGGCGAGCTGGTCGACCTCCTCGCGGGTGAAGTGGCGCCGCCGTCCGCCGGAGAGTTCGCTGCACGGGCGGTCGAACTTCGTCGGGGCGTAGTTGCCGGACAGCCCGGCGATTCGCAGCCCACTGAGTTCGGCGGCCGTGCTCGCGAGCAGGTGGGCGTTGGTCACCTCGGGCAGCATTGCGCCGTCTCGGAGCGCGTCGATGACGTCCAGGTCCTCGTTGTTCCCGGCGATGAACCACGTCTCGACGGGGAGGTCGTACCACTCCAGGTCGCCCACCTGGAGCGCAACGTCGGCCGCCGCGTCGTCGTACGCGTTCACCAGGGCTGCGCGATTGTCCGGGTCGGCCGCGTGCGCGTCGCCGAGCACCAGCATCGTCGACGATACGGTCGCACCCACGGTAATTCCTCCGGCGATCCGCGCCTGGCTTTCTGTCGATGTGTGACTGACCGGACCGGCCCGCCGGAACGTAACCTCTATTCCCCTGACACCCTCGCCTTCACGCGATGAGTTATCGGACGTTCGCTGACGTGACTGTCGACGAGACGATCGACTGCGGGACGACCTCGGCAACGCGAGAGGAGATCCTCGCGTTCGGCGAGGAACACGATCCGCTCGCCATCCACACCGATCCCGACGCCGCGGCCGAATCACACTTCGACGGCCTGATCGCCAGCGGCATCCACACGTTCGCGCTGACCCAACCGCTCGTCGTCGAGCACTTCTACGGCGACTCGGACCTGGTCGCCGCCGGAAACTTCGAGGACGTGCGCCTGCCCGCGCCCGTTCGGCCGGGTGACACGCTTTCGGTCTCGCTGACCGTCGAGGACAAACGCGTCTCGGAGAACAACGACAGCCGCGGCGTCGTCACCACGCGACGGACCGCGACCGTCGAGGACGACCTGGTCTTTTCGCTGCGGAATCACACCGTCTGGCAGCGGTAGGTGATCGCCGACGCCGGGACCACCACGCTGTGCCTGCAACGATTTCCACGAAACCACCACTGCTGGCCGTCAGAACTGGGTATACTGCAACTTATCCCGCGCCACGCGCGATGCTCATATACTTCCGTTGCCTAGATTAGGACAGAATAGCCGCCCGGGCGGCATTCGGTGATACTCCTCACATGGCACCTCAGCAACCACCCGGTGAGAGCGACGGCAGCTCTGCCACAGCGAACACAGCAGTACAGCGATCCCGTTACGAGACGGTGTCCGTGCCGGTTCTGGTCATCGGTGCGGGTGCAGCCGGTGCCCGCACGGCGATCGAACTCGTCGACCGCGGCGTCGAGACGCTCGTCGTCGGGAAACGAGCCCACGGCGACGCACACACCATCTGGGCAGCCGGCGGCATCAACGGCGCGCTGGGGAGTCTCGACCCCGAGGACGACTGGACCGTCCACGCCGCGGACACGCTCAAAGAGGGCCACTTCCTGAACGACCCCGTCGCGGTCGAGACCGTGGCGAAGGCCATGCCCGCCCAACTTCGCGAACTCGACGCGTGGGGGACTGACTTCGACCGCACCGCCGATGGACGGATCAACCAGCGGTACTTCGGCGCCCAGTCGTTCCGCCGGACGGCGTTCGTCGGCGACCGGACCGGCGAGGCCATCCTCGACACGCTCGTCGCGACGGCACAGTCGCTCGACGTGCCCTACCGCGAGAACGTGCTCGTCACCGACCTGCTGTCCGACGGCGAGCGCGTGTACGGTGCCGTCGCGGTGGACCTGACGAACGGCGAGTTCGTCCTGTTCGTCGCCGACTACGTAGTCGTCGCTGCCGGCGGCTTCTCGGCGCTGTACGGCCGCCACTCTTCGCGCGACGACGAGAACACGGCCGACGGCCCGGCACTGGCATACGAAGCCGGTGCTGACCTCATGGATCTGGAGTTCGTCCAGTTCCATCCGACCGGAATGGTGGGCGACCGCTACGGCGAGGACTGGGCCGGCCGGCTCGTGACCGAAGCCGTCCGCGGCGAGGGCGGTCGCCTGTTCAACGCGGCGGGCGAGCGGTTCATGGCGCGGTACTCGCCAGACCAGATGGAACTCGACGCCCGCGACGTGGTCGCTCGCGCCATCGCCCGTGAGATCCGGGAGGGCCGCGGCACCGAGAACGGCGGGGTGTACCTGGACGTCAGTCACCGCGACGCCGAGTACGTCAGAGAGCGGCTCCCGGCGATGGTCGAGCGGTTCGCGTCGCTCGGCGTCGACGTCACCGCGGAACCGATGGAAGTCGCCCCGACCGCCCACTACACGATGGGTGGCGTGGACGTCGACTGGACGACCGGTGCGACTCGAATCGACCGGCTGTACGTCGTCGGCGAGTCCGCGGCCGGCGTCCACGGCGCCAACCGCCTCGGCGGGAACTCCCTCGCTGAGACCGTCGCCATGGGAACTGTCGTCGGCGAGCACCTCGCCGGTCAGCGCCCCGAGACGCCTTCCCTACCCGACGGAATGGCGGCGTACGCCGAACGAGCGATGACCGCGCTCGACGACCTGGCCACGTCCGACGGGTCCGTCCGGCCCGGCTCCCTCATCGCCGACCTCCGGACCTGCATGGACGAGTACGCCGGTATCATCCGGGACGAGGACGGTCTCCAGACCGGTCTCGCTGAACTGGGGGCGCTCCGCGAGCGGACCGGCGACCTCCGCGTCGAGGGTGACCGGACGGACGGGGACTTCGAGCGCGCCGTGGTCCTCTCGTTCATGCTGACGCTAGCTGAGGGCGTTCTCCGCGGTGCACTCGTTCGCGAGGAGTCCCGCGGGGCGCACTTCCGGCGTGATTTCGACGCGCCCGATCCCGACTGGCACCGCAACGTCCTGTTCCGGCGCGGCGTCATCGGGATGGACCACTACACCCGCGGCGTGCCCGAACCATCGAGCGAGGTCCGGGCCGCTCTCGACGAGGGACACGAACTGGACTACCACCATCTGGAGTAAGTGCGGGTGTCGACGCGACGCCGACATACCGTTCGGCGGGGAACTCGCGAGGGCCGTCAGCTGTCGGCCGCTCGCCGGACCAGTTCTTCGATACCGGGGACTACGTCGAGCTGCTGGAGCAGTCCCAGCGTATCGAAGAGCGACCACTTCTCGGCGATTACCCCGTCCGCGACGCGGAACTGTTCCATACCGGTCGCGACCACCGACCGGCCGGTCGGCGCCATCCCCATGAACTCGCCGTCGTTCGTCCCCCGAGCGGTGTAGCGTACCATCGCCGTGTCTTCGTCCGTGGTGACCGTTTCCACGGTGGTGTCGTAATCCGGGAACGCAGTCCGATACGTCTCGACGAGTTCCCGGTAGCTGTCTCGCCCTTCGACGTCGTCCTGTGCCGACGGCTCGTGGATCACAATGTCCGGAGCCACGATCTCGTCGAGCACGTCGACGTCCCCTTCGCCCCAGACGTCGACGACGTCGCGTCTGACCACGGCTCTGAGTTCAGCGTCTCGTACTGTCATGTGGTCTCTCCGATTCCGAGCGGTGTCGACCGCTAGCGGTTTTCGTCGGTCTGTGCACTCGTGATGAGCAACATTCCGTCGTTGACAGTGATGTCCGACGCATCTGGCGGAATCTCGAACTCGTACTGATCGTCGCCCGCGACGACGATCGCCACGTCACCGACGACGTCGAGCGACGGATGGACTGCGGGGCCGAAATCCACCACGACGACGTTCTCGTCCTCGTACTCGCGGCGAGCGATCGTGATCTCGTCGTGGCTGTCCGCGGCCGAACGGAGTTCGCCAGGTGCCTCCATGGGTCGTGTTCGCCTGTGTCTCACCTAAGTGCTGTGTCGCCCGGACTCCCTGACAGGACAGGGGCGTCGAATAGCGACGGACCGTTCCCCTGCTGAAACGGCTCGACGACCCACAGTGCGGTCGCTCGTCGTCACTCGGCGTCGAGAAAATGGAAGAAACTGCATCAGACAGCGACTGCTGCGTTACTGGATGTGGCCTTCGTCGCGGAGCTGGTCGGCGTCGCGGCCGTCGTAGCGCCACTCGATGTTCGCTTTGTCGTCGTCCCAGTCCCACGGTTCGGCGATGACGACGTCTTCCTCGTTGATCCACGTCCGGAACTTCATTCGACCTGGGATCCGTCCCATCCGGCTTTTGCCGTCTTCGCACTGGAGTCGGACGTGGTTGCCACCGTTGTGTTGGGTGACGACTGCGAATACCTCGTCATCGTTGGGCATGCGGAGATTCCGCCGCCCGGATTCTTCACTCATACTCTATCTACGAGCGAAGCACGGATAAGTTGTCTGGAACTCTTGATAACGTGTACCACGATCCAGGTCCCGCGACGGCCCCGAGAGCGTCATCGCCCGATAGCTGTAACGTCGGCAGGCACAATTCGGGACAGGTGTTTGTAGCGCGCGTCCGTACGCCGGGGTATGTCCGACGAGCAGGAATCCGACTCGCCCGCAGTGACGGCCCAAATCCCCGAGAGCCCGATGCACGTGAGCGGGACTGACCACATCACGCTCATCGGGAGCAACGAGGAAGACACGCTCGCGTTCTACCGCGATTTGCTCGGTATGCCGCTGGTCTTGCGCCAGCCCAACCTCGACGACCCGGAGACGACGCACCTGTTTTTCGACACGGGCGACGGCCGCATTCTCACCTTCTTCGTGCGCGACGACCGCGACTCGAACCCCGCGCCCCATCGCCACCGCGTCGGGTCGGTGCACCACCTCTCTTTTCGCGTCGATCCCGACCGGTTCGCCGAGGTCAAGGACGCGCTCGCGGACGCCGGCAAAGGGTTCAACGAGTTCGACCGCGGCATCTTCCACTCGCTGTACACCCGCGACCACAACGGCCTCGTGATCGAACTGGCGACCGACAAATTCGACGTGCCCGACGACCGCCGCGGCGAGGTGCTGGCGACCGCCCAGCGGCTCCGCGAGGACGACGGCGCGGAGTACGCCGAAGAGCGCCACCTCGAAGCGGCACTGGACGAACTCGGTATCGAGAGCGAGAGGTACGACCTGGGTGACGCACCGAGCGGTGCCGGCGGAATCGAGTGAGCGCGCGGAAAACAGTCTTACTCGTCCTCGGACTCGAAATCGAGCGCGGCGGAGTTGATGCAGTAGCGTTTGCCCGTCGGGTCCGGGCCGTCCTCGAAGACGTGGCCGAGGTGGCCCTCGCAGGTCGCACAGACGACTTCCGTCCGTCGCATGCCGTGACTGGTGTCGAGTCGCGTCTCGACGTTGTCCTTGGCCGCCTCGTAGAAACTCGGCCACCCCGAGCCGGACTCGAACTTGGTGTCGGAATCGAACAGCGCCGTTCCACAGCCGGCACAGACGTACGTTCCGTCGGCTTTCTGGTCGACGTACTCGCCGCTGAACTTCGGTTCCGTCCCCGCTTCGCGGAGGATGCGGTACTCCTCGTCGGTGAGAACCTCGCGCCACTCCTCGTCGGTCTCCGGAAGATCCTGATTGGCGTCCTGGGACATACTTCGCAGTTGGCGACGAGCACAGTTACGCGTTCCGCCACCGGTGAACACGGACTCGTCGACGGCTCCCGTAGACCCCTGGCAGATTCAGACGCCGGTCACGTGGGGGCCGTCTCTGCCGGCCAGCGTCAACTGCCGCGGCGGTTCCGAGTAGGCGCTGCTCAACCGCTCGAACTCGTCGGTGCCCGCCGCTTGCTGGTCTTCCCGCTCGATGTGAGCGAGACGCTCACGTACCGTGTGGGTCGCGTCCTGCTCGGTCGCGGGGGCGACGAACGCGAGGTCCTGGCCGTGATACTCGGCGAGCGTCATGACGGGGAACCGCACTGCCTGATAGGACTCGTTGACGATGCTGGACTCGACGCTCCGGTGTTCGAAGTGCTCGTCGACGGAGAGCCCGTTGGCCGCCGCCCACTCCGAGAAGACCGCCACGCGGTTGAGCACGAACACGCCCGCGTCGGTTCGCGCCTGGGCCGGTGAGGCCGGCGCCTGCCGCCCCCAGATGACGACCTGGAACTCGTCTATGGCACCGTCGTCCTTGAGCGCGTTCAGCCGCTCGATGACTTCGTCCTGTTGGCTTCGCGCCTGTTCGGCCAGCAGCGACCTGACGTACAGTTCCAGCCGCACCGGCTCGTCGCTCGTCATCGCCCCACCTCGCGACCCGACGCCGGCAGCCCCACGAACGTCTGGTGAATCTCCGCTCTCATTGAAATCGTGCCTGTACCGTGTGCCCCCGTCACCGTATTTGTATCGCTATACACAACTGAGTAAACAAGTACGATCGCTTATGCGGTGGGTCCGCGTTCCCTGGTCCCGGTTTCCCACGTGACCTGTTCTCGAATACAGGATACGCGTTCTGACACGTCTCTCGACCGGGGGTTGGCGTCGCACGTCGGGTGCCGGCGTCCTCTCACTCGCCTGGAACCGGGCTCCTGTTTCAAGTACGCGCCGCCCCAATTCCCGAGACGTTACAGAGATGTACGACAGGATACTCGTTCCAACTGACGGGAGTAGCGGGACGGCGAAGACCCTCGACCACGCGGCACACATCGCCGCGGACAACGACGCGACGTTGCACGTGCTGTCCGTGGTCGACCGTCGGGTGTACCTGGCGGCCGACGACGACACCAAAGACGACGTCGCCGCCTCGCTCGAACAGCAGGGCCAGCGTGCGCTGGACGACGCGGTCGAACGGCTAGCGGACTCCGACCTCGACGTCGTCTCCGACCTCCGTGAGGGGATTCCGCACAAGGAGATCATCGACTACGCGGCCGACGCGGAGATCGATCTGATCACGATGGGGACCCACGGCCGGACGGGGCGCGATCGGTTGGCGTCCCTGGGCAGCGTGACCGAACGAGTCGTCGAGGGCGCCGAACTGCCGGTGCTCGTCGTCGACATCGAAGACGAACAGTAACGCGAAAACGGGCGGGCGATTACTCGATGGTGTTTCGGAGCGTTCCGATCCCTTCGTAGCGAATCTCGATCTCGTCGCCGGGTTCGACCAGGCCGGGGTTGGCCGGGCTCCCGAAGGAGATGACGTCGCCGGGGCGGAACGTGTAGCGCTCCGAGAGGAAGGCGACGACCTCTCGGGGTTTGTTGAACATGTTCTCGGTGTTGTCGTGCTGGCGACGCTCGCCGTTAATCGTCGTCTCCATCTCCTTGCCGACCGGCTCGTAGTCGGTCTCGATCCAGGGACCAAGCGGGCCGGAGTGGTCGAAGGCCTTGCGTGCCGTCCGGCGTTCCTGGTCCAGCGCGTCCATGTCGTTGAGGATGGTGTAGCCCCGGATCACGTCGTCGACCTCGTCCTCGTCGATCTCGTGGCACGCCTCGTCGATGACGACGGCGAGTTCGCCGGCGTAGGTCAGTTCCTCGGTCCACTCGGGGTATGGAATCGGCTGTTCCGGCGGGTGGAGGCTGTGCGGCGGTTTGATGAACCAGTCCGGCACGTCCGGGACGTCGTAGTCCATCTGGTCGACCTTCTCGCCGAAGTTCCGGCCGACGCAGAACAGCACGTCGGGGTCACACGGCGCGAGCAGCGTCGCGTCCTCGCCGATTTCGTACGATGCGTCGTCGGTTTCGATCACGCCGTCGACGTACTCGCCCTCGACGACGCCGTCAGGTGTGTCAGCCCGTGCGAGTTTCATCGCCCGGTGATTCCCACCCCGGGGGCTTACCTTTCTCGGTCTGTCGAGAGGAGCCGGGACGACGCTGCACGCGCGCCCGCGCCTCCAATGTCAGCCCCCGCTGCTGACAGTCGCTGACGCCCCGAACTGACCACCAGTTCCCTCCCAGACGGTCGCAGTTCGAGCCTGTATCACGCCGCTCTGGGAACCACCTACGTGCCAGCGAGCCAATGATTTAAGTAGACTACTCCCTGCGGCGTCGTATGGTGGACAGTCGCGAGTACGCGTTCGAGGGGACCACTCCAGAGATTCACGGCTACGCACACGTGAGTCAGGAGGCAACGGTCGTCGGGGACGTCACGGTGGACGCGAACGCCAGCGTCTGGCCCGGTGTGGTGCTCCGCGGCGACGTCGGCCCGGTCCACGTCGGCAAGCAGTCACACGTCGGCGACAACGCGGTGGTACACGCCTCGTCTGTCGGCGACCACGTGATGGTCGGCCACGGGGTGATCCTCAACGACACGTCCGTCGAGGAGGGCTGTCTCGTCGGGTTCAACTCCACGTTGTCGGACTCGACCATCGGCGAACGCTCGATCGTCGCCATGGGAACCGTCGTCCCCGAGGGGTACGAGGTTCCACCGGAGTCGTTCGTTCGCGGCATGCCAGCGTCGGTCACGCCGCTCGCGGAGACGAACATCGATCCCGAATCGGTGTTCGAGGCCTACAGCTCCGGGGACTACACGAACCTCGCACAGCGCCACGACGACCTCTTCGCGTGATCGGCGCGGGGCGTCGCGCGACACCGGCGCGTCGGCCGGCTGCACTGTGGCGCAGTGTCTGCGTCAGACGCGCCGTCACACATATACACGACGGCGTACAGGTACGAGTATGGAACAGCCGGCAGGAGGAACCTGTTTGCCGGATGGGGGTGCCGACCAGGTGCAACTCGCCGAGTGGGAGACGGTCGTCGACCACCTCGACGAGTTCTGCCAGGGCGGGAAGTTCACGGTGACCGACGACCGCGTCATCTGTGAGTTTCCGAACGCGAAGGTCGTCGTCACGCGCGACGGGACCGTCGAAACGGGGATGCCGCTCCACGCCTTCGAACGCGACGGCGTCGAGACGCTCCTGTTCGACCACGACCGCGGCGAACTGACCGTCGCAATCGACGGTGACGGGGGCCGACTCCGTTACACGTTTCACCGACCGTAGCCGGCTTTTATCCCGACTGTCACGGCGGACTGTCCCCGTCGAACGTACGGAGACGCACCCGTCGCAGCCACGTTCTTAAATGGGATGACATCATATCTCTTGCTAGGCGGATATCGTGTCAGATGCAGACGACGGGACCGAGGATCAGTTCGCCATCCCGTGCCGGCCAGAGCGGCGCTACCCACACAGCGGCGGCGTCGAGTACGAGGGTGAGACGGTGTTTTCGCTCACCCCGACGCCGGCCCAGTCGGACGATCGGCTCCAGTCGATCGTCGAAGGGGTGCTCGCCGGGGAGCGATACACGTACGGCGACTGGTTCGACCTCCCGATGCCGCTGTATCTCGTCAACGACGAGGCGACGGGCGACGTGTTCCGGGTGAGCATCCGGGACGGGACAGTCCGGCTCCACGTCCTCCCGGCCACTGACTCGCCGGGCTTGCGCGGCCTGTTCGAGCACCTGCGTGCCGCGACCGACGACGTGGCCTGGCGCGTGGACTGTCACGTCGGGTGAGTAGCCGTGATCGCCGGCGCGTCGCCCCTCTGGTCGTCGGGACTCGGCGGCACCGTCCCGACCGTCCCGGTGCGCTCGACGCGGAGCGCTCACCGGTTGTCGACCGGCTGTGACTGCGCTTGCCTGCTGGCTGCCCGGGGGAGTTCGATCACGAAGACGCTGCCCGTGGGCTCGTTGTCGCGGACGGTGATCGTGCCACCGTAGTGGTCGATCAGCGTATCGACGAGGTACAGGCCGACGCCGGTCCCGGAACTGTCCAGTCCTTTCGCTCCACGGCCGAAGATGTCGTCTTTTTTCTCGTCCGGAATTCCCGGCCCGTCGTCTGCCACCTCGACGCGAACCGAAGCGGGCGTCTCCGTGACCGAGACGGTCACGCGACACGCGTCCGAGTCGTTGTGGTTGACGGCGTTGTTGAACAGGTTGGTGAACACCGACGACAGCATCTCGTTCGCCGTCACGAGACTGTTCTGGGGAATCGCGCCCTCCACGACGAATTCGGCTGCGTCGTGACGCATCCGGGCGCGATCCAGTTGCGTTTCGAGGACCGCGCTGAGGGCAGTCGGTTCGACCTCCATCGTCTGCTCGCTCGCGATCGATTCCATGAGCGTACCCACGTTGTCTGTCAGCTCGACGACGTGCTGGCTGCTCTTGCGGATCTTCTGGAGGTGTTCTTGGCCGCCTTCCTCGACGTACTCTTCCAAGAGCGCGCCGCGGCCGTCGATGACGGACATGTCGTTTCTGATGTCGTGGCGCACGATCCGATTGAGGATCGCGAGTTCGTCTTCGCGGCGTTTGCGTTCGGTGACGTCGCGGAAGACGAACAGCCGCCCGCCGTGGGCGGCTCCGTCGGCGGAGAGCGGTGAGATCTGGAAGTCGAAGTGTCGCGGCTCGCCGTCGAGCGACAGCGTGAGTTCGGTTTGCCCCTCACGCATGTCTTCGTGGGCCCGAATCGTCTCGGCGTCGAACACCTCGTCGATGGCGTTGCGGACGACGTCGCCGTCGCCGACCAGCCGTTTGCCCGCCTGGTTGACGTCGACGATGCGGTTCGTCCGGTCGACGACGAACACCGCGTCGCGCATGTTCTCGATGACCGTCTTCCGGGCGACGGGGACGATGTCGAGCAACTCGAAGCGAGCGACGCCGAACAGGAAGCCCGCGACTTTGACGGTGCTGGTCAGCGGGGCCGGATCGATGGGGATGACGTGGAACCACCAGAGCAGTTCCCCGGCGAGGACGAGCAGGATGGACCCGAGCAGGATCGTGGCCTGCCTGGTGAACGCAACCTGTGTCCGGGCAAGATCCAAGAGGAGATAGATCCCGACGCCGAGACAGCCCACGACGAACGCTGCGAACAGCCAGTAGAGCGGTCCGAACTGCGGGACCAGCAGGTTCGCCGCCTCGTCGTACGCGTACCCGTAGAACAGCCCGTGACTGTCGTTGGTCCAGATGAGTGCCTGGGTGACGATCGGAACCGCTGCGAGTGCTGCCCCCGTCCGGTAGGTGAGCCAGTGGTCGCGGTTGGTGTACTCGACGGCCGTCAGCATGTAGCCGACAGCCATGAACGTGATCGGGACGAACCGCCAGTTCCACCAGAAGAGCTTGGCCCCGACGGTCGTCGAGAGCAACTGCAACGCGTTACACACCGAGAGCAGGACGATCCCGCTGACGTCGAACAGAAAGCCCCTGGCTGCGCGGCGGTTCCGGTACCGCCAGAGCCTGGCGATCAGCGCCAGGTTGACGAGCACCGCGACGACGTACGGCAGGACGTAGTTCGTGTATTCGAATCCCATTGTCTCCCAGCGGCCGACTCCGTCTCGTCTGCGACCAACACACGCCCAGCAATAGTTGACGTGTGTATATGTTGGATCCGGTACAGGAACGTGTACGACGACGATAATGAATGTTGTGCCAAAGTATGTAGGCTGTAACCGGCGTTCCCTAGTTCCGCCGTCGTGGTCGACGCTCGACCCAAACCCACTTATCGCCGTCCGTCCATTTCTCGAGCATGACAGTCTCGCGCGAAGTCGAACTCGAGGGACACATCATCGACTCCGGGATGATGCAGACCTCGTTCGGCATCATCATGGACATGGGAGGTGCCTTCGAGGTCGAAGAGTTCCAGATCGGTCGCCACAAGGACGCTGAATCGTACGCCAAACTCCTGGTGACTGCCGACGACCAGGAGACGCTCCAGTCGATCGTCCACGAACTGCACCAGAACGGCGCCAATCCCGCCGACCCGAAGGACGCGACGCTCGAACCCGCCCCGGAAGATCAGGTCGTCCCCAAGGGCTTTTACTCGACGACCAACCACCCGACGCAGATCCGCTACGAGGGCCAGTGGCTCTCCGTCGAGGACGTCGAGATGGACTGTGCCGTCGTCGTGGAACCCGAAGGCGGCCCCGACGGCGAACCGCGCGCCTACACGAAGGTGCTCAACGCCATCGACGCCGACGACCTCGTGGTGACCGGCGAAGCAGGTATCCGCGTCAAGCCCCCCGAGCGTCCCCGCGACCAGGAAGGCGCCTTCGGATTCATGCAGGGCGGCGTCTCTTCGGAGCGCCCCTCCGAGACGACTATCGGTAACATCGCCGAGGCCATCGAGGAGACCAAAGCCGAGGACGGCACGGTGCTCGCTGTCTGTGGGCCCGCCCTCATCCACTCGGGTGCTCGGGAGGACCTCGCTCGCCTCGTCCGGGAAGGGTTCGTCGACATGATCTCCGCTGGCAACGGCTTCGCCGTTCACGACATCGAGCGCGACCTCTACGGCACCTCCCTCGGCATGGACACCGAGTCGCTCGACCACCCTCGCAAGGGACACAAACATCACATCTACACCATCAGCGAAGTCATCCGCGCCGGCGGCATCGAGGAGGCCGTCGAAACGGGCGTGATCGAATCCGGCGTCATGTACGAGTGCGTCGAGAACGACCGGCCGTTCGTGCTCGCGGGTTCCATCCGCGACGACGGCCCGCTCCCGGACACGATCACCGACTCCGTCGAGGCTCAGAACGCCATTCGCGAACAGGCCCACGAGGCCGACCTCGTTCTCATGCTCTCGACGTTGCTCCACTCGGTGGCGGTCGGGAACTGCCTCCCCTCGACCACCAGAACTGTGTGCGTCGACATCAACCCGGCGACGGTCACCCAGCTCCTCGACCGCGGCAGCGCACAGGCCGTCGGGATGGTCACCGACATCGGGACCTTCGTGCCGATGCTGGCGGAGAAGATTCTGGACGAAGAGTAGTCACCGCTCGCGAACGGAGTGAGCGAGCGCTTTTTCGCCCACGTTTTTGCGCGAGCGGTCGCCGGAGGCGACCCGACGCGGAAAAAGGTGGATTGTGGACGTTCGTGCCGATGCTGGCGGAGAAGATTCTGGACGAAGAGTAGTCACCGCTCGGGAACGGAGTGAGCGAGCGCTTTTTCGCCCACGTTTTTGCGCGAGCGGTCGCCGGAGGCGACCCGACGCGGAAAAAGGTGGATTGTGGACGTTCGTGCCGATGCTGGCGGAGAAGATTCTGGACGAAGAGTAGTCACCGCTCGGGAACGGAGTGAGCGAGCGCTTTTTCGCCCACGTTTTTGCGCGAGCGGTCGCCGGAGGCGACCCGACGCGGAAAAAGGTGGATTATGGACGTTCGTGCCGATGCTGGCGGAGAAGATTCTGGACGAATAGTCACCGCTCGTGGGTGAGCAGACGGAACATGGGACTGCGTTCGGCGGGCGGTTACACCGTTTGGCTGTAGGGCAAGAGCAACTCCTGCGCGCGGACGATGGCGTCGTGGACGTCCGAGTGAGTCTCACTGCGGAGATCCTGTAGCTGCACGCCGATGGTCTCGATGGCCTCGGACTCGGTGGCGTCGGTCGACGCGAGTTCTCCAACCTGGTGGGCCAGGCCGGCCAACCGTTCGGCGACGTCCTCCTCGTACGTCAGTTCTGACGCTAGCAGCAACTGCCTGTTCGCTTTCTGCAACCCTCGTGGTTGTCTCTGCTGGCCACCCCTCATCGTAGCGAAATCTCTCCTCCCGTTCTCTAAAATGTTTTGGTACTGGTACTTCCTAACATGCCTTTCCTCAGACGCCTTCGACGGTCGACCGGTAGTCGCTGATCTTCGCTTTGGCGTCGTCGATCGCCTCGACGGCGTCCTCCTCGACGTCCTCCTTGATGTCGTTGAGCGTGTTCTGGATGCGCGCCATGCTGCCGTGGTCCGGCCCGCGATCGTCCGTCGCCAGCGCGTCGAGTTTCTCGGCCAGTTCCGTCAGCCGTTCGCTCGCGTCGTCTTCTGCCGATTCGATCGCCGTTCGGAGGTCGTCCGCTGCCGTCTGGAGCTGCTCTCGGACCATACGCGACCGTACGTTAGAGACCGGCAAAAGACCTTCCGGTCGTATGTACCGGGAACGCATGCGGGGCGTAGCTGGAACCTATCTTGAGGGGGCTTCAGCCCGTAGGTCCATCGCATCGACTGCCAGGAGAGGACAGTCCCCGTGCGCGTCGAGATGAGTGCGCACCTGACGCTCTCGAATACCAACCAGTAAGGTATGTTCCTTAACGTGGTGCGAACCCTCCGGTCAGGTAAGCTGACGGATGGCAATGGATAGCCGACGTCGCCCCGGACGGGGCGTCCAGAGACCGCTACGATTCGGCGAAGCTGACACGTAATGGTACGCAACGACTCCCTCGAACAGAGCAAGGCGATTCACAGACGGACTGGAAAGACGTTCTACTACGCCACGCGGCTCCTCCCCGAGCGCGTCCGACACAAGACGTACGTGCTCTACGCGTTCTTCCGGATCGCCGACGAAGTCGTCGACGACGAAGACAACGACTACACGCCCGCCGAGCAGGAGGCCGAACTCGTTCGCATCCGGGAGGCAGCGCTCGGCCGGCGGGAGACCGACGACCCCGTACTGACGGCGTTCGACGAGGTTCGCCGCCAGACGGACATCACCGACGAGGACGTCGAGTTGTTCGTCGACGCGATGCTGACTGACATCGAAACGAACCGCTACGAGACCTACGATCAACTCGAAGCGTACATGCAGGGGTCCGCGTCGGCCGTCGGTTACATGATGACCGCCATCATGGACACCGAGGACCCCGAGGTCGCTCGGCCGCACGCCGGCGCTCTCGGCGAAGCCTTCCAGCTGACGAACTTCCTGCGGGACGTTCGCGAGGACGTCGTCGACCGCGACCGCATCTACCTCCCCGCCGAGACCTACGAGCAGTACGGCGTGACCGAGAAACAGATCGAGGATCTCGAACTGTCCGAGGGGTTCCGCTCGGCCATGCGTCACGAACTCCACCGGGCCGAACAGCTGTACCGCGAGGGCGTCGCGGGCATCAAATACCTCCCGGAGGACTGCCAGTTCGCCGTGTTGCTGGCCGCCGTGCTGTACGCCGACCATCACCGACTCATCCGCAAGCGCGATTTCGACGTGCTCTCGGAAACGCCGCAACTCTCGACGACCCGGAAGGCGTGGCTCGTCGCGAAGACCCGCTGGCACTGGATCTGGAACAAAGATCCCGAGGCCGTCTTCGAGCGCGTCTCGACCATCGGCGACGTCCCGGCCCACTCGCCGGGGTTCGAGCCGCCCGAATCCGTCCCGACGCAGTGACTCATCCGGAGGGGTCGACACTCACGTACTTGGGTTCACGAAGACTGAACTTATTTCTGTCAAACGTGTTTTGTGACGGCAATGGCTGGCTACTCCCCGCCCCCGATTCCGTCCAGTTGGTTCGGTGGTAGCGTCCTGCTGTTCGCGGTCCTGCTCGGGTACGCACTGTTCATTGTTCAGACCCCGCTTCTGGTTCTGTTTCCCGTCGTCTTGGCGGGCTTTTTGTACGTCGGGTGGCGTTTCCTCCTCGCCGTCGAGGCGATCGCCGATGCGCTCCAGCGCATCGCCCAGCAGCGGGAACGGGACTGACAGCAGCCCCCCTCAGAACTTCTCGCCGATCAGCGGCACCGTCCGTACGACCGCGAAGTCGAAGCGCTCGATCTGCACCAGACCGAGGAAGAACAGACCGGCGATCGCCACGGGCACCCAGTTCGCGAAGTAGGCGTTGATCGACCCCCAGAGGATGACGAAGCTCACCAGGTCGTCGAGCATGAACTCACAGCGCTGGACCCGCGCGATGAGCGCGGTGCGGTCGAAGGCCACGTCGAACAGTCCGACGGCTACGGTCGCAGAGAGGACCCAGCCGAGGTAGTTCGACCACGGGACCTGATAGTAGGTGCCCCCGGCGTCGTAGGCCCAGAATCCGAGGCCCACCGCGCCGGGGTCGAGCACGAGGTCGACCGCGATGACCGCCGCGATCACCACGGGCAGCCGGACGAACCACTGTTTCGCCCGGTCGCCCAGGAGGAGGAGACAGAGCAGGTAGCTGTTCAGGACCAGCGGGAAGAAAAAGACTGGCAGTCCGAGGGGAATCTCCCCGAACAGCATCGGCCCGAGATCGATCCCGTAGGCGAACTCGCCGTACGGCCAGCCGGTCGTCGTGCCGACGTACTCGATACCGTAGGAGTAGACCGTGAGCGCCCCCATCGCGAGGAGCGCCCGCCGGTCGGTGAGCGGTGCGACGCCCGCCACGAGCGGGAGTCGCATCACGAGCGTCCCGAAGAGGATGAGATACGGGTTGAAGTTGAGCGGTCCGGGGAGCAGGGACTCGGCGCTGGCGACGAGCAAGAGCGCACCCATCGCGGGGAAGACGACCGCGATGAGAAAGCGGTTCTCCCGCACGAGGTCGTCCAGTCGCGTCTCGACCCGCTCGCGGGTCATACTCTCAACCGCCATAGCCGAACACGAGTACCCAGAGGCCCGCCAGCGTCATCGCCATTCCGGTGAGGGTGTTGATGGCGGGATACCACCAGTAGGCGTCGTCGACGTCGATGTTCGACCGGGCGATCCCGAAGACGAGGGCTGGATAGAGGACGAGCAGGCCGCCGAAGAACGGGTGGACCTGCCAGAAGATGACGGCCGCCGCCAGCCAGCAGAGCGCGCAGTAGGCGTAGGTGCGACGCTTCCCGAGCACTGTCGCGGTGGTCGTGATGCCGGCCTCGCGGTCGGGTTCGATGTCCGGGATGGCCGAGAACGTGTGCATGCCCATCGTCCAGAGCCACCCGGCGACGACGGCGAGCGTCGGCGGCAGTTCGCCGGCGACGGCGGTGAAGGCGACCACAGCGGGGAGGATGTACAGGCCGTTCGAGATCGAATCCAGCAGCGGCGTCGTCTTGAACCGGAGCGGGGGCGCGCTGTACTCGATCGAGAGGAAGTACCAGAGTCCCAGCGCCAGCGCGGCCGCCGTCGGAACGAACGGCACGAACAGCAGTCCGAGCAGGCCGCTGGCGACGACGACGGCGACGACCCAGGTGCGGCCCTGGTAGCGGACCTCCTTGTCCTCTTTTTTCGGGTTGAGTTCGTCGACGTCAGCGTCGAAGACGTCGTTGACGCCGTAGAGGAAGACGTTCGCCGGGACGGTAAAGAACATGAGCAAGAGCACGGGAATCGGTGCGAACAGCTCGGGGACGGTGTCGGCCGCGTAGGTCGCCCCGACGATGACCGGGCCGCCGAGATACAGCCAGAACCGGGGGCGGGAGAGCCAGAACAGATACCCCAGCGGCGTCTCCTCGGAGGGAAGGTAGTCGGTGACCGCTTCGAGTCGGGTCCGGACGTCGAGAGCGCCGTCGGTCATCTGTCCTGTATGATGGCGTCAGCGGTGTGTTCCCCGCTGATGAGGCACATCGGGACGCCGATGCCGGGCGTGGTGAACGAGCCGGTGAAGTACAGCCCGTCGACGGCGTCCGAGCGATGCGGCGGGCGCAAGAGCGCGGTCTGGCGGAGCGTGTGTGCCAGCCCCAGCGCCGTGCCCTGGATGGAGTTGTATCGGTCGGCGAACTCCGAGACCGAGAACCGCTCCTCGTAGACGATCCGGTCCCGAACGTCGACGCCGGTGTGGTCGGCCATGTCCGCCAGCACCTCGTCGCGGTAGCGCTGGCGCACTTCCGGCCCGTCCTCCAGATCAGGCGCGATGGGGACGAGCACGAAGAGGTTGCTGTGGTCGCCGTCGGGGACGACCGTCTCGTCGGTCTCGGAGGGAACGCAGACGTAGTAGGCCGGATCGTCGGGCCACTGCGGGTCGTCGAAGATCTTCTCGAAGTGCGGGTCCCAGTTTTCCGGGAGGACGAGCGTGTGGTGGGCCAGCGGGTCCACGTCGCCCTCGACGCCGAGATAGAGGAGAAACGCGGAGGGCGCGTAGGTCTTCGAGTCCCAGTAGTCGTCGTCGTACTGTTGCTCGTGCGCGGGGAGGAGGTCGCGCTCGGTGTGGGCGTAGTCGGCGTCGCTCACGACGAGGTCGGGGTTGTACTCCGTGCCGTCCTCGGTCGCGACGAGGAAGCCGTCCTTCCGGCGGGTGATCTCGGCCACCGGCGCGTCGGTGACGAACTCGACGCCGAGTTCCTCGCCCAGCTCGACGATGCCGTCGACGACCGCGCCGAAGCCGCCGATCTGGTCCCCGCTGCCGTTCTTGACGGGGTAGTGGACGCCGAGGTTGAAGTCGACGTGGCTCATCATGTTGTAGAGGGCGGGCGTGTTGTGCGGTGCACCCCCGAGGAAGACGAGGGTGTACTGCATGATCTGCTGGAGTTTGGGGTTCTCGAAGTAGTCCTCGACGTGGCCCTGCATGTTGCCGAGCAGCTTCAGCCCGACTGGAGCCGCCTTGATGACGTCCAGGTCGACCCAGTCTCTGAGTCTGGGCCGGTCCTCGTAGACGAAGTTCTCCATCGCAAGTTCGTAGTTCGACGCGCTCTCTGCGAGGTACTCGTCGAACGCCTCGCCGGCACCGTCCTCGTAGGACGCGAAGATCTCCCGGACGGCGTCGCGGTCGGCCGGCACGTCGACCTCGTCACCGTCCTTGAAGAAGATGCGGTAGTGCGGGTCCAGCCGTTCGAGCCGGTAGTAATCCTCCGGAGCCTTCCCGAAGTGGCCGAAAAATCGCTCGAACACGTCGGGCATCAGGTACCACGACGGCCCCATGTCGAAGCGGAAGCCGTCCGCGGTGAACCGGCTGGCACGGCCGCCGAGCTGTCCGTTCTTCTCCAGTACCCGTACGTCTGCGCCGGCGTCGGCGAGGTAGCAGGCCGTCGACAATCCCCCGAAGCCTCCGCCGACGACGTCGATGGACGTCCCCTCCAGCGTACTCATTAAATATCATATAGTGACGAAACTGTATAAAGCTGGAACCTCACCTGTATGGTTTGCTGGTAGTTCACACACCGAACTGACGGTGAGCGAGGGGGAACTCCCATGGGGCTGACCGACGAAGAGCCACGACATGGACGGGGACACAGTCGTCGTCACCGGCGCGAGCCGTGGCATCGGGGCGGCCGTCGCGCGGCAGTTCGCCGCCGACGGCGCCCACGTGGTCATCTGTGCGCGGGACGCCGACGCACTGGAGGCGACCGCCGAAACGATCCGCGACGCGGGCGGGTCCGTGACGGCCATGCGCGCGGACGTCCGCGACGAGTTCGACGTGGAACGGTTGATGGAGACGGCAGCGCGCGAGGGCGGGTCGATCGACGTCGTCGTCGCGAACGCCGGCGTGTATCACGGGTCGCCGGGCGAGACGCCGCTCACCAGCGAATCCTACGCCGCATTCGACGATCACATCCGAACCAACGCGCGGGGCGTGTTCACGACGGTCCGCGAATCGCTCCCACACCTGGCCGACGACGCCCGAATTGTCGTGCCCTCTGGCGCGATCGCACGCGACGCGAAACCCGGCTACGGGACCTACGCCGTCTCGAAGGCCACCGTCGAAGCGCTCGCTCGCGGGTTCGCCGCCGAACTGGACCAGTCGGTTGCGATCGTCGACCCCGGGCAGGTCGCCACCGACCTCGCGGGGTCCCAGGGGCGCGATCCCGAAGACGTCGCACCGATGTTCACCTGGGCAGCGACGACGGCAGCACCCGACGACGTCGACGGTCAGGTGGTCGATCTGAAAACCTGGAAACGGGCGACGAACTGACCGAACCCCCGTTCTCGCCGGACTGGCCCCGTCTCTGACTCCTCGACCGATGCTTTTATTATTACAAACGGGCGTTTTTAACGCAGATGTCTAATAACATGAGCACGAAAATTATTAACTCTCCTGGCTCTCCGTCACTACTCGGAATGGCAGGGGTCGTGGCGTTGACCCTGCTGTCCGGTGTGGCGGTGATTGCTGGGATCTGGAAGATGCTCGTGATCTCGTGGGTGGCCTTCGCGGCGATGGCGGGGGCGATCCCGTTCGGTATCAGGGCCGCCCGCGAGGCGAATCCGACCGGACTGGTCTGGGGCTACGGGCTTGCCAGCGGGGCAATGATAACGAGCGCGGCGGTGTTTCTGCTCCCGCAGGCGATCGGCCTCGATCCGCGAATCGGCGGGTTCGGCGTCGCTGCGGGCATCCTCGTCGGCTTCGGCTCGCACGTCCTCGGACACCGACTCGCACACGTCAACGCTGCGTTCGACAACACTGCCGTCCAGCTCTCTGCGCACGCGCTCTCGGCCGGCGTCATCATCGGGCTCATCTACGGCTCGATGCCGGAACTCGGCCTCCTGCTGGGCCTCGCGATCGTCTCCCACAAGGGCCCTGCCGGCTACGCTGCCGCGCGTCGACTGGCCAGCGCCGGTCGCTCTCCGTCTGTCATTCTGCTGCCCGCTGCCGGCATCGGACTCGCTGGCA
Source organism: Halorientalis brevis (assembly GCF_023077655.1). Taxonomy (NCBI): domain Archaea; kingdom Methanobacteriati; phylum Methanobacteriota; class Halobacteria; order Halobacteriales; family Haloarculaceae; genus Halorientalis; species Halorientalis brevis. Next base: position 208,392 of record NZ_JALLGV010000004.1, on the reverse strand, counting down.
TCCCCTCGGCGCTCGTCCAGCTTCCGACCAGCCCCGCGATCAACGCCGCGATCTTCGGGTTCGCCGCCGGTATCTTCCTCCACGTCGCGATGGACTTCCTCCCGCGGTGTGAGGTCGGCGGCGAAGTCGGGGAAGTCGCGCGCCTCTCGGACAAGGCCCACCACCAACTCGACCGACTTCGCCTCCACGCCGTCCTGAGTACGTCGCTTGGCGTCGTCGTCGTCTTTCTCACCTGGCTCGCGATCGGTGCCTGAGACTGGCCGTCACCGGTTCGTTTCTGTGCGATCGGTCACTGTGCTCTGCTCCTTCCTGACGATCGACCATCCCTGGCCGCAATATAAGGATAATATATCTATAGTGGACTAATTAGTGCACAATTGGGACAAGATTTATGCCGTAGTCTGACGTTCGTTTAGCCAAGCGATGACAGAATGTGACAACTGTGGGTGTGCGGTCACGCACGTCTGGCGGCACCGCGCGTTCGGAAGCGAAACGCACCGTACCATCGAGTGGGTCTGTGCGGCGTGTCATCCGGACCTTCCCGACCGGTTCACCGACGACGCAGACGTGGGCGGCGAGCCTGTCGCGATCACGGACGGCGGCAAATCCATGTTCGAGTGTCCTACTTGTACGGGGCCAACGGTCAACGGTCAGGGCCTGTTCAGCTGCGTCGATTGCGGCTGGTCCGGACCGTACTGACTACTCACCAGCAGGTCGAACGCCCCCGCTTTTCAGAGCTCCCGACGCGTTTCCGGATCGTCCAGTTCCCAGAGGACGGCCGGGAGAAACGCGTCGAGATTGTCGACGACGCGGCGCTCGGAGACGTCAAGCCCCTCGCAGTGTTCGTGGGCGGACTCGCGCACGTCGACGTGGATCTCGTCGTCCTCGACGGTGACGGTCAGGGGAAACACCGAGCAGCGGGCGGGCTTCCAGTCGTGGTCGGCGTGCAGCGAACAGAGTCCGTCCTCGCGGAGGAAGAAACAGGCGTCGCCGTTCTCGTCGACGTGATCGTCGCGGTCCTTCCGTTCCTGGCGGACGAAGTCCTCGCCGCGGAACGAGGTCGTCGCCTCGGCGAGGTTGGCGCAGTCCGCCAGGGCGAGGAAGTCCGGTTCGTAGAGGAGGACGCCGTGGTGACAGCACCACGTACACTCCTCGACGCACTCGAAGGTCAGCTCGGGATCGAACTCGACCACGGCCTCCTTGCCGGGGTGGACCTCGACGCGACGGGCGTCGGACGACACAGCCGGCCGTTACGCACGCGGCGACAAAAGCCCGCGGTTCGGCGGCGACGGCCCTGCTACCCGCGTTCGACAGTTGCGTGGATCGACCGGCAGCCGTCCCCGTGGCGTAGTTTCAAGGCCGTCGGCCGACAACTATCGTCTATGACGATGGATACCACCGGGCAGTGGATGGGGACGCCCATGGACGCCGACGACATCGACGACCTGCTCGTCGGGAAAGGGTGGGGCATCCTCTCGCTGGCCAGCGACGACGAGCCCTACAGCCTCCCGGTGTCGTTCGGCTACGACGGCGAGGACGTCTCCTTCGTCTTCCTCGAAGACAGCCCCCACGGCCGCAAGTTCGAGTTCATCGACGACGGCAAGACGGCGCGGCTGCTCGTGAACGACATCAGGGGCCGGTTCGACTGGCAGAGCATCGCGATCACGGGGCCCGTCCGGCGGGTCGAACACGACACCGCTGACTGGGACCGGCTCGTGGACGCGCTCGACGACAACGGCTGGTTCTCCAGCGACTTCGAGCGCGCCGACTCCATCGACGACATGCACGGCTGGCGGCTCGAACTCGACGAAGTCCGCGGCCTCGAAGTCAAAGAGCGTTAGTTGTACTCGCGCCAGCGGTAGCCACACTCCTGGCACTTGAAAAACCGCGTCGGCGGTTCGTCGGCCGACCCGGTCTGTTTGATCGTGTACCAGGCCTTGCCGTGGCCGCACTTCTCGCAGGTGACGTCGTTGGCGGTCGGTTTCCCCTCGAAGTTCGCCCCTTCCTCGGTTTCGATGAGTTCGTCGCCGCTTTGCTCTTCGGTGGTGACGAACTGATCGGCTTTCTCCTCGTCTTTGGCCACGCGAGCGCCGCAGGACGAACAGACCATCTCGTCCCCGTCGGCGGCGTGCATCATCGACCCGCACTCGTCACAGAATTGCATAGTGGATACCCCAGACTACGGTCCCGAATCCCATTTGCCTCTTTCGGCTAGAATGGCTGGAGCGACTCGACCTCGGTGACCTCGAAGCGTGCGCCGCCGTCGTCGCCGTCGGTCACCGTGACCGTCCACCCGTGGGCGTCGGCGATCCGCTCGACGATGGCCAGCCCGAGCCCGGTGCCGTCCGTGGAACTGGTCACGCCCGGCTCGAAGACGTCCGCGCGCTCGTCGGCCGGGATGCCCGGTCCGTCGTCTTCGAGGTACCAGCCGGTACGGTCGCCGTCGATGGTGCCGACGGTGATCGACGGGCCGCCGTGTTCGAGTGCGTTGCGCAGGAGGTTCTCGACGAGTTGCTGGAGGCGGTCCGGGTCGGCCTGCAGCGTGGCGGTCTCGTCGGCGAGGGCCAGCGAGGCGTCGGTCGCGTCCACGGTGGCCCAGGCGTCTTCGGCGACGGTCGCGAGGGTGACGCGTTCGGTGTCGTCGAGGACCTTCCCCTGGCGGGCGAGCGCGAGCACGTCGTCGATGAGCGTCCGCATTCGATCGAGCGCGTCCGCGACGCGGCGGAAGTGCTCGGGGTCGTCCTCTTCACGCGCGGCGGCCAGGTAGGTCTCGGCGACGTCGATCGGGTTGCGGAGGTCGTGGGAGACGACGCTCGCGAACGTTTCCAACTGCTCGTTGCGCGCTTCGAGTTCGCGCTCTCTGGCGACGCGCTCGCTCTCGTCGGTGTAGACGAGGTAGCCGCCGTCCTCGGCGGGAATGTGCTGAAGGCGGAACGGGCGCGCGTCGCCGTCCACGGGACAGGTGACGCGGCGGTCCAGCGAGTCACCGCTTTCGATGGCGTCGGCGACGTCCGAGACGGTCACTCCCGACTCGAGCGTCTCCTGGAGTGACACACTGTCCCCCGCAGTCACGTCGAAGGTCGTCTCGAAGGCGGCGTTGATCCGCCTGATGACGATGCCGTCTGCCGAGCGCCCGTAGTGGATGACTGGGTCCGGGTGGACCGCCAGGAAGTCCGACTGCGCCATTACTCGACTCCTCTCGTCGTTGTCAAGCCCAGCTAATAAGTGTACGTACGAACCCGAGCTGTGAGTCCCAGAGGGCGGTCCGACGACGCGAAATTTCGCAAAGGTATTTCAGTGCGTATCGCGGAACACACGCACGAACGTGTCCGGGAAGTTCACGCAGACGGTGCTCGTCGTCGACGACGAAGAAGACGTGGCCGAGGCGTACGCGCTGAAACTGCGCGACGAGTACGAGACGGAAATCGCCTACGGCGGTGAGCAAGCGCTCGAGAAGGCGGGCGACCACGTCGCTGCCGTCCTGCTCGACCGCCGGATGCCCGACATCCACGGGGACGACGTCCTCGTGGAGTTCCGGGACCGCGGCTACGACTTCCCCGTCATCATGGTGACGGCGGTGGACCCGGACCTCAACATTCTGGAGATGGATTTCGACGACTACCTCTGCAAACCCGTCGACAAGGACACGCTGCTCTCGACGCTCGACCAGCACGTCGACACGCCTGGGTCGGACCCGCGACTCGACGAGTTCTTCCAACTGCTGTCGAAGCTGTCGGTTCTCGAAGCCGAGCGGACGCCCAGCGAACTCGAAGACGACGAGGAGTTCAACCGGCTCAAGCGTGAGGCCGTCGAACTGAGCAACGAGCTCCGGGAGTCGATGGACGACTTCGAGGAAGTGGTCGAAACCTACCGCTCGCTGGAACGGGGCTCCGGGCGCTCCCTGTAGTCAGTCCGAGCCGATCTCGCCGACGCTCTCTTCGAGCGCTCGCTGCTCGGCGACGACCGGACAGTTCACGAGCCGCACCTGCTCCATGTCGAGGAACTCCACGATCGCGGCTCCCTCGTAGGAACACGAAGCTGCGGGCGGCTCGGAAAAGTACTCACAGCGCTCGCAGAACCTGTGTTTCGAGACCTCGTAGAAGACCTTCTCGTCGAACTCCGGCATTCCTTCCGCTTCGGCGGCTGAGAGCACGTCCCAGACCGCGTCCGGGTCGATCTCGTCGACGCCGACCGACTCGAACGCGCCGAACGGATCGTCGTCCGACCCACCCTGGGTCCCGGCGCTGCTGAAAGAGTCGAACGGGTCGTCGGTCGCGTCCGCCCCGTCGCCGCTCTCGTCGGTCGCGTCCGCGTCCGAGTGCGCGTCGCTGCCGACGGGTCCCTTCGCTCCGTCGTCCGGTTCGGAGATCTGAGAGAACGGGTCGTCGGTCATGCGACCCGGCGGCGTCTGATCGTCGTCCGGCGGCACTGTCGGCTCGCCCGCGTCGCTCGTCTCCTCGGCGTCGTCGGGTCCCTCAAGGTCTTCGAAGGGATCGACGTCGTCGGGGGCGTCGAACGACTCGAACGGGTCGTCGCGCTCGTCCGAATCGTCACTCACTGGCGCTCACCGTCCGATGCGGCCTCGATCCCCTGTGCCTTGACCAGCTCCGGTTTCCCGAAGAAGCCCGTGCCCGGCGTGACGTCGGTCACCGTCGCGTTGCAGTGGGGACATTCCGGTTCGGTCAGCAGCGAAATGGCGACGCCCTGACCACAGGCCTCACAGCGGGCGCGCTCGACGTCGTGTTCGGCGGCCGTCCGTTTGAGCTGCTCGACGGACGTGTCTCGTTTGTTGTCGAACGCCGCGTTCTCACGCAGGTCCCTGACGACGTACGCCACCGTCCGCAGTTTCTCCTGCATGTCCTGGACCGTCTCGTCTACCTCGTCCAGGCGCTCCTCGTAGTCGGCCCCTTCGGCGTCGAAATCCGCGCGCAGGTCGTCGATCCCTGCGGCGATCTCCTCGGTCTCGGCGGCGAGTTCCGAAATCCGGTCGTCCAGCGCCTCGTGCTCGTGGTCGGCCGGGGCCTTCTGGTCGGTCTCCTTTTTGACCTGGATCACGCGATCGCGAACGTCCTCGATCTTCGCCACGAAGTCCGACTCGACCGACTGGAGCTCGCTCTGGAGCTGTTGGCTCGCCTGCTCGGCTGCCGTCTGGGCCAGGTCCGTCGCCCGCTCGTCGAGGGTCTCGGCGAGGTGCTCGTCAACCGCCGCGGAGACCTGCTCGTCGACGGCGGCCGCGACCTGGTCGTCGAGCGCCGCCTGCACCTGTTGTTCGACGTCGATGCGGTCGGCGACGGCGCCGGCGATGTCCGAGAGCCGCCCGGCGATGATGTCGCGGACCTCGTCTTCGAGATCGGTCGTTCGGGCGAGGAGATCGGCGTCGATCTCGGTGCCGTCGTCGAACTCTTCGGTCGCCTGGTGGGCCGCGAGCAACTGTACCAGAACCGTCTCACGGTCGGTGTCCCGGTCGGCGGCCTGCTGGTCGATCCACTCTGCGATCTCCGGCGGGAGTGAAACCGACACAGGCTCGTCTGACGGCTCGCTGGCCATCTACCGGACGTTGACTGCTACGATAGTTAAGAGTTTGCCACTCCTTATCAAATTGTAAAACAGTCTCGCCTGGAAGTAAGGCGGTCCTACCGGTCGGTTTGGGGGATCGCTGACGGGACGTGTCAACGAATCTTTCGAACGTCGCTGATGTCGAACCCGGCGTCGCCGATCTCCGTCTCGAAGCGGATGATGTTCTCGTCCTGGATCCGCGAGAGGACGCCGCGGAACTTCTTGAACACGAGCGTCCGGGCGCGTTCGCTGCCGCCCTGTTCCCACTCGAAGATCATCGCCCCGTTGGCCGCGTCGATCAACTGTCCGTGTTCGACCGCCGTGACCGTCTCGTGGTTGACGTGGACGAGGATGAGACCGTTCCATGAGTGGGCGGCCTTCTGGAGTCCCTTGAGGAGGTAGACGATGTCCGACCAGTCGTGTTCGTCGCCGATGGCGCTGATGAGGTCCGACAGCGAGTCGAGGATGACGAGGTTTCCCCGTGCGTGCTCGTTGAGGTAGTCGCCGAGCGCGGCGAACAGCTCTTCGCGGTCGTGACGGCCCGCCATGTCCCGGATGTGAGTCGTCTCTTCGGCGTACCACGGTCGCGGGACGCTGCTGGTGTGGAAGTACACTTCCGCCATGTCCATGAACTCGACCTGATCGAAGCCGGATTCGACGACCTCCGCGTCCATCACGCGATTCATCTCGCGGTAGAGCTGGTCGCTGTCGGCGGTGAAGGAGATGTAGTGGATCTCGTCGGGGAGGTCGGCACTGGACGCGAGGTCGCCGTAGTAGAGGTCGTGGAGGTCCTGGTCCGTGAGCCCCAGGCCGTTCACGATGGCGCTCGTGTACATGAACTCCCGCGAGCCGGCCCCGGACTCGCCCGACAGCAAGACGACGCTCCCCGGCGGCGCGCCCCCGTCGATCAGCGTATCGAGTTGTCGGATGCCGAAGGGGATGCGGTCCATACCGCCCAATACGGACGCGGTGCCGTAGTTGTTACGGGGATTCTGACCAGTCAGACTTTCGGTACAGAGTCAGACAAGATCCATACTACGAATTGCTTCGATTACACCCGCTGTAGAGGATAACTGATGCGGACTCCTCTTCAATCTGAAGTTCGTCGAGACGTGATGAGATCTCTGCTTTCGTCTCGTATCGAGAGAAGATGGACCAAAAACGCCCACTGCCTGCTGTTGCGACTTGCGAGATGCGGACAGCATCAGGGAATACCTCTTGGACTTCTCCCATCGAAGGTGTAGCGGGGATACGAATCTGACTTCGGATATCACAGACTGGTTGACCTCTCCAAACGATAGACGACATGCTTCGCACTTCGTATCCTACTCTGTCGGCCGTTTCACTGAGCTTCCGATGGTCGTCAGTCTCGAAAAAGACCATTTGGACGTCGTCGCCGGTGAGAATCACCGGTGCAGGTGAATCGAACTGTTGCCTGATCTCCTCCGGCGAAGGGGCTTCGAGAACGAACATCAATCCTCGCCACGGCGAACTTTCACTCCCGAGCTTCGATCCTTGTGGACTCTGCTCTCGATCTCCCTCCTGAGATTCCGAGACGTTCTGTTCACCGGGGGATTCCGAGGCATTCTCTGAACATCCTGCAACGGCCACGGAAGTAGCCACGACGGAAGTCTTTCGCAACAGTTCACGACGTTGCATTCGAGAAGACACTCAAAGGAAAATGATAAAAGATTTTTCAATAAATGGCCGTCTCTCCCATCTAATATTCGACGACAGAGTCACTCTAAGCCGGAACACTCTGCGTCTGGTTCTCGGGACAAAGTTGGACTATTCTTCGATTTCTGGATTGATATGGACTTGAACTAAGTAATCGAGGAAGCCCAGAACCAAAATAATCACTACAAGAACAAGAGTAGCTAAAGCCATGTTTGTTACCGTGACTGGGATTCCCTCTAAACTGCCTACAAGTGTCCCAGCTATGGCAGCAATTGCATATCTGAAAGCCTCTGCAACCGATTTTAAGTACCTATCTAAACTCATTTTGGTCCACAATTAAGCATAGGTTGGACCTACCTCCCAATATACATGTCCGATTCTGGCACCAGAGTCGGATAAGTCAATATGTTTTGTTTATTTGTCAATAGAGGTGGTGGGGATGGTATGACCTGAGCTGATCGCGATCCATAATTTCCGGACAGACCGCTCACAAGCGCTAATATACTAAACAATAGTCACCTCGGTCCGACTCCTTACCGTTCGACGCGAACGCCGCGATTCCGCGGCGCGGTGACGAGCACGCGGCCCTCGACGCCTGCTGCCCCCAGAGCGTCCCGTGCGGCCTCTCGCGCCTCATCCACGCCGCGCTCCTGGGTCACGCCGTACACGGCCGGCCCCCACGACGACTGGCCGGCCCCGGCGATGGCGGGGCAGTCGGCCAGTCGGTCGACGATGCGGCCAGCGGGCGGCCGGTAGACGCCGCCCTGCTCGTCGGCGTACCAGGCGCCGTTGAGGCGCCCGAGTTTCGCCACGCCGGCGCCGAACGTCTCGCGGTCACCTTCCGCAGCGGCCGGGAGCACCCGTCGGAGGAGCACGCCCCCGACTTCGTCGGCGATCCCGGTGTCGGCGCGTTCGACCACCGCGCGCATGCTCTCGTCCTCGCGCTGGCCGCTCCGTCCTTCGCTGGTTTCCGGGACGACGACGACGAACCGCCAGCTCTCGGGGAGTTCGTGTCGCGCCGTCACCGGGGGAACGCTCCACTGGCCGTCGGCGGGCGGTGCGGCGGTGAACAGTTCCGTCGGGTGGCCGCCGTCGACGACGAAGCCGCCGTCCGCGAAGGCGGCGACGCCGACGCCGCTCCGTCCGCCGCGACCGAGCGCGGGAGCGTGCTCGCGGACCGCCGGGTCCACGTCGTAGGCGCCGGCGATGGCCGTCAGCGTCGCGAGGGCGAACTGCGTCCCGCTGCCCAGGCCCACGTGGCGCGGGAGCCGGTCTCGAACCTCGATCTTGGCGCCGTCGACGCCGAGGAGGTCGACGGCCGTCCAGGCGTACTCGGCGGCGAGGTCGTCGTCGCAGCGGATGCCCTCGGCCGGTTCGGCTTCGACGACGACCCGGGGCTCGTCGAGGGCGACGCCGACGCCGCCGTACAGCCGCTCGCGGGCGAGCGAGAGGTTCTGGAACCCGAAGTGGAGGCGAGCACCGGCAGCGACGCGAGCGGTCATTGTCGGTTAGTTCTCGCTCCGATGCTAATGCGTTTCGGCACCGGCACTCGCGACGGGTGCGGTCCGAACCCGACTGCGGCATCCGGGCAATTAAAGCCGCCACGGGGACTGTCCTCGATTATGAGTCAGGAATCCGAGCAGCGGACGGCGTCCGACTATCACGAGAAGCCGGACGACCTCCCGAGCAACGACGTGACCGAGGGGGCCGACAAGGCCCCGCACCGGGCGATGTTCCGCGCGATGGGGTACGACGACGAGGACCTCGTCTCCCCGATGGTCGGGATCGCCAACCCCGCGGCCGACATCACGCCCTGTAACGTCCACCTCGACGACGTGGCGGACGCTGCCTACGAAGGCACCGACGAGGCCGGCGGGATGCCCATCGAGTTCGGGACCATCACTATCTCCGACGCCATCTCGATGGGGACCGAGGGGATGAAAGCCTCGCTGATCTCCCGCGAGGTCATCGCCGACTCCGTCGAACTGGTCGCCTTCGGCGAGCGCATGGACGGACTGGTCACCATCGGCGGCTGTGACAAGAACATGCCCGGGATGATGATGGCCGCCATCCGGACGGACCTCCCCTCCGTCTTCCTCTACGGCGGTTCGATCATGCCTGGCGAACACGAGGGCCGCGAAGTCACCATCCAGAACGTCTTCGAGGGCGTCGGTGCGGTCGCCGACGGCGACATGACCGAGGACGAACTCGACGACCTCGAACGCAACGCGTGCCCCGGTGCGGGTTCGTGCGGTGGGATGTTCACCGCCAACACGATGGCCTCGATCTCCGAGGCGCTCGGGTTCGCACCGCTCGGCTCTGCGTCCCCGCCGGCCGAGGACGAATCGCGCTACGACGTCGCCCGCGAGGCCGGCGAACTCGTCGTCGACGTCGTCCAGGAACGCCGCAAGCCCTCCGATTTCCTCACGAAGGAGTCCTTCGAGAACGCCATCGCGCTCCAGGTCGCTGTCGGCGGCTCCACGAACGCCGTGTTGCATCTCCTGGCGATGGCCGCCGAAGCGGGCGTCGACCTCGACATCGAGGACTTCAACCGCATCAGCCGCACGACGCCGAAGATCGCGGACCTCCAGCCCGGCGGCGAGAAAGTGATGAACGACCTCCACGAGGTCGGCGGCGTTCCGGTCGTGCTGAACGCGCTCCACGAGGCTGACCTGCTCCACGGCGACGCGCTGACGGTCACCGGCGACACGATGGCCGAGGCACTCGAAGCGCAGGATCCGTCGGCCATCGAGGACCTGGACGCGGAGTTCCTCCACACGGTCGACGATCCGATCCACGAACGGGGCGCCATCCGCATCCTCACCGGCAACCTCGCGCCGGACGGCGCGGTCATCAAGATCACCGGTGAAGACCACCTCCACCACGAGGGGCCGGTCCGCATCTTCGAGGACGAGGAAGGTGCTATGGAGTACGTCCAGGAGGGACACGTCGAGACCGGTGACGTCATCGGCATCCGCAACGAGGGACCCCGTGGCGGACCGGGGATGCGCGAGATGCTCGGCGTCACGTCCGCCGTCGCCGGGCAGGGTCACGCCGAGGACGTGGCGCTGTTCACCGACGGCCGGTTCTCGGGCGCGACCCGCGGGTTCTCCATCGGGCACGTCGCCCCGGAGGCGTACGTCGGCGGCCCCATCGCCGCGCTCGAAGACGGCGACGTCGTCACCATCGACATCGACAATCTGGAACTCTCCGTCGACCTCTCGGACGAGGAGATCGAACAGCGGCTCGACGCGCGTGACGACCCCGAACCGTCCTACACGACCGGCGTGCTCGCGAAGTACCACCGTGACTTCGGCTCGGCCGCCAACGGAGCAGTGACCAACCCCGGCGCGAAGCGGGAGTAACGAGCACACAACCGCTCGCGAGCCGTTTCCGGCCGTGTCTGGCGGTCCGTTTTTCTTCGGCGTACTTGGTACGGCGCTCGTCGAGGCGACACTCTGTTTATAAATAACCAGTGATATAGGGGATAAGTATAAGGTGAGTAGATGAGAAACAAACCTGTGCCCTAGGGGGGAACGAAGTGTACGATAAAAGCATCCTTGCGAAAAGTACAGGCGCATCGCTGGGGGTTGTCGCCGTCGTCGGCATGCTCTTTTTGAGCACCGGAACGGCGTTCGCAACACCCATCTCAGGTATCGGGGGGTTCGTGATCGAGGCGGACACGATCACGGGGCAGGACCTCATGCTGTACCCCGGTGACGGTGACGCGGAGAACTACTCGAGCGGCGAAGGCTATCCGCAGGGCGTCGTCGAACTGAACGGCGTGACGATTGACGATCTGAAGCTCATCAAGCGCTTCAACCTCAATCAGTACAACGTCGCCGACGCCAACGCGCGGCTCGTCATCACCGCCGGTAGCGGATCCGCGAACGTGACGTCCGGACAGCTGCTCCTCAAGACGCCAGAACTGTCAGCGACCAACGCTGAGTTCAGCGGCCTCGAGATCGACGAGGAGAAGACAGCGAACACCAGGAAGGGTATCCACAACATGATCACGCTGCGCGCACCGGGGAACGCGACCGAAGCCTCGGTCACGCGCCAGGTCAACCTGACCGGCGGTTCCAACCCCGGTCTGCTGCTCGAGGGCGCGCAGATCCGCGCGACCTACCTCGCGACCAATACGATCACGCTGCCCGACCTCGGCCTCGAGGTGCAGCTCGACACCAACAACAACGGCAACTACACCGATCCGCAGGACTACACGTAACGTAGTCACCTCGCTGACCGCGAATTTTTTCGACCCGTCGATCCACCGTGCAGCTCGACTGCTCCCCTCGCTCGGCGCCGAGTACCGGACGCGAAGTGCATCCGCCGGTGGCGTTTCCGCCAGCTCTCGACGCTCACTGAGACGCCGTGACTGCCTGGACGAGTCGTGCTTCGGCTTTTCGGAGGTGGTTCGAGGCGGTGCTCGGTGCGCAGTCGAGGCTGGCAGCGACGTCCTCGACGGTTCCCTCCCGAGGCACCTCGTAGTAGCCGTGGGCGAGGGCGGCACTGACCGCCTCCTGCTGCCGGTCGGTCAGCAGTGACTGTGACGGCCGGAGGCCCTGGCCGTACTCGCCGACCTGGTCGATCTGGACGTCGATCTCGGCCGGGATGGCGTCGACGGTGGCCTGGACGTCCTCGCTACGGCCGACGATTGCGACTTTGGTCTCGCCGTCTTCCGTGTACTCGATGGGCGGAATCGCCAACACGCGCCGTTCGAGGAACGGTTCGCGGAACTGGTCGTCCACGTCACGGGTTTCGTGCTCGATGTAGACGTAGAACGAGTCGCCGTCGATTCGCGCCGTCTCGTAGTCGACGACGAACGCGGAGTCGTCGAGTGCAGCGGTGTACGGGTCCATGGCACCGACGATCCGAAAGAGGATGATGTCGAGGTCCTCGGCGCTCGTGTTCCAGTTCAACAGCTCGGCCGTGTGCATCTCGTCGTGGCCCATGAGAAACGTGTGCATCGGATTGCGCCACTCGGGCGGCTCCCGGAGCGTGAGATGCAGGTACTTCATCGTCCGACTGCTGACCGGCCATTGATAAATAGGCTAGTGACTACGAGTCAATCCGTTTGCCAGTTCACTTCGAACTCCCACTGTCATGAACGGACGCGACGCTGCAGAGTCGACGCCAACGGTGAGCGCCGTCTCGGGGGTGCGTCGCCGATGAGTCTCGAAGAGCCAGCGCCACGCGCGGGCGAACTCGGCGCGACGGAGGCGGGCGTGGACTACGACCGCCTCGCTCAGTTGCTGGGCGAGAAACTTCTCGCTCGCGAGGACCACGGCAACGCCGAGGGGTTCGTCGTCCGTCCCGACGACGTCCAGGACGTCCTCAGCACGCTCAAGCGAGACGCCGGCTTCGACCACTGCGCCTGTCTGACCGCCCAGGAGTACCGGGACCGCTACGAGTCAATCTACCACCTCCGGAAGTACGACGACCCGACCCAGGAGCTGTCGGTCGTCGTCCCCACGAGCAAAGACGACCCGGTGAGCCAGTCTGCCGCGCCGGTGTTCCCCACGGCCGACTGGCACGAGCGGGAGGCCTACGACCTGATCGGCATCGAGTACGAGGAGCACCCGGACCTCCGTCGGATTCTCCTGCCCGAGACCTGGCAGGGCCATCCCCTGTCGCTCGAGTACAACCAGACCCAGCCCCAGATCGTCACGCTCCGCGAGCACGCCAACCCGCTGGAAGAAGACCATCGCGGCGAGGGGAACCACGCGGACACGATGTTCATCAACGTCGGGCCGCATCACCCCTCGACCCACGGCGTGCTCCATCTGGAGACCGTGCTGGACGGCGAGCAGGTGGCCGACGTCGACCCCGACATCGGGTACATCCACCGCTGCGAGGAACAGCTGTGTCAGCAGAGCACCTATCGCCACCAGATCATGCCGTTTCCGGACCGCTGGGACTGGCTCTCGTCCGGGCTGATCAACGAGTGGGCGTACGCCCGCACGGCCGAGGACCTCGCGGACATCGAGGTGCCCGAGTACGCGCAGGTCATCCGGACGATGGGTGCGGAACTCTCGCGGCTGGCCAACCACTTTATCGCCATCGGCACGTACGCGCTGGACATCTTCGGGGAGTTCAACGCCGCGTTCATGTACGCGATGCGCGACCGGGAACTCGTCCAGGACGTCCTCGAAGATCTCACCGGCCAGCGGATGATGTTCAACTACCTCCGGCTCGGCGGTGTGGTCTGGGACGTCCCGGAACCCCGCGAGGAGTTCTTCGCGAACGTCCACGAGTTCCTCGATGGCCTCCCCGAGAAACTCGACGAGTACCACACGCTGCTGACCAGCAACGAGTTGTTCCAGATTCGCTGCGTCGACACCGGCGTGTTAGACCCCGAAACCGCGAAAGAGTACGGCGTGACCGGACCGGTCGCTCGTGGGTCGGGCATCGACTACGACCTGCGGCGCGACGACCCGTACGGCTACTACGACGAACTCGACTGGGAGGTCGCGACGCAGGACGCCGGCGACAACTACGCCCGGGTACTCGTCCGGCTGCAGGAGATCGAAGAGTCCGCGAAGATCGTCCGACAGTGCGTCGACCTGCTGGCGGACTGGTCCGAAGACGACCGAACGCTGCAGGCCAACGTCCCGCGGACGCTCAAACCGGAGCCCGACACGGAAATCTATCGGGCCGTGGAGGGTGCGAAGGGGGAACTCGGGATCTACATCCGCTCGGACGGGACTGACACGCCCGCCCGGTTCAAGATCCGCAGCCCGTGTTTCTCGAACCTCTCGGCGCTGGCGGAAATGGCAGCAGGCGAGTACGTCGCGGACCTGGTGGCGACTCTCGGCAGCCTCGATACGATCATGGGCGAGGTTGACCGCTGAACGCGGTGCCTACCCGTCGGTTTCGTTGTCGGCGGTCGTCGTATCGAGCGGGGTGACGATCCCGTTCCCGACAGTCGCGGTGAGCGTGTACTCGCCCGAGTCGAACGTGACGTCCGAGAGTTCGCGCCACTCGCCGTCCTCGTACTGCCAGAGTGCGGGCGTCGTTTCGTCCCGTTCGTCGAGCGTTATCGACACAACTGGCATGCTCGGGCCGTCTTCGGCGCGCGAGACGTTGATCGCCGGCCCGACCGCTTCGTAGCCCTCGGGCGCGGCCGGCGGTTCGGCGTCCGTGATAGTCGCCGACCCAGCGGTGAGTGAGACCGTCCCGCCGGGGCCCATCGTCAGTGCCTGGACGGTGACGTTGCGCGACTCGACGGCGGCGTACACCGCGCCAGTGTTGTTCTGAACGGTGACGTTCTCGAACCGTGCCCCGGCGACGGCCGTGAGCGAGAGGGCGGTCTCGCCGTTGTCAGTCGCCGTGAGGTGGCTCATCTCGACGCGGCCGCTGTCGAGCATCGTGAGCCCGTCGCCCCCGTTGCTGCTCGTGGTCGTGTTGACGAACTCGGTGTTCCAGGCCGGACCGATGCGAATGCCCGTTTCGCCGTTCTCACGGGCCGTGGTGTTGACGAGCCGATTGCCGTCGAAGTCGTTGCTCGTGTACAGGCCCGTGCCCTCGTTGTTCGCGACGGTCGTGTCGTGGAACGTCGAATCGGTGACGTCCCGCGTGAGGACGCCGTCCTCGTTGTCCGTCGCGGAGGTGTTCTGGATGGTGATCTGCGAGCTTTCGGTCACTGTCAGCCCGTTCTGGCTGTCTGTGACGGTAACGGAACTGAGCGTCGAGTCCGTCACGTCCCGGTAGGTGACGCCGGTTCCCCAGTTGGCGACGTGGACGTTCCGGACCGTCACGTTCTCCAGCAGATCGCCGCCCTCGGACGCGGAGACGAGGATACCCGTCCCCGTCGCGTTCTCGCCGTTCGTCCCCGTGATCGTCTGGCCCTGTCCGTCGAGAACGACGTCGCTCGATTCGATGCGGATGCACGTGTCATTGGCGGGCGCGCTCACGTTGGCGGAGAGTTCGTACGCTCCCGGCTCTGTGATCGTCGTGCACTCGGTGACGGTCTGTGTCGTTGCAGCCGTCGCTCCGGCGGTACTCCCGACGACGACCCCTGCGACGAGTGCGGCAACAGCTACTGTCACTGGCCCTGGGACCCATTCCATATCCGTGGCTGGAATGCCAGTCAATTAGTTAGAAACCGCGTATTTCCAGATAAGCCTGGCTTAGAACGTCCGGTCCCCGGTCACCGCCGCACCGACGGGCTTCGATCGACGAACCGGAATAAACTGTTCAAGCTTACGTCTACGGGCTTGGACAACTAAACGTGTTTGGCTGTTCTCTCCAGGCGAGAATCTGGGAACGAGATAGGGCCGCAGTTCCCGTAGTCCCAATCGAGCGTCTCGTGGGCGACACCCGTCGCCACCTACCCACCATCCCCTGTCACGCAACCTATGCTCGATCCAGTCCTCGCTAGTCGATTCCAGTTCGCCCTGACGACCATCGTCCACATCATCTTCCCCGTGATGAGCATGGGCCTCGCCCCGTTTCTGGTCTACTTCACGTGGAAGGAGATACGCGGTGGTGCGCCGATCTACGAGCAACTGCGCCGCTTCTGGACGAAGATCTTCGCGATCTCGTTCGTCGTCGGCACCGTGACGGGCATCGTCCTGGAGTTCGAGTTCGGGACGAACTTCGCGGCGTTCTCGACGGTCGCCGGCGAACTGTTCGGCGGCCCGCTGGCGGTAGAGGGCATGATGGCGTTCATGCTGGAGGCGACGTTCCTCGGCATCTTCGTGTTCGGCCGTGAGCGGGTCGGCAACGCCCTCTACATGGTCTCGGCGGTCGCGGTCGGTCTGGGAACCTGGCTCTCTGCGGTCTGGATCCTGATCGCCAACTCCTGGATGCAGACCCCGCGCGGGTACGAACTCGTCGAGAAAGGCGGTCGGCAGATCGTGACGCTGACCGACCCGATGGCCGCGTACTTCAACCCGCGCTTCCCGTTCATGTTCGTCCACATGCAGAACGCGGCGGTGCTGTCGGTTGCGCTGTTCATGGCCGGCCTCGGCGCCTACTACGTGTTCCGCCACCACGTCTGGGGCTACCCCATCGAGAACGTGGGCTTCTGGGAGACGACGCTGAAGATTGCCCTCGTGGCGCTCGTCGTCACCGCGCCGCTGCAGGCGCTCCACGGCGACCTCTACGCGCGACACGTCTACGAGACCCAGCCCCAGAAGTTCGCCGCGATGGAGGCCGTCTGGGAGACCGACTCCTACGTCCCCGAGTACATCGTCGCGTTCCCGACGAGCCTCGAGGACCTGACGAACCCGAAGGCCAAGGAACTGTTCGGCATCGGCATCCCCGGCGGGGCGTCCTGGCTGGCCAGCGGGGGTGATCCGGAGGCGACCATCGTCGGGTTGAACGAGTACGGCGAAGCGCCGCCCGTCGCCCTCGTGTTCTGGTCGTTCCGCATCATGGTCGCGCTGGGCTTCTGGTTCATCCTGCTCGGATTCTGGGGGGCCTACCGCTGGTGGCGCGGCGAGCTCTACGAGGACGACCTCCTGCACAAGTCGCTGATGCTGTCGACGCTGCTCGGCATCGTCGCCGTCGAACTCGGGTGGATCGTCACCGAGGTCGGCCGCCAACCGTGGGTGATCCAGGGCGTCCTCGAGACCAGCGAGGGGGTCTCGCCGGGTCTCACCGGTGCCGAGGCGACCCTGACGCTCGCGGGCTTCGCGGTCGTCTACCTCGGACTGCTCGCGCTCTACACGTACGTGATCGCCCGCATCGTCCGCGCTGGACCGCCGACTGGCGACGACCTCCGCGTCGTCGAGCGCGAGGACGCCGCTCCTGAAGGGGTGGCCGGTGATGACTAAGCCGCTGTCGCTGGCCGCCGAGCCGCTGTTCGGACTGCCGCTCGCGGAGCTGTGGTTCGGCCTCCTGTTTTTCATCCTCGGGACGTTCCTGTTTCTCGACGGGTTCGACTTCGGCGTGGGGGCGCTGTTCGCGACTCGCGAGGACCACGAGGAGCGCGAGCAACTCATCGCGGCGATCGGGCCGTTCTGGGACGGCAACGAGGTGTGGCTGGTCGTGTTCGGTGGGGCGCTGTTCGCGGCGTTTCCGGTCGTCTACGCCAGTCTGTTCAGCCGCCACTACCTCCTGATGTTCGCCATCCTCGGGGCGCTCATCCTACGCGGCCTCGCCCCCGAAATGTACGAGCAACGCGAGGACGCGAACTGGCAGCGCTTGTGGGGCCGCGCGTTCGTCGTCGGGAGCGTCACGGCCCCGTTCTTCCTGGGGCTGTTCACGGCCAACTGGGCAGTCGGCGCGAGTCGGACGCTGACGCTGCCGGGCGTCGTGGTCGGGCTGGCCGTCGTCGCACTCACGATCGTCGACGGGGCAGCGTTCCTTCGACTCAAGACCCGCGGCGACCTGCGCGCGGACCTGCGGGCTGACGCACAGCGTGCAGTGGTCGCGTACCTGATCCTGGTCGTGCTCGCGCTCGCGACGATCTACGCGACGACGCCCCCGGTTCGCGCGGCGCTGCTCTCGCCGGTCGCACTGGCGCTCGTCGGGGTGACCGTCGGCCTCGCGGTGGGCTACGTGCTGGCGATCAGGGCTGACCGCCACTACCTGGCGTTCGCGGCGGCTGCCGGCCTCGTGTTCGCGCTGGTGGCCGTCGTCGCCCGGCTGACCTACCCGTACGTCGACCGGGTTGCCGGCGTGACAGTCAGCGAGGGGATCGTTTCGACGCTCCCGCTGAATCTCATGTCGATCGGGGCGGCCGTCCTGCTGCCGCTCGTCTTCGTCTACTTCGGCGTCCTCTACTCCGCGTTCAGCGGCCCAGTCGAGGCCGGGGAGTCGTACTGATGCCGGACGAACCGAAACTGCTCTCCCGCGTGTTCGTCACCTGGCTCGAACTCACGCTCGCCGGCATCACCGGCGGGATCGTCGGCACGTCGATCGGTGGCCCGCCGGGGTTCATCGTCTATCTGCTCACGACGCTCGTCTCCGTGGGTATCCTGCTGTACAACGTGAACGAACTCGTGACTGCGCACCTCGCCGCTGCCGACGCGACTCAGAGGTCGTAGTTCTTCTTGATGTACTCGATCTTGTGCTGGAGCGAGCGCCGCCCGTGGCTGATCTGCTTCGCCTGGCGCACGAACTCCTCGCGGACCCGGTCGAGTCGCTCGCGGATCGGCTCGTCGAAGTCGACGTAGCGGTACTCGGCCGGTTCGAGGCCGTACTTCTCGCGCAGGAGCTCGCCGGTGAAATAGTAGAAGTAACAGCGCTTCACGGTGGCGCTGGCCGCGTGCCGGCGACGGTTGGCCGCTTTCAGTTGCCGTTTCGACTCGCTGAACCGCTCTTTGATCGGTTCTTTGGTTTCGTGGGTGTAGCCCTTCTCGGTCAGGATCTCTCCGACCTCGTTCAACAGCGTCAGGGCGTTTGAACTGTGGTTCCGGGTTTTCGAGACCGCGCTGCGACCGTCCTCGAGCTGTTCGTAGAACCGCACGTAGTTCAGTTCCGACAGCGTCCGCATCGTGTCCTGGAACTCAGCGTACCCGCCGATGTCTTCCTCGCCGGCCGAACTCAACGTCGGGTACAGTCGTTCCTCGTAGACGTCCGCTAACTCGGTCCGGAACGCCTCGACGCCGTCCGAACTGTCGAGATGTCGATCGGGGTCCTCGGTCACTTCCTCCTCGAACTGGTCGCGGAACTGCGATTCGAGGTCGGTGTAGGCGTCCAGCATTCGCTCGCTGCGGTTCAAGACGCCGCCTTCGAGCACACCGACGTAGTCGTCGTAGTCTACGTCCGCGTCGTCGAGTGAGATCGTGCCGAGGTTTCCCGCCGCCATGTCGTCTTGCCGGAAGAACCCGCCGTGTGGTCATCAATGCTTCGGGCGATTCTCAAAATTGGTCCTCCCACTGCACCGTCTGTCCCGCGGTCGCCGCTTACGGTCTGCGCCACCGTCCCTCCGGGACGCCAAACAATCCCCTCGAATACGAGGCAGCAAGTTCAGTCTGGTCGCAATCGAACTGTGCGACGCTATGGCAGACAGAGACGAACTCCGCGAGCAACTCGTCGAGGCGTTCGAAGGCGCAGACTATCCGGTTTCCAGTCCGATGGACCTCGTCCCGGCGCTCCCGAACGGCCCGGCTACCACGTTCGAGTCGGGCGACGTGAGCTTCACCGCCATGGAACTCAACCAGAAGGGCGGTGGCGGGGACTTCCCCTACGACGACGTCGAATCGCTCACGGACGACGTTCTCGACGGCCTCGAAGACGAGGACTACATCTAATCGGCGTCGACGGCCGCTCCCGCTCGCCGGCTGTCCCACCGCCGACTCGCTCCACTACTGTGGTCCGGCGTCCTCGATGTATTAGAATAGTATCATTGCCTGTGCTGTCAACGGGGTGCCACGTGTAATTACGCTTAGGGTCCCTGTTGGCGTTATTTACGGTGGTTTGGCTGCTTAGTTTTCCCAAACTGTTTTATCTACGTCCGAACTACTCCATCGTAACATGACATTTTTTCACCGGTATTGAGTTCTCTCTGAGCCTTCTCTTTTCCGTCTCGGGAGTGTTACTGCTGGGACTCGCGGTCGTCGTCTCTCGGTATCCGGACGTTCGGGGTCGGAAACCGTTCATCGCGCTGTTGGCGCTCTGTTCGGTGTACTCGTTCAGTGCGGCGGCGAAGTTGCTGGCGCCACCGGCGGTCGAGTACGTCCTCGTGTGGCTGGAACTGCCCTTTGGCGTCGCCGTCGCAGTGGTCTTTTTCGTCTTCGCGTCGGCCTACACGGGCCGAGACTGGCACCGCACGCGGGCCTTCACCGTCTCGGAGACGATCACCATGCCACTGCTGGGGGCGATCCTGGTCACCAATCCGTTCCACAACTACCTCTGGACCGAGATCAGCTGGTCGACCGCCGTCTTCCCGCACTACGTGCATTCGGACTTTCAACCGCTGTTTCTGGTCTGTATCCTCGGTTCGTATCTCCTCGCGATGACGGGCATTTACATGCTGCTCAAACTGCACGTCCAGACCCGGTACAACACCACCTCGCAACTCCTGGTGATGTTCGGCGGGCTCCTCCCCTTTCTCGTGAACATCGTCTCGATCCTGGACGTCGCACCGATTCCCGGGCTGGATTACACGCCGTTCGGTCTCGCTGCCTTCGGAGCGCTGACGACCATGGCGATCTCCGAGGACCTCTTCGAGATCGTGCCGGTCGCCCGGGACACGGCCGTCGAACAGAGCAGCGAGGGGATGATCATCCTCGACACGAACCGGTGCGTCCACGACTACAACCAGTCTGCCAGTCACTACTTCCCGCAGCTCCCGCTGTACGAGGAACGGCCCATCGACGACCTCCTGCACGAACACGACCTCCCGTTCGATGCGGTCGACCAGACACAGACCCAGATCACGATCGATCGCCGCTCGACGTGCCATCTCGAACTCCAGATTTCCCCGATCAGGGACGGCCCCCATCATCTCGGGTGGACGGTCAACGTGACCGACGTCACCGAACTGCAGCGCCGACAACAGCACCTCGAAGTCGTCTCGCGCGTGCTCCGTCACAACATCTCCAATCGGATCACCGTCATCACGGGACACACCGACGTGCTGGCAGACCACGTCGACGCGGACGGCCAGCACCACCTCGAGGCGGTCACCGAGAACGTCAATTCCATCGTCGAGACCAGCGAGAAGGTCCGGCTGATCCAGCGCATCGTCGCCGATACCGACGGCAAGTCTACGATGCACCTCTCGAACGTTCTCGAGGACCTCGTTCGCCGGCAACGGGACGTCCACCCCGAGGCGACCATCTCACTGGACTGTCCCGAGGACGTGTGGGTGAACGCGTCGTGGGGACTCGAAGCGGCAATCGCGAACCTCATCGAGAACGCGATCATCCACAACCCGTCGGACACGCCGTGGGTTGAAGTCAGCGTGACGCTCGACGACCGCGTTCGCGTCGCGGTCGCCGATAACGGCCCCGGCATCCCCGCGACGGAACAGCGGATCCTCGAGAACGGCCTGACCGAAACGCCCCTCGAACACAGTTCGGGCGTCGGCCTGTGGCTCGTCTATCGCTTCGTCGAACAGTCCGGCGACGATCTGACGTTCGGCCAGAGCCGTCGCGACGGCTCCACCGTCTCCTTTACCCTCGAACGGGGCGAGCCGCCGCGGTAATTCCGAGCACGTGGCTGACGAGCTGGTATCGTGCTCGCATTTCGAACAGGAATTTTCAGCGGGACGGGTCACCTGTGAGTCGTCATTTCTCGCGTAATGTGTTAATTCACTGCCAGTGATTGGTGGCAAATAGGTTCACTATGGTGTCGGCGAACATCAGGGCACGGGTGAATCAACGTGGTAGTTCACACGCACACGATCGACGAACAGTTCAAACGCGTCGCGCTGCACGTCCACAGCCTCTCGGGCATCCAGGCGATCGTCGCCGCTGCGAAGACGGTGTTCATCACGTCGCTGTTGTCGCTCCCGCTCACGGCTGCGCCGCTCATCGCAGCACTCGTCACGCTGGGGATCTACACGGCGAACAAACTCACCGACCTCGACGAAGACAGCATCAATCGTCCGGAGCAGGTGGAACTGGTGACCGCGCAACGAACCCAGATCGTCGCGGCGATTCTGGTCAGTTTGTTCGCTGCCGCGGCGCTGGCGGTGCTCCGCGGTGGCCCGGCCGCACTGGCCATCACGCTGTGTCCGGTCGTCGCTGGCGTGTTCTACAATCAGGCGCTCGTTCCGGGACGCGACGTGCGGCTCAAGGACGTCTTCGCGGTCAACACGGTCCTCGTCGCCGGCGCGTGGGCGATCCCGCTCACGCTTCTCCCCTCCGTCCTCGCCGGGTCCGCGTCGGCTGGATTGCTCGCTGCCGCGACGCTGTTCATGTTTCTCAAGACCGTCGTCTCGGTCGAAGTGTTCAACGTCCGTGACGTCGCCGGCGATCGCGCCAGCGGCGTCGCCACTGTGCCGGTCGTCCTCGGACTCGAGAAGACCAAATACGTCCTCTACGCCTGTGACCTGCTCGCGCTCGCCGCGCTCGCACCGTTCGTCCTGCTGGTGTCGTCCACCTACCTCGTGTTCCTGCCGTTCGTCCTGAGTTCCCTCCTGATCACGTCCGCGCTCGATACGGTCCAGAACCGCGACCTGCTCTGCCTCCTCAAGGACGCCGAGTACCTCGGGCTGGCAGCCGTCGGTCTCCTCTTCCTGTAGCACTCCCTCGTGGGTCTCTCGTCGAGTTCGTCCACGACAGTCCGTCAGATCCACTCTGAGCGACGCCTTCGGGATCTCCTCGCGCAACGTTTCGTCGTACCGGTCTTTCCATCGACTGGGAACTCCACCTTGAATTTAAATACACGACCGTCGATATATTGGGTGATGTACGAGACAGTGCTCTTGCCGACCGACGGGAGTGAGACGGCCGCCAGCGCAGTCGACCACGCGATCGACGCCGCTGACCGCCACGACGGGACGGTTCATCTGCTGTACGTCGCCGACGCTCGCGTCGCGAACGCCGCGCCGGGACTCGCAATGGGCGAGATCAAGACGAAACTCGAATCCGAGGGCGAACGGGCGACCGCCGAACTCGCCGACCGCGTCGAGAACGCTGACCTCGACACCGTGACGGAAATCCGGGAGGGCATTCCGGACGACGAGATCCTCAAATACGTCGACGACGTGGACGCCGACCTCGTGGTGATGGGTTCGACGGGGAAAACCGTCCAAGAACGCGAGCGCGTCGGCAGCGTCACCGACAGCCTCGTCCGGAAAGCGGGGATTCCGGTCGTGTCCGTCCCGGGGAACTGAGCGGCCCGGCGACGCCGGTACCGATTCGACGACTGGCCCGGCCGATCCCGAAGGCGAGCCTGTGGTCCCGGCCGCGCTGTGACGTGGCAACTCGCGAGTTCTCAGACCAGCGGGTCGGCAGCACACGACTCGGCAGCTGCGCGTTCTCAGTGGGACAGTAGGCGGGCGTTCCGCCTTCAAACGCTGGCTTTGGCGTCTGCGATCCAGTGGAGAGGACGCTCCTGTTCCGTCTGTCCCCCGTAGTAGCTACTTATCGAAGAGTGGCCGATCCGCTATCCAGACGGCACCTGGGTCGACGGGAGACGATTGCGGTGAACTTGCGACACGCACTCCCGTCTGGTTGCGAGTTCATACGCTCTCTGCGGAGCTGTCACTCTCGAATTATACGGGTAAGCGACCTACAGCAGGTAATTCCGGCACCAGATAACCATACGTCCTACCGGGTTCTAGTCCGACGCACGCCGCATACGGGTTGTCGGTGGGTGTCGATGGCGACGGGAATCGGGCGTGCGTGACCATTCATGACCAGTGACCAAGATCCGACGGCAGATGCGAACGGCCTTTCCAACGTCCCTCTCGAAGAGTCCCGACGAACGCTGCTCCGCCTCCTGGGCTCGGCGACCACGGTCGGCGTCCTTTCAGGGACTGCTGCGGCAAGTTCCAGCGGCGGCGACGGTAAAGACGATGACGACCACGACAAACCGCATCACGACGGCGACGGACACGGGCACAAGAAACCATGCAAGGCTGATATATTCGACTGGCGGGGGATGTCGCTCCACCACGACAAGATGTGTGTCAGGAAGCTCTACGCCTCACCCGTCTGTCGTGACAAGAAGGTGTTCGGCTGTAAACACCTCAAGGTGGGCGTCAAAGGCGACACCGTCACGAAAACCCACGTCGAGCAGGTCAAAATGCGGGAGTCGCTGGAGCAGCGACTCCTCATGTTGGTCAAACACCTCGCCGACGGAGACATGGCGGGGAACTTCGACGACCTGGACCACGTCGACTCCCACCTCCCGAAGTGCTCCAAGAAGCATTTCAAGCGCCTGAAAAAAGACTTCAAGCACTACGGGCCCGCGTGTGCGCTCAAATACCGGCTTCGAGCCTATCGAAAGCACGAGCATCGCGGTTGTAAGCACGGCCACGAGAAACGCTGTGAGTGTAACCGCAAGCACGAGAAACCCTGTTACTGTGAGCGCGATCACGACCACGGGAACGGGTGTGACGGGAACCACGGCGGGTGGAAGCCCGGCCACGGGAACGAGTGTGACTACAAGCACGACGACCGCAAGCACGAGCGCTGGGACGGTTGCCACGAGAAACACGGCGGGTGGGAGCCGGGCCACGCGAAGGGCTGTGACTCCAAGCACAAGGACTGGAGAGACTGCGACTGCAAGCATCGCGGTTGTAAGCACGGCCACGAGAAACGCTGCGAGTGCAACCGCGAGCACGAGAAACCCTGCTACTGTGAGCAGGATTACGACCACGGAGAAGACTGCGACGGGAACCACGGCGGGTGGAAGCCCGGCCACGGGAAGGACTGCGACAAGAAACACGACGACAAGCACGAACACGGGAAGCACTGTGACGAGAACCACGACAGTTGGAAGCCCGACCACGGGAAAGAGCGCGACGGCAAACACGACGACGGCAAACACGACCACGAGAAATACCGCGACTGGAAGGACAAGCACGGCGACCGGAAGCCGTGCGTGCTGCTCTTCGAGATCTTCCTGATCTTCATCCTGGTCATGATCTGCCTGCTGTTCTTCTACGACCAGGATTAATTCGGAACCGTCCCGTTAGCCAGTTTTCTTTTACTGAGGTCTCCAGTAGGTACTCGATGGTATTCAGGCGCGATAAAAGGGAAAAAGTCGTGCTGCGTTACGACGTTTTCGGACCGGTGTCGGAGGCGAGCGTCGCGGAGTTGTCGCCCTCGGATGACTCGTAGACGAGACGGAGGTCGTAATCGTTGTCCACCCACATCCTCATATAGTCACCAGACACGACAGCACTGTCGCCACCCTTTTCGGAGCTTGTCGTTGCTGAGCCGTTTGCTTGGGCAGTCGACCATGCTGTGTTGGGGCCGTCTACCACATTTGGAGATCCGTTGTACGTTCCAGAACTGAATCCTTGGCCCCTGATCACCAACTCGCTTGCTTTGATCGTCGTACCACCATCATGAGTCACTGTCAAATTTCCGTATGGGTTGTTATTGTTTGCGTTATAATCCCACGTGAACTTCGCTTGCGGCGTCTTGTTGGTGGAATCGCCCAGTCCGAGTACGAACGATGCGATGACTGCTGCCAGGATGACCGTGATCGCGACCATCAGGATGACCCCGATGACCGGCGACACTGCGTCGTCCTCCTGCCAAAGTTGTTTGATGTTCATGGTTGTAGGTACCGTTTTCCACACCGCACCCCGGAAAGGACTCGTTTCTCTGTCGCTCTCTCCGCAACGACGAGGCGGATGCACCCAGGCATCCGTGACCAGCCCTTTCCGACGTCCCGGTGTTGATTCTAACGTTTCCAACCACATTGCATAAAACTTCTGGCAGTATCACTTTTCGAATTGCCAGCTGGTAAGGGGTGGTTACTACAACGATTAATGGCGTCTTATAGCCGCCATGTCTGGCGATCTCGTAAGTGTTGTCCCACTGTATTATTCAGTATCTCTGTTCGAAACGAGCGAGAAGGACAACGGCTCGAAAACTTCCACGGGCCGACTATTCCCCTGCATCTACTAGAGCATCTTCGTCGAAATCCCGCTGGGAAGGTGACCAGTCGTCAGGATCGTACCGGTCGGCCTGGGCTTTTCGGGTTCACCACGTCTGATCATCCTTCTCGACGCGCTCGACAGCACGGCGAACCTGCTCGTCAGTCGCACCGCTCTCGACGAACTGGAAAGTCGGAACGAACTCGTCTGGTGAGTACGGCCACCGTTCACGGTGCAGTTGTTCGATGACGAAGCGGAGTTTCTTGACAGCCTGCTTGGGTTACTCAGGGCTATTTAAAGAGCGACATCATTCAATAGTAGCACAGCTCGGAATATGGATCAAGGGACTCTGAACTGTCGGCTGTGGGAATTTAACAGAAAGTTGAGTGGGACCGCCGAGATTCGAACTCAGGTCCGACGCACCCCATGCGCCGAGGATACCGCTACCCCACGGTCCCGCATTTCGTCAGAGGAGTGTCCCCCGATTAAACGCTTCGTTTTGCGATTACGCCAAGACCCGTTCTAATTCCACGACGGTCCCGGCGTCGGCGCCGGGGTCACCGACCAGCCGGCCGATACAGACGGCAGCCTCGTCGGGCGTGTAACAGGCCACCAGCGGCCGCGCTTCCGTCTCTTCGCTGCCCACGTCGGCGTCGATCACGCCCGGCGCGTACACTGGCGCGCCCTCCGCGACCTCCACGGCGGCGCTCGGAGCGATCGTCACGCGGGGAAGGTCCACGAGCGCGCGCTCGGCCGGCTGGACGACGTCCCGCAACGCCGTCGCGTCGTCGTCCTCTTCCCACCAGCCGAGGGCGTCGGCGAGGTCCGGCAGCGTCACGAGGGTGGTGTCGTCGAACGATCCCGTCATCGTCCGGCGGAGGTGACCCATGTGCGCGCCGGTCCCCAGCGCCAGGCCGATGTCGTGGCAGAGCTTCCGGACGTAGGTGCCGCTCTCACAGCGCACGCGGAGCAGTGCCTGGCGGTCCTGGACCTCCAGGACGTCCAACTCGTGGATCTCCCGGATGCGGAGTTGTCGGCGGACGGCGCTCTTCCGGGGCGGTTTCTGGTAGATCGGCCCCTCGAACTCGGCGACGACGTCCGCCAGGTCGTTCGGGGCGGGGCCGTGGAGTTCCAGGACGGCGACGTACTCCTTGACGGCGTCGTCGAACACCTGGGCCATCCGGGTGGCGTCGCCGAGCAGGAGCGGGAGACACCCAGTGACTTTCGGGTCGAGCGTGCCGGCGTGGGCGATGCGGTCGGCACCGACCATGTCGCGGACCCAGGCGGCGACCTGGTGGGCGGAGGGGCCCGGTGGCTTGTCGAGATTGACGACTCCGAATCCGAGCAGATCGGCGGGCGAGCGCTCGGCTGGCGGACCCCGTTGCATGTCTGTGCCGTTGGCCCGCCCCGGCTTACGTTGTTCGATTGGCGGGCGAACCGTCCCGGTTCGCCTCCTGCCGTCGCGTCACGATCTTTATAGGTCTCCTCCACGAACCGGACGCCAATGCGTCTCGCTGGGCTGGTCGACGCCATCGCGCTCGTCGGCGTGGGGGCCACGGGACTGCTCGTCGCGGGGGTTCTGTCGGCGCTCCTCAAGCGGCCGCAGGTCGAGGTCGTCGACGTCGGGACGTGGCATCCACGCGGGGACGAACGGCTCGACGTCGTCACGACCGTCCGGGTGACGGACGTGCATCCGCTACTCGCGGCGCTGGGTGACCGACTCCGGGCCAGCTACTACATCGACATGAACGGGGTCCGCCTCGCGACCGGCGAGAAAGTGGGGATCGAACTCGACCGCGACGGCGAGCCCATCGAACTGCGGACGACGATCGAACACGAGAACGTCCCCGATCTCTGGGCGACGTTCGTCCGCAGCGACGAGTCGATCGCGGTCACGACCGGCGGTGAGATCGCTTTCGGTCCGTGGGGGCTGCTGACGGTCGCGATCCCGTCCGTCGAACGGCGCGTCCTCGACGACGAGACGCCGGTCATCGACGCCCTCTCCAGCGCCGCCGATGGGATCGTCGAGAACTACGCGCTGGATACGGGTTCGCTGGTCAGCCAACTCACCGACGGGTTGCTCAGGTTCGGCAGCACCAGTCCGGCCGTCGGGTACGAGATCGAGCGCGGGTGGGCGACCTGGGGCACGGTGACCCCCGCGGAGACGACCGTCCGTTTTCACTTCGACGTTCGCAACAGAGGTGACGTGCCGGTCCCGAGCGTGCCCGAAGTGCTCGACGTGACCCTGGAGATGAACGGCGTCGCGCTGTTCACGGCCAGGAACGACGGAGCCTCGCTCGTGGACGCCACGTCGGAGCCGCCACTGGCCCCCGGCGAGCGGCGGCGCGTCGAGTATCCAGTCACGATGGACAACGAGAAAGTCGACGCCTGGTTCCGCAGTCACGTCCGGAACGGCGAGCGCACAGAGCTGACGGCGAGCGTGCGCCTCGTCTTCAGATCGGCCGTCTTCGGGACGGCGCTGACGCTGCCGCCCGGTCGCGTGCCGACCGTCACCTGCGACGTCCAGACGGGGCTGCTCGTCGATCAGGAGACGAAAACCACCTGTGACGGGCCAGTCGGCACCCCGCGGTGAGGCTCGCCGACCCGGTCGTCGCTGCTCAGAACTCGTAGCGGACGTTCTCGACGGGATACGTCCCTTCGTCGCCGGCCGGGTCGTACGACTCGGCGGCCGCCAGGACCAGGTCGAGCGTCGCCTCGGCGTCCCAGCGGGCCGTGTTGACGACGAGGTCGTAGATCGAGCGATCTTCGATGTCGATGTCGTAGTACTCCTCGTAGCGCAGGGCCTCGCTGTCGGCTCGTTCGCGTTCGCTCTCGCGGACCTGGTCGACGGGGTCGCCCTCGCGGTCGGCGATGCGGTCGACGCGAACGTCGAAGGGGGCGTCGAGCCAGATTCGCAGATCCGCGTAGTCGCCCGCCATCCAGCCCGCGAGCCGCGATTCGAGGACGAGATCGTCCCTCTCTTCGGCGGTCGTCCGGAGGCGCCGGTCCAGATCGCGGTCGATCTGGTCGTCTTCTTCGGCGAGTTTGTTGAACTCGACGAGCGAGTACCCGCGCTCGTCGGCCAGCGCGCGGAAGATGTCGCCCCCACTGACGTGCTCTACGGAGAGCGCGTCGGCCAGGCCGGCAGCGAGCGTACTCTTCCCGCTGCCCGCCGGGCCGGAAACGGTAATCAACATACCCGACCTCGGTCACTGGCGCTAAAAGAGATTGTGTCTTCGCTCCGGCGTCCTCCCGGCCCCGATGACACCTGACCCGACACTCCGCTTTTCCCCGTCCTTCCCCATGTCCGTGCATGGGCGCGAGCTGGGATCTGACCCGCGGGCAGGTCGCCTGGACCGTTGCCGGCCTCGTCCTGACGCTCGTCGTCGCCTTCGTGCTGTACTCGTTCATCGGCGCCATCGTCGTCGGCGTCTTCCTCTACTACGCCATCCGGCCGGTCGACCGGTGGTTCGCCCGGTTCAGCGACCATCCCGCACTCAACGCGACGCTCACACTTCTCATCGTGGGCTTCCCGGTGCTCGCGATTCTCGGCTACAGCGGCCTCGTTGCCGTCCGCGAACTGAATGTCCTGTTCACCCAAACGGGCATCCAGCAGTACCGCGGGTACCTCCAGCCGTATCTGCACATCGCGCAACTCGCGGAACCGGGGCAACTGCGCTCGTTGCTCCGGTCGAACGTCGGCCGCCTCCTCGGCTATACCAATGCGGCGTTCACCTGGCTTCTCCGCCTGTTCGTCATCGTCACCGTCGCCTACTATCTGCTCCGAGACGACGACCGGATCGCCGCCTGGTTCCGGTCCACGTTCGACAGCACGCCTGCCGTCGTCTCGTTCATGAACGACGTGGATAACGATCTGACGACCATCTACACCGGCAATCTCATCACCATCGGCATTACGGCGCTGATCGCCGTCCTCGTGTACAACGGCCTCGATTTCGTCGCGCCGCGGGGGACCGGTGTCGCGTTTCCGCTGCTGCTCGGCCTGTTGACCGGCATCTTCACTATCGTGCCGGTCATCGGCATCAAGCTCATCTACTTCCCCTACACGGCGTATCTCGGCTTCCAGGCCGTCCGCGGTGGGGCGGTGCCCCCGTGGTATCCCGTCCTCTTTTTCGTCGTGACGCTGATCGTCGTCGACTCGATCCCCGATTTCTTCATCCGGTCGTACGTGTCGAAGGGCAGTCTCCACATGGGCCTGGTCCTGTTCGCGTACGTGCTCGGGTCAATTGCGTTCGGCTGGTACGGCATCTTCCTGGGGCCGATCGTCCTCGTGCTGTTCGTCCACTTCCTGCGGAACATCCTGCCGAACCTCGTGCAAGGGCGACGGGTCCAGATCGACGAGGACTGACCACTACTGAGTCCGAGACGAGCGTGAAAACGAAAATCGAGCGATCTACGTCGGCGTCGTCTGGATGTTCAGCGATTTGCGGATGATCTGGGTGAAGCCCATCGAGCAGAGGAAGTACCAGAGGATCCACGCCTGGAGCGGCCCGAGGACGCCCGCCGTCCAGGTCTTCGTGCCGACGAGCGGCATCGTGATCGTCTGGGGGTGAAGCGACTGCGCGGGCGAGAGGATCATCCAGTACATCCAGAGGAAGACCGGGATGGTCAGCAGCATGATCCAGACCATCGGGCGGAACTGCTCTTTGAACATGCCCATCTGGTCGCCCATGGCGTCCATCTGCTCTTGCTGGATGCGGTCGAGGGCCTCCTCGTCGCCCCGTTCCTTCGCCTTCTTGCGTTTTTCCTGGATTGCCTTCATCTGCTCCTGGTACTCGCCCATCTTGTCCATGTCCATCAGGTTCGCCTGCAGGAGCGTCGAGTACAGCCCCGTCAGCATCGCGAGTACCATCACGACCACGTAGAACGGGAGGATCGCTTCCAGGGGACCGAAAATCACGTCGAGCGCGCCACCGATCGTGTTGCGAACTGACGTCAGCGAGTAGCCCGCCATCATCGCGAGCGCGCCGACGCCGGCGAGTTTGTCCCACTGGGACCACGAGGAGTCGCCGTCCGTGTCGAACGACGCCGCCTCCTCGACCTCGTCGTCGGAGAGCGCCTCACGGATGCCGTCGGGGTCCTCGACGGCGAAGCCGTTGCCGTCGGCGTCGACGAGCAGTCCCTTCTCGATGAGTCGCCCCCACTGCCCACTGGTCATCTCGCCGCTGACGTCGCTCCACTCGACGGTGCCCTGCTCTTCGGCAACGTCCAGAACGTCGTCGAGCGCGTCGAGCAACTCGCCGTCTTCTCTGGCGAGCGACTCCACTTTCTCCGCTGTCCGTGCCATTATGCGCTCTGTAGGGAAGCACCGCTAATCAACCTTTTACTCTCGTCCGCAAAAGCGCAGCCGGAGAATCCGGCAGTATCAGACGCGCTCGTCGATCGCAGCGTCGATGTCGGCCCAGACCTCGTCGGGAGTCTGCTCGCCGTCGATGGCGACGAAGCCGTCGTGGTCCTGGTAGTGTTCGATGACCGGCTTCGTGTTCTCCTCGAACACGTCGAGGCGGTTGTTCACCGACTCCTCGTTGTCGTCCTCGCGCTGGATGAGTTCCCCGCCGCACTCGTCGCAGACGCCCTCCTCCTCGGGCTGGTTGAACTCGACGTGGTAGTTCTCGCCACAGTCGTCGCAGACGCGGCGACCGGTCAGGCGGTCGACCAGCTCGTCGCGGCTCACGTCGAGCGAGAGGATCACGTCGAGGTCGGTCATGTCTTCCAGCTCCTCTGCCTGGTCGAGGTTGCGCGGGTAGCCGTCCAGAACGAACCCGTCGGCGCTGTTGAGCGCCTCGTCGACGATGGCGTTGACGACCGCGTCGGGAACCAGGTCACCGGCTTCCATGTACGCCCGCGGCGTGTCGTACTCGGTGTCCATGTCGCTGATGTCCATGTCCTTGTTCGCTCGGAGCGCGTCACCCGTCGTGATGTGCTCGACGCCGAACTCCGCGGCGATGTTGCTGCTCTGTGTGCCTTTGCCTGCGCCCGGCGGCCCAAGGATCAGCAGGTGGGGGTTCGCCATACTCGCCGCTTCACCACCCCGGGACTTTTACTTATTGTTCTCGGCTGACCCGATCCAGGGAGCGAGGCTGGCGCGAACGCCGGCGACGACCCGGCTGCGAGCGACGACGAGTTCGGCGACGCCCCAGCAGAGCGCGATGAGCACGGCGACGACCCCGAGGAAAAAGCCGTCCGGGCCGAACCAGACGGGCCGCACCCAGGGTGCGACGCCCTGATAGGTGTCCAGTCCGCTCGCCAGGAGTCCGCCTCCGGGGAGGCTCGCGACCGCCAACTCGACGCGCTGGGGGAGCGACCGGTCAACGACCGCGTCCGATAGCGCGTCCTGTTCGATGGTGTACGACCCCGTCACGTTCTGGTCTGCCATCGTCGGCCCGCCGGCTTCCTGTCCGTGGACCGGCCGCTCGGCGTCGAAGGGGAGCCACGGCGCGTGATACGACCAGACCACGTCGCCACGCGGGGTGATCTCGACGACGCGGTGATTGATGGTGTCGGTGATCAGCGTGTTGCCGTTCGGGAGGCGGTCGGCGTCGCGGGGCCACGACAGCGTGTCGACGCCGACCTCCCAGGTCATCGACCAGTCGCAGTTGGGTTTCATGTCCCCGTCGAGCGGGTGGTCGGGATCGCCGCGGTCGCAGGCGTACTCGACGACGCGATCGTTCTCGCTGTCGGCGACGAGCAGCGTCGGCCGCCCCGCGTCGTCCTGCAGGTAGGCCGGGTTGTGCTGCTCGTCGAGGATCGAGTGGTTGCCGTCGGCGCCGAGACGCATGACGACGTCTTTCGTCGAGCGGTTGACCACGATCACCTGGTCGAAGTTCCGCGGCGACAGCATGTACAGCCCCGGCGCGACGACGTCGACGTCGTTGACGTGTGTCCAGTCCCCGGCCGAGATGCCGACGTCCGTGTCGTTCGCGTAGTGGTTCTTGAACTGCCACTCCCACTCGACGGCGTCGGTCGTCCGATTGTAGACGTACACCCGGTCGTTGCTCGTCCCGTTCTGCGTGTTTCGCATGTGCGCGATCAGCAGGTTCCCGCGCTCGGTGAGCGTCACGTCGTGGGTGTCCCACAGCGGCAGCGTCTCGCGCCACTTCACCTCCTGCGTCGAGCGGTCGATCCGGAGCACGCGCGTCCGCTGGCCGACGGTCCCGACCACGAGCAGATCGTCGTCGGGGAGCGGGTCGACGTCGTAGAACCACGACACGTCGAACTCCGAGCCGGAGACGTCCCACTGCGCATCGCCCTCCGGACCGACCGACAGCAGACGAGCCGGTTTGTTCGGGTTCACGTTGCCGCCGATGTTGTACCCCTGGACGGCGATGACGGTGCTGCCGTTTGCGGGCTCGCGGATCGTTCCCGGCCCGGCCGAGGGCGGCGTGTGCACGGCTGCTTCGCCGGCCGCAGCCAGGAGCAGGACCACGATCACCAGGGCCAGGACCGACCTGACGACGTGAGCGGTGCCCCAGCGAAACTGCGGGATGGAGGACCTCATGAACGGTTCGCCTGATTTTGGCTCATTTGACATATTTGTCTTTGGATTCCCGTCGTGCGGAACCGCGACGCTGTGTCACCGTGTCACATGTCGGTGGGCACGAGGACTGCCCGAGGGCAAAGAGTTAGGTCGCTGGGCGGGTCCGATACCCCTATGACGGAACGGACGCCGCCACTTCATGCGGTTCACGAGGAACGCGGGGCGAAGTTCACCGAGTTCGGCGGGTGGGACATGCCCGTGGAGTTCGACTCCATCCGGGGAGAACACGAGGCTGTCCGCGAGTCCGCCGGCATCTTCGACGTCTCGCACATGGGCGAGATCGAAGTCGGCGGCCCCGACGCCGAGCGACTGATGCAGCGACTCACCACGAACGACGTCGGCGCGCTCTCGCCGGGCCAGGCCCAGTACGCGATGATCACCGACGAGGACGGAACCATCTTGGACGACACGGTCGTCTATCGACTCCCGGAGGGAAGCGCCCACGACGCCGAGTTCCTCTTCATCCCGAACGCGGGCCACGACGAACAGATGTCCGAGCGGTGGGTCGACCACCGCGACGAGTGGGGCCTGGACGCGACCGTCGAGAACGTCACCGAGGAGTACGCCATGCTCGCCGTCCAGGGTCCGGACGCCGAGCAACTCCTGCTCGACGCGGTCGCCGAGGACCAGCGGACGACGATCTGTGACTGCTCGCGGTTCCAGGCCGAACCCGTCACCGTCGCGGGGGTCGAGACGCTCATCGCCCGGACCGGGTACACCGGCGAGGACGGGTTCGAACTGATCGTCCCGTGGGACGAGGCGGACGCCGTCTGGGACGCCTTCGACTGCCAGCCGTGCGGACTCGGCGCCCGCGACACCCTTCGCATCGAGATGGGCTTTCTCCTCTCCGGGCAGGACTTCGACCCCGAGGACGACCCGCGCAACCCCTACGAGGCCGGCGTCGGGTTCACGGTCAAACTCGACACGGAGTTCGTCGGCCGGGACGCCCTCGAACAGGCCGACGCCGAGGGCGTCGAGCAGAAACTCTGTGGGTTTCGCCTCGTCGACCGGGGCGTGCCGCGCCACGGCTACGAAGTCACCGACATCGACGGCGACGTCATCGGCGAGGTGACCAGCGGTACGATGAGTCCGACGCTGGACAAGCCCATCGGGCTGGCGTATCTCCCCGTGGAGTACCGGAGTCCGGGCGTGAACGTGTTCGTTACCGTCCGCGGCGAGTCGAAAAAGGCACAAACCCAGGCGTTGCCGTTCTTAGATAGATGACCTTCGAAGTGAAAGCGGACTGCCGGTACCTGGACTCCCACGAGTGGGCCCGTCGCGAGGACGGGACGGTGCGCATCGGCATCAGCGACTTCGCGCAGGACGAACTCGGCGACGTGGTGTTCGTCGAACTCCCCGACGCGGGCGACGACGTCTCCAAGGGCGAGGACTTCGGCGTGATCGAGAGCATCAAAGCGGTGTCGGACCTCTACGCCCCGGTCTCGGGGACCGTCACCGCCACCAACGACGACCTCGTCGATGCCCCCGAACTCGTCAACGACGACCCCTACGGCGAGGGCTGGATGCTCGAAGTCGACCTCGACGACGAGAGCGAACTCGAGGACCTCCTCTCGCCCGACGAGTACGAAGACCAGATCGCCTGATTGGCGGGGCCTTCCCCGCCGACCCTTCTTTTATTGGACCTGCTCCCGTACTGCGTGCAATGTTCGAGTCGGTCCTGATTCCGACCGACGGGAGCGAGCGAAGCGAGCGTGCGGCCGTCCACGGACTCGCGCTGGCGAGGGCGTACGACGCGACCGTACACGTGCTCTCGGTCGTCGAGACGACTGCACTCGACGTCGAGTCGGACGTCGAGACGACGGACGTCAAAACGACGCTCGAAGAGCGCGCCGAAGCCGCGATCGGAGGCGTCGAAGCACTCATCGACGACCCGACGCTCGACGTGGTGACCACGATCCGAGAGGGCAACCCGACCACCGAGATCCGGCGATACGCGACCGAATCCGGTATCGATCTGCTCGTCATGGGGACCCACGGCCGGACCGGTGTCTCGCGGTTTCTCCTCGGGAGCGTCACCGAAGAAGTCGTCAGAGAGGCGAGAGAACCAGTGCTGGTCACCCGATCAGAGGACCCCATCAAGACGGACTACGAGACGATCCTGGTTCCCACCGATGGGACCCCGGAGTCACGGGCGGCGACGCGCTACGCCGTCGACGTCGCCTCGCGGTTCGACGCGACGGTCCACGCCGTCTCCGTGGCCGACACGCGGATCGTCAGCTCCGGCCCACTCGTCGAATCGCTGCGAAGCAGTTGCGGCAAGGCCGTCCGGAACGTGGCCGTCCGAGGTACACAGCACGACGTGCCCGTCGAGACGCAGGTCCTGCAGGGGACGCCGGCCGTGGAGATCCTCGACTACATCGGCCACCACGCCATCGATTTCGTCGTCATCGGTCGACACACCCGGAGCGGCCTCGACCGGTTCGTGACTCGCAGCACCGGCGAGCGCGTGATCCGGAACACGGACGCGCCGGTGCTGTCCGTCCGTGATGGGGACGAGTCGTAGCCGGTGTGGCTGTCGGCTCGCGGACGGGTCGGTTGCCGGCAGCGTGCTTTTTTGCCCCGGCTGTGCAACCGAGAGTATCATATGCACCGGGCCGTAACTCCCGCGCATCGATGTCCGTGCGCCGGACGCAGCCACGTTTTACACCTGTTCAGTCATGACTGAAAACGACACACGCGGGAGCCCATACGCACCTCACACCGACGCGGAGACGCAGGCGATGCTCGACGCCGTCGGCGCCGACAGCGAAGAGGATCTGTTCGACATTCCCGAGCCAGTTCGGTTCGACGGCCAGTTCGACATTTCGCCGCGGAGCGAGCAGTCCATCCGGGCTGAACTCCGGGACACGCTCGGTCGCAACGACGACCTGACCGAGTTCCTCGGTCGCGGCCACTACGACCACTACGTCCCCTCGCTGGTCGACCACCTCGCCGACCGCTCGGAGTTTCTCACGTCCTACACCCAGTACCAGCCGGAGGTCGCGCAGGGGTTCCTGCAGGCCCTGTTCGAGTACCAGTCGATGCTGGTCGAACTCACCGGCCTCGAAGTGGCCAACTGCTCGATGTACGACGCCGCGACGGCGCTCGGCGAGGCCGCCACCCTCTCACAGCGGGTCCGCTCGGTCTCCGGCGACCGGGCGCTCGTCCCGGAACGCATGGCCGAGGGTCGTCGCTCCGTCCTCGAGAACTACGCTTCGGGTTCGGGTATCACCGTCGAGTCGTACCCGATGGCCGACGGCAACGTCGACGTCGATGCGCTCGACGACTTGCTGGCCGAGGACGTGGCGCTCGTCTACGCCGAGAACCCGACCGTTCGCGGCACCATCGAGGAGTCGCTCGGGGCGGTCGGCGACCTCGCGCACGCGCACGATGCACTGTTCTGTCTCGGCTCGGACCCGGTGGCACTGGCGCTGCTGGAAGAACCGGCGAGCGTCGGCGCGGACGTGGTGGTCGGCGACGCGAGCACGCTCGGCCTCGGGACCGCCTACGGGATGGGGATCGGCCTGTTCGCGACCCGGGAGGAGTACCTCCGACAGGTGCCGGGTCGACTGGTCGGCGTCGGCGAAGACGACAGCGGCCGCCGCGCGTACACGCTGACGCTCCAGACCCGCGAACAGCACATCCGCCGCGAGCGGGCGACCTCGAACATCTGCACCAACCAGGCCTGGGTCGCACTCAGGACGGCGATCCACGCCGCCTGGCTCGGGCCGGAGGGCCTGGTCGACCTCGCCGAGGACTGCGTCACGCTCGCGCGCGACCTCGCCGCGAGACTGGACGACGTCGACGGCGTTCGGGCACCGGCTCACGACCGCCATCACTTCCGGGAGTTCTGCGCCCGGACCGAGCGGCCGGCGGCTGACGTCGCGGCAGCCCTCCAGACGGAAGGCTTCGCGGTTCACGTCGTCGACGAGCACGAACTGCAGATCTGCGTCACCGACACGACGGCCGACGCGGTCGACGACTTCGTCGCCGCGGTGACGGAGGTGGTCGCATGACCGAGAACAGTCCCGACCACGAAGACGACCGGCTGGGCTACACGCAGGCCCGGTGGACCGACTCCGAGGAGCGCTACGAACCGCTGCTCGCCGAGAAGGACACCACCGAGGTCGAAATCGGTGGCGACTCGCCGCTTCCCGACGACCTGACGCGCGATTCGGTCGAACTGCCGTCGCTCTCGGAGCCGGAACTGGCGCGCCACTACACTCGCCTCTCCCAGATGAGCTACGGCGTCGAGAGCGGTCCGTTCCCGCTCGGGTCCTGTACCATGAAGTACAACCCGAAGTTCACCGAGGACGTGGCCGCCCTGCCCGCCGCAGGGGTCCACCCCGACCGCTCCGACGAGACCGTCCAGGGCACGCTCGAACTCATGTACCGGCTCCAGGACTACCTGGGTCGCATCGGCGGCATGGACGCGGTGACGCTCCAGCCGCCGGCGGGCGCGGCCGGCGAGTACGCCGGCATCCTCGTCGCGAAGGCCTACCACGAGGCCAACGGCAACGACCGCTCGGAGGTCATCGTCCCCGACAGCGCCCACGGGACCAACTTCGCGACGGCGGCGCTGGCCGGCTACGACGTGCTCGAACTCCCGAGCGCCGAGGACGGCCGCGTCGACCTCGACGCACTCGAGGCGGCCGTCAGCGACGACACCGCGGCGCTGATGCTGACGAACCCGAACACGCTGGGCTGTTTCGAGCGCGACATCGAGGAGATCGCGAGCGTCGTCCACGACGCCGGTGGCCTGCTCTACTACGACGGCGCGAACCTGAACGCGCTGCTCGGCCGCGCGCGACCGGGCGACATGGGCTTCGACATCATGCACTACAACGTCCACAAGACGTTCGCGACGCCCCACGGCGGCGGTGGCCCGGGCGCTGGCCCCGTCGGCGTGGCCGAGCGACTCGCACCGTTTCTCCCGAGCCCCCGCGTTCGGCGGACCGACGACGGCGCGTTCGAACTGTTCGAGCCCGAGCAGACCGTCGGGAAGGTCCACGGGTTCCAGGGCAACTGGCTGGTGCTCGTCAAGACCTACGCCTACATCGCGCGGCTGGGCGATCCCGGCCTCGCGGACGCCAGCGCCAAGGCCGTCCTGAACGCGAACTACCTCGCCGCCCAGATCGACTACGAGGTGCCCTTCGGTCCGTTCCATCACGAGTTCGTCGCCAGTGCGGGCGAGCAGGACGCCGCCGACGTGGCCAAACGAATGCTCGACTACGGCGTCCACCCGCCGACGACGAAGTGGCCGGAGATCGTCGACGAGGCGCTGATGACCGAGCCGACCGAGATCGAGAACAAACGCACTCTGGACCAGCTCGCGGCGGCGTTCGACGCCGTCGCAGCCGAGGACGAGGAGGCGCTCGACGCCGCACCACAGCAGACTGCCGCGCGTCGGATCGATCAGGTGGCGGCCGCCCGGACGCCCCGGCTCTCCTGGCAGGCGCTCGACGAGGAATCGTAGCGCCGTCTCCCGTCCTTACCTAGTTTGGTCTCGCGCTTCTCGGGGTCGCGACGCACCGCATAGTCGAATGAGCGAGATGCCACGCGTCATCGACGTCCGTCAGTCACCGATCGGGTGCCCGTGGACGGACTGTCGGCGCGGATCGACACCGTTCATTACCCCGCCGTGCTGTCTGCGCTGCTGCGTGCTCACGAGCACACCACCGTCTCCGGAACTCCGAGTCCCGCTGAGCGGTGCCTCTCCCGGACGCACTCACTCCACAGATTCCGATTTCATATAGCGTCATGTGGTTTATCTGCCTGGCGCTGTTCGCTAGACGGACCTGCCTCTCGCAGACGCGACGGCCGAATCACAGAGTCATCGGGCAAATAGAGTGGGCCAGAGCTGACAGACCGCTGGTGAACCGAGTGCTCGGTAGTGATCCCTCACGCTCTGATTGCTGCCGGCACCAGTCGCGTATCCCGGACGTCGGTGCCGAGATCCGGCGCCCTGGACTGCGACGGCAACCGGCGCGGCCGCTCCGGCGAACTGGACGGCGAGAGTACGGTTCAGACACGGTTCCAGCTAGCGGACGCCAAAAGACGGGCTGGTGTCCTGGTCTAGCTGCCCGCCGACTCCCCGGGGTCACATGGGAATCATCTGGATCAGAAAACTGACGCCGAACCGATGCCGGTGGCAGGCAGATGGGGTCGGCGCCAGCCGAGTCGGCCTCCATCTCGATCCGGCGAACTCGCCGAGGCCGTCACCGTCCTCGACGGCGAGTCGGGAGGGCAATCGTTGGTAGCCACGACGGGGTTGTGACACACGTTAACTGCCGTCGAGCTGAGCGATCGGTTCGATCCAGCGACGACCGCGCAGCTGGGGCTCGGCTATCGAGAATTGGTCGGCAGAAGCGGTGTTCAACTGTGGGGGGTGAATCGGATCAGGCCGTCGCGCCGGTGTTGATGCCGTCGATCGTAACGAAGCCGTAGTCACAGTCCGGGCAGTGCCACTTGACCTTCTCTCCTAGGTGCAGGGTCGTGCTCGCGGCGCGGTAGAACTCCTTGTCCTCCTCACAGTTCGGACAGTACTGCTCGCGGTCCATGCTCATACGTCCCGCATCGTACGCCTGCTAATTGAACGTCCCGGTTTCGACCATCGTCGCCGGGACGACGTAGCTCACTCTTCCCTTTCGAAATCTCCAGTGCTGGCGGTTTCGGATGATAGACCCTGTGTTGCGACTGTTTTGCGTGTCGTGGCTGTCGCGGCGAACGCAGCCCGGTAAACTGGTGGCCGCTATATCGAATCCCTCGGGTCGCCTTTCACGGATGCTCGCCGAACTGCGGCGTTCCGACCCGCTTTCCGGGGTAGGCGGCCACTTCGCCCTGTTTTCTTCCGTGTCCGAGTCGGAAACCTAACGAAGTTAGGTATCATCCATAGTTCGGTAGCGTCCGACCTGTCTCGTATGGCAAACGAGTTCGACGAAGTCATGACGGCGTTCGCAGACGAGATGGAAGCGTTCGAAGAGCGGATGCGGGCCGTCAGCGACGCGTTGTCGAAACACGAGGCGGACGGTCCCGACGCGACGGCGCCTGGCTCACCGGCTGCTGGGGACTGAGCGGTCCGGCGACCGTCTGAGCAGGTGTGCTCGCCCGGCCAACAACCCGACGAGAAAGCCCGTGAAGTGCGCGATGAGGGCGACGCCCGGCTGCCCGGTCGCGACGGTGACGGCGATCGCCAGAATCACGAACGCGAGCAACTGCGTCCGGCCCGAGAGCTCGACGCCGCCGATGGCAGCTTCTGCGAGCCTGTTCGCGGACAGCAGGTACCCGATGAACGCGAAGACCGCGCCGCTGGCGCCGAGGACGCCCGCCGGGCTGCCCAGCAGCGGTCCGATGGTGATCTCTGCGACGCCGGCCGTGGCTCCGGCCGCGACGAAGAAGGCGTGATATCGGAGCTCGCTGGTCTGGTGTTCGAGGATGAAC
Organism: Halorientalis brevis; assembly: GCF_023077655.1. Classification (NCBI taxonomy): domain Archaea; kingdom Methanobacteriati; phylum Methanobacteriota; class Halobacteria; order Halobacteriales; family Haloarculaceae; genus Halorientalis; species Halorientalis brevis. The sequence goes on along the minus strand of NZ_JALLGV010000004.1, from coordinate 167,701 downwards.
CCCGGGAGCAACAGCGCGATGGCGTTCCAGAGGAGGTGCACCGGTCCCGAGTGGGCGTACACGCTGGTGACGATGGTCCAGGGATTCGTCGTCACCGGCGGCGCCAGGACGAACAGTGCGGGGAAGACGCCGAGCAGCCGTGCGACGGTCTCGACGGCGAACACCACCACGAACAGCGTGATCGTCGTGAGGGTCGGACTTCGGGCGGAGACCATCGCTCCTAGAGAGGGTCGCTGGCCGCATAACTTCCGGGTTCCCGCGCGGTGGGTCCCACGTCCGTCGTCGGGTACTATAAGACCGTGGCAGCCGTCTCCGCGCACATGAAAATCTATACCGGCCGCGGTGACGAGGGAATGACGGACCTCCGGAACATGGACCGCGTCTCGAAGGCCAGTCCCCGGATCGAAGCCTACGGGACCGTCGACGAGGTCAACGCGCTCGTCGGCGTCGTTCGGCCGACTGGCTACGACGACGTTGACGACCAGCTCAGGGAGATCCAGAATCACCTCCACGTCGTCCAGGCCGACTTCGCCAATCCCGATCCCGACGACGACGATCCGCAAATCCGGGACGAACACGTCGAGCAGCTCGAAACCTGGATGGACGACTACGACGACGAACTCGATCCCCTGGAGGCGTTCATCCTCCCCAGCGGGAGCGAGCCGGGCGCGAAACTCCACCAGGCGCGGGCAGTCTGCCGCCGGGCCGAACGCCGTGCCGTCACGTTCGGCTCCGAAGAGGCCGGCGTCAACGACGCCGCGATCGTCTACCTGAACCGGCTGTCGGACTGCCTGTTCACGCTGGCCCGCGTGGTCAACAAACGCGAGGGCGTCCCCGAGGAGAGCCCCAGTTACTGAGCCGGCTGTGGCTTCCCGGATTCGGGGAGCGCGGGCCGCGTCCAGTCAGTCCTGTCGAGATACGCCGAGAGCGGTGTGGGCGCGAAGTCCACGTGTCGCTTGAACTGCGCGACGAGCCCCGCCGGCGCGTCGCGGTTGTACCACTCGAACAGGCGCGCGTAGGCGTCCCCGTGCTGTGAGCGGACGACGTCGATCGGGATGTGAACGGTCTCCATCTCCCGGTGGAGGGCCGCACCGAACGCCTCGGCCATCTCGCCCAGCGTGACCTCTTCGCTGGCGACCGGAATCTCCGCACCCTGATACTGCGCCGGCGTCTCGAGGAGCCGTGCGACGAGGCGGCCAACGTCGGCCGCGTCGGTGAGTGGGAGTCGAGTCCCGGGCGCGAGCGGGAGCGCGAGCGTGCCATCGGTCACGTCCTCGCGTCGCAACTCGAAGTTCTGCATGAAGTAACTCGGGCGGAGGATCGTCGCTGGCAGGTCCAGACGCCGGACGTGGCGCTCGATCCTGGCCTTCGCGTCGAGCACCGGGACCTGCGTGTGCTGGTCGGCGCCGGCGACGGAGCTAAACACGAAGTGGTCGACGTCGGCCCGCGCAGCGACGTTCGCGACGTTGATTCCCTGGGTCACCTCGCCGTCGAAACCGGCTTCCCAGTAGTCAGTCACGGCGAAGACGGCGTCGACCGGCTCGATGGCGTCCACGAGCGTGTGTGGTTTCCAGAGATCTCCCTTGACGACGATCGCCCCCTGTTCTGCGAGTTTGCGAGCGGCCGTGCTGCTCGGATCGCGGGTCAGCGCGTACACGTCGATCTCTCGGTCGTCGGCGAGCAGCCGTCGCGCAACGGCGCCGCCCTGCGTTCCCGTCGCCCCCACGACGAGCACCCCCCGGATGGTCATGTCGATTTGCTATATCGGCCAGTGGTTTAAGCGGACCTATCTGTCAGACTGTCTGTCGGTGAAAGAATCGTCGATGACTCTCCTCACGTCCGCTCGTAGACGAGCACGCCGCCCTGATCGTTGGCGACGACCTCGCCACGGGATTCCAGCACGTCGAGGTGGCCGACGGCTTCGCTGATCCCGGCGAAGTACTCGGTGATCGGGAGGTCGCCGAACAGTCCCTCCATCACGTCCACTGGCGTTGTCGGCCCGTCGACGAGGGCAGCGACGTTCTCGGTTCGCTCGTCGTGTTCGGCCAGTATCTCGTCGATGCGGTCCGACGGCGCGTCGATCGGATCGCGATGGCCGGCCAAGAACCGATCGAACGACTGGTCGCGCAACCGGTCGAGGGATCGGTTGTAGGCGGGGAGGACGCGCGGCCGGTCCGCGTCAGGTTCGGGCGGCGGGACGAGAAACGGGTTCGGTGTGATGTCGGCCAGGACGTGGTCGCCGACGATGGCCCGCTGACCGTCGCCCGTCGCGTAGCGAAAGAGGAGTTCGCCCGCCGCGTGTCCGGCGGTCTCCCGGACCGTGAGGGTCGTGTTCTGGACGACGATGCTGTCGTCGGTCGTGACCTCGCGGTCGATGGGGACGCTGGGTGCGTACCGGAGGAACGCCTTCGGGAGGTCGGTGACGGTCTCGGCGGTCGCGCCGGCCATCCCGCAGCGCTCGAAGAAGTCCGTGAAGTAAGTTCGCTCGTACTCGAACCGCCCCTCGAAGTCGGCCACGATCGCCGCCGCGTCCGGACTGGCGACGACGGTGGCACCGCGGTCGCTGAACCGGTGGGCCAGGCCGAAGTGATCCGGATGGGGATGGGTGACCAGCACGCGCTCGACGTCGCCGGGGGCGATCTCGCGCTCTTCGAGGGCGTCGAGGAGCCGCGACCAGGCCTCTTCGCTGTCGGGACCTGGATCGACCAGCGTTCGCCCTGCGAGATACGCGTTGACCGGCCCGACCTGAAACGGCGTCGGGATCGAGAGGCGTGTGAACATACCTCCAGTTACCGGCACTGGGACAAACCCCTTTGGACTACTCGCTGGCGGGTGTAGGTGACCGGGCCACGGAGGGTGCCCACGGTAACGTCCTCGGCGGCCCAGACATGTGGAACAGACGCTGTGGCCGACCCCGCCGACGCGGGTCGCTTCGGCCAGTTTTAGGTATGCCTAAACCAGTGAAAAACCTTCTGGTTCGTCCGGTAGTACGAGGAATCGTCCCGCAGTGTGGCGATTTCGAAACTGTAGTGCCACAAACCTTATATCTGTCCTCGGCGTAAGGACGAATATGAACAAGCACTTCGAGGACACGCAGTACTACCTGAAACGGGCGGGCGAGACGGCGAAACGCGGTGTCGTCGAAGAGCTCGAACCGGTCGAGGAGCGGTTCAAGCAGTTGACCGGTGGCGACGCGGAACCGGAACCGGGTCGCCTCGACGAGGTACGCGAGGACCTCAAGGAGGTCCAGCTGAAGGCAGAGGGCGAGGCGAAGCAGGCGATCGCAGACGCTCGCGAGAAGATCGACGCGTATCGGAAACGCGAAGCGTGAACCGCGCCCTTCGAAGGTAACTCTTAAGTCGCGTGCAGGGATACGTCCGACCGCGGGTTGGTGATCTAGTCCGGTTATGATACCTCCTTCACACGGAGGAAGCCGGCGGTTCAAATCCGCCCCAACCCACTAACGAAGTTCTCGGTTTTCATCGGATGCTATTTTGGGGGCATAGCGTGCTGTACCTCCCGAATATCCGGGAATCGTGTTTCTGAATTTTGGGGGTGCAAAGTCCAATCGAGGAAGTTGGTTCCCCCGGACGCATTGCGTCCGGTGGTTTCCGTATCCGGAGGTGGGTGCGGTGTCTAAGACTGCAACCTCCACGCGCGAGGTTCCAGAGACGACCGTGCGGAACCGCTCGCAGTACGCGGACACCCTGCACCGGATCGATTCGGACCACGACGAGCCATTTCCGGCGTGCTGGGAACAGAATCGAGACGGCGAGTTTACCGACGTGCCGACCGTGGCATACCTGCCACACTACAATCTTTGTGGCAATCCTGAGTGTTTCGGGGGTGAGCAGGCGTGAACATCAAGCGAACCAGCCTGTCAGATCTGACGCCTGCCGAACGAGAGGTATACGAGGCCGTCGAGCAGGGACCGTTTAGTGCGCGCGAGTATGCGCATCACATCGGCTGCTCACACGAAACGGTGAGCCGTCTGCACGGACAAGTTCGCCAGAGTCTTGACGAGTCTGAAAGCGTTCCGTGGCCTGTCGAGTTTGTCCGGGCGTCACGACTGATTCGGGATGAAGCAACTGACGCCGACGTGCGCGCAGCCGTCGAAGCATTGGAAGCCGAGGAGTAGATGCCCGTCTTCGATCCGGTTTCACAGCAGTCCGTCCACATCCCTCGGCTGGACGAGCGGAGGCGCTGATGTCGCGGTATCTCAAGTGCGCGCCCCACGAGGGCGACGTGCGCTTTACCTTCGGCGTTCATCCCGATCCCGCCGTCATAGATCATGGCCTGGCACCGTACTACGCGATGCACGGGCTGATGAAAGAGTGGGGTGACAAGTGGAAGAGCCACGGGAAGCCCAGCCGAGAGGTCCAGTTCCGAGGAAAGCAGTGGGCGACGGTCTTCGATTACTCGAAGAGTGGTCTCGATCCCTGGAGTCACCAGTCGTTCCAGATCGAGGAGGTGCGTGAGTTCCACTTCTATTTCGTTGCGAAGGACTCCCCGCACTATTCCGGCCGACCTGCCGATCAGGATCAGCGCGTCGAGGGCGGGACTATCACCGTGCGGCCGCGCTGGCCGAATCTCACGTCAAACGGGAAACCCGTGTCAGTGCCGGACTACGGCGGGCCGTATCTGGACGTGCAGGTACAGGCGTCGAACATTCCGCACGAATCATACTTGACGCTCGTCAAGCGCGTCATGGACGCCTACGGGATTGCTGGGCGGTATTTCGACCAACCGCACCCCGACAGCCACATCAACGACCTGGCCTACTACGTGCGCCTGTATCGCTCTCAGAGTGGCCCCCTGTTCGCGCCGGACGGACCAATTGCGCGGTGTCACACGCTGATCCAGGGAGATCGAAGCGGCTACAGAAAGCACGTTGAAGACAACACCAAACTTCCCGGCTACTACGTCACCGCTACCGTCGAAGACGAGAAAGCTAGCGAGTTGATTCGCGGGCATAAGCTGGGCAAGGAGCTGAAACACTACTACCCGGAACATCCGGAAGTGTACGACCCCGACGACGCTCCATACCACCCGAAATTCGAGGTGTCTTATCAGACGGCACGAACCGAGGAAACTGTTCGATGGGACGATCTCGCCGACGCGCGTCGTGAACTGGAAGAGACGATTCTGAATTGCCTGGAATGGTGTGGTATCGCTACCACCGCCGACGGCAGTGCCTTCGTCAAATTTGATCCGTACTGGACAGTCGAAAACACGAACAAAGCTCGGAAGCTCGTGGCTTGTCCCCTGCCGAAGATCGAAGACGACCAAGAACATCGCGTGATGAAACTCTGGGGTGAAATGACGCAGAGCGACCGTGACGTGACCGAGTTACTGCTAGCTGACGGTGGGAAAATCTCGCCCCAGGAGGCAGCCACTCGAACGGGCTACACCTACCGGACGATCCGTAGAGTGATCGACCGGTTGGAAGGACTCATTGAGCATTCCTACGGCGAACTCGAAATTGTGAGTAAGCACGTGCAGCAGAAACTGCTGAAACGGGTGCGTGCAGCCGGTGGGAACTTCGAGCAGGCTATCGGCAGCGCCGTGATGGATCTCGCCGACGAAGCCGAGGAACGACCGCAGAACTCGTGGACGCGTCTGCGCCGTGAGTACGCGATCTCCATCGACACGGAGCCCGCAGACTGCCGGAAGCTTTTGACCATTGGCTACCAGCCAGCAGATCGCGACGAAGCTAGAGAGCTACTGGACCGCGTGAAATCACGCTACAGCGAACACGTCGAGAACAATCTGTTTGGCGTCCACGTCGTCGTTACCTATCAGGACGGCAGCAAAGAGCGGTTCCGGGATCTCGCGACCTTCCGGGGGATCAACGGGACCACGTCCGTCGAAGTTCAACAGCGTCACCGAGAGCACAACGACAAGGTGCGCGAGGGCTTCGACTGGGACAGTTGGATGACCGCTGAGCCAACCGGGTAACATACGACTGGCGAGAGGCATCACTGTCTCATACCCTCTTTTCCCGGCATATTCGGCCTATTCTATGGTTGGACTGTGGTTTGTGGTTAGATCTGCTTCGGTAGTGATCGGCGGTCACCCCGTTTGCCCAAGGAGGAACCGTACAAACCGTGTCCGGTTCCCTCTTAGAAGTGTGGCTAAGGCCACCTCATCAAAATACACCGCACCGCTGCAAAGCGCGCGAAAATTTTTTCATTATCTACTTGTCGAACGTGGCGTCAAGTTGACCTGCTAATGCCACGTCGGCATCCGTAACCGTCTCCGGGTTGACTAATTCGATTTCCTGCGTGAGCTTGTGGTGAATTCTTCGAATAGTACCGTTGGTCCCGTACCGACGTCGACGCCGGTGGATCGTTCTAAGTTGGTTCTCCGCCCAGTCACTCATCTCCTGGCTCTCAAGCAAATTGACGATAGTCTTTGCCTCTTCATTAATCTCTTCGTCACTGTCTGCCAATTGTCTGCATAATTGCTTAATATCGGTTAATACGTCGCTATCGCCTGATTGGCGGCTGAGAATTTCATCCTGCCATGTACTAGGTGTCTCCAATTCGCTAGTGAAGGACTCCAAACGTTCGTAGTCTTCTTTGGGAAGGGTGTGCCGAGTGTTATCGGACGAAGAGAACGACTCGAAGATTCGGACCTCGTCGGTTTCGAGGCGAGGGAACCGTGTAAACATTGTCTGACCGCCGATAGTAGTGCTCTGTAGCCGCTCGGGGTCGAAAATGGTCGTCCTCCATTCGGAGCGACCGCTACTATGTTCTAAGTGAGTGAGGGTAACGTATTCGTCGTCGTCGTTCGGTGCAACGAAATGCTGTGGCTCGGTTCGGCCTGCAACAGTGTCGCGCATCTCCTGCAACTCGTCGATACCCACATCGTGCTCCTCGCAGAATGCTTTCACTGAGTTCCGGAGGTCGTCGTACTTTGACCCAATTCCTTCTAACCGCTCGTCTCCGAACTCCCCACCGCCCTCTTCCAAGCGCTCGTACGTCATAAGCGTCTTATGGACCTGCTCTTCGGCGCTGTCTAGAATCGGCGCAGCGTGACCGAATGTGTTCGAGATGTCTTCGATCTTATCTTCGATCCGCTCGATAAGACCCAACTGCTTTCGGAGGTCACCAGTCGGGGCGAAGTTGTATATCCAGAGTTCATCGTGCCTCGTTGTGATTCGATCGATCCGCCCAATGCGCTGTTCCATCTTCATTGGGTTCCAATGGAGGTCGTAGTTCACTAAGGCCCGAGCGTCCTGTAGGTTCTGTCCAACCCCCAGCACATCCGTAGCTAACAGGATGTCTATCTCCTCTGCAGGGCCGACGTCTGCGTTCTGTGCCTCCGGTGCGAACCGCTCCACGATACGCTCGTCGAACCCACCTCCTCCGTGGACGAACCCAACGGTCGGATTCTCTGGCTCTCGCCCGAGCTTACCTGTGTCCGTCGTAGCTGGGTCTTCCTGAGTTAACTGTTCGAACAGGTGAGTAATCGTAGGAACATACTGGCTAAATATTATAACCTTCTCGTCAGGAAGTTCCCGGTTGATAAGCGCTTTCAGTCGCTCAGCCTTCGCGTCTTTCGTCTTACCGCCTTCCTCGGTTTGGAGTGCATCCTGTGCTTTCTGCTTGATGCGTTCTAGCTCTTTGAGGTCCTCGTCAATATCCTGAACGATCTCTTCTCTCTTGGACGGACTAACTCGGGTAATCGCATCGGCAACCTCATCGAAGTCCACATCCTTCGCAAAGCCGTCATCGAATGTGTCGCTAATTTGTTCGACGGCACTACTCCGAGCCTCCGCGTCTTCCAAGTCACCCGTCGCAATACTCCGAGTGATTCGCTCTCGCTTCATGAGTCGCTCGACGGAACTCTCGAAGGCAGCCAGACTACTCTCAAGACGTTTGAGGAGATTAATGAGCATCAGGACACTCGCATTCTGGTACTCGATTATCAGCTCCTCTTCCTGGTCGCCATCGGCGTCATACCGGTCCGCACTGACGTATGGGATGTTTAGTCCGGAGTCCTTCGAGTCATCCGTTCCAACCACGATATCGACGATTTCGCTGTAGAGTTCGTCGAGGCGAGGATCGTCCGGAGTAACCAGACGAGGCTTTCGTTCTGGGACACTAATCGAACGACCTCCTATCGTGATGTCGTCATAGTTGTCGAGAATGTACTTTCGGTCCCGAGAAATTACAACCTCGCGCATGATGGACTCAATGAGTTCCTCATAGTCTGAGAGGCGATTTTCCTCCCGTACGGTCCTTTCTTCCTCACTTGAGAGGCGATCATACTGTTTGAAAATCTCACTAGGTGAGAGGTTCTGCAGTTCGATGTCGAAGTCATCGTCGTCGGCGAAGACCTTGATGAGGTTGTCGACATCCCTGACAGAGTTGTGAATTGGAGTCGCGGTGAGCATCACGAATTTCTTGCCCTGACGGCCGATTGACTGGAGCTTAGCGTATCGTTGTGTTCCTGTGTTCCGAAGATTGTGGGCCTCGTCTATGAGGACCATGTCGACGCCACGGAGTCGCTGAATCTCCTTCTCGGAGAGACGTGAGAGCTTATTGAAGCTCATGAACGTTTTTTCCGCTGTCGTCGGGAACTCCCCGATCTCGGGATCAAGCAGGTCTCGCATCCACATCCGCTTGAGCCGTTTCGGTGCGATGATCAGGACCTCGTCGGGTGATGTCGTGTAGTCTTGTACGAGTGGAGCTCCGATGTACGACTTACCGAGCCCAACACTGTCCGCCAAAATGACTCCGTTGTACTTCTCCAATGGACGACGGGCAGCACGGAATGCATCCTGCTGGAAGGCCGTCAACTGCTCTTCATAGTCCCCAGAGATGTCCTCAAGCAGGGTTCCCTCGCGAACGTCGCGGTCGAACTGTTCGACGATGAAGCGCTTGGTCGCCTCGTACGGGGAGATTGTTTCGACCTCAGCAACCGACGTTTCTTTTCTACTGTCGATTTCAGGGAGATCATCGCCAAACTGTGAGTCCTCGATCTCGGCGGACATCAGCTCTTTGTCGAACTCACTGGCCTCGGCCCAGATCTCCTCAAACCACTCGCCGAGATACCTGATGGTATTGTTGTCCTTCTTTTCGACGTTGAGTTCGACGTTCCCGCGAAGACCGCTGGCCGAAAGGTTCGAGGAACCGATGATCGCCCGCCCAAGGTCCGGAGATCCAGCGGGGTGTTCGAAGAGGTAAAGCTTCGGGTGGAAGCGGCTATCGTCGTAGACCCTTACGTCGACCTTGTCCTCCTGAATGAGTTCGTAGAGCCGGTTGATACCCTCCTGGGCTTCGTCGCGGTCATACTCCTCCAGATCGTCAGCAAAGCCGCGTTCTATCTCGTCAATAGTACGCTGGTTAGTGTCCGTCCCTATGAGGATCTCAACGCGCTCGGCTCCCCGGAGATTCTCTTTTAGAAGATCAAACCCGCCGAGGTAGAAGTAGCCGACAGCGATACGGACGGTTTCCGCTTCTGGAGCGAGAGCGTTCGCCCGGTCGGCGACATCGTATTCTCGGTTGTCGAGGACATCGGAGTAGTCGGTCCAGTTTGGATTACTCATCCAAGTCCACCTGATAAATTTGCTCTACAATCTCTTCAACCTCTTCCTGAATCGATTCAAGAGACTCTGACCGGTTCCCTCGCTGAGATTCGATCGCTTCTTCTACCAGTGTTTCGACGCTCTCCCGCTGTTCTTCGGTCGGAATCGGAATGGGAATCAGCCGGAGGTCGGCAGTCTCCATTCCGGTTGAATTGATGAAATTTTCGGTGATGTGAATAGGTACTTCCGAGTTGAGGATCCCAGTGAGGTACTTTACCGATAGCTTTTGTGGGTCAGTTGGTGCCAATATACTTCCAGTAGCGTCTATAGCCCGATTATCCGTGTATCGCGCCCGGAGGTTTGCAAATCCACCTCTAGAAATGAAGACACCGGGCTCAAAGTAGTAGTCGATATTTTTCAGAATTCCGTTCCTGTGACTTTGAATCTCCTGTAATGACTCTTCTGACCAGTTTATGTATTCGACCTTAGATTTGTAGTACAGATCTGACTGGCGGAACCCTTTTTCGATTGGAACCCACGTAGCTTTCTCCGAGCTATCGATTCCATTTAATTGTTCATCGGAAGTGAGATTACTAGAATCCGCAACTCGGTCTTCGCTGATGACCCTGTCGAGGTATTTATATGCGTTTTCATTCCGCTCGTTCAGATCGAAATCTGGGTTTCGATTAGCTAACTCATTGGCTTCCTCTGTTCCTTCTAAAAATGCCATATACTTAGCATTTTTATCAGTTGTTAGCCCTTGTCCACCGAGAGTTAGTAGTCCGATTATAGACACGTCACCCGCATCCAATTCTGATATGTGGTTTCTATTTATTTTTTCCACATTATTTTTTAATGTCGTTACATCCTGTAGCTCGGCTTCCCACTCCTCAGCGAGTCCCTTGATCCGGGACATGAATTGGTCATGGAGCCTCAGGTTCATCTCCGTCGGCTCGAAAAACGCGCCCCGCAGCGTATCTTTGTAGACTTGGAGGCGGACGCGGTATCCGCGGGATGAGTCAAGCAAGTCAAGCGGTTCAACCCGTTCCGTGCCTGACTTTGAACTATCTAATTCCTGAACAAACGAGCGATACTCTTGGATCTCTGTTTCCGATGCATCTATATAATTAAACTTACATGATGGGTCCGGGTTCTGTTTCCGCAGTGCGAAAATAGCGGGCTCGACCGTCGCATCGAATGTGTCGGGGTTTGCTCGTAGTAAGTCGAGTAACTTGTTCTGCTGGAGCAATTGTCGAGTCGTCTGCTTGGAGCCGATGGTGTAGAACGTATTGCTCGTAATATAGGACAGCACGCCCCCCTCTCGTGTCAGCTCCCAGCCCCGGATAATGAATTTCTGGTAGAGGTCATGTCGCATCCGGGGAATGGTCTTATAGAAGTCGTACTCCTCGTCGTAGAATCGGGCCAGTTCTCCGATGTAGTCCTGCTGAGACTGCCCCTCGTATGGCGGGTTACCAATAACGATGTCAAACCCACCTTCCAAGATTACCTCCGGAATGTTTGTAGTCCAAGCGAAAGTTTCTTTCGCAGCTTCGGCAACGGGAGTCATCCAGTTGCCCTTTTCTACGGCTAACTGGGTCTCCAAATCGGACGTAAGTTCGCCAAGACGTTCAGTAAGACGGTCTTTTTTGTCGCCGTGGGCAGTCTGATACTTCGTTCGAACTTCGTGGATTTGTTCAAGCGTTTCGTCGAGCCCCCCGGTCAGTGTTTCCTGTTGGGCTTCAACGTTAGTCGGGTCATGTTCACCGACAAGACTGTTCCCAACAAAGAACTTGAACCCGAGGTTAGGAAGTGCGAACTCGTCGTTTGCATCAAGGAACTCCTCGTGATCAACATCAAGATCCTGCATCAAGTGGAGCCAAACGCGGAACTTACACAGTTCAATGCCGCCAGCATCAATGTCGACGCCGTAGAGCGTGTCAGCAATAAAGTCCTCTTTGAGCTGGAACCTACTGCGGTCATCCCCGCGACTCCCATCGAGTGTCTCTGATACCGCAACTAATTCCTCCAGCATAGCGATTATGAACGCGCCACTGCCTACTGCTGGGTCTAGTACCGTCGCAGAACGAAGCGCGTCATTGATATCCTCGATCTGATCATCAGAGAGAGATTCAGGGGCAGTATGGTCGCTAACGAGTGATACCGCTTCTTCGTGAGTGATGTCTGTCTCCCCCAGCAGATGCTGCTTGAGGGCATTCTTTGTCATGTAGGCAGTAATGGGCTTCGGAGTGTAGAACGCGCCTACCTCCGAGCGCTCGTCCTCCTGCATGAACATCTCAAAGATACGCCCGATGAACTCCGGGTCGACGACTAGCTCTTGCTCGCTTGGGTTCGACTCGCGGAGCGAGATCTTGTACCGACGGAGGAATCCTTTTGGCTCACCACCGTCGTCTTTCTCCGGGCTGAGAAGCGTATCGAAGAACGCCTCGTCAATCTTGACATCCTCCTCAATATCCTTTCGCTCGAACAAACCACCGTTGAGGAAGGGGATCCGGCCGAGGTTGTCCAACTCTGTCGTCCCCTCTTCCGAGAGTGCATCGAAGAACAGCGGCTCGAAGAAGTCGTCGTAGACGTGCTTGTCGTCCTCGTCGGCGACATCCTCGTATCTGTTCTCGACGTAGTCTACGTCCCCATCGAGCCATCCCTTCTCCTCAATGAACAGCAGGAACAGCACTCGGTTGACAACGGTTCGCGTGTAAGCGTTGAGGTTCTCTTCTGGGTCTTCCAGCCCATGAATAGCGTCCTGAAGATCTTCCCGGAATATCTCTCCGAAGTCCTGGTAGAAGCTTCGTGTTACCTCCCGGATGGAGAAGACATCCTCGACATCGCCTTCAAGACTCGTTCGTCCCTGTCCGGAGTCCACAGTGAGGTCGTTGAGATAGTCCAAATACGCTGGTTCGACCCCGAATTGTTTGACCGTGAAATAATTGAAGTCGAACGTCACTTCCACGTCTTCTGAAGAGAACTGCTGTTCTAAACGAAGGAATGTCAGGTCGTCATTCAATGGGCTTGTCAGGGGACCTTCGTCGGCGTCCCTATATGCGATAACTGTGAAGAGTTCATTTATCGGACTTCCATGGCGCTTGAGGTGCTGTTTTAGGTCGCTGAACGATGCACTGTCACCGGAGGCCTCAAGTTCGATATACCGGATAATTCCATCTCCGTCCTCGTCCACGAGATGGACTTCGTACCAGTCGTTCTGACCGCGCCCTCGAAGAATTCCGTCTGGCACGTCGACAAAGGAGCCATACCCTAATCCCTCAGAACCGAGTAAATAGTCGAGTATGTCGCCGCCGTCCTCAGCGGAAGCGAGCCCATCGATGGGTGTCCGAACAGACATATTTCGGTTGTGCGTTGGCCCACCACTCTTAAAATACCCTTGGCAGGAATCCCGTGGCTGATAATGATTCATGCGTCTGACGGGGACTGCCTGCCCTCCCCTATGTCAAACTTCGCCCCCTGCTGTGGTTGTTATCTATCCCATGAATTCAAGCCGGGGGTGAGATACAAAATCTCACTTTGCATTGAATCTCGTACGGCATGGAATCAAGAAGCGATACCGTCTCTCGGCTCTGAACAAACGATCCTCTCTTTCCTACGTAAGCCGGTCTTTACAATATCGCGTCATTAGAGAGGGTACATCAGAGTGACGTATTTTTCAATTTGGGAATTGATACACTAGTTCTGAAAACCATATTATACGCGCATATATTATAGAAGTATACTCGCCTGCCGGAAACGGAATCGGCTGTAACCACTTGCCCGCTAGTGATTTATTCGTTGGTCGATTCCACGCCCCATTCCGCGGATTCCGTGGTGTGTTCGTACACCCACGTTTTGCTCATTCCCACGATATCGGCAATCTCTGTGCCACTCATGCCCTTTTCGCGTAATCGTTGAGCTTGCCGACATTTTTCATCTTTCCGCGCTGTCTCAGCGTCACCATCTTGCCCGTCATCGAGCGCCCCGCTCATGTCGAACGAAGGATCTTCAGTTGTACTAAAACTGAGTCTCGTCTTCTTGATGCCAGTATAGACGGTGTTGGGCTTGGTGTCCTGAATTTCGGTGTTCCCAACGAGTTCCTGGCCGTAGACTTCCAGCCGTTTCTTCGAAGCCTTGTGAACGAACGCACCAGTTTGAGCAACCAACCGCCGGAGATCTCGCGAGAGGTCAGTAATTGTCTGCCCGACGAAACACACCGCGCGCTTCGTGCCTGCGGGCGCGTCACCCTTGCGCACGAGTTTCAACAGGCGCGCGAGCGCCTGGGCTTTCTGTTGGTCACCACCGACGCCAGTGAGTCCTTGGCCGGTTTCATCCACCAGCGCGAAAAAGTCGTCTGTGGACTCCTTGAATAGTGTTTCCAGTTCCGCGAAACTTGATACTGCTTCGACGTGCGGGTTCCGGTCGGCTGCACTCTCGACGTTAGTGACGATCCGCCCACGAGTGACCATGTGCCACTCGTCGGCCGCACCGAGTGCCCAGTCAGTTTTCCCGGCACCCATACCGCCAGTCACGAACAGACAGGTGGCTTCGGATATCAAGGTCGAGTGCAACCAGGCGCGATACGACCGGCTCTCGGCGTCTTTATCGTGATTAACCATGCCCACAGCGTACTGCATCTGCGAGACGTTGCCGGCTTCCACGGCATCCGTGAGCGCGTCTGTAGCTTTGTTCCGAAGGATCGTCTGATATAGTTCCGAATCTTCGACGGAATCCAGGCCAGAGTGTGCTGCCGGATCGAAGGCGGTCGCCAGGGAGTTCAACAGTTCGCGGGCGTCCGGGTTCGGGACCATGCCCGCGTGGGCATGCGCCTCATTAATCGCGCCCTCGCTGACGTGCTTGCGCAGCTGTGCGGCTGCGTAGGTGACCTGTTCGCTGGCTTTGCGGTCAGTCATCGGCCTGGCCTCCATCCGCGACAGCCTGCCGATCAGTCTGATCGGTTAGTCCGTCGTCGGAGATTGGGTCGGTTTCCTCGGTCTGGTGTTCCTGTTTCTGCTGTTCGTTCCGCTCGCGTTCTTCCCGCTCTTGGATATCGTAGTCGTCCATTGCGTCAGTAACCGCAGTCTCGATGTGTTCGCCTCGATGGATCGCGGTGGTTTCGTACTGTCCCACGAGGTCATTCACGATGTTTTGGACGGCTGTCCGAACGATGCTGCCCATTCGCGTGCGGATCGTCAGTCCTTCCTGGGCGTGCTGTTCGAGCGTCCGCCGAATTTCGTCGATCCGCTCGCGTTCCTGCAACAGCTCTAGATCGGTCGACGATCCGCGCCAGGTGCCAATGCAGACGTCGTAGTCGGGCCAGTATTGGCGACAGGCGTAGGCGTTGGCCTTGGTCTTGAGACGGTAGAGTTCACCCTTCTCGACGGTCAGATGTTCCCACTTCTCCGGCGAGAGACGATAGAGTGCGAACCCATTGTCTCGACTGTCGATATCGACGAGAAACGTCGCATCTGGCGAGTAGAGATAATCGACGATCTTCATCGCAGGGGCGTACCCGCCCGCGATTGCCGCGAGCGCGCCCATGGCGAACAGACGCGGGCCGCGCGGGATGGGCGGGAGATCGGGCAGTCCGAAGTACCACAACAGGCCGAGCGTGACGACGACAGCCAGGCCGATCCAGTGGCGATAGGCTTTCAGTAGTTCGACGGCTGCTTTTCGGCGGTTCATAGGACACGCTCCACGGAGCCCCTATCACTGTGAACGCGGTACCAGGCGACGAATGAGATAATCACCAAGCCACCGATGAAGCCGCTCAGGCCCGCTATTCGCGTGTCCTGCCAGGTTGGCTTGCCGGTGAAGAGGTGGGAATCTGCACTCTCGCTTGTTCGGTAGGGAACGGCGTAGCGGACACCATCGGAGACGATTGTGATACCGACCATGCTGCCAACCTGTGTAACAGGCATCGTCATGGTGGTGCGGCCGTCAACTACGGCAGTACGGGTGGGGAGTTCGCCCCCGCTCATGAACGCGCCGGCGTCGATCAACGTGACCGCCGTTGGCCTGTCGGCTTTGAACGTCAGCACGAGCGTCCCGTTCTGGCCGCCGTTGTCTCGATACGTCTTCTCGACGAGCAGCAAGTCGCCGTGTATTCGTTCGCCACCGACTGGCTGGGTTGTGTTCTGCGGTGTTGCTGTCGTCTCCTGAGCGGCTGCGGTCCCGGACAGAAGTGAGACTCCGATCAACAGCACGGCCAGCAGGGACAGCAGCGCGGCGAGTTGTGCGTGTTCTCTGGATAGTTTGAGTGTCATGGTCTGAAAAACGGGTAGTCGGTTATCTCCGTGGCATCAGCACCAGCAGGAGTACCAGCAGGAGCGCGCCAGCGGCCGCGACCCCGACCCCGCCGTAGGGGAGAGACACGTCAGCCAGCAGGCCGCCGCCACCACCGCCGGTCGAGCGATTGAGCAACCGTTGTTCGCGGGCTTCAAGCTCGGCCCGGAGGAGTTGGTTGGTCTCGATGATGCTCTTGAGATTCGAGACGTTGGCAGTCTCATAGCGCACTTCTCTGATAACAGTCCGCTCGACCATCTCGCCGTCTGCGTTGGTGATGTTCTCGATGGTAAACGGGCCGTCGAGGTCGATCACTCCGGAATCAGAGATGAGGTACTGCGGCCCCGGAAGTTCGCTCCCGTCGTATGTCTGGCCGCTCTCGAATGCGCCGCTGGGGGGATTTGTCCCGCTCGCGAGCATTCCTTTCCAGGTGTGGTGCCCGTGAGTCACCGAATAGTAACCGACCGTAGAGAGGTTCTCCGGCGTACTCACGTTCCGCGTGTTCGCGAGGCGGACTGCGGCCCAGGCCTGGAAGTTGCCTTCTGCCGCGAAGTTGCGGGCGATGGTCGAAGCTCCGACTGCCTGCGACCACGTGATATCGCCGGCTTGGACTTCCGCGTAGGTCTGATCGATCCAGGTTTTCACCTCTGCTTTCGTCTGCTCGCGCTGGGTGCGCATCTTTTGAAGCACTTGATTCCATGCCGTGGAGTTCGGAGTAGTGACGGTCTGATTCACCATCAGAACCGTGCTGCCGGTTTCAGAGACGAGCCCGTACTGGTTGATCCGGTAGGCATCGGCAGTACTCCCGTTCGAGAGGGAGACGGAATCCGTCGCCTCAATCGAGGCATCGTTCCGCTGCTCTCCATCTGTCCGGAGTCGGCCGACAAAGAACCCGTCTAGACCTTCGGTTTCTTCCGTGTGCTGGTAATCGTCCCAAGCGACGACGAGTTTGTTCCAGTCAGCGACGAGGTTGGTCACGCGGACGCTGTAGAACTCGTTGACAGACTCGTTGGCTTGTATCTGGGCTGCTGCTTGTGAGGTACCGTTATCGAGCGCGCGGCCGTAGGCAGCGAGCGCGTCGTTGCGAGCCTGCTGGGGGAGGCCCTGGAGGCCGTTGTGCCACCACTTCAGTTCGTCGCGAGCGTGCTGGGCAGCCGTGGCCGCGGCGATCTTGAGTTCAGTGCGGGCCTGCTCTTTGTCGGTGCCGTTGAGTGCGCCTGTATCGGTTGATCCATGCAGCAGGTCGCATCCCGGCAGCATGTCGCCATCAAAGTCCTCGTTGGTGCCCAGTCCGAAGGCCTCGGCCGTTTCACCACCTGCGGTGATTGCGAGGCCAGCGGTGAGGTCTATCGCGCCGCAGTTGTGGGAAGCTGCGGCGGTCCCGACCGGGCTCATGCCAGCCGACGACAGCACCAGCAGCGCGAGCGTAACGGAGAGCCCGCGCCGGAGTGTCGCTCGCATAGCGCTCTTGCGATTGGATCGTCCCGTCATGTTACCCCACGTAGGAGAGGCTGTAGTAGCCGCCAGCCTGGATGACGACGGCGATGAGGCCGGCGAACTTGTTACTGAGCAGGCCGCTCAAGACTGGGACGAACGGCGGGGCAATCACCAGGCCGACCGTGGCGACGACCACCCACAGTTCAACGAAGCCCATGCCGGAGAAGTCCCGGCGATTCGTGGCGTAGGCGATCAACAGCGCGAGCAGGCTGATAATCCCGGCGTAGGTAACCGTCGAGACGTAGCCGTCAGAGGTAAATTCGAGTGCGGTACTGGCGAGATCGAAGCCCATCAGCTCGAAGTTGATAAGGCCCATCGCGATGGCCGACGACAGCACAAAAAACGGGCTGATGACGGCATCCGGTAAGTCGAGTTTGCCTTGCATAGTGCGATTGCCGCCTGAAAGCGGCTATCTCGACCGAGTGAGCAATAGAGTAAAACAGAGGGTGGCAACAAAACATGTCTGTGAATAGATCGGGTTCTACACGGTTTTAAATGCAATAACCCATGTATGAATAATAACATATAGTAAAAATTAACAATCTGTATTTGATAATTAGCGCTCAATTGTGCGCACGATAGTAGCCACAAAGAGAGCAGTCAGGAATGCACCTATGAAACTCTCGATTGAACTAATGAAATGAATTATCGGTGCCTCTGGAGCTAAGTTCCCTGGGAGAAAGAATGAAGTGAATGCTTGAAGGCTAAAATTCAGATATTCAATAGATTGCTGGGTGTTTATTTGTATAACTAAATTTTTCTTCTCGATGATGATTTCTTTGGTAAGCCAATAGACAAATGAGAAAATAAATATAGAGCTAATAGACCATGATAAAATCCGCCGAGGGTTTTCACCATATTCACAGGAGATATCATAGAGATAATTTGAGATAATATTCACCCCTAGTTTCAGTTTGTCTTTGTAACTGTCTACTGATTTTATATCCGATATATATCGTTCTCTGCGGAAACGTCGCTCTCTTATCAAGAAATTCGATTCTGAGTGAGTATCTCCTTGCTGAGCGGCTCCCGCTTTTGCTTTTGAGTAAGTGGTTTCTCGTTTTAAGGGCTCCTGATCATTCTGTTTCAGAGCAACACCATCAATAATCCAATCAGAGTCTATTAGGGATCTGCGATAGTTTGAAAAGTCGAATCCATCGAATCGAGTGTCTGCAATATATAAATTATTAAATGCACTTTCACCGTTTGGCCAGCCCAAATCAACCGCGCCAAGAGTCGCATGACTTAATTGATACCGAGTTTTATCAGCATCTTTCACAATTAATTCTCCACGGTTAATATTCGCTCCTTCTAAGGAAATCGCATCTCTCCGATGACGGTGTATTTCCGCGCTCAAAGCCAGATAATCAAATGATAGTTGAGTGAACTCTATCGGCGACGTAGCTGAGACG
This sequence comes from Halorientalis brevis, assembly GCF_023077655.1. Classification (NCBI taxonomy): domain Archaea; kingdom Methanobacteriati; phylum Methanobacteriota; class Halobacteria; order Halobacteriales; family Haloarculaceae; genus Halorientalis; species Halorientalis brevis. Next base: position 148,972 of record NZ_JALLGV010000004.1, on the reverse strand, counting down.
TTTTCAAAATAGAAATAATCATCAGGACGCGATCCAGCAAAGCTTGCTGACAGGTCCCACATTTGACTGGCCAGAAAAGCGTAAAAATGGTTCCGCATTGCCTTTTGACAGGCAGAAGCATAATTCATGGAACTTTGAATCCCTTCAGCAGTAATATGATTGCTTATCGAGGTTGTAAGATATGGCGGGAATTGCCCTCCAAATGTCACATCTTCGAATCTAATAACATCCTCGAAGTGTGCTGAATTAAAACCAGTATATCCTAATGATGCCTCACTGAAGTCAACACGACCAAGAAATCTTGCAGAACCGAAATGCATTCCTACTTTTGCTTTGACACGCTTGAAACTTCCTCCGAGTCGGAAAATTGCATCTGAAAAAATAGCAGTAGTGTTGAAATTCACACCAGAAAATATTGCAAGATTTTTAAATTCTGTGCCAAGGAAATTTGCAGGCAGGGCGAATTCTGCACCTCTTTTGCCAATCTCTTCACTTACTTCTTTTATTGTTGCATCTTCTGGTTCTTGTTCACAGAACGATGCTGTGCCGTGGAATGTTGTATTATTGAATGTAGCTGTACCAAACGTGGTGTTCTCGAAATGTGAGTCACCACGGATCTCTGTCTTGCTCAAATCGAATACAGCCACTGAGCTATCCCAGAGGTTAAGATATTCAGAAAGTGTACTATTTTGGATGATCAGAGATGGTATATTGCAACCAGATATGTTGACATTATCATCGAACTTCATCTGTGAAAGGTCAATTTTGTGATTGAATGTTGAATAGCCAATACTGATTGGCTCGTCTAGATCAACAACCTCTTGTAGATCTTGAAAATCAAGATAAAGTACAGTACAACCGAGCAGCTTTATCCTCCCTACCTGACGAATTGTCTCTTTATATACCCTCTGCAATTCCTGTCTAGATGAATATAGCATGCTAACGACATCCGCAGAATGAAAAGCACAGTAATCAGTATCTCCTAAAGTTGGGTAAGGGCAAGGCTCTGGTTGTCTAACGCGATCTGCTGCTCCTTCCCAATATTCTGGATGAAACTCAAATTTACAGCTATTCACTATACCAAGATGACGTGTTCATATCAATTAAGTCTTCTACACAAAGGATATGCTAAGAATACATATGATTACTATCATTTGAGTTCATCCCTGAATAATTGTGGGTGTTTTTCCAATGGGCTACTGACCTGAACTTCGATCTGTAAAGCAAGATGTGGATTCAAACATCAGTAATCGGATAGAGAGAAAACCGGTTCGTATACTATGTACCGGACAAGGCGTGATTGTGTGAATTTACCGTAGGTGTACCCATCAATGAAAGTATCATTTACCTGGTCTTATTTCTCGTCTAAGCATATCTCTTGGAATTGTTGGAGTTACTGATATCATGGCAATTTTGTTCATTTTCATAAATGTAAGTGGTAATGCGTGAGGCATCACTTGTGCCCGACTGACCATTCGTGGTCGTAGCACACTGGGAGTTCATCGAGATCGAGGATAGTCGCAATTTGTGCTGGTGTAACGCTCCCCTCATCGACAGCTAACTGCATCAGCTGTTCGACCGCGCCAGTCGGGACGGCATCACACCCAGCCATCTGGATATAGTACTCGGCTGCTGTGTCGATGGCTTTACTCTTGGTGCGTTCACCAGTGGCGTCGACGAGGTGTTCTAGGCGACGCTCCCGGCCTTCGTTCATGTGAATTCGCATCCTGTTTTTGCACATGCTCCCTGGAATCCTAGCTGTTTCGACTAACTCAACCGGATATAGTATATAAAGAGAGGCCTGGTAGCCAGCGTGATCAGGGCGATTTCGCCGGTGGTCCTCAGCGATCACCGATCAAATTGCACATGGGGTGACCGGTCAGTATGTGCAAAACCGGGCGAGGGAAAATATCGACGTGCAACCGCCGGCTGTTGCACTGATATGGGTTTTTGAGCATCCACAGAACTCAATTCTTCCCAGTTTGTTACTGGTACTCATCGGGGGTTCCGGACATCCACCGAGTAGTAACCTTTCGGGATAACTTACATTAAGATGGGAAAAAGCACATGATACGCTGGTCTCATATATCGAAAATATGGCTAGTCTGATTATCGTTAATTAATTAACTATCTGGTTTTAGGGTTGTCACCATGGCAATACAGCAACTTAGAATATATGATATATTAGTGGATATTTTGCCTGGAATAATGTTTCTGCTTTTGCTGTTCCCAGTCACTACTGATACATCATTAGACAATATTCCTGATAGTCTGACCTCTGGAGCCGTCGCAGCCATTGTACTTGTAATATTTGGGTTGATTGTTGGACGAGGAATTCACTTTATAACTGGTAAGATCAATCAAATATTGCACACAAATATCGGGCTTCTTTTCGGAGTACTGATGTTACAAATATCATTATTGTTACTTGTGTCACAGGGGTTGCTACTAGTTTCCTCACCTTTACGCGACACTGAGTCTATTTCCGAGGTCTTCCTTTCATCACCAAGTCCTCAACCGCCGACACCAGAAGCTCTTATACTGTATTTGTTTTCACTGGCTTTCAGCATTTATGTGCTGTTCAGTCTTCAACTACCGATGATTAAACTCCTCCACGGACTCATATTGAATGTGATTCCAATAAATACCGAACAAGAGGGCCAAGATGATATAATAGAAGTGCTATATGCCGATGAAGATTCCTTTCAACCTGTACTTTTCAGCGACATAGACCATTTCAAATTTAGGCATCTTTACAAATTCTTGCCTGCTGAATATCCGGATGAAAATATTGATGAATGGTTTAAGAAAGGGAACACAAACATCACAAATCCATCTACTGAACTGGCCGGTCATTGTGAATCAACCATCTCGTCAAACATAAAAGAAGAAATAGAAAGTAAGGTAGATTTAGACATATATCAGACATCACTTCCAAACGGAAAACCTGACTTCAACTGGGTTCGTTACTTAGGGTATTCAAAACTCTTTGGTGAGCAGACTTTATATGGTCGATATAATATACTAACAACCTTTTCTAGGAACATTTCGTTCTCGCTTTGGGCGCCTTTTTTCATATTTTCATTAGTGAATATATTAGCGATATTAACAACATACACACCTACGATGAGATGGACTGATTGGACACTAGAACAAAGATACTTGCTTACATCGCTATTGTTATTCCTGGCTGTGACTTTTTCTGCACAGGTTAGTAGATTCTCAAAATTCAGAAATAGGCACTTTGTTATTGATTTCCATGAGAAACTCAAATCTGAGGATTAATTCCAACATCGTATTGTGGACACAACTGTTTATTTAGAACCCTGCGAAAAATATAGTAGAAGAAGTTGAGATTGTACGGCCAATTTGTGAGTGGATTGTGGAACCAATTCAACCTCTGTAACAAGATAGAGTAACTGAGAATGTTGAACTGGTTTTTTCCTATGACTAGACGAGAATGACGTAGGTTTCTTTGAAAACTAACCGGCTATAAAAGGTCCCAAGAATAATTAACTGCTTGAAATGAAATCCATTCCTACGTCTGTTATCCACCACGCTCGCCCCTGTCCAATCTTCTTACTCTCTACCAAGCCTCGATCTTCGAGATCCTGGAGTCGTTGATATGTTCCCTGCTCGCCAATCGTGAGTTGATCTGCAATCTCTGGGGCAGAGAGTACCGGATCTGTGGCATCAGCGATAATGGTTAGTATTTTATCATCACTCACAGTCGGTTTTCGGCCGCCCATAGGATAAGTAGTTGCGGGTGGCGTGTATAAGTTGACATGCATCAATACTTACCCTGGCACTATTAACTTCCCCAAAAGTATTAACTTCTCTGGGGAAATTGTATGCTCTCACGGAAGCTACATGCGGACCTCTACCAAGCAGGTCTGATCGCAAGAAGCGGACCCGATGTTGCAGCATCGGCCCGCCGTGGCTCCCGTATCCAAGCTACGGAAGCATGACTATCTTCAAATCCGCGGGACAAAAGCATCCCGCACGAAAGCGTCACGAATCGCTGTCGAAATTCCTTCTCACGGGTATCTGGAACCTGCCCCCGGTAGGGCTGAATCACTTCGCAAAGGTAGCTTCCGAAGACGGTTACCACCTACTGTGGGTGTGGCGGTGAGCGGGAATGAGCGACAATCTTGATCCGCTCGAACCGGAGGCAGCGATGGATTTGTACCTCGATACTCGACGAGGGGAACTTCGGCCGAAGACGTTCCGGTCACAACGCTATCGGCTAACAGCGTTCGTCCGGTGGTGCCGCGCCGAAGGCATCACTAACATGAACGACGTCGACGGTCGGACTCTCCACGCGTTCCGCGTCGCCCGTCGTGATGGATTCGAGGACTATGATCAGCACTACATGGACGATTACGCCGAGGTGGGACAGCAGACTCTCTACAACCATTTGTCCACGCTTCGTGTCTTCCTCCGTTTCGTTTCGAAGGTCGATGCAGTACCAGAGAGCTTGCCGTCGAAGATTATTCTGCCGACCGTCAGCGAAGACGAACAGGTAAGCGACACCACGCTCGACCCGGCCCGTGCCGATAGTATTCTCCACTATCTGGACCGCTATCACTACGCCAGCCGGAAGCACGTCATCTTGCTGTTGCTGTGGCACACTGGCTGCCGTGCTGGTGGTATTCGTGCATTGGATCTGGAAGACGTAGATCTCGACGGCACTCACCCGAGAGTTGACGGCCCAGCTGTGAATTTCGTTCACCGACCGGAAACCGATACCCCACTGAAGAACGGGGAACGTGGCGAGCGGTGGAACGGGATTTCCGAGTACGTCGCTGAAGTTCTCCACGACTACATCAACGGTCCACGGAACGACATCGAGGATTCCTACGGGCGTGATCCGCTTCTGACGACGAGACAGGGCCGGCCGCGTGTCTCCACGATTCGGAACACGATGTACGCGATTACAAGGCCCTGTTGGTACGGTGAAGAGTGCCCCCATGACCGGGAGATCGACTCCTGCGAGGCAGCACCGTACAAGATGGCGACGAAGTGCCCGTCGTCCCGGTCACCACACGATGCGCGGAGTGGATCGTTGACTCGCTATCTGCTACAGGATACGCCGCGCGACGTGGTTCAGGATCGGATGAACGTCTCGGACAAAGTTCTTGACCGCCACTACGACCGGCGGACCCTACGCGAGAAGATGGAACAGCGCCGCAAGTACCTGCCTGATCAGTAACCCATGAGCGAAGACATCAACCTACGAAGCCGCAACTACCACGTAAGCATCCCGACCCGCCCCAACCCACTGATTTTGCGCCGAACAACTCGTGAGGTTCACATCTGTCCTTGGACAGATTGCACCTAGAGGACGAGCGGTAGCGAACTCCTCGCGGTTCAAATCCTCACTAACGACGGCCTCATCTCTCAGTCACAGCTCCGCGACGAGCCGAGCGTCCTTTCTCTGCCGAACGTGGCAGAACCGCTTTTCCAAACCCGTAGCACAAGAACGTGTCTCACGACGAATCGCGTTTGCTGAACTGGTCTGCCCTGATACGAACGTGAGATTGAAGATAGCTACGTGTCTCTGAAAAACTGTAAGAAACAGAAAATGAGTTCGAAAAAACTCGCGAAGAGTGTCCTTTCTGACGGGGCGGACGAGCAGGCAACTCTGCGACGGGAACGTGACTTCTGGCGGCAACTGTTCGACACGGTCGTTGCAGCGTTTCCAGAGCCGGTAGTCGTCGTCGACGAGAGCGGTTGTATTACGCACTGGAACGAGGGAATGGCGGACATCATCGGGCGGGAAAAGCAGGACGTGATCGGCAAGCCGGCGTACGACGTCATCGGAACCGACGGCGAGACGGAAACGCTCGCCGAGACGGTCGTCAGAACGGGTGAGTCCATTCGGGAAGACGAGATCAGGACCGGGACGGGGACGACGGGGGAGACGTGGCACGTCCGGGCGGCGGGGTTCCCGTTGACTGCCGATGACGGCACAGTCGTCGGCGCCTTCGAGGTCGCGTCTCGGGTCACGGAACTCGTCGAACAGCGGTTGATGGTCGAGGAACTGCAGGAGCAGATGGCCGAGGAGGTCGAATCTGCAGTCGCCGATCTACAGACGTCGTCGGAAACCGTGGCGACGAGCTCCGAGCAGATAAGTTCGGTGAGCCGAGAACAGGCCCAGGATCTCGACGAGATCAGCGACGAGATCGCGACGTTCAGCGCGACGATCGAAGAAATCGCGTCGAGTGCGGAGGAGGTCAGCGCGACGAGCGACGAGGCGCGCCGATTAGCCGAGGCGTCCCAGGAGTCCGGGCAAACGGTCCTCGATATCACCCAGAAAGTGGCCCAAGCGGGTGAAAACGTCGGGATGAGCACGCAGGACCTCACCGCCAAACTCGACGAAATCGATCAGATCGTCGACGTGATCACCGAGATCGCAGAGCAGACGAACCTCCTCGCGTTGAACGCGAACATCGAGGCGGCCCGGGCCGATCAGGACGGTGAAGGGTTCGCCGTCGTCGCAGACGAAATCAAACAGCTCGCAGAGCAGTCGAAACAGGAAGTCGACGAGATCGAGCAGATCGTGTCGGAACTGCGGGACAACGCCGCCGACGTGACTGACAACGTCCAAACGGCGAACACACACGTCGAGTCCGCCGTCGGACACGTCGAGACGCTCGTGGAGAACCAGGTCGCGATCGTCGACGCCATCCAGGAAACGACGTCCGGTATCGACGAGATCGCCGACGCGACGGACGAGCAGGCCGCCAGCGCAGAGGAACTCGCCAGTATGGTCGACACGGCTGTCGAACGTGCCAAGACAGTCGCAACCGAGGTGGAAGACGTCGCAGCGGCAAACGAGGAACAGACAGCGATGGTCGACGAGATCCACGCGAGCGTGTCGCGGGTGAAAACGCAACTGGACTCGAAGTCCAGCTAACTCCCGCCCGCCTCGGCACGCGTTGTCCTACTATCCCCAGAACGTCACTTTGTGACCTGCCCGGTCCGAGCGAACCTGGAATTGTGATTTGAATGATAACTCGAGTGTGCGGAACACGAGTTGCTACTGAGGTTCTTTCGGAGTGTGACGGACCCGACAAAACTGATTCGGGTAGTTATCAAAAGTAACTTTCCGATATTCTGGTACAGGAGTCAGATACGATAATTTGGCCGAAAAAATCATAGGCGATAATTCTGTCTGTGGGTTCATGGTCAACACTGAGTATCCGCGAGATTGGCGGTCTCGCAGACGGGAGGTGTTCGAACAGGACGGGTACACGTGCCAGAATTGTGAACGGAAAGGCGGTGAAAAGGGCGACGCCGAACTGCTGGCCTATCACCTGGTCCCGCTCGACGCCGGGGGCTCTCACGATACTGCGAATCTGCTCACCGTGTGTCGGCAGTGTAAGCGACGACTCACCGAGGCGGCCGATGCTTCGGCCGAGGGGGCTGCCGAGGACTCGATGGTCGATCCGATCGAGTCACTGCAGGACCTCCAACGGGCGATCGCGTACGTGGACAAGATCGAAAGCCTGGTGTCGAAATACGCGAATCAGGTGCTCGGCGACGGTGACGTCGACGAGGGAGAGATCGTCAGGAACAGCGAGAGCTTTCTCATCGACGCGCGGGACGCGAAAAACCACATTCTCACGGCCAAGCTAATGTTCGCGAACCTGCATCTCGAGGCCGACACCCAGGCGAAGCGCGACGCGATCGCGCACCTGTCCGAGGAGGTTCTGGGTCTCCTGCGATACGAACTGGAGATCGTGGGCTACTTCCAGGACTACATCAACGTCCTGACGACGGTGAAGTGTCCGAAATGCGGCTACGACGCCGATCAGGACTCGAAGCTCTGCGGTGAGTGCAGTCGCGAACTTCCCGTGTTCTGGGAGTGTCTCCAGTGCCGAACGGACGTCGACGAACTCGACGAGGACTACTGCTCTGCCTGCGGGAACGAACTGCCGGAACTCCCGCCGGAACAGCAGCGGGAACTCGAATCCGTCCAGGAAGCAACCGCGGCGACGCTGACGGAGTGGCAGTCGCAGTTGGAGACGGTGCTGACCGTCGTCGAAACCGAAGTCGTTCCGGCACATAAAAACTGATCGCGCCGGGCTGGCGTCTTGCTCCTCTCGGACCACTCGCCCCTCGATGGCTCAGCTGACGATCTCTTCGATCGAGGCGTGCCCGAAACACACCGTCGTCCCGCGCATCGCGAACCGGTCACAGCCGTCCTCGCTACAGGGTTGCTGGGTGGGCAGACACATGTCTGTGTGGGTTGTCCCCAGGACACATGACTGTGTCGGCCGTTCCGACCCGAGCAGTTGCGGAACGGTAGCCGATCCGGGATCGGCGGCCGTCCGGCGCGGGCTAGTATCGGAGACGAATGGCCTGGGGGCGGGTGGCGTTGGCGCGTTCGACCAGCCGCTCCACGCGGTCGTCAGTCCCGGGGTGGGTCGAAAAGATACGCCCCAGTCCGTTGTCCTCGTCCCCGCGCGTGTACAGCGGGGAGAGCAGTCCCCAGTCGGGATTGCTGATCCGATCGATCTTCGAGAGTGCACGGGCGAGCGCCAGTGGTCTGCCGGTCACCTCGGCGGCCCGGTCGTCGGCAGCGAACTCGCGACGGCGCGAGTGGGCGCGAATCAGTAGCGTCAGCACGAGAAAGACGAGCGCGACGCCGTTGTGGACGAACAGCTGGAACTGCCCGAACAGTCCCTTCGACCACTCGGCGGGCCGGCCGCGTATCCAGGCCATCGCCCGGGCGACCCCAGTGACGAACAGCAAGAGCGGCAGGAACGCGAACGTGACGAACCCCACGACCGTCCGCATCGCGCTGTAGGCCATCGTCTGGACGAGGCTGTCGCGGCTCTCCAGGTGGGCGAACTCGTGGGCGAGGATCGCCAGCAGCTCCTCGTCGGTGAGAAAGCGAAACAACGCCCGATCGAGCACGACGACGCCGTTCCCGGCGCTCCCCAGGGCGAGCGCGTTGGGCAACGACATCTCGGCGACCAGGAGCCGCGGGGAGTCGACGTCCATCTCCGCCGCCAACTGGTCGACGCGGTCGTAGAGCCCCGGCGCTTCGCGTCGCGGAATCTCCACGGCGTCCAGACTCGACAGGATCCGAGCCGTGCCGAACTGATAGCTCAGATACCCGAAGACGACCGTCATCCCCGCGACGACGAGGACGGTCGTCCCCAGCGGGGGACGATTGGCCCAGAACGTCGCCAGGAGCGCGTACGTGAGCCAGGCAGCCAGGCCGTAGAACGCGAGCAGGGAGAGGCCGACGAGTCCCATCAGCAGGCGCAGTCCGAACCGACCCATACGCGGACATTGGCCGACGCCGCTCAAAGGCGTGTCGTCCCCCACAGCGGGCTCGTCGGTCGGCGCCCGACGGCGCGGCACCGACGTCGCTCGCCCCAAGATTGAAAAGGTCCGATGGGATAACTCCCCTCGTGCCGAACGTCGAAGTCTCGCTTCCACAGGACGTGTACGCACAGTTCGAACGGCTCGTCGACGAGGAGTTCGTCACTGAAGAGGAGGCCGTCGAGGAGTTGCTCTCCGCGGGACTGGACGCCTACACGCGTGACACTTCCGCAGACAATCCCGCGACGGACATGGCCGACGAGTTCGCCGACGACATGTGGGACACCGCCGAGGACCCGGCCGGTCGCGGTCCCGACGAGGACTTCCTCTAGGACCTCCCTGGCCTTCGGAGTCGGACCTGCCAGTGGCAACACTGGGGCCTCGCAGTGCCCGATCGCCGCCCGCAGTCACGCCGCTGCGTCGGCCTCGGCCGGACCGGCGTACTCCACGTCGTCGAGGCCGCTCGCTGCCAGAATCTCTGCGATTCGGTCCTCGCCAACTTCGGTGGCCGTCGCGTCGTCCGACGCCTCGACGGTCACGGACAGCGTCACCTCGATGTGGACGCGATACGGATCGAACGGGCCGGAGGGGAACTCGTAGACGTCCGTCGCTTCGACGTCGAGCGCGGCGATCGCGTCCGCACCCGCTTCGGTCAGTTGTTCGCGGACGTCGTCGGCCGCCGTCGATTTTGCGACGCCGGTACTCGCCGCGTTTGCAGTGCCGACAGACTCGATCTCGCGCCGGACCGTGTAGAGAGACATCGCCGCCTGCGTGTCGGCCCTCGAAGGATAAATACTTGTGGCGCAGTTCGAGGGCCGGGACCGCCCCCGGGCCACCACACGCATTTCCACCTGGCCGTGGAACTCCGGCCGTGACTCGCTACCTCCTCTACGGTGGCAAAGGCGGGGTCGGTAAGACGACGTGTGCGGCGGCGACTGCCGTGGGTCTCGCCCGCGACGGCCAGGAGACGCTCGTGGTCTCGACGGACCCGGCCCACTCGCTGTCGGACTCGTTCGAGCGAGACGTGGGGGCGGAGCCGACGCGGCTCGCCGACCACCTCTGGGCCGTCGAGATCGATCCCGAGGCACGCATGGACGAGTACGAGGACCTGTTCGCGACGTTGTTCGACGAGTTCGCCGACGTCGGCGTCCGCGTCGAGGACGAACAGATCGAAGACGTGTTCGCCGCTGGGCTCGCGCCCGGGAGCGACGAGGTCGCGGCCCTCGACACGCTCGTCGAGTACGCCGCCAGCGACCGCTGGGACGTCGTCGTCCTCGACACGGCCCCGACCGGGCACACGCTCAGACTGCTCGATATGCCCAGTGTGGTCGGCGCGACCGCCCGCACGGCGATGTCGATCCGCAGCCAGGTTCGCCGCATCGCCGACTCGACCAAGCGCATGGTCCTCGGGCCGGCCTACTACATGACCAGCCGAGAGGCAGAGACACAGGACCGCTTCGCCGACCTCCAGGAACGGATGGAGCGCGTGGCCGCGATCCTTCGCGACCCCGACCGAACCGAGTTCCGGGTCGTCCTCGTTCCCGAGCGCATGGCGCTAGCCGAAACCGAACGGCTGGTCGAGCAACTCGACGCCTTCGAGATTCCCGTCGACGGCCTCGTCGTGAACAAAGTAGTCGTGGACCCCGCGCCCGACTGCCAGCGCTGTCAGGCCAGACACGAGTCACAGCAGGCGATCATCGCGGAGACTCGCGAGCGGTTTCCGGACCACGAGGTCAGCGTCCTGCCCGAACGCGAGACCGACGTCCGCGGAATGGCGGCGCTCGGGGACGTGGCCGACTGGCTCGCCGACTGAGACTCGTCAGGACTCCCGGACGTGCGTCTCGTCGTCGCCCGCCGGCGAGTGCTCGCTGTCCGGGAGCGGGACGACGGCGTCGGAGCGGAGCCACGCGTGGGGGTTCCCGCGCTCACAGACGACGTACTCACCGTTCGAAACTTCGTATGCGGTCCAGGTCGGTGCCGCGTCCGAACGTTCGCTCATGGCGCTCGCCTGTCTCTTCGGCGTCGGGGACATCAACGCCGTCGACCGTTCCCACGCTGTGAAAACCTGCACTGCGAGCGCCCGTGGGCGGTCAGGCCGCCTGATACACCGTTTCGAGGGCGGTTTCGTATCTCGCGGGGACGCCGGACCTGAACTCCCTGGCCAGGTCGCGCGCCCGTCGGAGGTGTTCGCGGGCGCGCTCGAACGCGTTGCGTCCGGCCTCGTCGTCGCCCTGCTCGCGATACTCCTCGCCCGCCCTCACGGCCTGTTCGGCCGCCCGCTCGTGTGCGTTCAGACAGTTCTGAACGAGCCACTCGATCTGAAAGCGAAGTGCCGCCGGATCGCCGTCGAACCGGTCGTCGCGGTGGAGAATCCCGTGCACGTCGTGACACACGTCGATTGCCGTCCGCCAGCGCTCCGGTGCCGGTTCGTCGGCCTGGATCGCTTCCGCACAGGCGTTCATCGCGCGCAAGAGCGGTTCGGTCCGTATCTCCTCGACGGCTTTCGAGACGTCCGTCAGTTCCGATCGTAACTTCTCGGCGTCGCGATTCTGGCTCGCCGCGGCGAGGTCGACGGCGCGCTCGTACTGGGACTTCGCCGTGGTGTACGCGTCGAGCGCTGCCTCGTAGTCGTCCTCGCCTCGCGCGTCAGTCGCAGTCTCGGCGAGCTGTCGGCCCCGGAGGCGGTGGCCCCGAATCTCCGTCAGCGTGAGCCGGGTCTCGAGCTGGTCGATCCGACGCTCCATCGCGCGGGTGCCGGACTCGAACGCTTCTGCGACCTCGCTGGCCTGGTCGAGCAACTCCTGAGTCCGGCGATACGCGTCGGCTGCGGCCCGTGGATCGCCCGCTTCGATGGTGGACTCGATCGTCGAGAGGTGGTCTCTGGCCTTTTCGAGTCGCCGATCGACCGCGACCCAGTAGGCGATCGCTCGCTCGACGTACGCCTCGACCTCGTCCAGGGCCTCACGGCCGCTCAGCACGAAGTGATACGTGTCGCTGGTTCGGGCCGTGATCGTCAGTCGGCTCTTGAACACGCCGGTCTTGGTCTCGATCGAGCGGATCTCCGTGTACGGCAGGGAGACCTCGCGATTGCGGCCGCCCCGCTCGTCGTTTCCACCGACGACCAACAGCACTCGCTCGTTGGTAACGGCTGCAACGGCCTGGTAGTCCTCGCCCGGGGTGACGACCGCTGTCTCGCCGCCCCGTTCGTGTTTGATGCCCTTCGTCTCGTTCGAGAGCACGAACGCCGGGCGTTCGGACCCCTCGAAGTAGTCGGTCAGTCGTTTGCCTCGCAGGTACCCCCCCGACGACCCCGCGTCGGACCCGGATCGCAGTATCTGCTCGGCGTCCAAGCGTCCCCCCATACACTACACGTCGTATTTCTCACTTGTTGCTCCTCCATAATGAATCGCTCGACCGTTCACGCTCGGAAACCGCCGGTGCTCGTCGCGCTACTCGCCCAGTCGTCCGGCGGTCAGCGCCTCCTCGACGAGCCGATCGATCTCCACCTGTATCGACTCGATGGCTGCCTGCCGGTCTTGTCCGTCGTGGGACTCGCCAACGAGTTCGTGGGCCTCCATCGAGAGGGCTGCCAGTCGCCGACTGGTCTCCGTGTCCGGCCAGCCCGGGAGGTGGAGCTCCGAGACGACGGACTTCGAGAGACTGGCTTTCCCGTTCGACGAGATGTCCCGGAGCGTGCGCTGGTAGGGCGCGGAGTTCAACAGGGCACAGAGGAAGTGCGCGGTCTCACGGTGGTCCGTGGCGACGAACATGTAGTGGTCGCCGGGGATCACCGGTTGCTCTCCCAGATCGGGGTCCTGGCGCGTCGAGAGCACCGCGAAGTCCGGTTTGAATCCCAGCCGACACCAGGCGACCTTGTAGTCGGCCCACGTGTACTCCCCGAGACCGAACACCGAGTAAAAGGGGCCCTTGTCCAGCCACGACGACGACCGATCGAGCAAGGTCTCGCGATGGGCTGCGAGGTAGTCGTAGGTCTCCGGACAGGTCTCCCGGAGCCACGATTCGTTGTCCTCGCCCGCCTTCTCGGCCGGGACCAGGCGCAGGTCGTGCCCGGTCAGCCCGTACTTCCGCACGTGCCGCGACTTGACGTACGGATACACCAGGTCGGGCTCCAGTTCGTCCAGCACAGCCCGGTCGAGCCCGAACACGGCGTTCGCGTCGTCTTTGAGCCCGTGTCTGATGTCGTGGGCGCACTCGCCGAGTGCCGCGCGCTCCGCGTCGGCCCGAATCCAGGCCGTGGTCGCGTCGTCGGGGTCGAGCGGCCGCAACTCCGTCCGCTGTCGCGTCGCCGTCTCGCGCAGCGTCGACCCCGTCCCGTAGTCCGTGGACGCCCCGTCCGTCGACCGCCAGACCGTCGTCTCGATGGGGAACGAAGAGTCGGAATCGGCCGCGAACCGGTATAGCGCCGCGTTCGCGCCCACCTCGGGGAACGGCTCCAGGCCGGCGAAGTCGTGGACGTGTTCGACCGACAGGGACCGGTCGCCGACCTGGAGGCGGCGCAGGACGGCCCCCGCGGCGCCGCGCATGATGTCCCGTTTGAGGACGAAACTCGCCGTTCCGTCCCGGCGCAGGTACCGGTGCAGACAGACCCAGACGAACGGCACCGCGATGTCGTCGTTGTTGTGTCCCAGCCGTGCCACCACGCCCTCGTGTGGCTGCAGTCCTAACTCGTCCACGTACCGCTCGCGCAAGCGGGTCTTGAGTTCGCTGGGCAACCGCTCCCAGGGGACCCAGGGTGGGTTTCCTACGAGGGCATCGAACTTTCCGGTCGCCATCTCGCCGCTGACACGGGGGTCGTCTTCCCGCACCAGTCCGAGCGCGTCGGTCAGGAACACCGGGACTTCGATCTCGTCGACCGCAGGCGACGCCAGGTCGTCGAACAGGGTCGCGCAGTACGCGAGCTTCGCGCTCTTGACGGCCACCGGGTTCAGGTCGATGCCGACGACGGAACTGACGACGGCGTCGAGTCGTTCCTGGGGCGACTCGTCCGCGAGCGCCGTGAGCTTGCGGTCGAGACAGGCGGTCAGGAAGACGCCCGAGCCACAGCCCGGATCGAGGACCGTGGTTTCGGGGTCGTCGACGTCGAGTCCCTCGACGGCCAGGTCGGCGACGCCCCTGGGCGTGTAGTACTCGCCGAGGGCGAGGCGGACTTCTCGCGGGACGACCCGTTGGTAGAGGTCACGGAGCGCGTCGGGGCCGAGACGCCGGAGCGTCGCCTCGTCGACTGCTGCTCGCACTCGGTCGCGGCCGCGCTCCGGCGGCAGGATGCGGTCGTGGAGCGGCCCGAGGGCGACCGACAGCGCGTCGGTGTTCGTGCGCGGGTCGCGGTTACGGAGCGTGACGCCAGCGGTGCCTTCGAGGGCATCGAGCAGGGAGTCGACGAGAAAGTCGAAGTAGCAGGCTCGGACGAACACGCGATCGATGGTCTCGGCGTCGGGGGCGACGTCGCTCTCGGGGAGGGTCACGTCGGCGACCACGTCGCCGTGACACGCGCGAACGTACTCGGCCCAGGTGGCTCTGGCGTCGGCAACTGGTCCGTCTGCCGCCAGTCGGTCGTGTGCGTTCGCCACGTACTGGTGTGCGAGGTCGTCCGTCAGATCCGAGAGCAGTGCCCCCATGTCGCTGCCCGGTGTTCACTCGCCCCCGACATATAACTCCCGTCACGTCGCCTCCCGCTGGCTATTAGGGCGTGGCCCGCGTCTGTACGCGTCACCGATGACTGCGACCTTCGAGTTGTTCCGAGACGACGCGGACGAGTGGCGATGGCGGCTTCGACACGCGAACGGGAACATCATCGCCGACAGCGGCGAGGGATACACGACGAAGGCGAACGCCAAGAAGGGGATCCGGAGCGTCAAGGCCAACGCGCCCGACGCGGCGGTCGAAGAGCTCGAGTAGGGCCAGCGCACAGTGTCGTCGGTCCCGGTTTCTCACCGTCCGTGGAGTTCGACGTCGCCTGGCTCGCGGGGATGCCTCGTGGTCGATTCGTGGAGGCCGATCGAGTTCGTACCGCTGGAGGAAAGTGATGCGGATGAGGCGCGGCCTACACGTCCGTCGTCGCGAATCCCGCGGCGTCGAGAGCTTCGTCGAGGCGCTCCCCGTCGAGTAGCTTCACGTTGTGCTCTCGGGCGAGCGACCGGGCGCGCTCGGTGAACGACCCGTTCGTGACGACGACTACCACGTCGGCGTCGCCGTCGGCGTCGCGAACTGCGACTGCCGACTCGACGACTGACTGGTCGCACTCGCCGTCCGGTGACCGCTCCTCGACGACCAGCAACTGCTTCTCGGGGATCGGAGCCTCTCTGGTTGCGACGACGTCGACCACTCCCTCTCGATCGTGAGTGGTCTCCCAGTCTCGTTCCGTCCAGAGACGGGTGACGCGGTCGCGGACCGACGGCTCGTCGGTCTCGTCGTCGTCCGGAGCGGCATCGTCTGCGTCGTCGGTTCCGACGCGGTCGAGGTCTGCGTCGAGCTCTCGCTTCGCGGCCGCCAACTCGGCGGTCAGTCCGGGCTTGAGTTCCTCGGCGACTGTCAGTGCCGCGTCGACGTGTTCTCTCGCGGCCGTGAGTTCCTCGCGCGCCTGATCGAACTGCCCGGCGTCGCTGTACCAGTTGCCAGCGCGCCAGTGCTTGTCGGCGAGTTCTCGGCGCGCGCCCACGAGTTCGTCGACGACCGCCTCGATCGTCGTGCGGATCTCGTCGCTGTCACCGGCGAACCGCTGCGTGTCGTTGCCCCAGTCCAGGACCAGCGCGGACTGGTACTTCTCCAGGGCGTCCGCGAGCAGGTCGACTCTCGTGGATAGCTCCGTGGCGGCGGTGGCCTCCTCGAAGGTCTCCTCGGCGCGCTGGAGCGGTGACTTCGACAGGCGATCGATGCTCTGGGTCACCTGGTCTGCCCGCGCCCGGATGTCGTCGGCCACCGAGAGATCGCGTTCCCTGGCGAGGTCTAACGCTCGCTCGTACTGGTTTCGCGCCGCCAGGTACGCGTCGTACGCGTCGTTGTACTGCTCCTGGCGCCACAGGCGCTCGGCCGACGCCACGTCCGCTTTCGCGCGGGAGACGTGAATGTTGAGGGCGCCCTCGTCGAGACGCTGCTCCGTGAGCTGGATGCGTTCCCAGATGGCGTCCGCCCGGTCCTCGGTGAGTTCCGTGGCCTTTCGCTGGGCCTCTTCGACGTACTCGCGTGCGTTCTTGGCCGCCTCGCGTGCCGCCTCGTGGTCGCGCTCGGACGTGTGGTCGCTGATCGCGGCGATGTGCTTCCGGGCGTGTTGTAACTGGCTCTCGACGCGCGACCAGACGACCGCCGCCCGTTCCAGGTACTCCGCTGCCGACCTGAGGTCGACGCTACTGCGGACGTAGAACCGCCAGCGGACGCCGCTGGTCGTCCACACGTCGACGCTCTTTTTCAACACGCCCCGGTTCGTCTTGACGTCCTCGATCTCGGTGTACGGGACGCCGAACATCTCGTCACCGTCGTCACAGCCCCCGACGACGAACAACACCCTCGTGTCCGTCACCGCGGCGATCGCCCGGTAGTCGTCGCCCGGCGTGAACGCCGTACTGTCGTCGTCTGTCTCCCTGCGGACGCCCTTTTTCTTGTTCGATAGCAGGTGAGAAACCCGCTCTGACTCCCCCAGGTACTCGATGAGCGGTTTGTCCCGCAGGTACCCACTGGCGAATACGCCACCGCTGCCCGTCCCTGTGAGCAGTTCCTCGTCGCTGATTGCGTCGTCGTCGTGGGAAGCGAGCATGGCGGGTTCGTACTGAGTACTGTCACTCACTGCATATGAGTCATGCGGCCAGCTGTTGCTCAGTTTGAATCTCTTCGACCTCGCGTCGTCTGAACGACGCCGGTCTCACTGCCATCGTCTGCCGGAGTGCAGACGCGCGTCTGACTGAGTTTTAGGTGATTGCTGCCGAAACCGTCTGGCAGTTCACAATGTCAGGGCTCAAGATCGACATGCCGGACGAGTTACGACGGACAGCGACGGAAGCAGGCGAGGCGACTACCGAGCGTGGTCGAGAGGCCGCCGCTCGCCACGAGGGTGCGGTGGCGCATCCGGCTGGGCGGAAAAGCGAGACGTCGACGCCGCGGGTCGTCCGCTGGCACCGTGCCTGGGCGGGCGAGTCGAGCGTTTAGTTCCCGATCAGGTGATCGGCGATGCGCTGGGCACCGACGCTCGCACCGAGGTCCGGATTGTCGGCGGCCACTGCCTCGACGTCGCGGTTCAGCTCTTCGCTGAGTCGGTTCTCGAACTCGTCGACGATGCCCGGGATGCAGGCCATCCCGCCCGTGAGGACGATGGGCTGGTCGAGCGCGAGCTGGTAGACCTTGATGTGGTCGTTGGCCAGTTCCGGGAGGAAGCTGTTGGCGATCTCGTCGACGGCGTCGTCCAGGTACTGGTTGCAGGCGTCCATGACGCTACGCTCGATGGTGAACTCGTGGGCGCCGCCGCCCGGCTGCTGGATGATGTCCGTGAACGGCTCGAAGTCGACGAAGTCCGCGTGCTGTTCCTTGTACTCGCGCGCGGTCGTCGTGTCGATGTTGACGCGACCCTGGGTCTCGCCCTCGACGTTGTTCGCGATCATCCGGTCGACCTCGTTCCCGGTGACCGCACCCGTCGCGAAGGGGTTGAGCTGCTCGCCGCGACGGTACGCGGCTGCCTCCAGGTTCGTCGATCCCATGTTGACCGACACGAAGATCTCGCCGATGGCTTCCAGGCCGTCGCCCATCGCCGGAATCGCGCCACAGAGCGACTCGGGGTAGCTCTCGACCGTGCGCTGGCCGATGGCGCTCTCCTGGATGACGGCTTCGAGGTTGTCCAGGCCGCGCTCGTTCTCGATGGTCGGGATCGCGTACACGACGACGCTGTCCTCCGGAACGTCGTTCTCTTCGAGCACCGTGTTGAAGAACTTCTTCGTCAGCTCTGCCCGGTCGTCGTCCTCGGGCAGCCCGGACCGGAGCATGAACTGGACCCGGTCGGGGTACTGCGTCGCAGCTTCCTCGCCGTAGAGGACCTGTTCCTCGCCGGTGAGCGGATCGTCGTACGTCGCCAGACAGGTCAGCGTCCGAATGATGCGTACGTCGCCCGACTCTTCCGGGATCGCGATGACCGTCCGCGTACTCCCGAGCTTGACACCGACCGGAACCGGTCCGTCGCTCGCTGCGTCCGCCTCGACGTCCTGGGTTTCGGTCTCTTCTTCGACACGTTCCTCGGCCTCCGTCTCGGCCGGGTCTTCGCTCTCAGTCGCCGCCTCGTCGTCGTCCGCATCCGCTTCCTCGCTCATGACGGCCGTCGCTACTCGCGGCTCTGATATATAATCTACTCCTTGTCTTCAAAATTGATAAAGAAAGCGGCAGAACCCGTCCCCGTCCCCGACTTTTCGGTATGTCAGAGCATCGAGACGAGGCGCGCAACGTACACCAGACTGAGCTTGTGGCTGTCGATGTCGCCGTCCTGAACGGTGTTCGCGTCGGGCTCGTTGATCCCGACCAGGTAGTCGTTGAGCGTCGTCTGGATGTCCTCTGTGATCCAGCCGACCGACTCGTAGTACTGCAGTGCTTCGTTGGCGCCCTGGTAGCCGAAGTCCTCCAGGAGGAAATCCAGCCACTCGAAGACGACGATCTCGGCCGCGTAGTTCTCCGGCAGCGCGTCGAGATACGGTTTCGCCAGCTCGTCCTCGCCGGCTTCGAGGGGGAGCAGTTCCCGGTGAATATCGGAGTCGAACTGCTCCTGCAGGAGACCCTCCGGAGCGCCGAGTTCTGGTTCGGGTGTTCCCCAGCCGTCCAGTTCGGGCGGTTCTGCTCCGTCGTCTTCGTCGCTCGCCGGCGGGCTTCGTGGACCCTCGCTCTGACCGCGGGCCATCTTCCGAAGTTCGTCGAGGTCGTAATCACGTGGGTTGATGGTCATATTTTCTAGTGTTCACCCATTCTTGCTACTCTATGTTAAATGTTGCACCCCGTTCATGTCTCTGTTACGTGTGCTCTGGTCCTCGATTTTCGACGCGTCAGCCGGACGGCTGACTCCTGACTCGCGTGCGTCTGACCCGTGCGTCTGTTTCGGTTGCGAACCGACGATCGCTTTGCCCGGGTGAGACGCGAGCGGACCGAAGCCCCGTGACCGATCCACTGAGGGTTCATTCTCCCTGGTCAGTCGCGGCTTCCTGTCGTGGGCTCACCCACTCAGCAACAACGGGACCAGCAGAACGCCCATCAGCGTTGCCCGCCGCGCTCCGAACCGCGGCGGGATCGACCCCACTACCGTCGCGACGGCAAAGACGGCGACACCGAGCGCTCCTGCAAGCACGAACGACAGGACGACGAGCAGTCCCAGGACTGCCACTGACAGCCGGGTGTACTCGACGCGGCCGACCACCTGCAGATAGCGGTCGCCGAGGGCCAGCACCAGCAGGAACCCAACGATGGCCGCCAGCGCGACGCTCGCGAGCAGGAGCGGGAGCGCGAGCGGGACGCCCGCCTCCTCGACGGCGACCAACACGCCGGTTCGCGGCGACCCGAGCGCCTGGAGCGCGAACAGCGCGAAGATGGCGTTGGCCGTGTTCACGCCGCTGGTCGTGACCACGAACCCGCGTGCGCCGTACCGATACGGGACTGCCAGGAGCGCCCCCGTCGCCGCGATGGCGCTCGAGACACCGGGGACGAACCCGACGATCGCACCGGACAGCGTTCCCACCAGCGCCAGCCCGCCGACGGCCGATCGGGAGAGCGCGACCGTCGCATTGTCTTGCGTCGGGACGCCACCGCCTCCGATCGCCTCCAGCAGCACGGGCGCGCCGAACAACCCCGCGAAGAGCGGGGCGAGCATCCCGCCAGCCGCGAGTCCACCTGACTGCAGGTCGAGCGTCGCCATTCCCAGGACACCGCTTGCCACCAGCGCGAGCGCGGCGCCGACCGTCGCCCGGTAGCTCGATTCCGTCGTCACGAGCACGACCGCGACGCCGGCCAGCACGGCCGACAGGTGGTCGCGGAGCGTCGGATAGATCGCTGTCACGGCCTCGGTGACGGGCACCGCGAGCGGCACCGCGAACACGACTGCGAGCCCACTCCCCAGTGCCGACAACCGCAGTGCTTCCCGACCGCGGCCCGCCAGGACGAGTTCGTGCCCCGGGAGGGCCGAGGCGGCCATCGCGGGATCGGGAACCCCCAGCGCCAGGGTCGGAACTACGTCCAGGAACGTGTGGACCGTCCCCGCCGCGAGCATCGCTGCCCCCACGTACCGGGGCGGCCCCGGAATCGCGTTCGCGCCCGCCGCAAGGAGGAGCGCCATGTTGTTGGCGTGCAGGCCCGGTATCAGGCCGCTGACGGTCCCCAGTGCGATGCCGCCGAGCACGAACGTCAGCGCCGTCGCGGTCGCTTCCGGCGCGACTGCGACCCGGACGCCGAAGACCGTTCCCACCATCGAGCGGAGCTGGTCCCGGTTTCGGATAAAAACGTTCGCGCCGCTCAGTCGCCGGCTGGCGTCTCGGTCCCCGGCTGTTCGAGACCGGTGATCTCGAACCGCGCGCCCGCGTCGACGCTGTCGGTGACCGTGATCGACCAGCCGTGGGCGGTGACGACGTCGGTGACGATCGAGAGTCCCAGTCCGGTCCCGTCGGGACTCGTCGTGTAGCCGCGTTCGAGCACGTCGTCTTTCTCGCTGTCCGGGATGCCCGGGCCGTCGTCTGCCACGAAGAACCCTGTTTCGCCCTCTCGCTGGACGTTCCCGACGGTGACCGTCACGTCGTCCAGTCCGTGTTCCAGCGAATTGCGGTAGAGGTTCTCGAAGACGGTGAGCAACCGGGCTCTGTCGGCCTCGACGGTCCGATTACAGGTCACCGTCAGGCTTGCGGTCCGAGTCGAGACGTTCTCCCAGGCCGTCCGTGCGACCGCTTCGACGAGGACCGGCTCGGTGTCGGTGATCGCTTTCCCCTGTCGCGCCAACGTCAACGCGTCGTCGATGATGCTCGCCATCCGCTCGTGTGCGTCCCGTACGTCCACGAGGTGGTCTCGCTCGACCGTCACCGACTCGGTGTCGTCGGCGTCGACCAGCATCAGTTCGGTCCGGCCGGCGGCGACGGACAGCGGATTCCGGAGGTCGTGGGAGACGATGCTCGCGAACTCGTCGAGGCGTTCGTTCTGGTGTTCGAGCTGCGTCTTCTGCGTCTCGAGCGTCTCTTTCTGTCGCTGGAGCTGCTCCTCGCGTTCCTTCTGGTCCGTAATGTCGTGGAGGAGGATGACGTGGGCCGTCGATGCAGCGTCCCCCTCGGTCAGTGCCGAGATGCGCACGTCGTAACAGCGCATGCCGCTGTCGCTTTCGACCCAGATCTGATCGTGAACCGTCTCGACCGGCGTCTCGCCCTGGAGGATCGGCAGGAGTTCGTCCCCGTCGAGGACCTGGTTCAGTCTCGTGATGTCCGTGAGGTGCTTGCCGAT
The DNA here is from genome assembly GCF_023077655.1 of Halorientalis brevis. Classification (NCBI taxonomy): domain Archaea; kingdom Methanobacteriati; phylum Methanobacteriota; class Halobacteria; order Halobacteriales; family Haloarculaceae; genus Halorientalis; species Halorientalis brevis. Next base: position 127,183 of record NZ_JALLGV010000004.1, on the reverse strand, counting down.
GGGCCGTTCGGTCCCGATCATGAACTTCGCCGTCGCGTTGATGTCGACGACCCTGTCGTCGGGGTCCAGGACGACGATCCCATTGTCGACCTCCTGCATGACGAAATCCCGAGCGAGCGGGATCGTGCTGTCAAGTCGAGACCGAAACAGCGAGAGCGCACGGTCGACCGGCAGCCGCCGAGCGAACGTGACGCTCGTGGTCCCGAGCAGGAGAAGGCTCCCGACTCCCAGATACGTCAGCGGGAGCAGGGTGAAGTGCGGAAACGGGCTCACTCGCGTCACCGACGCGACCGTCGCCAGAACGGTGAGGATCGCCGTCATCCAGATGACGAAACTGAGCTTTCTGTAGACGTTTCTCGACCGGAGGAGCTTCCGGAACAGCAGGACGGTGTACGTGGCACAGATCGCGTACGACCCGGCGATCGTCGCGTACATCGCCGGGCCCCACGTGTACCGGAGCGTTCCGGACGCGACCCAGCTGTCCGCGACGACGAGTCCGTGCGTTCCGTTCGTGAGGCTGAAGCCGAAAACTGCGACTGGAAACAGCGACACGAGGGCGCGTCGACCTCGCGTGAGCCACTCGGCGCGTCCGCAAAAGTGCAGCGTAAAGAAGAACGTCGCCACGACGCTGAGGGGAATCGTCGGGATGAACAGCAGGAACCAGTACAGTTTCGCCTCGTAGCTGACGCTGGCGAACGTCAAGAGCGTGAACAGCGCCCACAGTCCGAACGCGACCTGGATCACCACCGCCCACAGTTCGGCTTCGCCGTCGCGCTGTCGCCACGCAACCACTGCACTGACCGCACACAGAACGACGGCGAGGGCGAGCGGAACCGTTACGGGCGTGTATTGAAACTGCATCGGTCTGAGCGCCGCCGAACGTGTCTGATTGTCATCCAGGCTGGCTTAACTCTCTCGTTCGAGTTTCACAGTTGATAATTTGGGCGCGGATCGGCCAACAGCGGTCGGTTCGACCGGTGTGAAGCGGCTCACGCTGGTTCCTTTCGGGCGTGACAATCTTCATGGGTCGAGACTGAGATGTCACGGTATGGCAGACGTGCGATTCCCGATCGGAGTGCCGGACCTGGATCGCCTCCTCGGCGGCGGCGTGACGGCGGGCGAGTCGATTCTGACGCTCGGCGACCCGGGTGCCGGGCATCGAACCTTCCTGTACACGGCCGCGATGGTGCACGGCGCCTGGCAGTCGGGGCTGAGCAGTTCGAGCTGGAGTACGGCAGCCTGACGGCCGAGATGACTGAGCCCGACACGGTCCACTACGTCTCGCTCACGATGAGCGAAGACCGGTTTCGACAGGAACTGCGGCACACGCTCGGCGAGGACTGGGTCGAGGCGGGACTCGCCGGCATCGAGTTCACCAGCTTCGCCGACGGCTACACCTCGCTGGCGCCGCTGAACGGCCACGACGCGGGTCGCTACCGCGAGTTCTTCGATCGGATCAACGACTTCTTCGAGCGGGAGGTCGGCCGGGACGTCGTCTTCTTCGACAGCCTCTCCAATCTCGTCCCGATCGTCCACAAGTTCGCCTCCTGGGAAGACATGTGGCTGGTGCTGGATCTGCGCCGCATCCTGAACCACCGCGACGGGACCGTGACGATAACCCACGCCGACGTCGGTGCGCTCACCGACCGCGGGTACGGATTCACGACCGCGATGTTCGACGCCATCCTGCGATTCTCGTGGGAGAGCGCCGGCACGCAGCGCTACCGCGTGTTGACCGTCGAGAAGTTCCGCGAGCTGATGGCGCGAGCCGGCGAGGACGTCTGGCGGAAGTTCGACATCTCGCTCGATCCGAACGGCGTCGGGATTCACTCGATCAAGAAGATCCCGGCAAGATAGCGCTGCTGCTCGTCGGCGTGAATAAAGTGGAGAATTGAGGGTGTGGCTGCGTTAGCCGAAGAGTTCGCCGAGGCCCTCGCCGTCGGCCTCGTCGTCCTCGTCGTCGCCGTCGTCTTCTGCTTCGGCTTCTGCTTCTTCCTCGGCCTCGTCGTCGTCACCCTCTTCGAGTTCGCCCTCGGCTGCGCCGCCCGCGGGGGCAGCTGCGCCGCCAGCCGGCACGGCTGCGGCCTGTTCGACGGCTTCCTCGATGTCGACGTCCTCGAGTGCCGCGACGAGGGCCTTGACGCGGGATTCCTCCACGTCGACCTCTGCGGCGTCGAGCACGTTCGTCAGGTTGTCTTCGTTGATCTCTGCGCCCGTCTCGTTCAGGATGAGTGCTGCGTAAACGTATTCCATGGTTGGTAGTTGTGGGTTTGGTATTTAGTTGTTAGCCGAACATCGCGCCCATCGCATCGCCTGCGTCCTCGTCATCGTCGTCGTCGTCGCCGGCGTCTTCGTCTGCGTCGGGCTCGTCGGCGTCGTCTTCGTCTGCCGATTCGTCTTCCTCGCCCGCCTCCTCGGCGGCCGGTGCAGCTGCGTCGACGTCCTGGAGCTCCTCAGGGAGCGCCTCTGGGTCGTCGATCTGCGCCGCGAGGGCGCGCACCTGCCCGTCCGCTTTGCTGATGAGGTCGGGCATGAGTTCCTCGTCCTCGATGGCGGCCTGGAGCCCGACGGACTTGGCCTCGCCCGCTCCTTTACCCAGGAGCGCGGAGACCGTCTGCGCGGTCGGGTAGACGGCGTTGATCGAGAGGTTGCGAGCACCCGCAACGGCTGCTTCGATGTCCGCCTGGTACTCCTCGACGTCCAGTTCGAGCTCTTCGGGCTCGAAGAGGACGCCGTCGGCGAACACTGCTCGGAGGTCGAGTCCGACTTCCTTGGGCTCGATGCCGAGTTCGCCGAGGACGTTCGCGAGCTGGTCGTCGACCGTCTCGCCCGCTTCCAGCACCGTCGAGTCGGCCATCACCTGGATGGAGCCTTCCTGGATGCGCGCTTCGGCGCCGACGGCCTGGAGCTCACCGACGAACTGGCCCGGGTCCATGCCGGTGTCGCCCTCCGGAATGACGATGTCGTTGGGGGCGACCTCTCCGGCGTTGATCGGGGCAGCCGTCTTCGAGGCCTCGAGCTGCTTGTACAGGGCGAACGGGTTGTCGTTCGTCCCGATGAGGCCGACCTGCCCGCCGATGTACTGTTCGAGGTCTTCGAGTCCGTCCTGGACCTCGTCGAGCGCACGGTGCATGAGCGTGTTCCGGCTCACGCGGAGCTCTGCGGTGCCGTGCAGGTTGGCACGCATCTTCTGCAGCTGGCGGCTCGGGATGCCGGTGATGTCGACGATCCCGACGCTGTCGTACTCGCCGAGCGTCTCGACGAGGTCGTCGACCTCTTCCTTTTTCCACTGCGGGATGGTCTCTGTCTTGCGTTCTGCGCTCATATCAGACGACCTCCACTGCCGGGCCCATCGTGGTCTTGACGAACACGGTGTCGATGTTGAGCGGGCCCTTCTCTAGTTCTGCGTGCAGTCGGCGGAGAATGACGTCGACGTTGTCGGCGATGTCTTCGGCGTCCATGTCCTCCGCGCCGACGCGCGTGTGGAACGTCCGCCGCTCCTTGCTCCGAATCTGCACGGTGTTTTTCATGCGGTTGACGACTTCGACGACGTCGTCGTCCGGGTCGAGCGGGGTCGGCATCTTCCCGCGCGGCCCGAGGACGGTCCCGAGATAGCGACCGATGTTCTGCATCATGCTCTGCTCTGCGATGAAGAAGTCAGTCGCGTCGGCCAGGTCCTTGGCCGCGTCGTCGTCGTCGCCCAGTTCTTCGAGGTCGTCCCCGTCGAGCACGTCGTCGGCGGCGTCTTCGGCACGGACGGCGGTCTCGCCCTCCGCGAAGACGACGATACTGGTCTCCTGGCCGGTTCCGGCCGGCAGGACCACGCCCGTATCGACGCGGTTCGACGGTTCGTTAAGGTCAATGTCGCGCAGGTTGATCGCGAGGTCGACCGTCTCGCGGAAATTCCGCGGCGGGGCCTCCTCGAGTGCGCGAGTTACTGCTTGCTCTATGTCCTGATCTGCCATTGTCCACCTCCGTAGTACGCGTAGTGCTCCTACGGCGTGTCACAGGCATTCGCCTGTTGTGTGTGAGGAATCGGATGCGAAACTTAAAGCCGTCGAACCGATACTCCCCCGAGCGACGTCGTCACGGGCGACGCTGTGTGCACTCCGTGATCGCGAGCGAACGGGAAGAAACGAGCCTGACAGTCAGGCTTCCGCGGCGAACTGGTCGTCGTACTCGCCCTCGTCGATGAGTTCCTTGAACTCGCGGGGGTTGTTCCCCTCGATGGTGACACCGAGCGAGGTGCAGGTCCCGACGACTTCCTTCGCGGCGTTTTTCAGGTCGTAGGCCAGCAGGTCGGTCTGCTTCTGCTCTGCGATCTGTTTGACCTGATCGACGCTGAGGTCGGCGACGAAGTCCTCCTGGGGCTCACCGCTGCCGGTGTCGAAGCCGGCTTCGTCCTTGATGAGCTCCGCCGTCGGCGGCACACCGACGTCGATGGTAAAGGAGCCGTCGTCCTCGTACTCGACGGTGACGGGCACTTCCGTGCCGTCGAACGCTTCCGTCTCGTCGTTGATCTGTTCGACAACTGCCTGCACGTCGACGGGCGTCGGCCCCAGCTCCGGGCCGAGCGGTGGGCCAGGATTGGCCTGCCCGCCAGGGACGAGTACCTCAATGGTTCCAGCCATATACTCCGCTATCACGTGGGCGCAGTTTTAAGGGTTGCTTTTGCGACCGAACAGACGCTTTTCCGTGCGACTCCGTCACGCGCGGCTGTGGGATCGTTTGTCTCGGTGCACCAGACGAAAATATGACGGGGACGCCGTCACTCGACCGAAATCCCGTTGCGCGTGAGGAACCGACTCGCTTCCTTGATCTCGACCGGACTACCGACGATCCGATACTGTGCGTCGTCTTTGAGGATCGTGAGCGTGAATCGGCTCTCTAGCTCGTCCCGGAGGCCCTCCAGGGCGGCCTCAGGGAGCAGGATTTGCGTGCTGTCGCGCAGCATCGCCGCGTCGGGCATCACCCGAAACGACGCCAGCTCGGCGTATAGGTGTGTCGAAACGGATTCTATGTTGTCTGTCTGATACCACGGGCAGCGGCCAGTCGGGGCAAGTGTCTATTTCCTTTGCGACCGTACGGCACCGTATGAACTACGACGTGGTCACGCTCGCCGTTCCACCTGGGGAGGCACACGACCGAATCACTGCCGCCGTGAGTGGACTGCGGACGACCGAGTCAAACAGCGGGTACGAGTACCGGACGTCACGCGGATTCCATCTTGCGACTGTCAGCGAGCATCGGACCGACGATGGCGAGCGGTACTCGACGCTCCGCTACCGGACGGCGATCGTTTCGCCGACGGCTGCACACGCCCGGCGGACGGCCAATCGAATCAAGGACGCGGTCGCCGACCTCCGCGTCTCGTCGGCACCCGGCTGAACCGACCGAGCGTGAGACAGCGGGGTGCTTCCCTGTCGGGTACCCCACCGTGGGCTGGATTTATTGGGTGGCTCGACCCCAACTACGATCATGACCGTCTACGAGGCCGAGGTCCCGGGCGTCGGAAAGAAGTTCGAACTTGACGCTGGCGACGGTGAGAGACTCATCGTTATCATCCACCACGACGGGAAACGCGAGGTGTACCGGCGACCGGACGAGAACGCCGACAGCGAGAAGCTGTTCACGGTGGCCGGCGAGCAGGCGCGGAAACTCGGTTCGATCCTGGAGGGTGCGTACTTCCAGCCGGTCGAACTCGACGACGTGCAGGTGCCGCTCGGCGACGCGATCATCGAGTGGCTCGACGTCACGGCGGACTCGCCGCTCACCGGACAGACGCTCCGCGACGCGGAAATCAGACAGCACACCGGCGCGTCCGTCATCGCGATCCAGCGGGGCGATCAGACCAGGCCGAACCCCGGCCCGGAGTTCACCATCGAGGCGGACGACATCCTGGTGACGATGGGGACTCGCGACGAACTGCAGGCGCTCACCGACCTGCTGTCGGGCGACCGTGAGGGGCCGACCGACGACGCCGAGGGCGCCTGACATCGATGGCCGGTGAACTGCTGCTTGAAATCGGCATCGCCTTCACGGCGGTCGCCGTCGCGGGGTCGCTGGCGTATCGAATCGGTCTGTCGGTGATCCCCGCCTACATCCTCGTGGGCATCCTGGTCGGTCCGAACGAGCCGACGGCCATCGGGAGCGTGCCCCTGACGCTGGTCACCGACGGGGATCTCATCTCCGGCATGGCGGAACTCGGGATCGTCTTCCTCCTCTTCTTTCTGGGGCTGGAGTTCAGCGTCACCCAGTTGCTCCGGGACCGCACCCGCATCGTCAAAATCGGGTTCGTCGATCTGGTCGCGAACTTCGGAGTCGGCGTCGCGCTCGCGCTCGCGTTCGGGTTCTCCCCCATCGAGACGCTGTTTCTGGCGGGCATCGTCTACATCTCTTCTAGCGCCGTCATCACGAAATCGCTCATCGACGAGGGGTGGGTCGCCAACCCCGAGAGCGGTCCCATTCTCGGGACGCTCGTCTTCGAGGACGTCTTCATCGCCATCTATCTGGCCGTGCTGTCGGCCGTCGCTCTCGGCGAGGGGACGCTCGCCGACGCCGGAACTGCCGTGGGCATCGCCTTCGTCTTCCTGGGGACGCTGACCGCCGTCGCCTGGTACGGCACGGAGTACGTCGAGCGGCTCTTCGGGACCGATTCGGACGAACTGTTCTTGCTGCGCGTCTTCGGCGTCACCGCGCTCATCGCCGGTGCGGCCCTGGCGACCGGCGTGAGCGAAGCCGTCGCCGCCTTCTTCGTCGGGACGGCGTTCAGCCAGACGGACCACACGGAGCGCATCGAACACGTCGTCGCCCCCGCGCGCGATCTGTTCGCCGCCATCTTCTTCCTCTCCATCGGACTCACGACGGAGATCACGGTACTCGCCGGGGTGCTGGACCTGCTGGCGGTCGCGCTCGTCCTGACGACGGCGAGCAAACTGGTCAGCGGCGCCCTCTCGGGACGCGTGTACGGGCTCGATAGCCGGCGCTCGCTACGGGTCGGTCTCGGGATGGTGCCTCGCGGCGAGTTCTCGCTGGTGATCGCGGCGCTGGCCGCGAGTGTCGGCGGTCCGACGCTCGGAACGGTCGTGCCCGCTTTCGCGGTCGGCTACGTGTTGCTGATGAGTATCCTCGGGACGCTGTTCATCCAGAACGCGGACGTGGTCGAGCGACTCCGAGCGACTGGATTCGCTTCGTAGCGGCTTCTCAGCCCCGCAGCAGGTTCATGACCTCGTCGGCCACCTCTGGTTCGGTCGCCACGACGTACTGCTTTCCCGCGTTGAGTACCGTGTCCGGCCGGGCGACGCGTTCTCCCTCGTCGTCGGAGATGATCAACGAGCCGGACGGGAACCGCACGTCGGACAGCTGCTTGCCCGCGGCGGGTGCGCCGTCCTCGACGCGGATGAGCATGATGTCCAGCGTCCCGGTGACGTCTGCCAGCGTCTGGACGTCGTTGCCGACGATCTCGTTCGCTGCGATCCGCGCACCCGCTCGCTCCGGGAAGCAGATGGCGTCGACGAAACGTCTGTACGAGTCGCCGCTGCCGTTCTCCACGCGCGCGACGGTCCGTATTGCGGGTGCGAGATCCGTCGCCGCCATGCAGATGGCGAGGTTCATCCCGCTCTCGCCGGTGAGCGCGGCGATGACGTCCTGGTTTTCGATGTCGACCTGCTCTAAGATCTCGGGGTACGACGCGTCGCCCTGGATGACGGTGGCGATGTACTCGTCGGCCAACTCCTCGCACAACTCCTTGTCGCGCTCGACGATGCGGACCGTGTGTCCGCGGTCGGTGAGAATCCGCGCTGTCTGTAGGCCGACGCGCCCGCCGCCCGCGATCACGACGTTAAGGTCTGTTGTCATGTCTTAGTCCTCCTGTTGCGGTTGCATCTGTATGTCGGTACCGCTGGCGTCCGCCTCGGTGCTCGGTGCGCCCGAGCCGCGTCTCTCCTTGGCTCGTTCGAGCGACCAGTGGACCACGACGCCCAGGCCGAGCCAGACGACGCCCAGCGCCCACGTCTGCCAGCTGATGAAGACGCCGAGCAGAACGTTGAGGACGATGCCGAGCACCGGTGGCACCGGATAGAACGGCATCTCGTATGGCCGAGTCATGTTCGGGCGCTCCCGGCGCAGGCGGATGACGCTCGCGTTCACCACGACGAACGACAGCAGGAAGAACAGGCTGGAGAGGTTGCCGACCTGCCGAATAGGGATGAACAGCACCGAGAGCACCATGACGACCGCGCTCGCCAGGATGGCGACCGCGGGCGTCCCGTACTTGTAGTGGATCTGGCCGAACCGCGGGAGCAACTGGCCTTCCCGTCCCATCGAGAACGCGACGCGGCTCGACGCGATGACGACCGCGTTGAGCGCCGTCAGCGTCGAGAACACGGCCCCGAAGATGATGAGCGCCTCACCGCCACCGAGAACCGGAATCGACGGCATGAACGACTTCGCGGCTTCGGCGATACCGGTCTCGCCCGCCGCGCCGAGTTCCTCCGCTCCGAGCGTCCCGATGGCGACGATCACGACCGCGAAGTAGACGATGACTGTCGCGAGGAGACTGATGAAGATCGCCCGCGGGATGTTCTTCCGCGGGTTCTTGACCTCCTCCGTCACTGTGGTGATGAGGTCGTATCCTTCGAAGGCAATGAACGTCAGCCCCATCGCCGGGAGGAGATCGATGGGCGTGTGGCCCGCCGGAAACATGGGCTGGAACTCCGCGCCGGAGAACCGGGCGGCGGTGAACCCGAAGCCGACGAACACCACCAGAATGGCCACCTTGATGAGCGTGAAGACCGTCTCCACGCTCCCGCTGGCTGCCGTCGAGAGCGCGTTCAGGAGCACGAGCAGTGCGACAGCGCCCAGCGCCAGCCCGGTGATGATCACCGTCGCCGCGTGTTCGGGGGCCGGCACGCCGCCCTGAAAGTAGATGTGGAGCAGTTCCAGGAAGTTCGGGGCAAAGCCCAGCGCGTACAGCGCGCCGGCGATCATGTACGCGAACCAGAGCATCCACCCCATCAGGAACGACACGAGGTCGCCGAACACCTCGTTGACGAAGGCGTAGCCGCCCCCGCTCCTGGGGATGGCGCTCGCTAACTCGGCGTAAGACAGGCCGGTGAACGTGGTGACCACGCCGTTGAGCGCGAACACCAGGATGGCTGCCGGGCCGGCGGTCTTGGCCGCCAGTCCCGTGAGAACGAAGATGCCGGCACCGATCATCGCGCCCATGCCGATCATGGTCGCGTCGAGCAGGCCGAGTGAAGCCTCGGGTGACCGCTCGCCGTGACTGCTCACTGGCACCTCCGACGCAGTGTCTCGCGACAGTTGTCCGCTTTGTCTACATGACTGACATGCTTCGACCTCGTCTGTGAGCCTGTGCGACGCATCAGATATGCACAATTGCTGGCCACTGACTGATAACTCTATGGCAGGTTACACACTGCTGGGGACCGGCCGTGGGAACGAGGCCCAACGAAAGCGCTTTTGAGTACCGATGGCCGAAGGAGAAACGATGGGGCTCGAGGAGGAAATCCAGGAGATCGAAGACGAGATCGCCGAGACTCCCTACAACAAGTCGACAGAGGCCCACATCGGCCGGCTGAAGTCAAAGCTCGCACAGAAGAAAGAGCAACTCGAAAAGCAACAGTCCGGCTCCGGCGGTGGCGGCGGCTACGCCGTCGAGAAACACGGCGACGCCACCGTCGCCCTCGTGGGCTTTCCCAGCGTCGGGAAGTCCACTCTCCTCAACGCCCTCACCAACGCCGACAGCGAGACCGGCGCCTACGAGTTCACGACGCTCGACGTGTTCCCGGGGATGCTCAAGTACAACGGTGCGAACATCCAGATGCTCGACGTCCCGGGGCTCATCGAGGGCGCCGCCAGCGGCCGCGGCGACGGCCAGGCGGTGCTGTCGGTCGTTCGCACTGCTGATCTGGTCGTGTTCATGCTCGACGTGTTCGAGATCGATCAGTACGAACGCCTACACGAGGAACTGTACAAGAATCAGATCCGCCTCGACCAGGAGCCCCCTCGCGTTTCGATCCGCCGCAAGCACAAGGACGGGCTCTCGGTCAACAGCAGCGTCGATCTGGACCTGGACGAAGGGACCATCAAGGAAGTCCTCCGCGACCAGGGGTTCGTCAACGCCGACGTGACGATCGGCGAGCAGGTCGACCTCGACCGCCTCATCGACGGCGTCATGGACAACCGGGAGTACATCCCCTCGATCGTCGCCGTCAACAAGGCCGACCTCATCGAACCGGACTACCTGGAGACGGTCAACGAGAACCTGCGTTCACACGACATCGACCCCGACGAGGCCATCTTCATCAGCGCCGAGGAGGAGAAAGGACTCGACTCGCTCAAAGAGGAAATCTGGGAGGCGCTCGGGCTCATCCGCATCTACATGGACAAACCTGGACGAGGCGTCGACTACGAGGAACCGGTCATCCTCCGGAAGGGCGACACCGTCGACGACGTCTGTAAGGAGATCGGCGGCAACTTCGACGAGCGCTTTCGCTTCGCCCGCGTGACCGGGCCGAGCGCCAAACACGACGAACAGCAGGTCGGCCGGGACCACGAACTCGCCGACGAAGACGTCCTGCGCATCGTGGCCCGGAAGTGATGGCCGCCGCCCGTCGCCGACTCCTGGCCGTCGCCGCCCTCGTCCTCGCTCCCCTGACCGTCGTCTTTTCCCGCAGGGCGCCTACCATCTTCTTCCCGTTCGGCTCGTTCACGCCGAACCCGACCTCGTTCACTGCGATCTGGGACTACTATCTGCGGTACACGAACGGCCTTCCGGAGTATCTCGTGGCGTGGGGCATCGCCGTGGTGCTGGTGGTGCTGGCGATCCTGAGCGCGCTCTCGGGCGTAGTCTGGCGCGAGGACGCCCGCGTCACGGCCGCTCTCCTCGCGCTGGCGGGCGCGAGCAACCTCGCGTTCGCTGGGGGATTCATCCCTCGCGTGGGATACACCGGCGTGCCGGTCGGGACGCTACTGCTCTGGACGGTCGTCTGGTGGTACTATCGGGACGCCTTCCGTCGGGTGCTGGCCGTCACCGAGCGTCAGCCGGACTGAGTCACTAGCCTTTTCGCCGTGCCGCCCGTGCCGTCGTGTATGCACGCGACGCTCGACCACGTGATGATGCGCGTCGAGGACCTCGAAGAGTCCCTGGACTGGTACAAGACCTACCTCGACTACGAGGAGTACGGTCGGTGGGAGGCCGAGACGTTCACCAACGTCTACCTCGCCCCGCCGGACAAACACGATGACGGTGCGATGCTGGAACTCACCTACAATCACGACGACCGGAGCTACGACATGGGCGACGCCTGGGGCCACATCGCCGTCCGCTGTGACGACGTCTACGACGCCTACGAGGAACTGCTGGACCAGGGCGTCGAGGACTACCGCGACCCCGACTCCTGCGGCGGGAGCTACGCCTTCGTGACGGACCCGGACGGCCACGAGATCGAGATCGTCGAGCGCGACCACGGCGCCAAGTGGAGCCTCGATCACACCATGGTCCGCGTCGAGGACGCCGACGCCGCTATCGGCTGGTACACCCGCAAACTGGAGTACGACCTGTTCCGCCGCGAGGAGTTCGACGACTTCGCGCTGTACTTCCTCAAACCCGAGGACGCTGCCCCCGAGGAGATGTCCGTCGAACTCACCTACAACTACGACGGCCGGAGCTACGAACTGGGCGACGCCTGGGGCCACCTCGCGGTCCGGGCAGACGACCTCCACGAGGACTGGGACACGCTGATGGCCCGCCACGCCGAGGACTACCGCGATCCCGAGAGCTGTGACGACCGCTACGCGTTCACCAAGACGAACGACGGCCACGAAGTCGAACTTCTCGAGCAGTAACGCCTCGTCCTGAACGGGGTCGCTGCCGTTTCTCTCCTCGTAGATTCCGTCGTCCGCTAGCTCGGGCACTGGTCGGGACGACTGCTCGCCGACGCTACCGGGCACTGTGGGTTCGCCGTCGAACTACCGAGTGTCGCGCACGTCGCACCCGCAGGCCGGACAGTTGAGCCGGTCCTGCTCGAACGTGAGCCCGCAGTACGTACAGGCGAACGCCGGGGTGCTGTCCAGGTGGCCTCGAAGTTTGTCGGTGATGCTCATGGTTGGGTGCGAGCCGTCAGTCGAGTTTCCCACACGTTCGGCAGCGTGAGCCGCCGGCGTCGGCGTCGTACACGAGCGATCCTTCCTCACAGTGACGACAGCCCATGTAACTGGCACTCAGACGCAGCGGCGGCGTTTCGGACGGTTCGAACGGTGAGTCGGAATCGACGTTTGACCTGTCTACGCTCATCGACTGTAACGAACGTCTACTGTTACAAAAGCTTAGTGGGCATACGTCCTAGTCTACCTAATATAGGTCAATATTCCCCAGGCCAAATGCGCACTCGTCGTGGGAACGACGATTCTAGCGGCTGGAAGTGGACAGTCGAGCAGATGGCGGGAGAAAGAGGGGCCGATGGGCGGTCGGGCGCCGGAACGCGTGCGTCGGCACGGAGACGCGGATTCGAGCCGGTTCGGTGCGAGCGGCTAGTCGTCTGCTTCGCCCGACTCGGTCGCGTGGTCGTGGTCGGGGCTCACCGCCTCGGGCAGGTCGGGAACGCGGCTCATGTCGTGGGTACCGGTCGGCGGGAGGTTCACCTCGGCGGCCGCCGAGGACTCCAGGTCCGTCGCCCCGTCGATGGCGTCCATCTCGCCGTCGGCCACGTCGCGGGCGTCCTGGTCGATGCGCATCGAGCAGAACTCCACGCCGCACATCGAGCAGAAGCGCGCTTCCTTGTAGTTGTCGCCGGGCAGGGTCTGATCGTGGTACGCTCGCGCGCGCTCGGGATCGAGCGCGAGGTCGAACTGCCGGCGCCAGTCGAAGTCGTAGCGGGCCGCCGAGAGCGCGTCGTCCCAGTCGCGAGCGCCCGGCAGGCCGGCGGCCACGTCGCCCGCGTGGGCCGCGATCCGATACGCCGCGAGGCCGTCGCGCACGTCTTCTGCCTCGGGGAGACCCAGGTGCTCCTTGGGCGTGACGTAACAGAGCATCGCCGCGCCGGCTCTGGCGGCCTCGGTCGCGCCGATGGCGCTCGTGATGTGGTCGTACCCCGGCGCGACGTCGGTCACCAGCGGCCCGAGCAGGTAGAACGGCGCTCCGTCACAGACCTCCTGCTGGCGTTCGACGTTGTCGGCCACGTCGTCGAGGGGAACGTGGCCCGGGCCTTCGACCATCACCTGCACGTCGCGGTCCCAGGCCACCCGAGTCAACTCGCCGAGGGTCTCCAGTTCCGCAAACTGCGCCTCGTCGCCGGCGTCGGCGAGACAGCCCGGGCGCAGCCCGTCGCCGAGGCTAACGGTCACGTCGTGCTCGCGGAAGATTTCGCAGATCTCCTCGAACTTCGCGTAGAGGGGGTTCTGCATCCCGTTTTCCTCCATCCACTGGGCGAGGATCGAACCGCCGCGGGAGACTATGCCCGTCGTCCGGCCGTCGGTCAGCGGGAGGTGTTCCATGCGCACTCCGGCGTGGATCGTCATGTAGTCGACGCCCTGTTCGGCCTGCTTCTCGATGACGTCCAGCAGGAGTTCGTGGGTCAACTCGGCCGCGCCGCCGGCGCGTTTGACGGCCTCGTAGATGGGGACGGTCCCGATCGGCACGGGCGAGTGTTCGACGTTCGCCCGGCGGATCTCGTCTAAGTCGTCCCCGGTCGAGAGGTCCATCACCGTGTCCGCGCCGTAGTGGACGGCAGTGTGGAGCTTCCGAAGCTCGCCGTCGAGATCGCTGGTCGTCTCGCTGTTGCCGATGTTGGCGTTGACCTTGGTCGCGAACTCGCGCCCGATAATCATCGGGTCCAGCGCCGCGTGGTCGTGGTTCGCCGGAATGACGGCCTGCCCCGCAGCGACTTGCTCGCGGACGAACGCCGGATCGCGGTTCTCCCGCTCGGCGACTCGCTCCATCGCGTCGGTTATCTCGCCGTCACGTGCACGCGCTAGCTGGGTCCGAGACATGGACAACTAGTGAATACCACTCGGTGATAAACTTTGCTCACGTCGGCGCATAGCCACGGTGGGAAGAAGCAGCACCGGGTTAACATCGAGCGGTCACTCGTCGACGACGACGACCTTGACCTGCTGGACGCCGCTCTGCGCCCGGAGCCGGTTCGCCAGTTCGCTGATCGCGTCGCCGGGACCCTCGACGACCAGCGTCTCCATGCAGGTGTCGTGGGAGAGGTGGATGTGCTGGACGGAGGTGATGATGTCGGCCATCTCGTGTTGGATGTTCTGGAGGGCGTCCGCGATGCCGTCCTCGTGGTGGTCGTGGACGATGACGATGGTCCCGTGGTGGCGCTCGTGGGTCCCTTCCTCCCACTCGTAGGCGGCGAAGAAATCGCGGAGGGCGTCCCGAATCGCCTCCGACCGACTCGCGTACTCCCAGTCGCCGACGATACCGTCGAGACGCTCGACCATGTCCGGCGGCAGCGTCAGACTGATCCGGTCGATGTCGTCGCTCATGGCGTCGCGTAGGAAACCGGTCCCTATAGGGGTTGGCTCACGCTTCTTTCCGGCGCCCCGTCGACCAGTAATACTGGCGAAGGAGAAAGTATTATTTGCGCCGGTCGGTCAGTGAACATATGCACATTCCCGATGGATACGTGGACCTGCCGCTCGCGGTGGCGCTCGCCGTCGCGTCGGTGGTGGTCCTCGCCGTCGCTGCTCGCCGTGGCGGTGACGAGCTAACCGACGCGCGGGCGCCCCTGCTCGGCGTCGTCGCCGCCGGCGTCTTCGCAGCGCAGATGCTCAACTGGCCGATCCCCGGCGGCACCAGTGCTCACTTCGTCGGTGGCGCGTTCAGCGCCATCCTGCTCGGCCCGCATCTGGGCGCGCTCTGTGTCGCCACGGTGGTCGTCATCCAGAGCCTCGTGTTCGGCGACGGCGGCGTCGTCGTCCTCGGCGCGAACGTGTTCAACATGGCCATCGTCCAGGTGTACGTCGGGTACGCCGTCTATCGGGTGCTCTCGCCGGTGGGCGACGTTCGGGCGGCGTTCGTCGCCGGCTGGCTCAGCATCACCGCCGCTGCCGTCACGGCCGGCGTCCAGCTCGGCCTCTCCTCGGCGTTCGCCTACGAACTGACGACGACGGTCGCCATCATGGGCGTCGGCCACCTTCTGCTCGGCCTCGTCGAGGGTGCGATCACGGCGGTCGTCTACCGCTACCTCGCCGACGCGCGTCCGGACCTCCGCCCCGGCGCTGACCCGGAGGTGAGCGTCTGATGACCCGCGCTGATCTCGACGGCTGGCGCAGTCGCGCCGCCCTCGTCCTGCTGGTCCTCGTCGTCCTCGCTCCGGTGTTCGGGTGGGCCGCCGGCCAGGTCGGGTACGCCGAACCGCTCGAAAACGCCGCCGAAGAGACGGGGGCAGCCGACGACGCGGACCCTGTCCACACCGGCGTCCTGCCCGATTACAGCGTGCCCGGGCTCGGGTCAGTGAGTGGGACGTTCCTCTCGGCCGTCGTCGGGACAGCGGTCACGCTGGTCGTCGCGACTGGACTGGGTCGACTCGTCGGCCAGACACATGACGCGGAGTGACCTGTTCGCCCGCACGGTCGGCAACCTCGCGGGGAAAGCGCGCTGGTTTCTCCTGGCCGAACAGACGCCCGACCGCGACGGGTTCCTCCAGGCCGTTGCCCCGTCGGTGAAGCTGGTCGGTCTCGTCGCGCTCGTCGCCCTCGCGGCGACCAGGGATGCGCTCGCGGCGGCGGCCGCACTCGGCGGCCTCGCGTGGCTGCTCGCGCTCGCGTCGCGGGTGCCCGCGAGAGCGTTCTTCGGGCGGGTGAGCGCCCCGCCGGCGTTCGCGTTCCTCGTCGTGGCTCCCCAGGCCGTCCTGATGGACGGCCCGGCACTGGGCGGGACGCCATTCTCGGAACCCGGCGTGAGCTACGTCGTCCTGTTCGTCGTTCGGGTCGCGGCCTGCGTCGGTTTCCTCTCGCTCGTGCTGCTGACCACGCGATTTACGGACCTGCTGGCGGGACTTCGCCGGCTCCGCGCGCCCGGCGTCGCCGTGACGCTGCTGGCGATCACGTACCGCTATCTGCTGGTCTTCTTCGCGGAACTCGAACGGATGGTTCGCGCACGCGAGAGCCGCACCATCCGAGCCCGTGGGATCCGGAAGACGTGGCGGGACTCGGGGAACTTCACCGGGACCTTCCTCCTGCGGAGCATCGAGCGTGGCGAGCGCGTCCAGCGGGCCGCACGCGCCCGGGGCGGCACGCAGCTGACTCACTACGATCGGACGCAGTCACTCGGTCGGGCTGACGCCGCGTTCGCGGCGCTGGTCGCGGTCGCCGTCGTGGCGGTGGTGCTGTGAGCGTGATCGAGGCGTCCGAGGTCAGGTACGCGTACCCTGATGGCACGCTCGCGCTCGACGGCGTCGATCTCGCGATCGAACGCGGCGACCGGGTGGCGCTCCTGGGGCCGAACGGCGCGGGCAAGAGCACGCTGCTCCAGTTGCTCGGCGGGCTGCTCGATCCCGACGGCGGTACAGTCCGGTACTTCGGCACCGATCAGCCTCCAGGCGAGGTCCGCGACCGCGTCAGCGTCTGTACGCAGAACCCCGCGGACTACCTGTTCAATCCCACCGTTCGCGAGGACGTCGAGTACGGTCCCGCCCAGCTCGACGTGCCGCCCGCCGAAGCCGACGAGCGAGTCGACCGCCTCGCGGACCGATTGGGCCTCGAAGGGCTGCTCGACAAGCCGCCGTTCCGGCTGAGCGGCGGCGAGAAGCGACGAGCGGCGCTGGCCAGCGCGCTGGCGACGGAGCCGGACGTCCTCCTCCTCGACGAGCCCGTGAGCAACGTCGACGCGGCCAATCGTCGGGCCATTCTCGACCTGCTCGACGAACTCGCCGCCGAGGGCGTGACCCTCGTCGTCTCGACGCCCGACACCGAACTCGCCCCCCACGTCGCCGATAGGGTGGTGCTGCTCGACACCGACGGGACCATCGTCCGGGACGGACCGGCCCGTGCGGTCCTGACCGACACCGGGCTCCTCGAACGGTGCGATCTCGTCCCGCCGCAGGTGGTCGAGCTGTTCTCCCGGCTCGACGAGTCGGACCCGCCGCTGACCGTCGCTGGAGCGGTCGAACGACTCGAATAGCGTGCACTGTCGGTCTCGACTGCCGATCGGCAGCCGACCGCATCCGGCGACGAGCGGACCGTACCGGCTGACGGGATGACCGTCCGTCCGCCTGGGGACGCTCTTCTCGAACGCTGGGTCGCTTCGAGCGCTGTTGGTCACGGTTCGTCAACGCTCCCGCGGCTCTGGCGCCCGCCCGTTGTATAATGAACGATCATGAGGTTTATGGGCGTAGGCGTCGGACGAGTGAGTGAGGACATCGCGTCCAGACTGACCATGACCCGGCCTCGACGAGACGAGATCGACCCGATGGTGCCAGAGTTCGCAACTGACACGTACGCGGCCGACGGAGGCGGTCGCATCACGACTGCGGGAGGCGTCGCAACCGACGCCGAGGCCGAGGCGCCGCTCGTTCCCGACCTCTCGTGACGAGTCGCCGGGCGTCCGGATTCGTCGCATCGCCAAGCGGATCGCACGGACCGTCCTTTCCCGGCTCTCTTCGCGCCCGAGCGATGGCTCCAAGCCGGCCGCCCTCGGGGAGAGATACAAGCCGTACTTTGATAATCGCGGTCGTTATTTGCGCGAGTATGGGGTCTGACCGAAACGAAGTGGACGACGATGAGTCGGACGCGCAGCCAGCGATCGTCACGGACGGGGGGCCAGAGGACGGCAGCCGGCGGACCTGGGACCAATCAGACCCGGACTCGCTCACGAGTACCGTAGTCCGTGCCGTCGCTGAGACCGCCGAGATCGATCCGCTGGAGATGTCCGAACCCCTGAACGACGTGCTGGACGCCGACGCACTGGGATCGCTCCTGGCGTCCGGCCCGGGTGACGGCAGCGTTTCGGTCACCTTCGAACTCGCTGGACAGGTCGTGACGGCACGCGACGACGGCGTGATCACCGTTCAGTCGGCCCCGTCCGCTTCTGGTGCCTGACGCCTCAGGACGCGTCGCTCGTGGTTTCGCTGAGCGTCGCTTCGAGGAGCGTTGCCAGTCCGCGCCGGAGCCGCTGTGAGGCAGCGGAGTCGGAGATGTCGAGCAGATCGCCGAGTTCGTCCAGCGTCACCGCTCGCGGGACCTCGAAGTAGCCGTGTTCCATCGCGGTCTGCAGCACCTCCCGCTGTTCGGGAGTCAGATCGCACTGTGGCACGTCGGTCGCCTTGCTCGGACTGTACAACTGCTGTAACTGGATCCGGATGTCTTTCTCCCGACAGCGGCGGCTGAACGTCGAGAGCGCTTCGTACTCGCGAAACCGCAGTCGGAAGGTCCACTCGTCGTCCCGCATCGACGCTTCGAGGACGATCGCGTCCGTTTCGAGCAGGACCGGAATCAGATCGTCTGGGCTGTCGTCCCACTCGATGTCGAGGAGCTGTCTCGCCTCCATCTCGGCGACGACCGTCACGCGCTCGACGTACTCGGTTTCGTCCAGCGCGTCGATGAGTGCGCCGGTCTCGGCAGTTTCGACCCAGACGTACGGCATCACTGTCGAGGAGATCGGGACGATCGACTCGACGCTAAGCGTCGCGTCCGGAACCGCCTGGAATGCCCGGCCGAGCGCGAAATCCGACGCGGAGAGGCGGACGCTTGCGATGACGCTCATGTCCCCGCCTCGGCGTCCACTGGCCGCGAGACGTCCCGTGCCGGCCGTCCGAGGGATCCTCTCGGTGAGGTGCTCCGCCGTTCGGGCCCCTGCTCATCGTTCACTCCGCGCTGTCCAGCCACGCGGTAGCTCGCGTCCATCATGTCAGGATCTAACAGTCCTGCGGCTGCGACCCCATCCGTGCGTCCCCGTCCAGATTCCAGACGAGCACCGAGCGCGACCAGTCAGTGTCGTGCCAGCTTGTTGCCCTAATAAATCGGCGTTCATCTCAATCCTGCCTTTTCATTCGAACCCATATACTACCCCTGCTTGGCTTCCGAAGGTGTTTATATATCAACCCGGCTCCCGTCACCCGGTTACCGGCGTCCCTACGTCGGCTGCGTGTCGGGGCGTTCGTTGTCGACCGTCGTCTCGGGTTCCTCCGGACCCTCGACGGGCGTCGACTGTTCGTAGACGTCCAGTTCGGCCGCTCGCTGTCGCCAGAACTCCTGGTACCCCTCCCGTTCGCCTTCGACGGTACTCATGCCGTCACGGACGTAGTCGAGGTTGAGGTTCACCTCTTCGAGCAGGCGTTCGCCGACGGCGTCGCTGAGGACGCCGTTCCGCGACGCGTCAATGATGGCACTTTTCTCCTGGCGGAGGATCTGGCGCTCGCCGACGAGCAACTCGATCGGAATACCGCCCGCAGCTGTACCCACTGGGGTTCCCGGCGCCGACCGAAACGGCCAGTCATTTATCAACCGCCACGTATGCGAGGATATGGGACTGCTGGGCCGGTTACTCGATGGGAGCGAAGCCGTGCGCGTCGGACTGTTCGTCGACGGACCGAACGTCCTGCGCTCCGAGTTCGACGTCGATCTCTCGGACGTTCGCGACGCCGCCGAAACCAGGGGCCACCTCGTCGTCACGCGGCTGTATCTCGACGAACACGCCTCGCCGGGGCTGATCCAGGCGGCCGAAGCCAACGGGTTCGAGGTCGTCACGACCAGCGGCGACGTGGACGTGAAACTCGCCGTCGATGCGACCGCGCTCGTCGCCGAAGACGCCATCGACGTGCTGGCCATCGCCTCGCGCGACACAGACTTCAAACCGGTCGTCGAGGCGGCCGCCCGACGCAACGTCCGAACGTTCGCGATCGCGCCCGGTGAATACGGCCGCTCCGACGCCCTCCGGACCGCAGCCCACGACGCCGTCACGCTGGAGTGACGGCGACCCTCAGAGAAACAGACCAGCGGCGACCGCACCGCCGAGGAGCACCAACGCGGCCCCGGCGACCGCTTGCGTACGTGCTCTGAACTGCAGGCGTCGGCCCCCGTCTTCGAGCGCACCGTTTGCCACCACGAGCGGCATCTCCGTCGTGTCGCGAACGACGAGTCCGTCGTCAGTGCGCGCGATCTCGCCGCGGAGCAGGAGTCTCTCGCCGTCACGGACGATGGTGGCCTGGTACCGGTCCGGCGTCTCCGATTCGAGGCCGAGGCGGCGACCGAGTTCCAGCCCCGCGAGGAGTCCGTCCTCGCCCGTCAGACCGAGGTGCTCCGAGAGCCGAGTGAGCAGACCGGGCTCGCCGAGCGGTCGATCGACGTCCGGGGTGCCGAGTTCGAGGTCCGACGCCTCGAAGGGGTCGTCTATCCGTTCGAGCGACTCCGCCAGGTCGGTGCTGACCCACGACTCGTCGAACCTGACCGGTCCCCACTCGTCAGTAAACTCGAAGTCGCCGACGGCGAGCCCGCTCTCGACGGTGGTCCAGCGGCTCCCGTCGGCTGCGTCGTCGTCTCGCTTCCGGCGGACCCGCCAGGCCCAGAGTGCGGGCGCGGCCCCGTCGATCGGCTCGGGGGGCGTCCGCTCCGGCGTCGCCTGGTCCCGCACGCGCGTCCGCCTGCGGACGATCGTCTCCGCGCCCGGCGCGAGTTTCTGCTCGGTCGTGGTCAGCAACTGGGCAATCGTCTTGAATCGGCCGTACGGCGCGCGCGCCTGGACGAGCGCACCCACTCCGACGACCACGGCGATACTGCCGACGAGGATCGCGTTCACGCTGGTCACGTGTCGGCGTTCTCACGACCGGATAGTAAAAGTCCATACACGAACTCACCGCCCACCACCGCGTCAGTTCGGGAGGAAGTCGACGACCGTGGTCGTGCTCTCGGCGATGACCCAGGCGATGAACACCACGTAGGCGACGAGCAGGAGGGCGGACTCGCCGTCCGTCAGCGAGAGGTCGGTCCGCATGACGGTAAAGAGGAGGATGGTTGCGGCGGTCAGCACCCCGAACATCGGGACGGCCATGGCGAAGTCGATGGGCGACTGGCCGACGATGAGGACGCCGACGGGGATCGCGACGAGGAGGTCGAACGTGTTCGAGCCCAGGACGTTTGCCAGCGACGCGACGCCGCGCTCGTCGCGCGCCTGCCGGACGCTCACCAGGGCGTCCGGCATGCTCGTCGCCGCCGCCAGGATCGTCACGCCCATGATGAACCCCGGGACGCCCAGCGACTGCCCGATGAGGTCGACGGAGTGAACGAGGCGCTCGACGGCCACCAGGATGACGACCAGGCCCGCCAGGAGGTAGCCCCACTGCGTTTTCACGTCGAGGTCGGCCGGGGGTTCCTCGGCCTCGTAGTCGCCCGTGTCCTGAATCTGGATGAAGATGTAGAGGCCGTACAGCCCCAGCGGAATGATGGCGAGCGGGCGCGTCACGAGGCCGACGAGGTCGCTGGTGGCGTTCGGGTCGGGATAGTAGATGACCGCGAGCGCGAACGTGATGACCAACACCGAGACCGCGAGCATGTAGAACTGCGCTTCCTTGTAGACGAGCGTGCGGTTGGACTCGATGTCGTCCTCGGTCAGGATGCCGGCCAGCGCCGGGATCACCAGGATGTTGAAGATCGCGGAGCCGACGATCGCGCCGACGCCGAGTTCGAGCGAGCCGGCGAACACGGCGGCGAACACGACCGACGCGAGTTCGGGGAAACTCGAACCGACCGCGGCGACGATCGCGCCCTGGACGACCAGCGGGAGGCCGTAGTACGTCGAGAGCTGATCGCTGGCGCCTTCGAGCCAGTCGCTCCCCTTCCAGACCGCGAGCGTCGCCACCAAGATGACGCCGACGTCGAACGCAGAGGCCTCGGCCATCGTGCGGGACCTCAGGGGGAATCCACAAAGCCGTTGCGCAGGCCGGGTGGTGAGACGAACCGCTTTTGGCGACGGCAGGCCCGCGTACGGACATGGACGAACTCGACACGCCGGTGCTGGACGACCACCTCCACCTCGATCCGGTGAACGGCCGGAACACCGAGGCCGTCGAGGAGTTCGCCGACCACGGCGGCACGCACCTCCTCGTGCTGAACAAGCCCTCGTGGTCGCTCGGGGTCGACGTCGACGCCCCCGAGGACTTCCGCGAGGTGTTCGACCTCACCGTCGAGGCGGCTGCGGACGCCACCGACGTGCTGGACGGGCGCGCCTGGCCCGTTCTCGGCGTCCACCCGGCGCTCATCTCTCAGCTGGAAGACCGCGGGTACGACCCTGCGGAAGCACGCGATCTGATGCAGGCCGGCCTCGACGTCGCCGCCGAGTACGTCGCCGACGGGCCTGCGCTGGCGCTCAAGTCCGGCCGCCCCCACTACGAGGTGAGCGACGAGAGCTGGGACGCCTCGAACGACGTGATGAAACACGCCTTCGAGTTGGGCGCCGAGGCGGGCTGTGCCGTCCAGCTCCACACGGAGGGCGGCGAGGACTTCCGTCAGGTCGCCGAGTGGGCCGAGGACCGCGGGCTCCCGCGCGAGCGCGTCGTCAAACACTACTCGGGCGGCCACGTCGAAGGCCCCACCCCGAGCGTTCTCAGCAACAAGGACGAACTGGAAGTCGCGGCCCAGGCGGGCGAGCCGTTCCTGATGGAGACGGACTTCATCGACGATCCCGACCGCCCGGGCGCGGTGCTCGGTCCCAAGACCGTGCCACGGCGCGTGCGCTGGCTCCTGCAGGAGGGCTACGACGACGCCGTCCGGAACGCACACGTGGAGACCCCCTCGCGCGTGTACGACATCGACACCGAGGCAACGCTCGATTCCTGATCGCCAGGGCCGAACCACTGATTTCTCGCGGGACCGAACGCCGGGCATGGACGTCGACTGCCCCGACTGCGGCGTGGCCATGCGACAGGTCCAGTACGGGATGAAAGCGGGCCTCGAGGAGTACCAGGCACCGTACGTGCGCACTGAAGAGCGTCGCGAAGGGCTGTTAGGGCAGCTCGGACTCCACGAACGCAAGCGGGTCGTGACCGTGCTGTGCCCGGAGTGTGGGCTCGTGCGCCAGTACGCGGTCCTCGACGAGTAGGCGATCGGCGGGGCGGGACGAACCTGTTAGGATGGTATTGAGTCGCGGTGACAGGTCTTCGTCGCTGGCGGTCGTAGCTCAGGGTGTTTATATTCCCGGCTGTGTATAGGGCGAGGTATGAGTGAACCGCCGGGTGCGTACTACACGGAAGAGCGTTGGCAGAACTGGATCGACAGGATCGACGAAGAAGACATCGATCCGGAAGACGAGGATTCGGCGCGCCTCCTGTTGAACCTCCAGGACGACACCGCGATCGCGGTCGCCAAGATCATCACGGCCTACGACGACGGCCACCTGGAGGAAGACGAGGCCGTTGACGAGCTCGCGGACGTCCGCGACATCGTCCTCGCGGAGGTCACCCTCGACGACGAGGAGAAACTGATGCTCGTCGACGGCGTCCAGACCTCCCTGGTCTGCGTGTTCTACGCGGCCGAGGAGTACATCGCGGGCGGCGTCGCAGAGGACGGCACCATCGAGGAGTACGTCCGCGCCGCCGCGGACGCGGAAGCCGAGGAAGACCTCGACGCGGCGCTGGGGTACTGTGCCCAGGCAGGGACGCGCATCATCGACGGGCAGGAACTGTCGATGGAACTGGCAGAGGACCTGGAGTTCGGCCTCGTCGCCGAGTGGGTCAACGGGCTAGACAGCCTCCAGACCGCGATGAGCGATCCGGAGGTCGTCGAAGAGGACGAAGAGGGCGAGTAAGCGCTGGCGCGTTCGTTTCTCCGATGCGCGTCACTCCCGCAGCGGCAGCGCTGCCCCTCTGTGGGTGACCCGTCCGCTATTTATATCAGTCCGGGTACCCAAATCGCAGTGAAATGCAACTCCGGGACGACGACAGGGCACAGGCCATTCAGATCGGCGCCGTCCTGCTGTTTGGTATTCTCGTCATCAGTTTCAGCACGTACCAGGCGTTCGTCGTCCCGAACCAGAACGAGAACGTCGAGTTCAACCACAATCAGCGCGTCCAGGGCCAGCTCCAGGAGGTGCGCAACGCGATCGTGTCGATGCCGGGCGCGAGCAGTTCCAAGTCGGTGTCAGTGGCGCTCGGCACCAGGTACCCCAGCCGACTGGTCGCGCGCAATCCCGGCCCGGTTTCGGGATCGCTCCGGACGCAGTGGACCGACGAAACGGACAGCGCGTCGTTCGATTTCTCGAATATCAGGGCGACCGACGAGGAAACGGACGACTTCTGGAACGGCGACCGGTCGTTCAACACTGGGATTCTCGTCTACGATCCCTCGTACAACGTCTATCAGGGTGCGCCAGTGAGCGTCTACGAGCATTCGGTCCTGTTCAACCGGTTCCGGGATGGCAATCGTCCCGTCACCGGACAGACGCTGATCGACGGCAAAGACATCACGGTCATCACGCTCGATGGGAAACTCGACCGAGCAGCCTCGGACACCGTGAGCGTCGACGTCGAACCGGTTAGCTCCTCGGACAGAACCATTCAGGTAACGGACACAGGTTCCGGTAACGTCGAACTCACGTTCAAATCACAGTTCCCGGAAGCGACCTGGGAATCGATACTCGAAGCGGAGTACGATCCCGACGGCACGGCTCCGGACAAGTATATTTCCGACATCAGCGATACGGGGGACGACTCTCCCTACGATATCACTCTCGAACTGGAACCCGACACGAATTACAATCTCAGGATGGCGAACGTCGGGGTTGGAAACGGCATTCCGGAGCGGGAACTGGCGTACGTAACTGACGTCGAAGGCGACGGATCCTCGGTGACGGAGGGCAACACCCAGGAACTCGTCATCGAGGCCCGGGACGAGCACAACAACCCACTCAGTGACGTGACGGTCGAACTAGACGAGGGTGATTCGGATGCTGATAGCAGCGAGTTCGATGACGTGAAGAAAACGACAAGCGCTGATGGCCGCGTCTCGTTTTCCTACGAGCCGAGCAGCACCGGCGACAAGGACATCGTGTTCAGCGCGAGCGAGCAAGACGACGTCCCGGACAGCGTTCCTGCAGAGCAGGAAGTGACGTTCGACGTGACTGTGCAAGCGTCAGGCGGCGGTGGTGGCGGTGGTGGTGGTGGAGATGGCGATGGAGATGGAGATGGTCAACCGCCGATTATCGAAACGTTTGACGTGACTGACAATAGCTTTGAGATAGGGTGGTATAGTTCAGCTCTCTACGAGATAGAATGGACCGTTACAGATCCAGACGGGGATATCGGTCCAGACTCGGTAACGGTATTCGTATACAACAAAGACGACAACGAAATGCAAGATACCTTCTCTGGATTAGACAAAACGGAGACTTCCTCAGGTAATTGGGATTACGACAATCAGTACGAGATACAACTCGAAGCAGAAGATGACGCAGGCAATAAAGTCTGTAAAGTCATTAAGGGGAAGGCTGATGGTAACAGTAATAACGAAAATAAGAAAACCTGTTAATTCCTTAGAGAATAAACCTCTGCCTTCAGGAATCTTGTGCTAATCGAAGTCGGGCGCGGAACGTAGCCACGATAGCCCGAGTACCCGCTGAAGTAAACTGCCCTCAGATTCACCGTCCCGGTGCTCGAACGGCCGTCGGCTGACAGCCGCAATCAACAGGTTGCGCCCGCTTCGTTTCGATAACGCATACCAGGATTCGCTCCGAAACGGGAAGATGATTGGTTCCCACGTCGTGCCATCTCCGTCGCCGAGCACGATTTCGGTCCCGTCGATCCGGGACACGCCGTCTCGATCAAGAAGTCGTTCGTGCGCGGTGCCAGCGGCGTCGGCGTCCCGGTACCGTTGGACGAACACCGATTGTGAGGGGAGTTCGGAGCTGTAATACTTCTCGTCGAGGTCTACCCACGCGGATACGATACAGTAGCACCTGTCGACCCGACTCGTGCCGACCTCCAGTTCTTCGACGACGTCCTGCAATCGAAGCTGACCGGATTCCAGATTCGATCCGTCGATGGTCGCTGTCGGCTTGGCCTGATACAGTGCCTCAGTTCGCTCAGTGCCTACTGACTGCTGGTTAACAAACGCCGTGTGACCGAGTTGGCCCTGGTGGTACTCGACCTCGAAAAGCGGCGGAGCAGGGATCGTATCAGCGTCTGAAACCATATAGTCGGCCAACCGATTCTGTATCGGGTCATTGGAGAGGTTCTTTTGGACATACGCCGCGCTGACAACGGCCTCGTAATGCTCGAACAGTCGAACGAGGCCAGCGACCACCATCGCCCGGTCACCCAAGTCGTTGAACCGCTTGATGACGTCGATCGTGTTTTTACTGAACTGCCGTTCCTTCTTCCCACCAGTGAAGTGGGGGTCGAACTCCGCTTCGAAGGTGTCTGCGAACGCCTGTGTCTCGTCTCGTAGCCGCTCGACGTCCGACGCGGCCAGCGGCGTCTCGTCCGACTGGTCCTCGCTCGGCTCCTGCCAGTCGACGTCTATCCGTCGCCAGCGCTTCTCGCCTTTCTCCCACCAGATGTTCCAGGGCCACCCCTGATCCATCTGGGGTCGGTCGATCTCGCCGTCGAGCCGTCGCACGTCCTGCTCGGTGAGCGGGACCGTCTCGCCGACCTCACTGACCGCCGACGTGACCTCGTCGCCAGCCTCCTTGTACGCCTCGATCGCGTTCGGGTATTCGGTGGCGAACCACGCCAACTCGTCCATGATCCGGTCGGTCGTCTCGGCGAGTCTGGCCTCTGCCTCGGTCACCTCCGCCTGCTCGTCAACGTCCGGTTCCGAGGGTTCGGTCGTGACAGTCTCCGGGGTTTCCTCGACGGGTTGGTCGGTCACCGCTCGGGTGGTCACGACCTCCGCGTCCGGCGTCCGCTCGGTCGGGCCGCGCGTGAGACAGCCCGCCGATCCCAGCCCGAGCCCGGCGCCGAGGGCTCGGAGGAACAATCGCCGCTGGTCGTCCATACCGTCTAGACAGACCTCGCACATATAATCATTTAGCCATTTGTGCCGTCAGGAACTCCGTCCGCGTTCTGGGCCAGTCGGCTCACCCGTCGGGGCGCGGTTAGACCGTGTTCCAGCGGCGGAACAGCACGATCCCACCACCCGCGAGCGTGATGACGCCCGCCCCGAAGACGTAATCCGGGACGAAGCCGATCAGTCCGCGCTCCTCCTGCCCGGTCCGCTGTTCGGTCGGCGTCCCGCTGTCCGGCTGCTCGTCCGGCGTTGCCGCTGGTGAACTCTCCGCGGGCGTCGTCGTGACTGTTCCGTTCGTGGTCGCGTCGGTCCCGTTCTGTTCCGTTGCGACGTCGTCCCCGAGAACGCTGATGGTCCGATTCGCGACGGTGTCCTGACTGCGTGCGACGATTTCGATCGCGGTTCGATCCGCCGTCAGCTCCTGGGTCAGCGTCTCGGACTCCCCGCGGTCCAGGTCGAACACGCCCCTGACGGCGGTGTCCCCGTCGACGGCGATCGCCAACTCGCCGGTGCCAGCGCTGTCGCCGGTGTTCGTGACGGTGGCGGACACGTCGAAGGTGGCGTTGTAGGCGGTCTGTGCGGGTGCATCGACGGTCACGTCGAAGTACGGCTCCTCGACCTGGCTGACGTTGCGGAAGACGACGTCGTAGGTGTCGATCGTCTCCTCGCCGACCTGGAACTGGACGTAGCCCTCCTCACCGACGACGCGACTGCCCAGGTCGAGTTCGGTGCTGAAGGAGCCGTCGTCCTCGACGTCGACCTGCTGTCGGGCCAGGAAGCTCGGGTCCTCCTCCGGCAGCTGTTGATCCGGCGGCGTGAGCCGGACGCTCACCATCGCCTCCGAACCTGGTGCGACGTTCGTGGTGCCTGACACCAGCGCGTCGGTGTCCGGTGCCAGCTGGACGGTTTCGTCGTCGCCTTCCCCGTCAGTGTTCGCGAACCGGACAGTCGGCTCCCCGAACGTGATCGCCGCAGCCTCGGTGACGTTCTCCCTGAATCCGTCCGGGAAGTACGGGTATGCGGGATTTGTCTCGTCGCCGTTTTGCCCGCCGAGCGGGCCCGCCCCGTCGAAGGAAAACGCACTGCCGGCCGCGTCGTAGAGCAACCCCGTCTCGAACCGCTCGCCGTCTTGCAGCCCGTCGTCGAACGGTTCCGCGTCGGTGTCCACCACGACGTTCACGACGCCGACGTTGTCTTCTGCCGTCTGCTGGTCGACCAGCACGTACGCGTCGCTGTCGGACGCCCCCGCGAGGGCAATCTCGTTGCGGTCCCGGTTGACCAACTTCTCGCCCTCGAACGAGAAGTGGATGCCCTCGCCTTCCCACGCCGTCTCGCCGACGGCGAGTTCGTGCAGGACGTTCGGCGGGAATCCCTCCTCCAGTCCGTCGGTGATGTCGTTCCCGTTTTCGACGTAGTCGATGGTCGCCATCGCGCCGACGAGGCCGGTCGCGTTGAACTGGACGACTGCCCGGTCGCCCAGCGCGATCTCGTCGCGGGCCGTGAGGTCCGGCGAGAGGTCCGCGACCGTGCTCTCCTCGTCGGCCTGTCCCCGCGGGGCGGCCCACGTGTGGACGTCCCTGATGCTCGGTTGCACGAGGTCGAACTCGGCGGACCCGATCTCGTCGTCGACCGTCGGCTCCCCGTCCTCGGCGACGAACCGACCGTTGTTGGCCACGACGAGGTCGTAGTCGGTCGGCTGTAGCGGCCGGGAGAGTTGTGCCGTGGGGCTGTTGCCGTTCACGTCCTCGACGTACTCGCTGAACGTCAGCTCGTTCTCGTCCGCGACCGTCTCGTCGTAGAACGTCGCACTCGTGACGGCCGTGCCCCTGTTGGCGATCGCTTCGTCGTGAATGTGACTGGTGACGGTGTCGCCGCTGGAGTGGTAGACGACGTCGGTGTCGTCGTCGCTGAGTCCGCTCACGCTGGCGTGGTCGGTTCCGACGAGGCGGGTGTTGGCGGTGAACGTCACCTCCCCGTCGTTGTCGTCGTCGCTCAGGTAGAGGACGTCCACGAAGTTGCTGTCCGGATCGACGAACTGGACCCAGGCTTCGTCGGTCGCGCCCAGCGACACGGAGAACTCGGCGAGGTCGCCGGCGGCACGCGTGTACAGCTCCTGGTCGAACTCGGCAGTCGTCTCGCCGGTCTGGAGCGTGACGTTGTCCGACGCGGTCGTGTCGGTGACGAATATCTCGAACTCGTACTCTTCGCCGGCCGCCAGGCCCTCCTCCGCATCGACGTTCGTGAAGTTCGCGACGATCTCTTCTTCGTTCGCGAAGCGCGTCGAGGTCGAGAGGTTCAGCGTGATGTAGCCGCTGTTCCGGAGCTCCCTGAGGCCGTCGCCCTCGTCGCGGTCGAATCCGAGGCGGTCGAGCGGGAGGTGGCTCGGATCGGTCACTTCCGTGAGTCCCGTCCCGGGATGGATGAACGTCGCGTTCAGTTCGTCGTAGTCGAGACCGTCTGCGCTGATCGTCACGTTGTACGCGGGATCGCGATTGCTGGAAATCTCCAGCGCCACCGCCTCGTCGGTCTCGGTGACCGTCTCCTGTGACCACTCGGCGTCGAACTCCTGCTCTAAGATCCCGAACTCGGTCTGATACGCTTCGTCGGAACTCCGGTTGTTGATCGCGAACTGACCGCCGTCGTCGAGCGTGGCGGTGTCGAGCGTTATCTCGCCGTTTTCGACCGTCTCGGTGTCGATCAGTCTGATGTCGTCCCCGTCCAGTAGCTCGTAGAAAAACACCGTCTCCCCGTCGTCGACCTCGAAATCCTGATTGGACGAGCCGGTCACGCCGACCTCCAGCTCCTGTCCCAGGTAGATCGCCGACGACGGGAGGTCGTTCCCGGCGACCTCCAGCGGCGCGTTCGTCGCCGCGGCCGTTCCCGTCAGAGACGCGGTCATCGTAACTGTCGAAAGGCCGACGACGATCACCAGAAACACTGCTCGTACTTTCTTTCGCGACGATGAACAAGTCATGCTAGTATCATACTCTGACAGTGTCGGTCGATCAGCGATCCGCCGGAATCCGGCCGTCGAGATCGGTATTTATTGAGTGAAATGTCTATTTGCCGCCAGCACATATTAGTTTATGCCTCTGTGCGTCGATGTCGGATTGGAGCGTCGGGCCTGGCCGTCTGACTTCGACAGTTGTCGATAGCTCAGACGACAATATATTATAGTAGCTCTCCTGAGAATAGGATATGACAGCGGTCGGCATCGACGCCATCGAGATCCGGACGGGCAAGTTAGAACTCGACCTGGCTGAGACGTTCGCGCCAGCGAAGGGCGACGACCCCGAAAAGTACACGAAAGGGCTCGGACTCCACGCCAGTTCGTTCCCCGACGCATACGAGGACATCGTGACGATGGGAGCGAACGCCGCCCATCGGCTGATGGAGCGCAAAGGGCTGACGCCCGCGGACATCGGCCGCATCGACGTCGCGACCGAGAGCGCGTTCGACAACTCCAAGCCGGTCTCGACGTACATCGCGGGCTGCCTGGAGCAGGTGTTCGACGAGGACTTCCACCACGCCAACAAGGGCGAACGGAAGTTCGCGTGCGTCGCGGGCACCCAGAGCATCGACGACGCGTACAACTGGATCCGCGCCGGCCGCCACCGCGGTCGCTCGGCGCTGGTCATCGCGACCGACACCGCGCTGTACGCCCGGGGCGACCCCGGCGAGGCGACCCAGGGCGCGGGTGCCGTCGCGATGCTCATCAGCGAAGACCCCGACGTCGTGGAACTCTCGACCGAACAGGGTTTCGGGAGCGCGGACGAGACGGACTTCCTCAAGCCGAACCAGCAGTTCCCCTCCGTGGACGGCAAGCGGTCCGTCCAGGTGTATCTCGCACGCATGCGAGAGGCCGTCAGGGACTTCGAGTCCGTCGCCGGGACGATCCACCCGGACGATTTCACCCTGCTTCCCTTCCACACGCCGTTCCCGGGGATGGTCCGGAAGGCCGCCGCGCTGGCCTATCGCCACACGATCCGCGACACGGAGATCGAGGAGGAACTCGCCGAGGACATCGGTCGCCAGCCCCGTCCGGAGGCGTTCGACTCCGACGAGGCTTACGTCGACGCGATGGGTGAGTACACGGACGAGCTCGTCGAGACCGACCAGTACCGTGACTGGTACGACCGCGTCGTCGACCCGACGCTCGAGATCAGCCGCGAAGTCGGGAACTGGTACACGGGCAGCGTCCACGTCGCCCGCGCGAGCGGCCTCAAACACGCGCTCGAAAACGACATGGATCTGACCGGGGCGACGCTCGGCGTCGCGTCCTACGGCAGCGGTGCCCAGGCAGAAGTCCACGCCGAGACCGTCCAGTCCGGCTGGGAAGACGAGATCGCGGCCCTCAACGTCGACGAGCAACTCGACAACCGCTACAGCATCTCCTACGAAGAGTACGAGCACATCCACGACGTCCACAACCACGACAAGGACACGGACGCCGAGGCGGAGGCGTTCACGCCTCCGGAGGGCGAGTTCGTCTTCGACGGCTGGGGGCGCATGGGCGAGCGGAAATACCGGTACGTCGAGTAACGAATCGCGTCGCGGACGGACCGTTCGTCAGACAGGTGGCTGACGAACGCACGGGTGGTTCCGTTGCCGTCTGGCGGTACGTATCTCTTTTCGAACAGTCGGCGAGAAGATTCAAATCCAGTGAGGCTATACTCCTGGATATGACCAGCCTCGCCGAGAAGGTGTCCGTCGGCATCCTCGTGGTGGCGGGTGCCGCGTACGCCGTCCTCCCGAACCGTGTGTCGAGGCTCCTTTCGCCCGGGACCGCGCTCATCGTCGACGGGGTCACGTGGGCGGATGCGAACCTCCCGCGACCGCTGTTTGTCAGTTTGATCTTTCTGGCGACGACGGTCGTGTCGCTGTTGATCGCGATGTCGTTCGCGCGCGTTCTCTACACGGTGTTGAAACACGCCGGTCCGCGGACCAAACGACTGTTCGGGTTCGTCACGCCGAGCACGCCCGTCGGGAAAGTCGTGCTGGTGCTCGCCGTTGTCGTCCTGTTCCTCCTGGGGTCGGTGTGGGGGATTCCGTACTTTTTCGGGTAGTGCGACCAGGCCGGATCGGAGCCGCGACCCACGCTGTCAGGGAAGTTCGTCGAGACTCTCGAGCATCGTCGGCAGGTCCGCCGTCGTCACCGCGAGCGAGAAGCCGTCGATGCGGGCGAGCGCCGGGGCGTGCTCCCAGAGGGCGTCTTCGTTCAGGCCGTGGAGGACGACGGCGTTGGGCGTGGGATTGACGACGCGCATGGCGACGAGCGGTGACTCGCCGCGCGTGACGCTCGTGAACACCAGCGCACGATTCGTCGACTGGCCGTACAGGCGGTAGAACTCCTCGCTGGAGAGGCGCGTGATCGCTTCGATGCTGTCGATGACGGTGTGGCCGGCGACGGTGTCCTGGGCGCCCCGGACGACTTCGGTGGCGTCGATGGCGTCGTAGTATCGTTCGACCGGAATGGTCGCCGGGTACTCTCGCAGGTCGTGGACGATGTCGCTCTCGAAGCCGGCCGAGAGCACGCGGGCGTGCTGACGGATCCGACCGCCGCCGCGGTGTTCGTCGATGTCGAGCAGTGCGGCGACGACGCGGTTGATGATCCCGATCCCCGGACTCGACCGGCGACCGCTCTCGTAGTCGGAGATGACCGACGAGGAGACGTCGAGTTGGTTGGCGAGTTCAGTCTGGGAGACATCGAAATCAGTGCGCCACTTCCGGAGGGTGGCGCCCGGATCGTCACTGAGCGTGATCTCGCCGGCGATCTTCTCGGCGAGTTCCCGACGGGGGCCGCGAGGCATGTTGAATCCCCTCTCACGTCCGACGCAAAAGCGTATCGACAGCGACCTCTCGGTCGGAAGGCACCGACGGACAGGTAACACTTGCTGGAACCAATATGGGGCTGTCGGCCCATCCATCTGTGGTATGCCCTCCACGGTGGTTCATCTCGCCCTCGCCGGATTGATCGCCGCCGGATTGCTCGGACGCGCGTTCTCGGCTCGGAGTCTCGCCGTCGTGTTGGCCGCCGTCGTCCTCGTGGACTTCGACGTGTTCGTCGGTCTCGTCGTCACGAGCGCCCACCGGGCAGCCTTTCACACGCTCCTCGTTCCGCTCGGCGTCGCCGCCGCACTCGCCTACGACACGCGGATTCGCGACTCGTCGCTGCTCCGCGCCCGGTTCGGTACGGACGCGCCACGGATCGGATGGGTCAGCCTCGTCGCCGTCGTCCTCTCGGCCATCGGGCTGGACTTTTTCACGAGCGGCGTGAACCTCTTTTACCCGCTCCACGACCAGTTCTACCGGCTCAACGGGAAAGCGATCCTCTCGAACAAGCAGGGGTTCGTCCAGACGTTCGTCGAACTCGACACCGGGATGGTGGAGGCGAAACCGCTCGGCTCCACCCAGGAGATGCACGTCGACAGCGGCGTCGACCCCACGCGCGGTGCCGAGCCGAAGCACGTCCGCCGCGTGTTTCCCTTCGTCGAGACCGGCTGGCAGTTCCTGCTGGTGTTGACGAGTCTCGTCGTCGTCGGTGGTCGGCTCCGCGAGACGTGACGGTCCCGCGGACTGTGCCGCGGCGGCGTCAGTCCTCGTCGCTCCCGTCGGCCTTGGGTCGCGACCCCGTTCGGTCGGCAGTTGCGGGTCTGCCACTCAGCAGCCGTCCTACCCCGACCTGTCGGCCTGCGACCCTGAGGGCGTAGAGCCCGATCGCCGTCAGGACGACGGTGCCGCCGGCCGCGAGGCCGTACTGATAGGCGATGGTGATCCCGAAGAGGATGCCGAGTTCGGCGGCGAGAACGCCGGTGACGAGCGACCGCCGGAAACTGCGAGCGCCACCGGCGGTGGCGACCGGGACGACGAGCAGCGCCGCCACGAGGATGACGCCCATGATCTGCATCGCACTGACGACGACCAGGGCGGTGAGGACGGTCATCAGCCGGTTGAACCACGCGCCGCTGATGCCGGCGACGCGCGCCGCCGTCGGGTCGAACGTCACGTACAACAGCGGTCGATAGGCGAGCCCGATGACCGAGGAGACGAGCAGCGTCATCAGCACCAGCAGTCCGACGTCGGCCTTCGAGACGGTCGCGAGCGAGCCGAACAGGTAGGCGTTGATGCCGACGGCGATGCCGCCGTCGGTCACCGAGATGAGGACGCTCCCCAGCGCGAAGCCGCCGGTCAGGACCATCGCCAGCGACGTGTCCGTCGTCACCGACCCGCGCTGGACCAGCAGTTCCACGAGCAGGGCCGTACAGATGGCGACGACGAACGCGGTGGTGATGGGTGAGAGGTTCAGCGCGAGCGCGCTGTTCAGGAACAGGCCGACTGCGACCCCCGCGAAGGCAGTGTGTGCCAGCGTGTCCGCGATCATCGAGATCTCGCGGTGGACGAGGAAGGTCCCGACGAGCGGGCCGATAATCCCGATGCAGATCGCCGCGAGGTACGCCCGCTGCATGAACGGATAGCCCAGCATCCGAACGCCGAGCTCGGCGCTCAGCCCGTTCATCAACGCGCCCCACGCGTCCCGCAGGAACCACTCGAACGCAGCCCTGAGCGGCTCCGTGACCGTCGTCTGGAGGAGAGTTCGTGTAAGCATGTTAGTGACTGTGATGGATCGGGGCCTGATTCCCGCCGTAGGCGTCGGCGAGCGCGTCTGTCTCGACGAACGTCTCGGGGTCGCCGTGGAAGTACAACTGGCGGTTCAGACACGCGATCTCGGTCGCGTGGGTCGTGACGACGCCGATGTCGTGTTCGATGAGGACGATGGTGAGTCCCTCCTCGTTGAGATCGTGGAGGAGGTCGTAGAACCGCTCGCGCGACTCCATGTCGACGCCGACCGTGGGCTCGTCGAGGACGAGCAGGTCGGCCTCCGCCGCGAGCGCGCGGGCGATGAACACCCGCTGGCGCTGGCCGCCCGAGAGGTTCCCCACGCGGCGGTCGGCCAGGTCCGTGACGTCGACGCGATCGAGCGCCTCGTCGATGGCTCGGCGGTCCGCGTCGGAGAACCGACCGACGAGTCGGTGGGGATATCGCCCCATCCTGACGACTTCCCGAACGGTCACTGGCATCCGACTGGCGGCCTCCGTGGCGTGCTGGGCCACGTAGCCGAGGCGCTCCCCGTCGTCGAACGCGTGCGCCGGTTCGCCGAACAGTGTGACGCGCCCCTCGTCGGGTCGCCGAAGTCCGAGCAGGAGTTCGACCAGCGTCGTCTTTCCCGAGCCGTTCGGGCCGACGAGTCCGAGGAACGCGCCGGAATCGATGGTCAGTGAGACGTCTTCGAGAACGGGTCGCTCGCCGAACCCGAAGCTCACGCCGTCGAACCTGACGACGTGACGCTCCGACCGGTCGCTCGCTGCGTCGCGCTCGCTCATTTCGCGTCCAGTGCCGCTTCGAGCGTCGGCAGGTTCAGGTTCTCCATGATCTCGACGTATCCCCAGCCGTCCTCGTCCCAGGCCTCGGTCTGTCCGGGGATCGACGTGAGCGGTAGCACCTCGCTCGCGTCGGTCTCGGCGACCAGTTGCTCGGCGGCCTGCTGTGATTCCAGCGGGTCCGCGCAGACGTACTCGACGTCGTGGGTCGCGATGATCTCCTGGGCGGCCCTGATGTCCCGGGGCGTCGGCGTGTCGTCGGGCGAAAGCCCGGTCAGCGTCTCGACCTGGAACCCGTAGCGCTCGCCGAGGTAGCCGAACGCGTCGTGGCCGGCGACGAAGATGGTGCTCTTCGTCGCGGGTTCGAGTCGCTGCTGGAACGTCTCGTGGAGGTCGTCGAGTGCAGCGCGGTAGCGCTCGGCGTTCTCCGCGTAGGCGTCAGCGTTGTCGCGGTCCACGGCGACGAACCCCGCTCGAACGTTGTCGACGGCCTGCTTCGCCCGCATCGGATCGAGCCAGAAGTGCGGGTCTGCCCCTCCCGAGTGGTCGTGGCCGTCCGATTCCTCGTGGGCGGTCTCGGTCTCGTGCCCGCCGTGGCCGTCCGTTTCCTGATGATCGTCGTGTCCGTCCTCCTCGTGGTCCTGGTGCGCTCCGGGCTCGTGCAGGTCGATTCCCTCGGCTGCAGAGATGGAGCGGACGGCGGCGTCGTCGCTCTCGATCGACGTGACGATGTCGTCGGCCCACGGCTGGAACCCTTCCATGCCGTGGACGAACAGGTCAGCGTCGAGTACGTCGCCCTGAACGCGCGGCCCCGGCTCCCAGCCGTGGCCGTGTTGCCCGAGCGGGACGAGCGTCTCCGCCGTCGCCGTCTCGCCCGCGACCTTCGATGCGAAGTCCCCGAAGACGTGGAACGACGCCTGCGCCGTCGTTCCCGTCTGACTGGATTCCCCCGACAGACATCCTGCCAGCGTCCCCGCGGCTCCCAGTGCGATCCCTGCGCTGATGATCTCTCGACGAGTGTGCGTCGGCATATATTATTAAATCTAAAGCCTATTCTAATAACTCCTATGATTGGGATGTGAAGTTTTATTAATAGTGTTCCGGTGACACTTGTTGCTCGCTCGAGGGGCTGGAGACAGGCACAGTTCCCGGCGGGCTTCGAACGCGGTTGGCCAGCAGCTACCGGATCAGATTCACACGGATAGAAGCAGCAGGAGGCGGTGGTCTCGTCGCGGGTCGCGTCTGGATCGGAACTGCGACCGCTGAGACGGCGGCTGGTCGGGCCCGCCCTCAGGACAGCATGCCGATGTCGTCGACCGGCAGCACCGAGTAGTCGACGGACATGGTGTCTTTCGTCGCTCTGATTTTCCCGACGAAGGTCGAGATGTCCTCCAGTTCTCCCTCCAGCACGAACAGTTCCATGCAGTAGTGGTCGCCGACGTGGCTGTGGAAGTTCGACGCCACGAGTTCCTCGTGGTCGTGGCGCAGGTGCATCATCTTCTCCTCGACGGTCGTCGTCTCGTAGTCGAACATGACGGTGACGACGGCCATCAACTCCCGGTCCTCCAGGCGCTTGTCCTGGAACTCGCCGAGGAGGTTCCGCGCGGCCTCGCGGAACACTTCGCTCCGGCCGGTGTAGCCGTGATTGTCCGCGAAATCGTCGATCCGTTCGAGGAGTTCGTCCGGCATCGAGACGCTGACGACGGTCATGTATTAACTCATGGCCATTGAGTTATTAAATCTTAGTTTTCCGTGCCGTACCGGTAGCGATTGGACCGATCGGTTGGCCGAATCGCGTGTCTCTCGTGTGTTTCGGTGACTCCACCTACTCACTAAAACGTGATCTGAAACCCGAGGTCGGTGATGGGTAGAACGATAGATCTGGGGAACTCTTTTAGACTCACCCATCGTATAGAGAAATATGTCCGATGCAACGCTCGACGACCGCGGGCGTCTCACGCTCCCGAAGGAGATTCGAGAGCGCTACGGCGACAACTACCACGTCGTCGACGTCCACGACGGAATCAAGTTGATTCCGGTCGCCGAAGACCCTCTCGAAGCACTTCGTGACGAATTCGACGACGTGGACAAGTCGTCCGACGAACTCCGAGCGGAGGCGCGCGAAGCGTCGCTGGACGAGGCCGGGCGCTGAATGTACGCCGAAACGGACTTTCTGCTCGCGCTCATCAAGGACGAAGACTGGCTGGGCGAGGCGGCCGAAACGGTGTACCGGGAACACGAAGACGCACTCTGGACGTCCCAGTTCACGCTCATCGAACTCCTGATGGTCGCCTACCGGGAAGACCGCGATACCGAACGAGTCGTCACGAACGCTGCACAACTCGTCGAGGTTCGCGGCGACGTCGACACCGTGGTCGCGGCGGCGACGTACGTCGAAGACCACGGGTTCACGCCGTTCGATGCGATTCATCTCGTCGAATCCGACGGTGACCCCATCGTGTCTAGCGACGAGACGTACGAGTCGTTCGCGCCACGACTCGATCTGAAGGGCGTCGGCGACGAGTGACGCTCCGCAATCCCTAAACGCGGGCCGCGCTTCCCATCGTGCAATGAGCGACTGGACCGAGAAGTACCGGCCGTCGACGCTGGCGGAGGTCCGGGGGAACGACAAGGCCCGTGACGCCCTCAAAAAGTGGGCCGACACGTGGGCGGACCACCGCGAGGCCGTCATCGTCCACGGCAGTCCGGGCATCGGGAAGACCTCGGCGGCACACGCGCTGGCAAACGACATGGGGTGGGACACCGTGGAACTCAACGCCAGCGACTCGCGGACGAAAGACGACATCGAACGGATGGCGGGCCGGGCCGCCCAGAACGCCACGCTCGGCGGGAGCGGTCGCCAGCTCATCATCGTCGACGAGGCCGACAACTTCCACGGTAACGTCGACCGCGGTGGCTCGCGGGCCGTGACGTCGATCGTCAAGTCGGCCGGCCAGCCGATGGTCCTCATCGCCAACGACTACTACGAGATGTCGAACTCCCTGCGCAACGCCTGCCAGGACATCGAGTTCCGGGACGTGGGCAAGCGCTCGATCGTGCCGGTGCTGCGGGACGTCTGCCGCCAGGAAGGGCTCGAATTCGAGGACGAGGCGCTCGAACAGATCGCCCAGACCAACAGCGGCGACCTGCGCGGCGCCATCAACGACCTCCAGGCACTCGGTGAAGGCCGCGAGAAACTCCGGGCGGAGAACGTCGTCACCGGCGAGCGCGACACGACCAACGGCGTCTTCGACTACCTCGATACGGTCATCAAGAAGGCCGACGCCCAGGAGGCCCTGGAAGCGTCCTACGACGTCGACGAGACGCCGGACGACCTCATCAACTGGATCGAGGACAACATGCCCAAGGACTACGAGGGCGCGGAACTGGCGCGGGCCTACGACTTTCTGGCCAACGCCGACCGCTGGCTCGGTCGCGTGCGCGCGACGCAGGACTACTCGTACTGGCGGTACGCCGGCGACAACATGACGGCCGGCGTCGCGGCCGCCCGCGACGGCAAGAAGGGCGGCTGGACGCGCTACGGCCCGCCGAGTTACTGGTCGAAACTCGGTCGCTCGCGTGGCACGCGGAACAAACGCGACCACATCGCCCAGCAGATCGCAGAGGAGGGCGGCGTCAGCATGGCGACGGCCCGCCGCGAGATCATGCCCCACCTGGCGGTGATGACCCACCACTGCAAGAACCGCGAGCTCACCGTTGCGATGGCCGCTCGCTACGATCTGAGCGCCGAACACGTCTCATTTATTACCGGCTCTGGGAAGGATACCAACAAGGTTCAGCGCATCGTCGAGGACGCAGAGCAGTTGCGGGAGGAAGCCGCCGTCGAACACTCGGGCGGTGCCTTCGAGGGAGCGCGGCGATCGACGACTGACGACGAGGACGACGATTCGGACGGGGCGGACGATGCGGACGACGGTGACGGGCAGGCGACGCTGGCGGCGAGCGCCAGCGGTGACGAGGACTCGGCGAGCGACAACGAGGGCGCGGACGACGGGTCCGAGGACGCGGACGCGGAGGCCACTGACGACGACCAGCAGTCCGGCCTCGGCGATTTCATGTAGGTCGCGTAGAGAAGAGCGACCGACTCAGAGCCGGACCGGTCCCGATTGACCGGACTCGGCCCCTGCGTCGGTGTCGGTGTCGGTGTCCGCGTCGGCCCCGGTCGGCGTTTTGGCGGCCTCGAACGACCAGGCGGTCGTGGCGATCATCGACGCGAAGATGATCTGTGCGGCGGCGTGGTGGGCGACTGACGCCATGACGCCGAAATTGAGGACGGTGTTCCCGCCGAGCAGGATCTGAACCGGGAGGACGGCAACTGCGGCGGTCATGGCCCAGCGGATGCGTTTGGACCGGTCCTGGCGCCACGCCTGGACGGCGGTCCCGATGATCATGAACCCGGTCACCATCGCGACGAGACGGTGGAACCACTCGATGAAACTCGGCCAGTTTGCAGGGAACAGTCCCATCCAGCCGTCACAGAGCGGCCACTTTGCACCACAGGACAGCCCCGCGCCGGCTGCACCCGTGTACACGCCCAGGAGGATGAGCGCGAAGGTAAACCCCGTCGTCACCGCGGCGAGGTGGCGAAACCTGTATCGCATACCAAATCGTGAGGACTACGAGTATTTAGACCCGGCTTTTCGTTCCCGGCGC
This sequence comes from Halorientalis brevis, assembly GCF_023077655.1. Lineage (NCBI taxonomy): Archaea > Methanobacteriati > Methanobacteriota > Halobacteria > Halobacteriales > Haloarculaceae > Halorientalis > Halorientalis brevis. Next base: position 87,167 of record NZ_JALLGV010000004.1, on the reverse strand, counting down.
GTGATAACGGATCGATACGTTTAGTCGTCCGATTCCCGATATCGCCAGCGACAGTCGCTCAGCGTCGGTTCCACGTCCGCCATTCGGTCCTGACTCCCGACCGACCGCTCTGGTCACCGTTGCACTGCACTCACTCCACAAATGCGACCACTTAGTTGCGGTCCGTGGAACGTTCCGACGTTCGAACCGGAACACGCAGCTATTGCCCACGAGGGCATAAATTGGTCGACGTGTAACGCGGAATCGACGACTGTCGAATGTCACTTTCGGTTATCTTTTTACGCTGGCCCGGTGCCAGTTTCATCATGGGACTGGACGAGGATTCACTCGATTATCACCGGGAAGACCCTCCCGGGAAGATCGAGATCTCGACGACGAAGCCTACTAACACGCAGCGAGACCTGAGTCTCGCGTACTCTCCGGGCGTCGCAGCGCCGTGTCGCTCCATTCGCGACAACCCCGACGACGCGTTCAGCTACACCGCGAAGGGGAATCTCGTCGGTGTCGTCTCCGACGGCACGGCCGTCCTCGGCCTCGGTGACATCGGCGCGCAGGCCTCGAAACCCGTCATGGAGGGCAAGGGCGTCCTCTTCAAGCGCTTCGCGGACATCGACGTCTTCGACATCGAACTCGACGAGAACGACACGCAGGCGATGATCGACTCCATCGCCTCGATGGAACCGACCTTCGGCGGGATCAATCTGGAGGACATCAAGGCGCCGGAGTGTTTCGAGGTCGAAGAGCAACTCCGCGAGAAGATGGACATTCCCGTGTTCCACGACGACCAGCACGGCACGGCCATCATCTCCGGGGCCGCCCTGCTCAACGCCGCGGACATCGCGGGCAAGGACGTCGAAGACCTGGACATCGTCTTCTCCGGTGCTGGCGCGAGCGCCCTCGCGTCGGCCCGCTTCTACGTCTCGCTCGGCGCCTCACGCGAGAACATCACGATGTGTGACTCCTCGGGGATCATCACCGAGGCCCGCGCCGAACAGGGCGACGTCAACGAGTTCAAACGGGAGTTCGCACAGGACACCGCCGAGGGCGACCTCGCGGACGCGATGCGCGACGCCGACGTGTTCGTCGGCCTCTCGGTCGGCGGCATCGTCGACCAGGAGATGGTCGCCTCGATGGCCGACGACCCGATCATCTTCGCGATGGCCAACCCCGACCCCGAGATCGGCTACGAGGAGGCGAAAGCCGCCCGCGACGACACGGTCATCATGGCCACGGGCCGCTCGGACTACCCGAATCAGGTCAACAACGTGCTGGGCTTCCCGTTCATCTTCCGCGGCGCGCTCGACGTGCGTGCGACGGAAATCAACGAGGAGATGAAAGTCGCCGCCGCCGAAGCGCTGGCAGATCTCGCCCGCCAGGACGTGCCCGACGCCGTCGTGAAGGCCTACGGCGATCAGCCGCTCCAGTTCGGCCCCGACTACATCATCCCGAAACCGCTCGATCCGCGGGTCCTCTTCGAGGTCGCGCCGGCCGTCGCCCAGGCTGCCGTCGACAGCGGCGCCGCGCGACAGGAACTCGACATCGAGGAGTACGTCGAGGAACTGGAGGCCCGCCTCGGGAAGTCCCGCGAGATGATGCGGGTCGTCCTGAACAAGGCCAAGAACGAGCCAAAGCGCGTCGTCCTCGCGGAGGGCGACGACGAGAAGATGATCCGGGCGGCCGCACAGCTGGTCGACCAGGGGATCGCACAGCCGGTGCTCATCGGCGACCGCGAGCGCATCTGGGCGATCATGGAGACGCTGGCGCTGGATTTCGACCCGGAGATCATCGACCCCGGCGAGGGGAACCTCGCGCCGTACGCCGAGCGACTCTACGAACTCCGCAAGCGCAAGGGCATCACCCGGCGCGAGGCCGACGAACTCATCCAGGACGGCAACTACCTCGGCAGCGTCATGGTCGAGATGGGCGACGCCGACGCGATGCTCACCGGTCTGATGCACAACTACCCCTCGGCGCTGCGCCCGCCGCTGCAGGTCATCGGAACCGCCGACGACGCCAACTACGCGGCCGGCGTGTACATGCTGACGTTCAAGAACCGCGTCGTGTTCTGCGTCGACACCACCGTCAACCAGAACCCCAACGCGGAGGTGCTCGCCGAGGTCACGGGCCACACGGCCGAGTTGGCCCGTCGGTTCAACATCGAGCCGCGCGCCGCCATGCTGTCGTACTCGAACTTCGGCTCCGTGGACAACGAGGGCACGCGCAAGCCGCGCCAGGCCGCCGAGATCCTCCGCGACGATCCCGCCTGTGACTTCCCGGTCGACGGGGAGATGCAGGCCGACACTGCGGTCGTCGAGGAGATTCTCAACGGGACCTACGAGTTCTCGGACCTGGAAGAGCCAGCGAACATTCTCGTGTTCCCGAACCTCGAAGCCGGCAACATCGGCTACAAACTCCTCCAGCGCCTCGGCGGCGCGGAGGCGATCGGCCCGATGCTCGTCGGCATGGACAAGCCCGTCCACGTCCTCCAGCGCGGCGACGAGGTCAAAGACATCGTGAACCTGGCGTCCGTCGCGGTCGTGGACGCCCAGCAGAACGACTACTGAGTCGGCGCTTTTTGGTCCAGATTTTTGCGGTGAGTGGGTCGCGCAGCGACCCCGAACCGGAAAAAGGTGGGTTGTGGACGCCCAGCAGAACGACTACTGAGTCGGCGCTTTTTGGTCCAGATCTTTGGACGAGCGGTCCCGACCGTCGGACGCGATCCGCGGCAAAACCAGCGATTATCAAATTACTGTGCTGTCAGCACATATAAAACCCGCTCCCGTTTTCTGGTTCAGAAACTCTCGGAGGGTCTCTTATTGGGTTCGTGTGTAGCCACGGCCGTTGAATGTCACGGAACCATCCCGACAATCCACGACGGCTTCCGCTCGTCGGACTCGTCGGTCTCCTGTTCGTCACTGCCGGCTGTCTCGCGCCGGCCGGGACCGAGATCGACGACTCGAACGCCGTCGCGGATCACGTTGAATCGCGCTACGAAGCACTCGACGGCTTCCAGGCCACCATGGTTCGGACGGTCGAGCGTGGCGGCCACAACAACACGACGCGAGCGACGGTGGCCTTCGATAAGGGGGACTATCTCCGCATCGCCTACCGGGACGGGCCGAACGCCGGCACGGTCACGGTGATCGACGATCCCGAACCGTCGCGACTGTTCTCGGACGGAGCCGCTGCGACCGGCCGCGCCGACGCTTCGGAGGTGTACGGCGCGCTCGCAGCCGACCTCGTCGAGCGCAACGACGTCGTGTACGACGGGACGGCGACGGTCGATGACCGCCGGGTGGCTATCTACTCTCTCACTCCCGCGACCAACCAGAGCGGTGACTCCGACCAGCCCCGACTGATCGAACGGCGGGTCTCGGTCGACGTCGAACGCATGGTCCCGATCCGGCTGGAGTCGACCTGGCGCGCTGACGGGCAGGAGGTCACCGAGACGATTCGATTCACCGACGTCAGCCTGCGAGCCCCGCAGACGCCCGGCGTTGGTGCGCAGGAGGCTGTCGCGCCATGAAACCCGACTCGCCCAGTCTCCTCGACAGACTCGGGGGCCCGCTCGTCGTCTTCGCCGTGATCGGAATGCTCGTCGGTGGCGCACTCGTGCCGTACGCGTGGAACGCCGCGACGGCGTCCGATGGGACCGTGGCTGTCATCGAAGTGCACGGCTTGATCACGGAGGACACTGCGACGACCGCCGTCGATGACCTGCGAGAAGCACGACGGAACGAGTCGATCGAAGCGGTCGTCCTCGACGTCAACACACGCGGCGGACTGGCGTCGTCCAGCGAGCAGCTCTACCTCGCGGTGAAGCGGACAGAGCAACAGATGCCGGTCGCTGTGTCCGTCACCGGGATGGCAGCGTCCGGCGGGTACTACACGAGCGCGCCCGCGGACAAGATATTCGTCTCGCCGGCGACCGTCGTCGGGAGTATCGGCGTCAAAGGACCCGTACCACCGCAGGGGGCACCTGACGGTCAGATTACGACTGGTCCGGACAAGAGCACGAGCGCGACGCAGGCCGAGGCACGGCGACGGGTCGAAACCATGCGGCGCGCGTTCGTCGGTGCAGTCTTCGAGGAACGGGGAGAGAAACTCGAACTCTCCCGAACGGAACTGTCCCACGCGAAGGTCTATTCGGGGACGCGCGGCGTCGAACTCGGTCTCGCCGACGGGGTCGGCGGTCTCGACGCGGCGATCAACTACGCGGCCGAGCAGGCGGAACTGTCCGACTACCAGACAGCTCGGATGCGCTCGCCGGCACAGAGCCCGCTGAGCCAGCTCGGACTGAACGCTTCCGGAGCGTCCGGAGCGGAACGGCTCAACGCCACCGACCTCGAGACAGGTCGGTATTACATGGTGTACGGACAGCTGAACGCTCCGACTGCTGCGGACACAACTGAGGTGACATCCAATGCCACGAACTGATCTGTTGAAGGGCCTCGGAGTATTCGGACTCGTGGTCGTCGTCGTCCTCGCGGGCACGGTGGCCACGGGAACGCTCCTGACAGGCTCGTCGACGACCTCGAACGCGGTGAACGTCTCGGCGTACGATTCGGACGCCCTCCTGCCGACGGCGGTCGACGACGACGGGACCGTCGACGCACCCGACGAAGCAGACGCGAAGACGATCGTCATCGACAAGAGCCACGGAAACGCCGTCAGCGAAGGCGAGATACAGCCGCTGGTCGACGCGCTCGTTCGCGACGGACACGACGTCCGGTTCTACACCGGCGGTCAGAGCCAGAGCTTCGGTGGGGCCGGCGGTAGCTCCAACCTGAACTCGACGCTCGAATCGGCTGACGCGTTCGTCGTCGTCAATCCGAGCAGCACGTACTCGGAGAGCGAGATCGACGGCGTCGAGTCCTTCGCCGACGCCGGCGGTCGCGTCCTCATGCTGGCCGACCCGGTCAGCGCGTCACAGAGCCAGTCCGTCTCGATTCCCCTCATCGGTAGCTCGGGCGGGAATACCGTGACGCCCGGTCAGCCGACGAACCTCGCCGCGCGCTTTGGCATCTCCTTCGGGTCCGGCTACCTGTACAACATGGAGGAAAACGCCAACAACTTCCAGAGCGTCTTCGCGCGCCCGGTCGGAAACGACTCGCTCGCCTCGGGCGTGGACCGGGTCGTCGTCCGCGACGCGACCCCGCTGACGACCAGTACGAACGTGACGCGAGTGGTCGAGAGCGACGGCGCTCGCCTCTCCTCGACGCGCCGAGCCGACGCGTACGCGGTCGCTGCCCGGGTCGGCAACGTGGCGACCGTCGGTGACACCGACTTCCTCGCGCCGGCGACCGCGACCGTCGCCGACAACGACGCGTTCGTGAGCAACCTCGCGCAGTTCCTCGTGACCGGCGACAAGGAATCGAACGCGCCCGCCACCGATTCGGCTGCGAGCGGTCCCGGTGGGATCACGACGCCGTCCATGCCCGGGAACGTCTCCGGGCCCTAGTCACACGCACTGTTTTCGCGGACGACCGCGCCGTCACCCCTCGCTCGGAGCGGGGGCTTCGCTGACGCCGAGCGCACGGCCCTGTTCACAGGCCGGTGAAGTGTCTCACTGACACTGGCTGTTCACAACTTATCCACATGCCCGGACGGTCGGTGTCCAACAAGCAGAACGTCCCGCGGTCGATCGCTGCGTTGTCGAGTCGCCAGGTTGCGAGCGTTTGCTGTGTCTCAGTCATGGTGTCTGGTCCCCGCACGCACGCTGGATGGGGCTCGCACTTGCTCAGTCGCTCCGGTTCGCTCGTCCTCCCGATCGCCGTTCTGTCCGTGTGTCACGGTGATGTGCCCGCTGGAACCACTCGCTGCCCGACTTGCCCGTGGCGTCTCTCGGGCGTCGGCGCTGAAGTCCATCGTGCCTGAATCTGCTGACACAAGGTCGCTGTGTCTTCGGGGTTGTTGCCGATCGCTGGCGACCTCGCGTGGATCGCCCAGTGCCCCGGTCCCCGCGCGAGTCGAACGGCGACGAGTTTCCTCCGGGTCCGGTGAGCCTCACGCTCTCGGGTCATCGTTTCACAGTCGAGCAAAGGCACTCCGCACGGGTCGGACGCGAGGCTGCAAAAGCAAGCAACTGGCCGTCAGTCGCTCGCGTGCCGATCGGCTCGGGACGGCGGTGGGTACCGGTCGTCCGTGCCACCGGTCGAACGCGGCGTCTCGGGAAGGACGCACCGGTCTGATTCGTGATTGACGTGGTCGTACTGGTCGGGAGCGTTCGCGAGTGGGTGCGCCGGGTTCACGTCGCTGTTAATCCGGGCGGCCCGGAGTTCGCCGAACCCGCTGATGCGCGCGCGGATGCCGCGCCAGTGGTTCGTGGTCGCTCCGGGGACGGACACGTCGTGGGTGCCCCAGTCTGCGCCGCGGGACGCCAGGACCGCCTGGTTGACGTTCCCCGCGAGGTCGTCGTGGTCGATGAGGACGCCGACCCGTGCATCGTCGGGCGCACGCGCGGCGAGGACATCCAGTCCCAGGTGCAGGGCGCGATACTCCGCGACGTTGTTGTCGGGCGCGTCGTCGGGAAGCGACAGACGTGCGACGCGCTCTCCGTCGCGTGTTTCGATAACAACGCCGAGTCCGCCGGCGGGTCTGGTTGCCCCGTCGCCGCCGTCTGTGGCGACGGCACCCGATCCTCTGAAGGAACCGTCTGTTGCGAGGTAGAAGTCCCGATGATGGGTGCGAGGGGGGTGTGCGATGTGCGGCGTTGGCGACTCGTCGAACAAGTCCCGAAGGGACGGCCGGCCGTAAGCGGCCATACGTCGTCTATATCGCGGGAGGAATTTAAATATATGGGCAGACCGCAACCAATGGTGGACAGCAGCAGTCCCTGGACCCACCTTAGCCACCGAGGGAGTCCGACCTTTCCGTAAGGTCGTTCGGAAATCGGGGATTTTCATAATGACGAGAATCGAAGATTCTCGAACCACAGGACGGGCGGGAATCGCGGAAGCTCCCGTGACCAACTGCCACGTCACTGCCCGGCTAACTCCCTGACTTTTATAGATAGTCAGTGCCACCCGTGGCCTGTCGATGGAGATTCAGCGTACCGCCGTCGTCAAACTCGCCGTCCCCGATGAGCGCTGCGACGAGCTGAAACGCACCATGAACACGTTTCGGGACGCCGCACAGCGGTTTGCCGACCGGGGATGGCAAGGAGACGACGACGGGTACGTGATAACGTCGCGCTCTCGGCTCCAGCCGCTCGTCTACGACGACATTCGGGACGATACCGGGTTGCACTCGGACCTGACCGTGGCCGCTGTCAACCATGCCGCCGACGCGCTCACACAGTGCGTCGAGAAAATGAAAGCGGGCGAACGAACCTCGAAACCCGTGTTCACGTCGAACACGACCGTCTACAATACGAACGCCATCAGCTACTTTGACGGCTACTGTTCGCTGGCCGCATACGGCAACGGGCGTGTTCACGCTGAGTACGTCTACCCGGACGACTCCCCGCAGGCCGAGTACATGGAAAGCGACGAGTGGACCAAACAGGGCGCGAAACTCCGCTACGATCAGCAGACGGATACCTACTACCTCCACGTTTCCATCAAACAGGAACGCGATGAGTCGTCGGGAGAAACCGAGAACCGAACAGTTCTCGGTGTAGATCGGAACGTGAACGGGTATCTCGCCGTCACCAGCACGGGGGTGTTCATCGGCAACGCCGACCTCCTGAATCACAAGCGCCGCGAATACGAACGTCGCCGCGGTCAACTGCAACAGCAGGGCACGCGAAGCGCACACCTCACTATCGAGTCCATCGGAGACAGGTTTGCCCGGTGGTCCGAGGACTTCTTACATCAAGCGTCGAAGCGACTGGTCGCAGAAGCCGTCTCAAAGGGCTGTTCGGTCATCGTGTTCGAGGACTTAGAGCAGATACGCGAGCGTATCTCGAACGCCTCGAAATTCCAGCAGTGGGCGTTCCGCGAGTTGAAACGTCAGATCGAGTACAAAGCCCATGCCGAAGGCATCACTGTCGAGTCAGTCCATCCGGCCTACACCAGCCAGCGGTGCAGTCACGCCGACTGTGGCTTCACCCACGAGGACAACCGCGACAGCGACAAGTTCACCTGCCAGAAGTGTGGCAAAGAGCTACACGCCGACTATAACGCGGCACGCAATATCGCACACAGATACATCCAGAACCGGCTCAAGTCTGGGTCTGGAGGGGCGACCCATCACCTCGCCCTGAAGTCGGGAACGTTGAACGGAAACGGCGAGTATTCGCCTTCCACGGTATAGTGGACAGACCGGGAGTTCACCGACAAACCCCGCCGTCGTCGGGTTCTGCCCGACTGCTTGAGGGATCTCCGATCCCTCTCTGCTCACGGCGGGTGTAGGTGATCGGAACGCATACGGATGGGCCACTCCTCACTTCAGCTATGTTGACCGCCCGTGACATCATGGAGAGCGAAGTCGAGACCGTCGCACCGGACGAGGACGTCGCCGACGTCCTCACGCGCCTGGCTCGCGCGGAGTTCAACGGGTACCCAGTCGTCGAGGACGGCGAGTCACGAAGTGACTCGGAAACATCGAGCGGGGAAGGGACCGATTCGCGAGAGGGCGAGCTGGTGGGGATCGTCACGCAGGGCGACCTCGTGGATCTGTTCCAGCCCTCGGATCGGACGCTGTGGCTCCCCGTCGGACTGCCGCCGTTCCTGGAGAGCCAGACCTACGCCATCGACCTCTCGTGGGACGAACTGGACGTCGGCATCGACCTGGCCCGGAACGCCAACAAGCCCATCAGCACGGTGATGACCACAGACGTCGTGACAGTCGCGCCTGACGACACCATCGACCACGCGCTGGACCTGCTGTGTGACGAGCGAGATATCAACCGGCTTCCAGTCGTGGAAGACGGCGCAGTCGTCGGGATCATCGCCCGTGAGGACATGCTCAGGGCGCTCCGCGACGAGCGCCAACAGCGATAATAATCATTGGGTAAACACGACGACAAACGAAAGTTTCTCGGCCGGCACGGGAGAATCACGGCCGTGACGCGTTATCGCAACGCCCTCCTGTTTCTGACGCTGGCAGCGCTGTGGGGTTCCGCGTTCATGGCGATCAAGGCCGGGCTGGCGTACTTTCCCCCGGTGCTGTTCGCGGCCATCCGGTACGACCTCGCGGGCGTCATCATGCTCGGGTACGCCGGCTGGGTGACTGACAAGTGGGTGCCGACGACCCGGGCCGGCTGGACGCAGGTGATCGTCGGTGGTGCGCTGATGATCGGCAGCTATCACGCGTTTCTGTTCGTCGGCGAACAGCAGACGACGAGTGCGGCGGCGGCGGTCATCGTCAGTCTCTCACCCATCCTGACCACCGGCTTCGCGCGGGCGCTGCTCCCTGACGAACGGCTCACCGTGACCGGCGTCGTCGGGACGATGCTGGGACTGCTGGGCGTCGGCATCCTGACGCGACCGGACCCCGCGAACCTCCTGACGGCCGACGTCGTCGCCAAGGGGCTGGTGTTCGTCGCCGCGCTCTCCTTTGCGCTCGGCAGCGTCCTGACCCGGCGCATCGACGCCGACCTCTCGATCGAGACCATGGAGGCGTGGTCGATGCTCAGCGGGGCAGCGCTGATGCACGCCGTCAGCGTCGCGCTCCCCTCGGAGTCGCTGGGTGCGGTCCGATGGACGCCGGAAGCACTGGCAGCGCTGGGCTACCTCTCGATCGCAGCCAGTGCCGTGGGCTTTCTCATCTACTTCGATCTACTCGACAGACTCGGGCCGGTCGAAATCAACCTCGTGTCGTACGTCGCACCCGTCTTCGCAGCCGTCTCCGGCTATCTGGTGCTCGACGAGGTCATCGACGGCTACACCGCGGTCGGCTTTCTGGTCATCGTCGTCGGATTCGCGTTACTGAAACGCGACGCGCTGGCGGCCGAACTCCCGAAGCTGCGGGCGGCGCTGGCGCGGGAGTGACAAGCAGTCGTCGGGCTACTCGGCCCGGTGGAAATGACCGACGACGGCGGTGAGGACGTTCAGTGCAACGAGGGCTGTGAAGGCGATCGTGACCGACGTACTTTCCAGACCGGTCGCCAGGAGAGGGAGGTGGAGGAACGGGAGGATGATGGCGCTCCAGAACGCGACGCTGGTCACGCCGGCTTTCAGTCCAGTGCCGTAGCGAGAGAGCGATGGAAGGACGCCACTCTCTGCGAGCACCGTTCGTAGTTCTGTTCGTGAGGGACTTGACGGGGACATCGTGTTGGTCTACTTCGAGATAAGGCCCGACTACCTCTTATAACCGGCCGAGAGTTCGACACGTTTCGACTCATTTCACCGCGACGCTCTCTCGGCGCCGACCTTTCATAACGTACGCAAAGGGAATCTAACGTTTTACCGCTGTATCTAAGCCAGTCTAGGCGGTTGCTCCATGTCAAAAATTACGATAGAGAGGTGGTTAAAATAACGGGCGACGAACTCTGTTGTGCGTGGTGTGTGGCCAGTTAGCACGATACTGCGGTATCAGGCCACCTTCAGATTACCCGAGAAGTGTGACTTCGATCTCGTGGGAGCCGGACTGCGTGTCGATGGTGGTGGTTTCGACGACGTGGCTGCCGAGGTTCGCTCGCCACTCGCCGACGGCAGTCGCGTGGCGTTCGTGGTGACGCTCGCGAGAGTACGTCTCCGTTGGGTCTGCTCGAATTTCGTCCTCTGTCTGGGCGGGCGTGGGATAGTCGGGTGCGGACTCGGCGACGAGCGTCGTCGGATCGACGTGGATGGGAGAAGGATCGTCGTACTGGTCGTCGCCTTCGACGTGGAGCCGGGCGCGCATGCGGCCACTGAACGGCGGTGTCACTCGGAGAACCGCGTCACGGCCGCTCCGCTGGGCAGATTCGAGGGCAGCGACCAGGTCCTCCGTGCTGATAGCGATCGAACGGATGACGGACGGGTCGTCGGACTCTGTCCCCATGCACGTGCTGACGGCCGCAGGAACTTGACCGTGACGACGCGAAGGAATTGCTCCGCTCAGTCGTCGGCTGCGGCCATGGTCTCGACGTCCTCGATGAGGTCGTCGACGGCCTGGTTGATGTCGACGATCTGGTCGGTCTGGCCGTCGACTTCGTCAGTGATCTCGTCGACCTGGGTCGCGATGTCTTCGGCGTTCGTGGTCGCCTGATCGACCATGCTGGCGACTTCTTCGGTGGAGGCTGCCTGCTGGTCGGTGGCGGTCGCGACCTCTTCGATGCCGTTGTTCACCTCGCGAACTGCCTCGCCGATCTCCTCTAAGTTCGCCATCGCCTCGTCGACCGACGAAATTCCCCGGTCGATGCGCTCGTTGTTCTCCTCTAAGCTTCCCACCGCTCGTTCGGTGTTCTCCTGAATCTCCTCGATCATCCCCTCGATCTCGCCGGCCTGGGCCTGGGACTCGCCCGCCAGGTCCTTGATCTCGTCTGCGACGACGGCGAACCCCTCGCCGGCTTCCCCGGCGCGGGCGGCCTCGATGGAGGCGTTCAGCGCCAGGATGTTCGTCTGGTCGGCGATGTCGTTGATGATGTCGACGATCTCGTCGATCTCCGTGACGCTCGCCTGGATGGTCCGGACGTCCTCGGCGACGCTGTCGGCCGCCTCTCGAATCTCTTCCATCGCACCGACGACCTCCTCGGCGGAAGCCTGCCCTTCGTCGGCGAGGTCTCTGGCCTGTTTGCTGGAGGCTGCGACCTCCTCGGCGGAGGAGGCGATCTCCTCGACGGACGCGCTCAGCGTCGACACCTCGTTTGCGACCTCTGCCATCCCCTCGTGTTGTTCGTTCGCGAGCTGGGAGATCTCTCGCGTTCGCTCGGCGATCTCCACCGAGGAGCTCTCCAGTTCCGCGATCGACGTCTGGATCTCACTCGCCGCTTCGTGATCGTACCCCGCGTTGCGGTCGATGTCCTCCTCGATGTCGTCCTCGATATCCTCTTCGATCCCAGCACTCACGCCAGTTTCGTGGGACATTACGTACGGTAGATTGGGACGGCTCTCATAAATGACCACTACCTTACGTATTTGGCATGTCGAACGATGTACCGGTATCTGGGCACATGCCCTGGCCCGTGAAACGGGTTTTGATGGGGTGAACGACGAATACTCGAAAGTATCACTCGCGCTCGAAGAACGCGTCGAGGACCTTCCGTTCGGCGACCCTGAGGTGCTGGTGGAAGGTCGACCGGGAGATGTCCATCATGGCGGCGAGTTCGTCGCCGTCGACGCCCCGGGGCCAGTCGAAGAACCCGCTGTAGTAGGCCGTTCGGAGGGCGGTGAACTGTCGGTCGGTGAGTCGGTCTTCGAGGCTGGCGCGGAACTCCTGGCGGGTCTGGACTGGCCGCTCGTGTTCGTGATAGCCGACGAGGTCGACCCGGTCGTACCGCTCGGAGAGCGACTCGAACAGCGACTTCGCGTCGGCTTCCTGGGGGAGTTCGACGGTGAATCGAGCCTGTCCGTTCTCGCTCGTGACCTCCTGGGTGACGGCGCCGCGGTCGACGAGCGTGTCGATGAGCGATCCGTCGAACGTGAACTGAAACAGCGACTCCTCGTCGTGGTCCGCGAGCAGTCGATACCCGACGACGTCCTCGTCTGCGTCTGCGAACGCCGCCACCGAATCCGAGTCGGCACCGGTGACGGTGTAGAACTCCTGGAGCAGGCCCTCTGATTTGTAGACGGACCCGGAGTAGGAGAGCCGACAGTCCAACTCGGCCGACAACCGACACGGGAACAGCGACTGGTCGGCCAGAGTGACTTCCATCTCGATGATGCGGTTCGTGGTGAGCGTTCGCTTGCTCTGGACGGCGTTCATGGCGTTCGCGATCACCCGGCCGAGCGCTTCGAGGACGACCTGCTCGCGCTCGTCGAACGCGTCGGGCTCGCTGGCACACACCGTCAGGACGCCGTAACTGGCGTCCCGTGCGACCAGCGGGATCGCGATGAGCGAGGCGACGTTGTCGGCGCCGTAGACGCGAGCGAGGTGCTCGTCGTCGCCCGCGGACTCGACGATCTGGACCGTTCGGGTGGCGAGTGCGCGCCCGCTCGGATCGCCCGCCGACTCGCCGAGCTGTTGATCGGTCGACTCGATGGCGACGTCGACGGTGCTGGCGACCGCCCGCGGCTCGACGTACTCCTCGGGGAAGTCGGCGTCACCGATCCAGGCACAGACGTAGGGATCGGTGTCGACCAGCCGCTCGCAGACGCCGTCTTCCATCTCCTCGCGGGACGCCGCCCCGACGAGTAACTGTGTGATGTCCTGGACGAGTCCGTTGATGCGGTCGACGAGGTGTTCGAGATTCTGCCGCTCACGCTCGGCCTGTTCGGCGTTCTCGTTCGCCTCGATCTCTGCGAGGCGGCGCTCGGTGATGTCGATGTGGGCGACCGTCGCGAAGGTTCGCCCCTCCAGGGAGAACGACGTCGCGCGCATCATGAACCACCGCTGTTGGTCGGGCGAGTGACAGGGGTACTCCAGGCGGAACGCGTCGGTCTCACCGTTCAGAACCGCTCTGATACCGCTGACTGCCTCGGTTGCGTAGTCGTCGTCGGTCGGATCGACCGAATCGAAGTAGTTGGTCCCTTCGGGTTCGGAACCGGGGGCGGACTCGTTGCTCGTGGTCCCCCAGGCACTGTTGGTAAAGAGAATGTGGCCCTCGGCGTCGAGCACTGCGACCTGGCTCGACAGCGTATCGAGAGCGGCACGCGTTATCGACTCGGAGACTTCCATTCACCGGCTATCGGCGTTCCAGCCACATTATTCCCGCGGCGACTCGTCGCGTCGCCCGGGCAGGGCTCGTCGTCCTCGGCCCCGCCCAACGCGGGTGTTTTCGCGCTCTGAAAACACTCGTCTCTGTTTATAGTTTTAGAGTTATACGTTACTGGTAGACAGATGGTTTCGGATGGAGCGGACGCAGAGACCGTTCGGGTGTTGGTAGTCGACGACAACCCCGCCGTCGTCGACCTCGCCAGCGAGTATCTGGAGCACACCGACAGCCGGTTCTCGGTGCGGACGGAGACGAGCGCGGCTGCCGCCCTCGAGCAGTTGCGCGAGCGAAACGTCGACGTCGATTGTATCGTGAGTGACTACAAGATGCCCGAGATGAACGGGTTCGAGTTCCTGGAGGCGGTCGAGGAAACCTGTGCGGACGTACCCTTTATTCTCTTTACCAGTCAGGCTCGGGAACTGTTCGAGCAACCGACCCCCGATGGAATCACGGAGATGATCCAGAAAGACGGCAGGCGGGGGCTCTACTCCGAACTGGTCGAACACGTGGCCAGAGTGGCAGAATCCGAAGCGACCTAGTCCTCGGTTCGCTCCGTGTCCCCGGGCGAATCCAGCCCGTCCAAGTCTTCTCCCGCGTCCCCCGGAGTGATGCCGATCGTCTCGTCCGTCTCGATCGAGGCCACGCCGTCGAGTTCACAGAGCGCTGGAATCCCTTCGTGGGGAATCGTCACGGCGATCGTGTTGAACTGGAGTTTCTCCTCGACGGTACCGCCGGCCTCGGAGACCGTTTCCTCGATGTCGGCTTCGACCGCCGCCGTGTCGTCTGCGTGCTCGTCCGCCAGCGAGAGCAGGAGCGTCACTCGCTCGCCGGGGACGGGATCGTCCCGGAGCGTTCGCACCACGGGTGAGAGATACATGATACCGGCCGTTCGAGCGGCCGTTCCTTAGCGGTACCGTCACGAGCACGCTCCGCTGGCGTCGCCGTCGGTGCTCGCCGCACGGCCGCTCACTCCGGCGCGAACCGATCGAGGACGGGAATCTCCGCGCGGCGCTCCTCGGACAGCAGGTCCCAGTCGATCCCCGCGGGTTTCGTCGCTGCCGTCTCCGTGTGGACGGTCCGTTCGGGCGTGGCGACGACGTCCATCGGGACGTCGTGAGACTCGATGGGAACCTCGTCGTCGACGACCTGGCTCTCGTGGACCGTGGTCGCCACGGGCGTCTCCGCGTCGACGAGCCCGAGTTCGCGAAGCACCGCGTACTCCAGGTCACTGTACCCTTCTCCCTTCCCGACTCGGGCGCCGTCGGTCGTCACGGCGACGCTACCGGAGACGATCAGATCGATCGGCCCAACGGCTTCCGGGCCGACCTGTTCGCCCAGTTCCGACGACCCCGAGATCGTCGTCGCGCGGTCGACGTCGTCGATGCGCGCCGGGTCGAGTTCCAGGAAACACTGTTCGTCGCTGAGCCGCGGAACGGCCATGTAGACGGTCTTGCCGGCTTCGAGCGCCCGTCGGCGGACGGGTCGCTGGGGCGAGTCGGGATTGGCCTTGATCGTCGCCGCTGCCTGCCACTCGTCGGTGGCAGCCAACCGCTCTGCCGCGTCGTCGGCACCGGCGAAGTTGGGGATGCGCCCGTGGGGCGGGAAGGGGAAGCGAGCGTCCCCCGACGCTTCGAGGGTGTCCCACACCCGCTCTCGAAGGGAGTGCTTGTCCATACGTGTCCGTCCGCGGGCGTCGCACTAATAGCTCGATACACTGCGACTGTTTCGCGCTGCTGGGCCGTTAAAAAAGGACCATACAATGTTCGCAGAACGGCTACCCCGGATCCTGTGGGTAGTGTCCAATACACATGAGTCAGGCTGACGACACGGGAGAGGAAGCATGGGGGTGCAGTGGGCAGGACGAGCCACAGTGCGGGCCGCGGACTGGGACGCCGCGGATCGCGGCGTACGAGAGCGACGGCAGTCACGCGGTGTTCACGGAACCCGGGAACAGTGACGCGTGGATCGCGACGGACCACGTCGTCGACGTCCGGAAGTAGGAACCACCGCCGTATCGAGGGGCGGGCGGCTAGATGGTCCCGACCTCGGTTACTGCTCGACCGGTGGCTGTGTCGCAGCAATGTCCATCAGCGAATCGAACACTTTCTTCTCTGCTTTCCGGAGATGCTGGTGGAACGTCGGTGACTGCGACGGCATCGACTGGCGACCGGGCGCGCCTCGCAGCGGAAGTGATCGACGTCCACGGCGTCGTCAACGTTCGGGAACTACTGACCCATCAGCAGAACCTGGTGATCGAACTCGTCGACATTCCCGTTCCACTCTCCGAGGTGATCGGTCCCGACGCGCTCGATTCGCTCTTTTCCCTCCTTCGCGGTCTAGCGCGAACGGGACCGTCTCGTTCACGTACTTCGGCTATCGGGTCGTCGTTTCCAGCGACGGCCAGGTGTCGGTGACCGACTCTGACTGAGTCAGCAGGACACGGAACCCGTCACGGTTGCCTCGATCCCGCCGCGGCAGTCGTTTGCCGCCCGCCGTCCGCTGTCGCCTTCTCCCCGCCTTCCGCCCGAAAACTCCGCAATCTCGGAGTCATCTGCAATACGACTGTTGAACAGATCCAGGCTTCTCTGGCGGGAGACACCACCGCTCGCGAACCAAACAGTGCTAACGCGTCCCAACGGTTTTGCAATCACTCCACCGAGAGCAGGGTATGAACAGACGCCGCTACCTCGCCGCGATTGCAACGACGACGGCCGTTCTCGGTTTGCACGGCCAGCGAGGAGCGAACGCCACCCAGGGAGATTCCGGCAGGGAGACTGGGACAGCAACTGCGGACGGACAGCCCGGCGGCCAGACGCCAGGCCAGAGCCCGACCGGGCCGGCGGTGCAATCGTTCACCGGCTCCGGGCCGAGCGTCGAACGCGGGATCGAGATCGAGGGGGGCTTGACCGTCGTTTCGGCCACGCACGCTGGGACGTCGAACTTCGTCGTCACGCTCGTCGGAGAGGGCGAGTTCGACGACCTGTTCGTGAACGCCATCGGCGAGTACGAGGGTGAGACCGCAGCGCTGCTCGAACAGGGATCGTATCTCCTCGACGTCGACGCCGACGGCGACTGGGCGGTCGAGATCCGCCAGCCACGGGCGGCACGCGGCGAACCGCTGCCACAGTCACTGCGCGGGAGTGGTCCCAGCGTTTCCGGCCCTTTCCAATTCACCGGCACTCACGTCGCGAGCGCGACCCACTCCGGCGAGAGTAACTTCATCGTCGAGGTGTATCCGGTGGCGGGAGCGTTCGCCGAACTCGTCGTCAACGAGATCGGCCAGTTCGAGGGCGAGTCGGCGTTCCGGTTCGACGGCCTCGGCTGGGTCGCCGTCCAGGCCGACGGGGACTGGACGGTCGCGCTGGAGTGACAGGCCGCGGCGTTGTACAGCATCACCGCTCACTATCGATCCTGGTTTCTGTGAAAATGCCCGGGGAGGGCCCGCGAACTACGGGAAATCGAAGATTTCCCTACTCTGCGCTCACTGGCGTTCGCGCAGACCCTCCCGGGTTCTCCGCCCACCGCTGGCATTTCGAGCGCTGTCGCTCGACGAAGCGAGCGACGAAAGGAAATGCCCGGGGAGGGCTCCGAACCCTCGATCTCCGCATGTCCCAGGTTCGAGGTTCGACGTTCCTCGGGGGACCGGGAGCACGCCGCGTGAGTCTCGATAACCCTATGAGTGCGGCGCTATGTCCAGCTAAGCCACCCGGGCGCACTCGTTCGTAGTTGAGTGCCCACCTTTAAGCTTCCCATCTCCGTCCGCGGATTCCCTCGCCGACACCCGGGACTGTTCAGCCAGTTGAACAGTGGGGCGGATTTTCCCCACCATCCGAGGGGCGACACACCGAACGCGCTGGGACATAGCCCTGTCGTGGTCTGCCGAGAGGGGATCGGCGCGGGCCGCGACACGTCGGGACGAGCACAGAAGCGTTCCCCGCGGACGCCGAACCGGGTGGTTTGCTGGGCAGTACCGCACCGACTGGTGCGTTCGGGGATGGCCGACGAACGGTCCGGTTGTTGTCACGACGGGGTGGAACTACCCGCGGATTTAAGCCACCCGGACGGCACACAACGGGCATGGAGGTACCTAGCCTCGTCCGGAACGTGCTCGGGGGCGAGGAGATCGAGGCGAGCGTCAACCTCGGTGACGAAGACACGGTCTATCTCACCGGATCGCGCACGCTCCTCTACCGGGCCGAGGGACTGCTGAGCGACGAGAAAGTCGAAGAGTTCACTCACGACGTTGAGCGCCTCGACGTCAAGGAGGGACGACGCAAGACGAAGTTCGTTCTCGAATACGTCGACGGGACCGAGACGTTCACCGTCCCGGGTAACCGCGCCGACCCCGTCCTCGAACTGCTGTTGACGGGCGTCCTTCGCGCGGCCGACGTCACTGCCCCCGACGAGACGCTGGCGGGCGTGTTCCGATTCAGCGAACTCGCGGTGATCGTCACCGAGACGAGCGTCGTAAAACACATCGGCGCCGACGTCTGGACCGACGATTACGAGGTCTACGCCTTCGCCGACCTCACGCACCTCTCGTTCGACCGCGGCAGCGTCGCCACCGAGATCGTCATCGAGATCGACGGCCACCCGCGCCGCATCAAAACCCCGAACGACGACGCGCGGAAGGTCCAGCAGGTCCTCGAAAAGGCGGTCTTCCACTACTACGGGGTTTCCTCGCTCGAGCAACTCAACGCCGAGATCGCGCCGACCGAGGACGCCGCAGACGCCGGCGGCACGGCGAGACAGAGTCGCAGCGACATCGAGATCGGCGACGGCATCGACCCGCTGGTCACTGACAGCGACGAGTCAGACGACGAACAGTCGGGAGCGACCCAATCGACCCAGTCGCAGCCGTCCTCGACGCAATCGCGCACCACGCAGAGCGACGCGGCGACGGCCGATGCGGCCACGTCCCAGTCCGGCTCAGGGTCGAGCGGGACGTCCCAACAAGCGTCCGGATCTGAGGCTCAGTCGTCGAGTCAGACCTCACAGCAAACCAGTACGCAGGCCGACGTCGCTGCGCTCAAAACACAGCTCGACGAGTTGACTGCCGTCGTCGAGCGACAGAACGAACTGCTGGAGAGCCAGCAAGAGACGATCGATCAGCTCATCGCGGAACTCCGCGAAGGGCGCGCCTGAGGCTACTCTCTGCCGGTGACTTTTCGGATACACGACGAGCCGAAGGGACCGTGCTCGCCGGCGTCGAAGCTGATGAAGTACCCGGTCGAGATGCCGGTCCCGCATCGCTGGCAGGTAAACTCGCCCTCCCGGGAGACGACGTCGGACTCGAAACTCACGTAGTTGTGGCTCGTCGGGCGGACGAACCCAGCCTCGCGGTCGATGATGCCGCGAACTTCTGCGGTGTCGAGGATTTCGCGCTGGACGTTCGGATCGGTCGTGATGGTTTCGATCCGGTCGAGCGCCTCGGCGACGGACAGCTCCTCGTGTTCCAGACTGGCCAGCAGGTCGAGACCGAGCGCGACCTGATCGCTGTCGGGCACACTCGTTGCTGGGACAGCCGGTGAAGTAAGCGTTGTGTCACGCCAGTTGGCGCCGAGACGACCACAAGAGGTTTTACCGGAGACGGTGGGCACATGGATAGATGCAACGGGCGACGCGCCGGCAACTGTTCGGCAGCGTTCTCGCGGGCGGAGCCGTGCTCGCGGCCGCAGTCGTCCTCTCACCGGCGGCAGTGCTCGGACAGGCCGAGACGCTGTCGTCGCGGCCGGCCCTGTTTCTCGCCGCGTTGACAGTCATCTATCTGTTCCGCCCGTTCGTGCTCTGGCCGATCAGCGCCGTCTCCGTGCTGGTCGGCTACGTCTACGGCGTGGCGATCGGAATCCCGTTGGGGCTCGCCGGGGCCGTCGTCACGAGCCTCCCGCCGTTCGTGCTGGCGCGCTACGTTCGATCCGACGACGGCGTGTTCGGATACCTCGGGCAGCGTGGCGACCGACTGGTCGAGGCGACCGGCGCGCTCCGCGGCATCGTGGCCGCGCGGCTGGCCCCGCTCCCCGCAGACGGCGTGTCGTACGCTGCGGGCCTCTCGCAGGTCTCGGCGGTGACGATGCTCGTCGGGACTGCGCTGGGCGAGACGCCCTGGGTGATCGCAGCGGTGACGGCCGGCAGTTCGATGCGGACCCTCTCGCTCCAGGGACTCAGTAGCGGCCTTCCGCTGGTGGTCGGCGCGGGCTCGCTGGCCGTGCTCGTGCTGGCCGGCCCGGCGTACCGCCACCTGCGCGACGGCGGTGACCTGGCCTGACAGACGGCTGTGCAGTCACTCCGCGGCGACGCTCCGCACACGTCCCTGAACCGCAGTCGCTCAGTAGAAGGTGTCCGCACAGTCGAAAATGACGCCGTGTTCCGGACAGACGTACTTGCAGTGGCGACTGTACATCGGCCGCTCACAGCGCGGACACGGACGGCCGCCGACTGGTTGCTCACTGCGCTCGTCGCCGGTACTGTCGCTCTCGGTCCGGTCGGTCCCGTCGGCCCCGCGACCGTCGTCCATACGTGTGTGGTGCTGTTGAACGTGCTTGACTGTTCTGGACGTGTCCGGCCGACTGCTGGCCTGCCGACCCGCGTCCCGTATAATTCCAGTCGACGGGCCCAGTGACCCGCCGAGCGTCGATGCGACGAGCCGGTGGGGTGGGAACGAGGCCGTCTGATCGCCGGTGCACTGTTAGCTGCGCGACAGTGGACGTAATACCGCTGGCGCCCTAGCTCTCACGATGGCCATGTCACGAATTGTCACGCTCGTGCGGCGCGCGCTCCCGACGGTTCTCGTCGGCGTCTTCGCTGGCGTGGCTGGCGTCGTCGGCTCGTTCGCCGTCGCGGGGTACACCCCGACGTTCGTCGTCTCGCCGGTCGCGGACTTGCTCCGGACGGTGATGCCGGACGTCGTCGTCCGGTACGCGATCACGGTGCTGGGGAGCCTCGGCCAACAACTCAACCTCTTGACTGCGTTCCTGCTGGTGATCGGCGGTATCGCGACCATCGCCGCGCTGTCGCTGTTCGTCGGCCAGTGGCTCACCAACCGGGCACTGCCGGTCGTCTTGACGACCGTTGGAACCTGGGGCATGGCTGTGATGCTGACCGGGAGCCTGCTGCTCTCGCTCGGCGCGGGGCTGGCCGCAGGGGCGGTCGTGTTGCTCGCAGTCGCCGTTCCCTCACTTCCGATCGCGACCGGGATCGACGAGGACCGACGGACCGTCCTCGCGACTGCGCTCTCGGTACTGGGACTCAGTGCTGGGGGGTACGTCCTGGGAACCCAGCGCACCACGACGCCCGAGTCACTGAGTCGCACGGAGCAGATCCAGCGGCTGCTCGACGACGCCGACGCGAAGTCGCTCGGCGTCACGGGCATCGAGCCGCTCGTCAGCGAGACTTTCTACGAGGTCGACTACAGCGCCGTCAACCCGGCAGTCGACGGCGACGACTGGACGCTCACCGTGACGGGCGCGGTCGAACGGGAGGTCACCTACACGCTGGACGACCTCACGTCCATGCAGTCCGAAGATCGGTTCGAGACGCTCCGCTGTGTCGGTGAGGACCTCAACGGCCACAAGATGGACAACGCGCTCTGGACGGGCGTTCCGATCATGGACCTCGTCGAGCGGGCGAACCCCCACAGCGGGTGTGGCTGCGTGATGCTGCGGGCTGCCGACGACTACTACGAGGAGTTCCCCATCGCCGCGATGGAAAACGGGTTGCTCGCGTACGGCATGAACGGGACCGAACTGCCGCGGGCGCACGGGCATCCGGCCCGCGCGCTCATCCCCGGCCACTGGGGCGAGATCAACGTCAAGTGGCTCACGGAGATCGAGATCCTCGACAGAGAGGTGGACGGCTACTGGGAGAAACGCGGCTGGCACGGCACGGGCCCGGTCAACACCGTCGCGAAACTCCACGCCGTCAACGATCTCGACGACGGCCGCACGGAGGTCGGCGGACACGCCTACGCTGGCACGCGTGGCATCCGGTCGGTCGAGGTTTCGACCGACAGTGGCGGGACCTGGACCGAGGCGACGCTCTCGGCGGAACTGCCCGGCGACGACGTCTGGCGGCAGTGGCGCTACGCCTACGACCCGCCGACCGGCAGCCACGAGGTCGTCGTCCGGGCGATCGACGGGACCGGAGCGCGCCAGTCCAGCGAGCGGTCGGGCGCGTTTCCGAGCGGGCCGACCGGCTGGGTCGCACAGACGATCGACTGACCGTCGCCGTCGTCCCTGCCACGGGGCAACCGGCGACGACGCCAGTTGCCGTGACCCTCGTGAACGGGGCACAGAGGGCTGTAGCCCCCACATAAACACGTTTCACATACAACCAGGTCAGTCAGGGTGAGCGAACGTGGAGTGACAGTACTGACAACAATGACAGGAATCGACGTAGTTACCGATGGTGACGACCAGTGTCGGACAGTCGTCGGCGAGAGCGAGGCGGTGAGCGAAGCGGTCGTCCGCCTGGTCGCGACGGTCGACGAAACCGATCCCCTTGAGCTGCCACCGCTCGCACGCGTTCTCGACCCCGACGCCGTCGATGCAGTCTTCGAGCCCGCTCCCGGCCGTGCGGGGACGGCGAGCCGCACGCTGACTTTTTCGTACGCTGGCTACACGGTGACAGTCGACGGGACCGAGTCTGAGCAAGTCTGCTTGATCCGGGAGTCGTAAGGGCTGAACCCCGCAAGGAAGCCGAAATAATCCCCTTGTGGGAACGACAGGATTGCGAGCATATGTGTGTCATCGCGGAGTTCACGCTTCCGCACCGGGCGTTTGCGCTCGCCGAAACGTTTTCGCAGGTACCGGGCTTGGTACTGGAAGCCGAACGGACGGTCGCACACGCGTCCGGCAGTTCGATCCCGTTCCTCTGGGCGGTCGGGACGGCGATCGACGTCGAGCGAGAACTCGACGCCGATCCGACGACCCGCCGCGTCGCGTGTCGGGCGACGTCCGGGTCCGGTGCGCTCTACGAGATCGAGTGGGTTCCCGCGGTCGAACGCCGCATCGGGACGCTCATCGATGCGGACGTCACGGTGCTGACGCTGGTCGGCCGTGCGACCGGGTGGACCTTCAGGGTCCGAGCCACCGACCACGAGACGCTGGCGGCCTACCGGAATCGACTCCGCGAAGCGACCTGCTCGGTGACGCTCGACCGGCTCCGCACGCCCGAGTCGCCGGTCGCCGACGGCCAGTTTCTGCTCACGGACAAACAGCGCGAGGCGCTCGTCGCCGCCCAGCAGCTCGGGTACTTCGACGTTCCTCGCGAGACGACGCTGTCCGAACTGGCCGACGAACTCGGCATCTCACAGCAAGCGCTGTCGAAACGGCTGAGACGCGCACAGCAGACGATCACGCGCGAAACGCTCGCTGGTGGACGAAAACAGCAGCAACCGGCATCGATCGGTCGGTAACGCCGCGCGGGCGCGACCGACCAGTCGTCGGCGATCGGTTCTGGCTCCGTCGTGTCACACGCGCCGGATTCTACCCGCTCAGCACTCCGACCAGCCGCAGGACTCGCAGTGCTTGCAGCCTTCGGAGTAGTACAGCGTCATCGCACCACACTCGGGACACTCCGGGCTCTCGCCGCTGGCGATGAGGTCCTGGGTGGCGTCTTCTTTGGCGCCGGCACCGCCGGCACTCGCTGTCGCACCGCCGGGACCGCCGTCGGGTTCGGGCGCGCCGGAGCCGGTGTTCGTCGCGGCGTCGGCGTTCGGGTCTTCGGCGACCTCGGTCGCGGTCTCGTCGAGAGTCTGTTGCTTGGGGTAGGGCTTGTCGACCTCGTCGTCGAGGTAGCGGCGCATCGCCGTACCGATGGCGTCCGGGATGGACTGGATCTGCTCGCCCTTGTCCCAGGCGACTTTCGGCGATCGGGTGCCCTGGAGTTCGTCGACGATCTCGACCGGATCGACGCCCGAGCGGAGCGCCGTCGAGATGACCTTCGCCAGCGCCTCGGTGAAGGAGTTGGTGAAGCCGCCGGAGTGACCGATGTTCGCGAACAGCTCGAACGGCTCGCCCGTCGCGGGGTCCTCGTTGATGGTGACGTACACCTTGCCGTAGCCGGTGTCGATGCGCTGGGAGACGCCCCGGAGTGCGGCCGGTCGCGAGCGCTTCTCGGCGTACTTGGCCGCCTCGAAGTCGAACAGGTCCTCGACCTCGGTGTCGACCTCGGCCCGGACGCCCTCGTGTTCGAGGAACTCCTCGAAGCTGCCGAAGATGTCCTCGATCTGCTCGGTGAGGACCTCGGCGGCCTCGTCTTCGTCCATCTCGGAGAACTCGGCGTTGTCGGCGCGCGTCGTCAGCACCTGCTTCGAGCGGGTGCCGTCGCGGTAGTAGGTGACGCCTTTGCCGCCGTGTTCGTAGATGTACTCGAACACGTCCGCGGCGTCCTCGACCGAGGAGTCGTTGGGCGCGTTGACCGTCTTCGAGATGGCCGAGTCGACGCCCTCCTGGCAGGCACACTGGATGGCTGCGTGCTGCTTGGCCGTGAGGTCGCCGGTCGTGACGAACAGTTCGCCGATGGCGTCCGGCACCGTTTCGAGGCCTTCCAGGCCGTCGAACTCGTTGTTGGCCATCTGCTCCTGGGCCTCTTCCTTGACGGCCTCGACGTCTAAGTCGTTGGCCTCCAGCGTCCGGAGGAAGTAGTCGTCGAACTCGACGAGCATCTCGTCGCCCTGGACGTCGTCGGAGACGTTCTTGTAGTAGGCGACGTTGTAGATGGGCTCACAGCCGCCGGTGGTGTTGCCGACCATCGAGGTCGTGCCGGTCGGTGCGATGGTGGTCGTGTTGTGGTTGCGGACCGGGAAGCCGTCCGCCCAGTCGTCGGCGTCCAGGCCGGTCTGTTTCTCGAACCACTCGCGGTACTCCGTGGGGTCGGCGTACTTCGAGTTGTCCCACTCGTCGAAGACGTCGCGCTCTTCGGCGAGTTCGTGGGACGCCCACTTCGAGCCGTGGTTGATGTGGGTCATGACCTGCCGGGCGACCTCGTTGGAGGCCTCGCTGCCGTACTCCATGCCGAGCTGGATGTACAGCTGCGCCAGACCCATGATGCCCAGGCCGATCTTGCGCATCTCGCGGACCTTCTGTTCGATCTTGGGCACCGGGAAGTCCGACATGGTGACGACGTTCTCGAGGAAGCGCGTCCCCATCTCGATGCGGTGGTCGAACTCCTCGAAGTCGATGGCCTCCTCCAAGAAGGCGTCGACGGCGGCCTCGATGGAGTCGTACTCGTCGCCGTGCTCG
Source organism: Halorientalis brevis (assembly GCF_023077655.1). Lineage (NCBI taxonomy): Archaea > Methanobacteriati > Methanobacteriota > Halobacteria > Halobacteriales > Haloarculaceae > Halorientalis > Halorientalis brevis. Next base: position 62,189 of record NZ_JALLGV010000004.1, on the reverse strand, counting down.
TCGTACCAGACGCGCCAGTCCGGCCCCTCCTGAGCGGCGAGCGTCGAGAGGTTGATGTGACCGAGGTTGCAGGCCTCGTACTCTTCGAGGGGCTGCTCGCCACAGGGGTTCGTCGCGAGGATCTGGTGGTCCGGGTGCTTCTCCACGTCGAAGGAGTGCTGTTTGTTGATGCGTTCGAGGAAGACGATGCCCGGTTCGCCGTTCTCGTGGGCGCCCTCGACGATACGCTGCCAGACCTCGTTGGCGGGGACCGAGAGGACCTCGCCGACCTCGACGTACTCGCCGAGGTCGAACATCTCGTACAGTTCCTTGGTCTCCTCGGTGGCGACGTGGGGCTCCTCGGTGCGCGGGTTGGTGAACGTGAACTCCTCGTCGTTCTGGACTGCTTCCATGAACCGGTCGGTGACGCCGACCGAGATGTTGAAGTTCGAGAGGTGGCCCTCGACGGCGTTGCGGAGGTGCTTGGGCACCTTGCCGTCGTCGTCGATGAGTTCGCGGGCCTCGTCCAGGGCGTCCGCGAAGGACGTGTGGGTGTAGTCGTCGGGGTCGTTGAGGCGCAGCGAGTGTGCGAGCGAGACGTCCTTGTTCTTGGCGTGGATGAACTGGATGACGTCCGGGTGGGAGACGCGCATGACGCCCATCTGGGCGCCCCGACGAGCGCCACCCTGTGCGATCGTCTCACACATCTGATCGTACGTCCGCATGAAGGTGATCGGCCCGGAGGCGATGCCACCGGTCGAGCCGACGGCGTCGCCGTACGGGCGCAGCTTCCAGAAGGCGTACCCCATCCCACCGCCGCTCTGGAACACCTGCGCGGCCTCCTTGGCGGTCTGGTGAATGTCGTCGATGTCGTCGGCCGGGGAGTCGACGAAACAGGCCGACAGCTGCTGTAGTTCGTCGCCCGCGTTCATGAGCGTCGGCGAATTTGGCATGAAAGCGAGGCGCTCCATCAGGTTCTGGAACTCCTCGGCGGTGTCCTCGACGTGTTCCTTGATGTCCGCGGGGAGTTCGGGGACCAGCGTGTCGTAGGCGAACTTGTTGACGTTGTAGATAGAGAGCGTCGTCTCTGCGTCGTCGTCCGCGGCGACGCCCTTGCCGAACACTTCCGCGGCGAGCTCGTCGCGGCGCGGGTGGTCGGGCTTGAGCTGGTCGGGCGTGACCGTGATCTGTTCGTCCCGTTTGTCGGCTTCGTAGACCGCCTCGGCGAGGGCGATGTTCTTCGCGACGCGGTCGAACAGATCCTCCTGTTCTTCGATGAGATTGCCGTCCGCGTTCTTCCGCAGATAGCGCGCGGGCAGAATGTTGTGATAGGCGTTCCCCGTCAATCGCTCTTCGAGCGTGTCCCCCTCCGTCCGCTTGATCGGGAGTGTTACTTCGTCGACCGTCAGTTCGTTCCGACTCATAGTGGCTCCTCCGTTGCTGCCTGGCGTACGATACTCTGGTGATATGTGGGCCTCAGACCTGTCATCTCTGGCGGAATTCGTGTACTCATTGATCGCTAAATAACCCTTCTCTTTGGGTTGCTCTACCGGCTCGACACAGTTGTCACTGTTCTGTAAGTCCGTACTCGCAAATGGCCATCTGCGGGCCTGTTGTCTACGCTGGATAGCAACGTGACGGCCCGTCTTAATGCCTACCAGACCGAAGTGAAAGTGAAACAACCGACGACAGAATCGACAGACGTGGCGTGGGAGTCCAGTGGAAATCGTCGGGGGTTCGACCGCGATTTGTGCGCCCGCGACGACAGGTCCGACTCGTCGTGCGCCGATGGCGACTGAACGTCTCAAAACCCGTAGACGTCGCAGGGATTGCGGCGGTCGAGGCGCCGACTGTCGGCGGGCGAGCGATCGACTTCGCGACCCGAGAGAAGGAGCGCTTCGACGGCGCGGTTCGCTCGGCCAGCAGCGTTTATGTCCCAAGACTACCACATTCGAGTATGGTCGCGTTGCAACTCAGCCAGATGCTCTCGATGCCGGAACTCGTCGTGGGGCTGGTCGCCCTCGTCGGCGTCGTCATGCTCGTCCGATTCCTGATCGGCCTGGCTATCAAGGTCGCCATCGTCGGGCTGGTCGTTCTCGGGACGATGCTGGTGCTGAATCAGGTTCTCGGTCTCGGACTGCCCGGGATCGAAACGCTGCTGGCCGCCGGCTGATCGCGCGCGCCGGCTCAGACGGCGTCGACGAAGTTCGCGATGACGTCGTGACCGACGGCCGTCAGGACCGACTCGGGATGGAACTGCACGCACTCGATCGGATACTCGCGATGGCGGACGCCCATCACGAGGTCGTTCCCGTCGCTCTCGCAGGTGGCGCTCACCTCGTAACAGTCCGGAACGCGCGTCGCGACGAGCGAGTGATAGCGTCCGGCCTGGAAGCCCTGGTCCAGTCCCGCGAAGACGCCCTCGCCGTCGTGCTGGATGGCGAATGCCTTCCCGTGGACTGGCTCGGGCGCACGCCCGACCTCCCCGCCGTAGGCGTACACTGCGGCCTCCAGGCCGAGACAGACGCCGAGCGTCGGGATTTCGGGACTCAGTTCGTCGAGGACGTCCATCGTCACGCCCACGTCGCGGCTGTTTTTCGGATGGCCGGGGCCGGGGCTGATGATGATCGCGTCGGGGTCGACCTCGCGAACGTCGGCGAGCGAGGCCGTGTTCCGGAGGACTTCGGTCTCGGCGTGCTCGCTCGTGTACTCGACGAGGTTGTAGGTGAACGAGTCGAAGTTGTCGACGAACAGCACTCGTTTCTCCTCGCTGTCGGTCGCGGCGTCGGTGACGTGGGCGGTCATCGCTGCACCTCCTCGGCACCGGCCGCCCGATCCGGGGCGGGTTCGCTGTCGGCGCTCACGTCCACGTCGGCGATGCGGTCCAGCGCCGTGAGGACGCCGTTCATCTTCTTCTCCGTCTCGAAGTACTCGCTCGCGGGGTCGCTGTCGGCGACGATCCCCGCGCCGGCCTGGACCGTGATGCGGTCCGCGTCGCCGGCCAGGTCGTCGGTGTAGGGGCCGTCTCCGCTCTCGACCGTCGCCGTTCGGATGACGATGGCGAAGTCGGCGTCGCCGGTCCAGGAGTAGTAGCCCACGCCGCCGCCGTACAGACCGCGGGGCGAGCGTTCCAGGTCGTCGATGATCTCCATCGCCCTGATCTTCGGTGCGCCCGAGAGCGTTCCCGCCGGGAACGACGCCCGCGTCGCGTCGAACGGGTCCGAGTCGGCGGCCAGCGAGCCCGTGACGGTGGACTCGATGTGCTGGACGTGCGAGTACTTCAGCACGTTCATGAACTCCTCGACGCGGACGCTCCCCGGTTCGGATACGCGCCGCACGTCGTTGCGTGCGAGGTCGACCAGCATCGTGTGTTCGGCGCGTTCCTTCCCGTCTGCGAGCATCTCGCCGGCCAGCCGGCGGTCCTCGACCGGGCTCGATCCGCGGTCGCAGGTGCCCGCGATGGGGTTGGACATCACGTCCCGCCCGCGCACGGAGATGAGCGTCTCCGGACTCGCTCCGACGACCGTCATCCCGTCGTATCCCAGGAGGTACATGTACGGCGAGGGGTTGACCGCGCGCAGCGCCTCGTAGAACCCGAGCGGATCGACGTCGCCGTACAGCTCGCGTTTCCGGGAGATGACGCCCTGGTAGATGTCGCCGTCGAGGACGTGCTCTTTGGCGGTGCGGACGGCGTCCTCGTACTCCTCGCGCGGGCCGGCCGTGTCGCGCTCGTGGGCGAAGCCGCCTGTCTCGACGCGCACGTCTCCTGCGAGAAGGTCGGCGACGCGGTCCGCTTCCGCACGCAGTTCGTCGTACCGGTCGCCGGCGTCCTCGCCCGGCGTCAGGAGGGGCGTGAACACGAGCGAGACGGTGTCGTCGATGTCGTCGAAGACGAGCGTCCTGGTGTTCAGGACGAACTGAGCGTCCGGAAATCGGGAGTCCGGGTGGTCGAGGCCGACCTCGTCGAGCCAGAGGTCGTACACGGCGTCGTAGGAGAGAAAGCCCACGAGTCCGCCGTCGAGGTGCTGGCGGTCCTCGCCGTTGAACCCCCGGAGCGTCGCGTCCGGGAGCGCCCCGCGCAGACTGTCGACGGTGTCGCCGTCTCGGTCCGGCGTCACGTAATCGGCGTAGCGGTCGTCGAACGTCTCGACCGTGGTCTCGTCGGCGTCGACCGTCACGACGGCCTCGGGGTCGTACCCGACGAACGAGTAGCGGGCGTGGCGTTCCTCCATCGAGGGTGCGAACGCTCCGTCGGGGTCGCTGGAGGCGACCTTCTCGGCGCTTTCCAGCAGGAACGCGTAGGGAGCGGGGTCGGCCTCGGCTGTGCGCCCGGTCAGCGCGGCGTACGCCGAGAGCGGTTCGACGTCCACGTCGAGGTCCGCGGCGACGCGCACGACGGCCGGTCGCTCGCCTTCGCTTCGTGCCTCGTCTCCCAGCTCGACGAACTCCTCGCGCGACGTGTCCATCATGCTTCCACCCGGGCGCGCGTGGCCCGCTCGACGAACGCCTGTACTGCCGCCTGGTCTTTCACGCCGCCCTCCTGCTCAACCCCGCTCGCCACGTCCACTGCGAACGGTTCGACCGTCTCGACTGCCGCGGCGACGTTGTCCGGCGTCAGCCCTCCCGCCAGCACGACAGGCACGTCGAGGTCGGTGACGAGTTCGCGCGTGCGATCCCAGTCGTGCGTCTCGCCCGTCCCGCCACCGCCCTGTTCGTCCACGGAGTCGACGAGCAGTGCGTCGGCCGCCGCGGCGTACGCCTCGATCGAGTCGCTCTCAGCGTCGATCGCTGCAATCACCTTCGAGGGCACGTCCCGCCCGACCGCAGCGATCTCGTCTGGGTCGAGGGTGCCGTGGAGCTGGACGGCGTCGGGCTCGACGGCTTCGACCAGTTCGACAGCGCGCGCGACCGTCTCGGGCATGGTGACCAGAACGCCCGTGACGAACGGCGGGACAGCAGCGATCAGGTCCGCTGCGCGGTCGACCGAGACCTCTCGCGGCGTGTCGACCGACACGGCCGCGGTGACTCCGACCGCGTCCGCGCCCGCGTCCACGACCGCGTCGAGGTCCGTCTCGCGCGTGATCCCACAGATCTTCGTCCGCGTCATGCCTGCCCCGAACACAACTCGGCGAGCTGCTCGGCGGCGCTCCCGGAGTCGATCGCCTGCTGCGCGACCTCGACGCCCTCGCGATGCGAGTCCGCCTCGCCGGAGAGGTAGATCGCCGCCCCGGCGTTCGCGAGGATGATGTCCTGTTTCGGCCCGTTCACGTCGCCCTCGACGATCCCACGGAGGTCGGCCGCGTTCTCCTCGGGCGTGCCGCCCGCGACGGCCTCGATGCTGGCCCGTTCGAGGTTCAGATCCGCCGGTTCGATGGTGTACTCTTCGACGTCGGTCCCCTGGACTTCCGCGACGGTCGTCTCGTCGTGGATAGTGATCTCGTCCAGTCCGGAGCCGTGGACGACCATGGCGTGCTCGACGGGCATGTGTTTCAGCGCGTTGGCGATGAGCGGCACCAGGTCGGGGTCGTACACGCCGAGTACCTGCGCGTCTGCGCCCGCGGGGTTCGTCAGCGGCCCGAGAATGTTGAAGATGGTCCGCATGCCGAGCTCCTTCCGCGGCCCGATGACCGCCTTCATCGCCGGGTGGAACACCGGCGCGAGCATGAACCCGATCCCGCTGCTCTCGATCGCGTCCTCGACTGCCGGCGGTTCGGCCTCGACGTTGACGCCGGCGACTTCCAGGACGTCCGCGCTCCCGGACGACGAGGACACCGAGTAGTTGCCGTGCTTGGCGATGGGAACCCCTGCCCCGCTGGCGACGATGGCGCTCGTCGTCGAGACGTTGATCGTGTTGTAGTCGTCGCCACCGGTGCCGCAGGTGTCCACCAGCGGCGTCCGCTCCGGTTCGATTGTTCGTGCAGCTGCGCGCATCCCCTGTGCGAACCCGGCGATCTCGGTCTCGGTCTCGCCTTTGGCTCGCAGCGCCGACAGCAGCGCCCCGATCTGTGCCTCCGTCGCCCCCTCGAAGACGAGCGTCGCCGCCTCCCGCGCCTCTTCGAGCGTGAGATCCTCGCCCTCTGTCACTCGTTCTATGTAGTCCTGCATTGTGGTCACCAATGAACTAGTCTGTGTTACGATGTACAAATCCGTACATCAACTTAATCCCTTCGGACCACCTTTTTTCATGGGGGCATCGCGCTCGCCGCAGGCGAGCGCTCAACCCCCATCAAAAAATCTGGACCAAAAAAGCGCGAGCGACAAAGTCGCTCGCGTACAAACAAACCCGCAATTCCTGACTACACCTCTTCCATGGTCCTGATTGGCAGACGGCACGCCGATGACGAATCCGAAACCTTCAATTACCACTGCCGATTACGCTTGAGTGCAAGCAGCAAGGGTTCGTGGTCTAGACTGGTTACGACACCTCCTTGACATGGAGGAGGCCGACGGTTCAAATCCGTCCGAACCCATCTCGTAATTTTCTTTACATTTCCAGCCCGTTAGATGGGGAGTTGTTATTCGAGGCTATTGGCCTCCTCACTGGGTTCTACAGTTGTTCCCGGTGCATCAGGATAGTGTGTGCGGCAGACAGTTGTCAGATTTCGTAGTACGTGAGCATCTGCTGGTGGCTTATCCCATGCGGCAAATGCCCTCACTGGGACTTTGTGATGGACTTCGAGTCCGCGACCAAATCGGCGAACGTGTTCTTCGTCACTGATTCCACACACTGTACATTGGTAACTATCACGTTCGAGTGCTTTCTCCCGTTGTTTAAACCAGGTCGTCGAATAGTATCCCTCCGTCTCAGTTTGATATCCGTTACCCCAGCAGGCCATCGAGCAATACTGGGTGTCCAGCGACGCTCGCCGTTCGAACGTTTCCTCACATGATGGACATGTCATTTGGATCTGTCTACTACGCTGTCCGTTTGCACAGTCGTTCGAACAGTATTCGCCATCGCGAACCGAGGGATAATATCGAAACGGATCACCGCACTCCGCACAATGAGTCCGTTTCAGTGATCCCCCATCCGTGATGCCGTGACGACCCAACCAATGGCAGATTGTGGTTTTTGCGACATCACATTCCGCAGCGATATCATCTTGATGGCGACCCTCACTTACATACTGGTCGTAAAGCCAGTCACGTTTCTTGTACCGAGGTTTACGGCTGATTTCGTGTCTATCGAGCCATCGTCTGATCGTGCTTGGAGAGACACCACATGATTCCGCGATCTCGTTCGAGGAACGTCGACGTTCGATATATTGTTCGGCGAGCCACTCACGGCGAGTATACAGTGGTTCACGTTCAATATCGTGACGTTCGAGCCACCGCCTTATCGTCACAGATGTAACATCACAAAGATTTGCGATCTCCTCTAACGTCTTTCCTTGTTCCACATACTGCTCTAAGAGGAACTCGGGATTGCGATACCGACGATTGGTACCACCATCACAAACGATGCGTGAGTCAAAGTTTTGCCTCTCAAGATTCTTTCTCGACATGCTTCTCAGACCCGAGAAGCGCGGTCGCCTGTGCCAGCAGGCGGCCACTTTCTCGTGACCCCAGGACCACACTCCTCACCTTTTCGTACGTAAAGTCACGCAAAGGATTTTACTATATGTCTACTGCAATAGTAAACAATCAATCAGTGAACCCAAACCGGTAAAACGGATTGCGCTCATCGGTGAGAACGTAACAGTGCCGGTTGACCTCACGGCTGCCGACGACGCAATTCTCGATCTCTTAGCCGAGGGGCGGTGTACAGTCGGGTATCTTGCTGACGAGACGACCTACTCCCGTCAGCACATTCACAACCGGCTCAACGTTCTTCTCGCAGCTGATTACGTGCAGAAATTTCACGACCCAACAGGGCTCTACGAACTCCGCGACGATCCTCGGTGATTCCGATATTGTCCTGGTCGCAACTGGTCACGCAGTCCCTTCCTCGGTCGTTCCCGACGACGACAGCGGCACGTACTCGCCGCCCAGCAGCGCCCGTTCGAGCGAGAGGACGCCGGGACCGCTCAGCACGAGCGAAACCGACGCGAGTGCGAGCAGCAACGTGAACTCGTAGCCCCCGTCCGAGACGGCGAAGCCGTTGGGGAGGTGGACGAGCAGCGTGGCGACGACCATGTCGCCCGCGATGAACACGGCCGCGTACCGGACGAACAGGCCGACGAGCAACAGCACACCACCCACCAGCTCGACCAGCGTCACGAACCAGGCCGTCACGAGGGCGAGCGGAACCCCGAGCGACGCGAGGAACCCGGCGAACCCGGCGACGCCGTCGGGGGATGCGAGGGGTCCTACGCCGAGTTTCCCCAGCCCGTGGATGGTCATGATCGTCCCGATACCGATGCGGAGGGGCAGCGGCACCCACGACGAACGAGTAGATAGCATCGTACACGCGCGAATCGGTCAGACGGAGCAACGGTGTTTCGGCGACGTAGTGTCGATTAGTAGCACAGTCGCTGCGACCAATCCATCGGATGGCTATCGGTGCGTCCCCAGCGGGACCTGGCGGTTGGCGGGAACAGAGTCTCGACTGATCGTGGACTGAAAGGATAAGAAGACGAACGGAACCACCCGCGGAAGCAGCGTCACTCTTCTGCGACGGGCGACACTGTCGCCTGCTCGGCGGCCGAGGGGCCGGCGAGCCGACGTTCGAGTTCGTCGAGATGGTCCGTGATGCTGTAGACGTCGTCACCAGTCGTGCACGGGGCGACCTGTTCGAGTTCGCTGCCGTGGTACTCGGCGAGCCCCATCTTCGGGAGCACGATCTTGGTATGGTCCTCGCCGGTGATCGACGAGGACTGCTCGTGGGTCTGGTAGAACGACTCCAGCGTGGTGTTCTCGGCTAGCGCCCACTGCTTGAATTCCGCGATCCGGTTCAGGATGAACTGCCCCTGGTCCGTGTCCGCGGCTCTGGTCGTCGGGTCGATCTGTTTGCCCCAAACCTTCACGTAGAAGTCGTCGATGTGGCCCTCGTCCTCGAGGCGCTGGAGGCGTTCGAGAACCGCTTCCTGACGGGCCCGTGCACCAGATGGTGACAGTGTCCGTACGTAAAGTTCGAGACGAATCGAATCGGAGTTCGTAGTTGCTTCCATGGGTTTCCCCTCCCATCAGTAGATGGTCGCTGATCTCCCTAAAGCGTTGCTTTAATAGATATAATACCACATAGGACCCCTTTCACTGATATAATGTCACGCAGGCCGCGAAAACTCGCTACAATGTAAGAACTCTACCTGGAATAAATAAACATACCGATCCGACAGAACGAGTACGGAAACCAACTTATGTTTCTGCAGTTGACTGTTCGGAATCTCTGGACGTTGGTTGATCGAGGAGTTGCTGGAGAGTTTCGTGTGTGCCGACGACCATGGCGGGGACGACGAGCATGAAGATGTGTTCCTCGATGGGGATGCCCAGCAGTTCGATCCCCGTCCGTAGCGGAATGACGAAGACGCCGACTTCGAGGGTGTACCAGTCCCAGAGGTACGCGAAGGGGTAGAGGACGGCAGTCGTTCGGAGCGCCTCCCTGGCAACGCCGGCGTACGTCACCAGGACGATGGCGACGGTTCCCCAGAGCAGTTCAGTCACCAGGTAGGTGTACCGACCGAAGACGGTGATGTCCGGAAGCACAGGCAGAATACGGGCTCTGGCTGGAAATTGGTACCGCTAAGTTTGATTACCCCCCGCGACCAAGCCACGAGGAGAGATTACGATGGATATTGCCGAGATCGCGACAAGTGATTTTATAGAAGTTGATACCGGCGAGCGACTGGCGAAAGTCCGCTCTATCTTCGAGCGCAAGAACCCCCGAGGCATCATCGTCACGGACGACGGCGAGTACGCCGGCGTCATCGGGAAGCGCCAGCTCGTCCAGTCGCACGTCAACGACGACATGAAAGCCGAGTCGATGCTCGTCTCGGCGCCGAACGTCGAGCGCACCGACGACGTGCGCGAGGTCGCCCGCGTCCTCGTCGAGGGCGGGACGAAGATCGCACCGGTGTTCGAGGCCGGCGATCTGTGGGGAATCGTCACGACGAACGAGATTCTCGACGCCGTCCTCGAAAACCTGGACGCCATCGACGTCGAAGACATCTACACGGAGAGCGTCATCACCGTCGAGGAGGACACGCACATCGGGCAGGCCATCAACCTCCTGCGCGAACACAGCATCTCGCGCGTACCGGTCCTGAACGAAGACGGGAACCTCTCCGGGATGACGACGACCCACGACATCGTCGACATCGTCGTCCGCGACGTGGACAAAGCCACCACCGGCGACCGCGCCGGTGACATCGAGCGCATCCTCGACATCCCGGTCTACGACGTGATGTCCAGTCCCGTCTCGACGACGACGCTGGCCGAGTCAGTCAAGACCGCCGTCGAGCGGATGCTCGAGAACGACTTCAACGGACTGGTCGTGACCCCCGAGGACAACGACAGTGAGGTCGTCGGCATCCTCACCAAGACCGACGTGCTCCGGGCGCTCACGTACACCGAGGAAGAGCACATGGACGTCCAGATCACGAACATCAACCTCCTGGACACGATCGTCCGCGAGGACATCCGGACGGACATCGAGGAGGTCGTCGACAAGTACCAGGACATGCAGGTCCGCCACTCGCACGTCCGGTTCCACGAGCACAAGGAGAAACTCCGCGGGACCCCGCTCATCCAGTGTCAGATCCGCCTCCGGACGACCGAGGGCCAGATCGCCGGCTCTGGCGAGGGCTACGGCGCCGAACAGGCGTTCAACGTCGCGCTCGACAAACTCGAACGGAACGTCCTCGAACTGAAGAACGTCCGCTCCGACGAGGAGTACCGCGGTCAGCTACTGCGCAAACTCGCCCAGCTATAGGACACACGGCCGAGCGCGTGCGGGTTCCACCGTCGACTTGGTGGCTCCCGCTTCCACTATTGTCTCTATATAGTGATCTGTCAGTTATTGCTTCTCAATTCCCGAATAGAGGGTTGATAATAGAAATTTACGTTCGATAACTGGCGGAATACGTTTAACTCGATGTGTCTTCGCTCTCCGAACAATGGGGCCCAACGGTGACGCCGGTGAGTGGCTAGCAAAATTCGACAGGATACTTCCCGTGTCGGTCCGGGAGAGTTACTTCCGGAAGTTCCTCTTCGGTCTCGGATGTGTTGCACTGCTCACGTGTCTCATCGGCTTGTACACCTACGTGGCGGTCGGACAGGCCGTCACGACGGACACGAACGCCGAGTTACAGACGGTCGCGAGTTCGAAGGCGACCCAACTCGAGCAGTGGCATACGCAGCGCGAACTCCTCACGCGCATGCTGTCGCGGTCCGGCGACCTGTCGGACGGTGACGTCTCCACGATCAGTCCCTTACTCGACGCCAAGAAGGCGCATTTTCCGTCCGACATCCACAACATCCACTACGTCAACGAGAGTTCCGACACGATCCTCGCGTCCACGTCACCGATCCTCGAAGGGCAGACCGTCGAGGACGCGGCAGCCCCGTGGGCTGGTGAATCGCTGACGTTTATAAACGAATCGTCGGTGCTGGTCAGCGAGCCCTACGCCGGCGGGAGCGGCCAGCCCGTCATCGCGTTCATCAGCCCGGTGCCGCAGTCCGGTGACCGTGTCATCGTCATCACCGTCTCGCTCCGGGCGGTGGCGGACACCCTGGAGACGTCCGTCCAGGACGGGCGGACGATGGTCGTCAACGGCGACAACACGGTCGTCTTCGACCAGGCGGGGACGGCGACCATGGACGCGTACGGCAACGGGACCGAACCCCCGGTGACCGTCGTCCGGGGGCTCAACCGGACGACCGGCGTCGCGACGCAGGGGACGAACGCGACGGCCAACGGGACCCTCGTCGCGTACGCACCGGTGAACAAGTCGAGTTGGGCGCTGCTCGTCCGGGCGCCGACGGGCAGCGCCTACGCGCTGCGCTCGCTCGTCACCACGCATCTGGGCGTCTTGCTCGGCGTGATGTTGCTCGGACTGACGCTCATCGGGCTGACGCTCGGGCGTAATACCGCTCGTCAACTCAGTGCCCTTGCGACGAACGCCCGGACCATCGCCAGGGGGAACGTCGACGTGGCGATCGAAGCCACCGATCGGGAGGACGAGGTCGGCGACGTCGTCGATTCGTTCCAGGAGACCCAGTCGTACCTCTCGACGGTCTCCCAGCAGGCCGAAGCGCTCGCGAGACAGGAGTTCGACGCGCCCGTCATCGACGAGGACGTCCCGGGTGGGCTCGGGCAGTCGCTGTCGACGATGGCGACCGATCTCGAAACGCTCATCGACGACCTCGAAGCCGCTCACGAGAACGCAGCCCAGTCCCGCGAGGAAGCGGAACGCCTCACCAGTCAACTCCAGCGGAAGGCAGACGAGTTTGCGGCCGTCATGGAGCGGGCAGCGGACGGGGACTTCACGCAGCGGCTCGACGCGGACGCCGAGAGCGAGGCGATGACCGAGATCGCCGACTCGTTCAACGCGATGCTCGCGGACCTGGAGACGACGATGGGCGACATTCAGGCGTTCGCGGCGTCGGTCGGGCACGCGAGCGACCGCGTCGTCGAGAGTGCGACCGACGTGGAAGCGGCGAGTCAGCAGGTCGCAGCCAACATCGACTCCATCGAAGACGGTGCGAGCGAGCAGTCCGACCGCCTCCAGGCGATCGCCAGCGAGATGAGCGACCTCTCGGCGACCGTCCAGGAGGTCGCTGCCTCGGCCGACGAGGCAGCGTCGGTGACCGGCGATGCGGCCGACGAGGGCGAGCGCGGGACGGCGCTGGCGACCGAGTCAGTCGAGACGCTGGATCGCATCCGGACGACCGCCGACGAGACCGTCGACGCCATCGAACAGCTCGAATCGGAGATGACGGCCATCGTCGAGGTGGTAGATCTCATCGACGACATCGCCGAGCAGACGAACGTGCTCGCGCTCAACGCGTCGATCGAGGCCGCTCGGGCCGGGGAAGCCGGCGAGGGCTTCGCCGTCGTCGCCAGCGAGGTCAAGGACCTGGCGACGGAGACGCGCGAGGCGACCGACGACATCGAGGCGCGCATCGAACGCGTCCAGCAGACGACCGACGCCACCGCGAGCGACGTCCGCGAGATGCAGACCTCGCTCGCCGACGGCATCGATACCATCGACGACGCGCTCTCCTCGCTGGAACGACTCGGTGACCACGTCCAGCGCGCGAACGAGAGCGTCCAGTCCATCAGCAGCGCGACCGACGAGCAGGCGAGTGCGAGCCAGGAAGTCGTCTCGATGGTCGAGAGCGTCACCTCGATCAGCGAGCGCACGGAGGACGACGCCGTCGGTGCGGCCGAGGCAGTGGCCCAACAGGACGCGCGGATCGACCACATCGCGGCGAGCGCCGACCAGTTGAACGCCGAAGCGAGCGATCTCACGAGCGAACTCGCCCGGTTCGAGACCGACGAGACGACGGATGCCGGTGCCGCTGGGAGTGACGTGACAGCCGGCGACGAGAAAATGCGGACGGAACCTGACCAAGAGTCGCACGCACTCTCCTCGCTCGAGGGGACGACCGACGACTGAGCCGGTTCCGACAACAGCCGGTGTCGCCCTGGGCATGACGATACTGACGATCTGATGGCCACTGACTGGCGGTGTCGTCTCTCTATACCGTTACGTCGGTCGGACGAATGGCAGCGACGCTGTTCGCTCACGGTCTCCCAGCAGTCGTCGGGGCCACGGGCTGCGCTGTGAGTCGTGGGCAGCGCGTGGCGCGGCGGAGCCGCGCCGTGAAAAACGGGATCGCTTACTGGAAGCCGATGCGGCCGCCACCGCCGCGGCGCTGCTGGGCCTCGGCACCGCCGCCCTTGAACTCGTCTTTCATGCGCTCGAAGTAGTCGCGGATGTCTTCGTCCACGGTCGGACGGACGCCCTCGAGCGCCTGGCGGAAGTGGCGCATCTCGACGACCTCTGCGTCGTCGTCCTCGCGGAGCGCCTCGATGGCCGCCTCGCGCGCGATGGATTCGAGATCGCTGCCGACGTAGCCCTCGGAAATCTCGGCGAGTTCTCGCAGGCTCACGTCGGCCGAGAGCGGCATGTCCTGGGTGTGGATGCGGAGGATCTGCTCGCGGCCCTCCACGCCCGGTTCGCCGATCATCACGAGGCGATCGAACCGACCCGAGCGGATGAGCGCCGGGTCGATCATGTCCGGCCGGTTAGTCGCGCCGATGACCATCACGTCCTCCATCTCTTCCAAGCCGTCCAGTTCCGTCAGGAGCTGGTTGACGACGCGCTCGGAGACGTTCGAGCCCACTTCGCCGCCCCGTCCAGGGGCGAGCGAGTCGAGCTCGTCGAAGAAGATGATCGTCGGTGACACCTGTCGGGCCTTCCGGAAGGTCTGCCGGATCGCCTTCTCCGATTCGCCGACCCACTTCGAGAGCAGTTGCGGGCCGCGCACCGAGATGAAGTTGGCGTCGGTCTCGTTCGCGACGGCTTTCGCCATCAGGGTCTTCCCCGTGCCGGGCGGGCCGTACAGCAGGACGCCCGAGGGTGGCGTGATGCCGAAGCGCTCGAACTTCTCTGGTTGGGTCATCGGCCACTCGACTGCCTCCTGGACCTGCTCTTTCGGCTCGTTGAGGCCGCCGACGTCGTCCCAGTCGATCTTCGGGAGTTCCACCAGCACCTCCCGCATCGCGCTCGGACTCACCTCGTTTAACGCGCCGCGGAAGTCGTCGCGCTTGATGATCATCCGGTCGATGAGGCTCGGCGGGATGTCCTCCTCGTCTAAGTCGATCTCGGGGAGGTACCGCCGGAGCGCCTTCATCGCGGCCTCTTTCGTGAGGCTCTCGATGTCGGCACCGACGAAGCCGTGGGTCTCCGTGGCGAGTTTCGAGAGGTTCACGTCGTCCGAGAGGGGCATCCCGCGGGTGTGGATCTGGAGGATCTCCTCGCGACCCACCTCGTCGGGGACGCCGATCTCGATCTCGCGGTCGAAGCGACCGGGACGACGCAGCGCGGGGTCGACGCTGTCGACGCGGTTCGTCGCCGCGATGACGATGACCTGGCCGCGGGATTCGAGGCCGTCCATCATCGTCAGGAGCTGGGCCACGACGCGGCGCTCGACCTCGCCGGTCACGTCCTCGCGCTTGGGGGCGATGGAGTCGAGTTCGTCGATGAAGATGATCGAGGGCGCCTCTTCGCTGGCGTCCTCGAAGATCTCTCTCAACTGCTGTTCTGACTCACCGTAGTACTTCGAGATGATCTCAGGGCCGGCGATGGAGAAGAAACTCGCCGACGTCTCGTTGGCGACGGCCTTCGCGAGCAGGGTCTTCCCGGTGCCGGGCGGCCCGTGGAGCAACACCCCCTGCGGTGGCTCGATGCCGAGTTTCTTGAAGATCTGGGGGTGTTTCATCGGGAGTTCGACCATCTCCCGGACCCGCTGGATCTCGTTCTGGAGGCCGCCGATGTCCTCGTAGGTGATGCCGCCGCCCGTCTTCTCGAACCCGGAAATCGGTTCTTCTCTGAGTTCCACTTCAGTGTCCTCGGTGATGAGGACGACCCCCTCCGGTTCGGTCTCGACCGCGATGAGCGGGATGGCCTGGCCGGGCGAGCGCATGAACGGGTGGTTCGTCGAGGACATCACCGGGACGATGTCGCGCTCGACGACCGGCCGCTTCAGGATCTGTCGCTTGACCATCCCAGCGGCGTCGCTGCCGAACTGCACGCTCGCTTCCTCGGGAGGCGCGAGGACGAGTTGATCTGCTTTCTGTGCTTCTGCTTTGCGGATGGTGACGCGCTCACCGATGCCCACGTCGGCATTTTGCCGCGTGAACCCGTCGATTCGGACGGTATCGGTGTTCCAGTCCTGCCGATCCGCTCGCCACACCTTCGCCGCAGTGGTGTCGCTCCCTTCGATCTCGATGATATCTCCGGGAGAGAGCTTCAGGTGGAGCAGAGTATCCGGATCAAGGCGGGCGATACCGCGACCCGAATCGTTCGGGTAGGCCTTCGCCACCTCCAGTTGGACTTCATTCATACTTGTTGCCTGTGGGGATGTGACACAGTCCGGGACGCCGGGAGATATGCTTTTTGCTACCGGTGGTCCGCTTTGATAATTGCGACGGCGACTGAGTACCACACTGCACCCACGTGGGAGGCGAGTCAGGGCTCACTCGGACGTAGTTCCCGCCGACCCACGAGCACACCGCCGAGCGACACTGCACCGACGACCGCCGTCACGCCCGCAGCAGCGAACGCACCTCGAACGCCGACCGCGGGAACCAGCGGGCCGAACGCTAGCGGCGAGAGGAACTGGCCGACGTACCCGAAGGAGGCGACGTAGGAACTGTACTGGCCCTGCCGGTCCGGCGGAGCCAGGGACTCGACCCACGCGAACGCGGAGGGAAAGACAAGCCCCAGTCCGAGCCCGAAGAGGATCACCGGCCCTGCGGCCAGCACCGGCGAGTCGGCCACCGTCGCGAGACCGAACGCCAGGCTCCAGAACGCGAAGGCAGCGAGGACGAGCGCGTGCCCGCCGACCCGCCGTTTGAGTCGGTCGTACGCGACCGCCGAGACGCCGCCCGCGGCTCCGTTCGCAGCGAGATACAGGCTGATCGAGAACGAGGAGGTGACCCCGATGCGATCGAGCAACTGCGGGTAGAAGACGACGATCCCGTACAGAAACACGTTCGCCCCGAAGTACAGCAGGTAGACGAGCAAGAGCGCGGGCGTGCGGCGGAACACGGCGAGCACCCCAGCCAGTCCGCCATCCGTCTGCGGTTCGGGCGAGCCGCCGTTGGCCTCCACTTGCCCCTCGCCACCATCGCCACGACCGGTTTCCGGAACCGTCGCGATCGCGAGCAGCCCCAGCGGCAGTGCGATCAGGTAGATGGCGAAGGGGAACTGCCAGGAGAGGGTTCCGAGCGCGCCGCCGACCAGCGGCCAGACGGCGGCGCCGGCGCTGTTGGCGCTGCTGCGGAGCCCGAGCGCGCGTTCCATCCGCTGGCCCTCGTAGAGGTCGTAGATGAGGACCGTGATGCCGGTGTAGACGAAGGCGGTGCCGACGCCGAGTACCGCCCGCGAGACGAGCAGCGGTGGCAAGGTGTCGACGACGAGGCCGGCACTGCCGCCGATCGCGTACACCACCAGGCCCCCGATAAAGGGCCGACGCGGGCCGAACCGGTCGATCACCGCTCCGGCCACGGGGCTCGTCAGCACGATGAGCGCCCCGTGGGTCGTGATGACGAGCCCGGCGAGCGACTCCGACACGTCGAGCCCGTCCTGGATCTGCGGGACGACCGGCCCGAGGATCGCGCCGGCCATCACCGTCAGCGTCGCCGAGGCGACGATCACCCACAGCGTGTACTTCGATGCCGCCGACGATTCCGTCATCGAATCGACGGTACCCGGGCCGCACCCATGACAGTACGGGGTTTCGCTGTCCGTCGTGGCCCTCGTGCGGACCGGCGGCCGTGCCACTGCGGATCGGACGCTTTTACCCGTGCAGGGCACTCTGTACGATCATGCGAACGCTCGCTTTCGACGGCCGGATGGGTGCCAGCGGCGACATGCTTCTGGGCGCGCTGCTGGCCGCCGGTGCCGACCGGGACGCCCTCGCGCCCGTCGAGGACGCCGACGCGCTGGACGTGGCCTACGAAGTCGACACTGTCGTAAAAAACGGCATCAGTGCCACGGCAGTGGACGTCGTTCTGACCGCCGAGGACGCTGACGAGTTTGCGGACGACCACGACCACTCTCACGATCATCACCACGATCACGACGAGGCTGACCACTCGCACGATCATCACCACAGTCACGGACACGACCATCACGACCACGATCACACCCACGCAGAAGGGCACGGTCCGAATCGCTCCTACGCGGAGGTCGTCGACGTCGTCGAGTCCCTCGATCTTCCGAGCGGCGTCGTGGCGGATGCGACGGCGATCTTCGAGATTCTCGGGGAGGCCGAGGCGGCGGTCCACGGCACCGACCTCGCCGAGACGCACTTCCACGAGGTCGGGGCGGACGACGCGATCGCCGACGTGGTCGGCGTCTGTCTCCTGCTGGACGACCTGGGCGTCGACCGCGTCGTGACGACGCCGCTCGCGACGGGCGGCGGCGAGACGGAGATGGCCCACGGTACCTACCCGGTGCCGACGCCCGCCGTCGTCGAGATCGCCGAGCGAGCCGACTGGAACCTGAAAGGAGGACCAGTCGACGCGGAGTTGCTGACGCCGACCGGCGCCGCCATCCTCGCACACGTCGCCGACGGCGTCGAGACGCTGCCCTCGATCCGCATCGCCTCGTCCGGCTACGGGGCAGGCGGCTACGAGTTCGCCCACCGACCGAACGTCCTGCGGGCCGTGGTGGGCGACGGCGGTGGCGACCTCCGAAAAGACGAGATCACGGTTCTAGAGACGAACCTCGACGACGCGTCCCCGGAGGTCCTTGGGGGCCTCCAGGACACCCTCGCGGACGCGGGCGCGCGAGACGTTTCCATCCTGCCGGTGACGATGAAGAAATCGCGGCCCGGTCACCTCGTGAAGGTCATCGTCCGGCCGGCCGACGCCCAGCGAGTCGCCCGCAAACTGGCCGAGGAGACGGGAACGCTAGGCGTCCGCGAGCACGGCGCCGGCCACCGCTGGATGGCCGACCGTAGCATCGAAACCGCGACGATCGAAATCGGCGGCGAGGACTTCGAAGTCGACGTGAAAGTCGCCAGCGACACCGACGGCACGGTGTTCGACGTGAGCGCCGAGTACGACGACGCGCTGGCCGTCGCGAAGAAAACGGACCTGCCAGTCCGGGAGGTCATGCGGCGGGCGGAGAACGCCGTGAGCGAGTAGGCGCTCGGTCAGGTGTCGTCGCCCTGGTGTTCGGCCAGCGCTTCTTCTATGGTCAACTCGCCGACGGCGACGCGGCGCGCGAGTTCGTCGTCGATCGTCCAGTTCGCCTCGGACAACTCGCGAGAGCGCTCCTTGATCGTCTGGAGTTCGCCGGCCGTCGGTTCGACCTCGCGGGATTCGACTTCCTCACCCTCGATCTGGGCGATGTTGACCGCGGCGAGGACGTCGCCCATTCCACGTGCGCCGGTCCCGAGGTACGGCGTCGTCCCGGTCTCGTCGACGAGTTCGACCGGCACGTCCGGGAGGTCGTCGATGATCTGTGCGCCGATCAGCCGCGCGCCGTCGCCGATCCGGACCAGGGGATTCGGGGCGTCTTCGAGTTCCGCTGCGACCACCTCTGCGGTCTGGGCAGCGGGGACGTGAAAGGCAGCGACGACCGAGTCCCCGGAGAGGACGGCGATGCCCGGTCGGTCTCCTGGGTCGATGCCGACGACGATCCGGCCGCCACCGCCCCGGAGTATCGTCAGGACTTCTTCGACGGCCCGGCGCGGGTCTTCCGGGTCGGCGCTGACTGCCGGGACGCTGGCGTCGATCGTGCTCTCCGGGCCGGTCACGAGGACCGACGCCTGGTCGGGGAGCGGATCGCCGGGCTCGACTGTGGTGAACGGGACGCCGCGGTCGCGCAGCTCGTTGACCACGCCGTGGTACACCTCGAAGTCCTCCGTGGCGACGACGATCACACCGGGCGTTCGCAGCGTGGTGACTTAGATTGTAGGAGAAGTTCTTTACCGATGTGCTTCGGTGAATCAAACATGCACGAGCAGTTCCGGAGGCCTGCCCGCCAGTTGCCGGACCGGCCGGACACGTTCTTCGCGTTCGTCGCCGGCCTGTACGCTGCCGCCCTCCTGTCGCCGTTCGTCGTCATCGGTCTCGGGGCTTGGGTCACCGGCGACGCGGGTGGTCTCTATATCGGCCTGCTGGTGGCCATCACGGTGATCACCGGTCTCTCGTCGTGGGGCGTGTCCCGCTGGCATGGACTTCCGGAGCGACTCGGCGCGACGCCACTCGCGTGGGGGCTGGCGCTGCTACCGGTCCTCGTACTAGTGGGACACTTCGCGTTCGTCGCCCACATGAACGCGGCCGGGACCGATGGGGCCGCGGTCGCTGGGTTCCTCCTCGCACTGCCGGGGATGCTCGTCGGTATCGGTTTGGTGACGATGGCGAGGAACCGGTACTCCGCAGCCCTCGTCGACGAAGACGCGGTCGAGTGCGAGTGGAAAGCCGGGTGGCCCGAGCCCCAGCGCCAGCGCATGCAGTACGCGAGCATCGCTGGGATGTTGCTCCTCGTGGGTGCCATGGCCGTCGACGCGCTCTGGAACGTCGACTGGCTGTTCACCGTCGCCCAGTTCCTGTTCGCCCCGGCGATCGTCCTCGGGAACCTCGGCCAGCAGCGCACCTACCGAGCGACGCCCGTCGGACTGGAACGACGATACCCGGCCTCCCGGTACGTCTACGGCTGGGACGACTTCGAGAGCTACGCCGTGACCGACGAGACCATCGTCGTCCGGTGGCGGGCGTGGTGGCGGCCGGCCATCCGGTGTGCCCGCGCTGACCTTGACGACGAAGACGCCGTCGTGGACGCTCTCGCGGCGCACCTCCAGCGAGCGTGAGTGAGAGGGCTTTTGTCCGGTGGTTCCCAACGCCAGGACGTGAGCGAGCCGATTCCGACCGGTTGCACGTCGATCGACGACCTCCTCGGCGGCGGGTTCGAGCGCGGTGCGGTCACCCAACTGTACGGCCCACCGGCCGCGGGCAAGACCAACCTGGCGCTCTCCGCTGCGGTTGAGACTGCCGCCGCTGGCGACAGCGCGCTGTTCATCGACACCGAGGGGCTGTCCGTCGAGCGCCTCGAACAGGTCGCCGGGGCGCGGACCGACGACATCGACGACCTGGCCTCGCGCATCATCATCTCGGACGTCCTCGACTTCGACCAGCAGGGCGAGGCCGTCCAGGACGCCGCGGAGTTCGCAGAACGGGTCGAACTGATCGTCCTCGACAGCGCGACCGGGTTCTACCGGATCAAGCGCTCCGAAGACGACGAAGCCGGCGACGCCCTCCGGACGGTCGCCCAGCAGGTGACGCATCTGCTCTCGCTGGCCCGCAAATACGACATCGCCGTCGTCATCACGAATCAGGTGTACACCGACCCGGACACCGACCGCGCCAGCCCGCTGGGCGGTCACACTCTCACGCACTGGTCGGGCGTCGTCTGCCGGATCGAGCGGTTCCGCGGCGGTAACCGCAGGGCCACGCTCGAAAAACACCAGGCCAAGCCGGCCGGGCAGACCGCCCGGTTCAAGATTACCGGTGAGGGGCTGGCGAGCGTCGAGGAATCGCCCTGAGCAGGATCGTTGTTGCGGTGGCCGCGCTCGCGTTTCATCGCGAGCGTCGGGGAAGGGCAGGCCCACCACGAGCATCCGGCGCCTGTGGCCGCCGGTTCACTCCGACGAACGAAGTGAGTCGGAGCAGTTTTTAGCGTAGCTTTTTGCGAACCGGGTGCCCGCAGGCCCAACGGGCCGAGGACACCCGGTGAAGTAAAAAGGTACTAGTAGATGAGCGCGTCGTCGTTTTCGACCATGTAGAGGGTGCGAGCGGCGATGTTGACGGCGTGGTCGCCGACGCGTTCGAGGTCGCGGATGGTCAGGAGCATGCGGGAGACTTCCTGCATGAACTGTTCGACGTCCTCGTCGTCAGTCTCGCCGTGCTCTTCCAGCTCCGTCTCGATGAGGTCCCGGACGACGAGTTCGGAGGCGCGTTCACAGCGGGTGTCGATGTCGTCGTCGCGGTCAGCGATCTCGAAGCAGATCTCGGGCTCGCGGTCGGCGTAGGCGATCATGGCGTCTTCGACCATCTCGAGCGTCTCGTCGCCGATGGCCTGGATGTCGACGTCGGGGAAGACGTCCCGGGAGGCGTCGAGGGTGTAGTCGCCGAGGTTCGTCGCCAGGTCGCCGATCCGTTCGAGGTCGGTGATGATCTTGAACGAGGCGGCGATGAAGCGCAGATCGCTCGCGACGGGCTGCTGGAGCGCCAGGAGGTCGATACAGTCCTGTTCCAGATCCAGGTACAGTTCGTTGATCTCGTGATCGCCCTCGATGACGTCCCGGGCGAGTTCGTCGTCTTTGTGTTCGAGCGCTTCCAATCCGACTCGGAACCGCTCCAGGACGACCTCACTCATGTAGAGAACGTCGTCCTGCAGATCCTCGAGTTTCTGTTGGTAATCTTTCCGCGGCATAGTGGCTCCGACACAGCCGAACTTAAATAACCTTATGTTCGCTTATAAATCACGCTGAAGGCGCTCAGTAGATGAGTGCGTCGTCGTTTTCGACCATGTAGAGAGTGTGGGCGGCGATGAGACGCCCCGAGTACCGGCATTTTGATGCAGGGCCTCGCTCGCGTTTCGTCGCGAGCGGGGAGGGCAGGTCCACCACGAGCATCCGGCGGCCAACGGCCGCCGGTTCACTCCGACGAACGAAGTGAGTCGGAGCAGTTTTTAGCGTAGATTTTTACGAAGGGGGTTCCCGCAGGCCCAGCGGGCCGAGGAAACCCCCTGACGTAAAAAGGTACTAGTAGATGAGTGCGTCGTCGTTTTCGACCATGTAGAGGGTGCGGGCGGCGATGTTGACGGCGTGGTCGCCGATGCGTTCGAGGTCGCGGATGGTCAGGAGGACGCTCGTGACGGATTCGAGCAACAGTTCGAGTTCGTCGTTCGAGGGGGTCTCGTCGACGAGCGTGCGAATGATCTGCTGGGCGGCTCGCTCGCAGCGCCCGTCGAGATCTTCGTCGCGCTCGGCGACTGCGAAACACGCCTCAGCGTCGTCCTTGGCGTAGGCGGCGATGGCATCGTCGAGCATCTCCACGGTGATCTCCGCGAGGTCGCTGATGGCGATCTCGGAGAAGAGCCCAGTTTCCGCTGAACGGATCGATGCGGCGAGGTTCGCCGCGAGGTCGGCGATGCGTTCGAGGTCGGTGATGATCTTGAACGAGGCAGCGATAAAGCGGAGATCGCCGGCAACTGGCTGCTGGAGCGCGAACAGGTCGATACAATCCTGTTCCAGATCCAGATACAGCTCGTTGATCTCGTGGTCGGTTTCGGCGATACGCGTCGCGATCGACTGATCGTACGTTTCGAGCGCGGCGATCGTCTTCTGGAGCCGCGTCGAGACGACGTTACCCATCCGGACCACGTCGTCGCGGAGTTCGTCCAGCCGCTCTTGGTACTCTTCGCGTGGCACGCCTTATCCGAACTTTCCGGTGATGTAGTCTTCGACGCGCTGGCTCTCGGGGTTCTCGAAGATCTTGTCCGTGTCGTCGTACTCGGCGAGCTCCCCGCCGGTCAGGAAGACGGCCGTCTGATCGGAGATACGCGCCGCCTGCTGCATGTTGTGGGTGACGACGACGACGGTGTAGTCCTCGGAGAGGTCGTCGATGAGGTCCTCGATCTTCGCGGTGGCGATGGGGTCGAGCGCGGACGCGGGCTCGTCCATCAGGATGACCTCGGGATCGACGGCGAGACAGCGGGCGATGCAGAGCCGCTGTTGTTGGCCACCGGAGAGTCCGAGGGCGTTGTCGTCGAGGCGGTCGTTGACCTCGTCCCAGAGGGCGGACTGTTTGAGACAGCGCTCGACGAGTTCGAGTTCCTCCTCGGTGTCGTCGCGACCGAGGAGCCGAGCGAACAGGCCGGTGTCGATGTCACCGTGCTTGCGCGGCCCGTAGGAGATGTTGTCCTTGATGGACTTGGGGAACGGGTTGGGGTGCTGGAACACCATCCCGACGCGCTTGCGGAGTTCGACGAGGTTCGTGCCGTCCTGGTAGATGTCCATCCCGTCGAGTTCGACCGTCCCGTCGACCTCGGCGGCCTTGATGCGGTCGTTCATGCGGTTGAGACACCGCAGGAAGGTGGACTTCCCACAGCCGGACGGCCCGATGAGCGCGGTGACGCTTTTTTCGGGGATGTCCATCGAGACCGACTGCAGCGCGTGATCGTCCCCGTACCAGACGTCGAGGTCGGTCACCGAGAACTTCGTCTCGCCGTCGAACTCGTAGTCAGTCCATTCGTCCTGGATCTTTTCCTGGCTCTCACCGGTCGTCGTGACGGACGACGAGTCGGTCGTCGATGTAGCCGGTTCCTCTTCTGTCTCGGTACTGTCTATTTCGCTACTCATAGGTGCTTGAGCTTCTTCCTGAAGTACATTCGAGCCGCGATGCCGATCGCGTACAGCGAGAGCACGACGATGAGGAGGACGAGCGCGGTCCCCCATCCGAACGCCTGGGTCTCCCCGACCCCAGCGGTGATGATGGCGTACAGCTGGAGCGGCAGTGCGGTCGCAGCCTCCATCAGTGCTGGATTCGTCATGAACGGCGGTGAGGCCGTGAACTGGAACCCTTCGATCACGTTCGGTGCCGCTCGTGGGAACGTCGAACCGCGCATGACGAGCAGAATCGGTGCCGTCTCACCGGCGATTCGGCCGACGCCGAGGATGATCCCGGTGATGACGCCCGGCATCGCCGCCGGGAGGACGACGCTGCGAATCGTCTCCCACTTCGAGACGCCGAGCGCGGCGCTCGCGTCGCGGTAGCCGTCCGGGACGCTCTTGATCGCCTCACGGCTAGTGATTAACACGAGTGGGATAAGCATGAATCCCAGGACGAGTTGTCCTGCGAGGATCGAGAGTTCGCCACCGAAGCGCGGAACGATGAACGCCAGGCCGAACAGGCCGTAGACGACGCTCGGAGTGCTCCAGAGGCCGTTCGTCGCGACTTCGATCGCACGCGTGAACAGTCCCTGCTCGGCGTACTCGGTGAGGTACACCGCTGCGCCGATCGCCAGCGGGACCGAAAACACGATTGCGCCGACGACGAGGTACAGCGTCCCGAAGATTGCCGGCTTGATCCCGCGCTGAATGCCGAGCCCCTGTGAGGGGTTCATCACGAACGGCCAGTCGATCGTGAGCGGTGCGACGTACTCGAAGTTCTTCATCATCGGGCCCCATCCTTTGGAGACGACGAAGCCGATGACAACCAGCAGGATGGCGATCATCCACGCGGCGTTGAGGCCGATCAGGAGATACGCCCCGGACTGGCGACCGCGGGTACCGAACCCGCTTCGGGCCTTCGCGGCGCTCCAGGCCGTGATGATCCCACAGAACAGGGAGAGCATCGGGACGACCGCCTGTGCGGGGAACTGAGCGATGATGTCCTGAGGCTTCCACGCCCAGGCGGGCGTGATGATGCCACCGAGCAGCAGCGCGGCGACGATGACGGCGAGCCCACCGGAGGGGAGCGTCGTTCCGACGTCCTCGTCGAGTAGAGCGACCGTGACGAACACGCCGACGCCTGCGACGAGGCCGATACCGAGGCCGGCAGTCGCGCCGAGCCCACCGAGGGACGTTGCCAGCGCAGCGATCACGAGCGCCCACAGGACCCCGGAGAACGTCGCCGGGACCAGGCCCGACTCTGGATCGGGCGTCGTTTCGGCGATACCGACGGCGGACGCGGCCCCGAGACCGATGACGCCGACGCCTGTGACGCCGAGCAACAACCCGAGGAACTGGTACAGCCCCAGGCCGAGAATCGACGTGTTGGCGGTCGTTACCTGGCCGAGCGTCGTCAGCCCGAGGACGAACGTCAGAATACTGAGGCTCATGAACGCCTCGGCGAGACGCTCGTATCCGCTGGTCGAACCGGTGATGAGTTCCGTCTCGCGTGCGTCGGCGTTGCTCATGCGTTCCCCTCCAGTTTCTCTTTCATCCGCCACTCGATGACCTGGGAGGCAACGCTGATGACGGTCACAGTGACGAACAGGATGACGCCGGCGGCGTAGAGCGCGTTCATGTGGACGCCGTGGGCGTTCCCGTACTGGCTGGCGATCAGACTCGTCAGCGTCTCCCCGTTGAAGAAGATGTCGTAGATCGGGTCGGGGATGTCCTGAGCGTGACCGAGCATCACCGTCGCAGCCATCGTTTCACCGATGGCGCGACCGACGCCGAGGAGGACTGCGGCCGCAACACCCGAGAACGCCGCGGGGAGAGTGACGCTTTTCATCGTCTGCCAGTCGGTCGCGCCGACGCCCATCGACCCGCGTTTCATGTCTTCCGGGACGGAGGTGATGGCGTCTTCTGCGACCGAGACGACGGTCGGGAGTGCCATCAGGCCGATGACGAGACCGACCGAGAACAGGCTCCCGTAACTGGTTCCCAGCACGTCCTGCGTGTACTGGTTGATGATGACGAAGCCGATGAACCCGTAGACGATCGACGGGATCCCGGCGAGGATCTCGATGCCGGGCTTGACGATCTCACGGGCCCACGTGGGTGCGATCTCCGCGATGAAGAGCGCGCCCGCGATCCCGAGCGGGCCGGCGACGAGGATCGCCAGCACCGTGGTCACGAAAGTCCCGTAGATCATCGGGAGCATCGAGAAGACATTCTCGCGCGACGCCCAGTACGGCGGCTGGGCTTTCGTCAGCATTCCCAGGCCCGGGATGGTGATTCCGAAGATCGTGTCACTCATCACCTCTGCGGCCGGTAGCGATTCGAGGATTACGAAAACGGCGATCAGTCCGAGGATCGCGACCGTCGAGACCGTCGCGACGAAGGTCAACGCCTTCGCCATCAACGATTGCTCGGTCGCCCACCCGTAGCCAACTGCCGCGACACAGACCACGAACGGGATGCCCGTCGCTGACGAGTTCAGCAAGAACAGGGCCACCGTCGCGAGCAGCGAACCGCCGCTCACTGCGAGCACTCCGAGCTGTGAACTCGTCATGCCATCGAGCGAGAGACGGACTGATCGGCCGAAATCCGAAATTGTGGACATCCGGTGTAGGAAAATCGAATGGGGTTGTTATGTCGTTTTCTGTTCGCTATTTGTTCGGCGACGGAAGCTTGTCCTTCTGCGCCGTCCGCCGCTCCTGGGGCAGTTTGAAGTAGTTGTTCGACTCGACGAAGACTTTCTGTCCGAAATCAGTCAGGATCATGTTGATGAAGGCGGCCTCCTTCTTGGACGTGTCTTCCCACGTGTAGTTGTGGAGGTCACGGCTGAGCGGGTAGCCCTTCGAGCCGAGGTTCTTGCCGTACTCGTAGGTCGTTCCCTCGAGTTCGAGCGCGACCGGCGGCGTGGCTCCGTCCGGTTCGGTGAACGCCAGCGCGAGGTAGGCGATCCCGTTGTCGGAGTTCTTGATGAGCGTCTTGACCTGCTGGTTCTGGCCCTTCCGGACGTCGGGCTTGATCGGGGCGTCCGGGTTGCCGTAGAGGTTCGCGCGGAACGCCGTGTCGGTACCGGACCCTTCGGCGCGACCGATGGCCTGAATCTCCTTGTCCGGGCCGCCGACCTCGCTCCAGTTGGTGATCTCCTTCTTGTAGATCTTCTTCAGCTGGTCGCCGGTGAGCTTGGTGACGCCCGCGTCGTAGACCTCGCGGGAGACGACGATCGGCTGGCCGTCGACGCCGAGCACGTGGTCGATGAACTTGTCCAGCGTGGACTGGTCAGCGTCGGGGAGTTCGTCCTCGACGGGCGCCGAGGAGTTCCCGATGTCGACGCGGCCTTTCTGGACGGCCTGGACGCCGGTCCCGGAGTGGGAAAGCGCGACGTTGACGAGGTACGGCGGCGTCGAGCGCTCGCCCGTCTCTTCGAAGCCGTACATGCCGGCGAAGTAGTCGGCGAGGTTCTTGTCGGTCTTGATCTGGCTCCAGCCCGGGACGCTTCCCTCGGAGTTCGATCCCCAGTATTCACCGTCGTCGGCCGGCGAGTTTCCGTTCCAGTAGGACGATGCTGTGTTCGCAATGGGATAGACCGTCGACGAACCGTCCGCCGTCAGCGGACCGGTGTCCGACCCTCCGTCTGAGCCACTGCCACCGCCGAGACAGCCGGCGAGTGCCGTCGCAGCGATCCCTGTACCCGTCGCAGCCATGAATTTGCGTCGCGAAACGCGTGAACCTGACTCGCGTGTCATCATCAGATACGGGTAGACTAAGGGGTAAATACTCTACTATTACTTTTCCCTAATAATCTATTCTCTATATAGTATTCTATATCAGTATCGATCCGTCTATACGCTTCACTTGGCCGATACGGCTTCCGTAGGGTGGTTTGTTGATGTTCTGTCTCCGTTGAAATGAACGTCAGGCTACGTGAATGCCGGGCGACCGCCGTAATATATCTCACATGTCGACCGATCCAGACCCGTTAATTTGCTCTAGTTGTAGCTGAGTCTGAAAATGGGTAAATCTGGCGTTCGTATATAGATATGGATTAATTTATTGCGGGTAAGGAGCTACACGCTCGCATGGAGACGCGAAAAGTCCAGGTCACTGGTGGATCGACGTATACAGTGTCGTTGCCGAAAGACTGGGCAACGGAAAACGACGTCAGCGCGGGAAGCGTCGTCGAGTTCCACGCCGAGAGCGACTCACTCCTCCTTTCTCCCAAAGAGAGCAACGAGCGTACAGAGGGTACCCTCGACGTGAGCGGGCTCGAAGGCGATCAACTCACGCGCGCAGTAATGACGATGTACGTCAGCGGGTTCGACATCATCACGCTGGAGACGCCGCGCGTCGAGGCCAAACAGCGCCGCACCATCCGTCAGGCCACCCAGGGGCTGGTCGGGCTGGAAGTCATCGAGGAAACCAGCGAGCGCGTCGTCCTCCAGGACCTGCTCGACTCCTCGGAGCTGTCGGTCCACAACGCCATCACGCGCATGCGCCTGGTCGCCCTGACGATGCTCTCCGACGCCGTGGACGCCCTCGTCGAGAACGACGACGACCTGGCGAACGACGTGATGGAGCGCGACGACGACGTGGACCGCCTCTGGTACATGATCTCGCGGGTGTTCCGGACGGTCCTGCGTGACCCGACCGCCGCATCCCACATCGGGCTGCCACGGGTGACCTGTTTCGACTACCAGTCGAGCGCTCGGCAACTGGAACGGATCGCCGACCACGCGACGAAGATCGCCGAATTCGCCCTGGAGATCGACGAGATCGACGACGACATCGCCGACGGGCTCTACGAACTCCGAGAGGACGCGCTGGCCGTCCCGGAGACCGCCATGGACGCGCTCCTCGAAGACGACCCCGACGAGGCCACGCGCCTGGCGAACGAGGCTCGCAGTCAGATCCGGCCCATCGACGACCGCGCCCGCGAGGTCGACGACCGCATCCACCAGATGGACTCCCAGACTGCTCAGGTGCTCGGGCTCGTCGTCGACTCGCTGTCCCGGACCGCCGACTACGGCGGGAACATCGCGGAGAGCGCCCTCCAGAAAGCCGCTCCGCGTCCCTGACTCGCCGTTCGCGAGACGACTCTCTTTTCTCGAAGCTATCGTAGTCAGCAAAATTTTCACTGTCCACGAGCGTCAGCAGGTCTGTTTTCCGGCTCGCAACGCCCTGACCGAGTAGACTGTGAGCAAAGACTTCTGGTGACTACTATAGTAGTCTCGAAGGAGAGAGAAGAGGGCGCCGTCCGGCCACCGCGAGTATTCACAGGAACTTGTGACCTGAAACGTGACCATGAGGTGCGGGTCGGACGCGCCAGTTAGGCCGAGTCGGGGGGATGACATAAACGCCGCTAAGACCTCTCTACTGGGGTCCGTGTGGGCACTGAGAATATATATCGGTACTGAGAACGAGTCGGCTTACTCCTCGACGAGGACGGCGTTGACCTGGCCGTCCTGGCCGGGGCGGGAGGTCACGCGGGCGCGGCCCTCGCTCGTTTCGAGGACGGCGCCTTTCGTGATGATGTTTCGGCGCGCGTAGTTCGGGTTGGACTCGTTCTCCGCCACGTTCTCGATTTCGGCGGCGACGACTTCGTCACCGACAGCGATGCTGGCGGTGTCCGTGGTGATCGCACGAATCTTCTGCGTGTCGCCGCGCGTGTCGACGAACTTCAGCTTCTGGTCGCCGACCTGCGTCTCGGTCGACTCGCCGGCGAGTTCGTGCTTTTTCTTCTTGTGGTTCGGTCGAAGGCGGCCACCCGTGCGCTTGCGCGTGGAGCGTCCCTGGTCTTTCATACGTGTCCGATTCACGAGCGGACACTTGAACCTCTCGACTCTCACCCGGCGGTCAGCGGGTGCCTACTCCAGGCGATGCTTCTCGAGTTCTGCCTGCACCGCTCCGAAGTCGATCGGCGGTTCGAACCCGTCGAGCGCGTCCTCGACGGCCGAGCGCCGATCTTCGAACCGGTCCCGCCACGCTGGTGGTGCGACGTCGTCGATCCGGTCGCCGAGCGTCCTCCACTGGTCTTCGAGCTCGTCGAGTCGCCTCTCCGCGTCGTTTCCGTACCCCTCTGCGTCGCCGTCGTCGTCGGCCGCCCACGTCCTGAGGTCGGCGAGCTCGGCGCGAGCGTCCATGAGCCCCAACTCCCGCACGCGGTGCGTGACCGATAGTTCGAGCCAGGCGCCGGCGAGGTCGTCGTCCGTCGCTTGGTGGTCTCGGTCTCCCGCCACCAGGGACGCTAACTCGTCGACGTTTTCGCCGAGCGCCTCGATGGACTGTTCGATCACGTCCAGATCCCGTTCGAGTTCGCGAAGCCGGGCGTTCGAGTCCGCGAGCCACTCCTCGAACGATTCGAGATCAGTCCGGAGTTCCTCGGCGGTCGCGTGGACGGAACCCGCTTCCTCCGTGAGCTGCTCGATCTCTGCTGCCAGATCGTAGAGCGACGCCGGGTCGTCCTTTCGACCGACGAGTTCCTGAAGGGTCGCGCCCAGGTCGCTCGCCCGTTCCTCGATCGCAGCGACGTCGGACTCGAACGCGTCGACGCGTGTCCGAATCGCATCGAGGTCGGGAGCGTCAGCGGCGCTCTCGCGAACGTCGGCGAGTCTGACCGCGGCCATCTCCGCGCGGCTTTCAGCGTTCGAGACGGCCATCGATGCGTCGGCCAGTGCGGCGTCGACCGCGTCCCGGCTGACGACGCCGTCCTCGGTGATCGTCGCGAGTACAGCTCGCGCTGTCTCCCGGTCCAGTGCGTCGACGGTGGCGACCACCGCGTCCACGGCGTCCGATAGCGACAGCCCGGCGATGTTGTCGGCACCGTCGCTCTCGTCCTGGCTCATGTGGCGCGCTTGACTGCGGGACGCCGTATAGCTTCCGTCACCGGTCGATTCGCTCGTGTCCATCGACTGCCACTCGCTGGACGCCGACAGCGATGGCTTTAGATGGGTGCCAGTTGCGCGTAGGAACGATGAGTTTGCGGACGGCCGTCGCCACGCCCTTTCGCCAGCAGGGTCGGGACCGGATGGGGAAAAGCGAGTTCGTCGTCGCGCTCTCGCTGGATCGCGACTGGTTCTCGCCCGACCAGGCGAAACGACTGCTCGACGTCGCGGCGAGCGAGGGCCTCGTCGAGCGAGCCGACGGCGAGGTCGCCGTCACGTTCGACCTGGACGAGGTCACGGTGCCGGACGGGTTCGTCCCCGACGAGTCCATCCTCCAGGAGCGGTCGACGTTCGAGCGCGTCCTCGACGCGATCGTCGACGCCGGCGTCCAGAAGCAGGAGGCCGTCGCGGCGATCAACTCGCTCCAGGCCGACCTCGGCGTGACGGTCGAGGCTGCGGCGGTCGTTTACGCGCGACGACAGGAGATCGACGTCTCGGAACTGGCCGACCGCGCACTGGGTGAGATCTGATGGTCGAGAAACGCATCACCGACGGCAAGCGCATCGCACAACTGCTCTCCTCCGAAATCACCGGTCGCGAAACCGGCGTCCTCGCCGAGCTGGCCGTGGTCGACGCCGACCCGGACGCCGACCCGTCCGACGACGGCGCGTTCGCCTACGCCGTCGCCTTCGACGACGACCGGATCGCTGACGTGTTCATGCAGCCGGACCGGGCGTATCTGGAACTCGAAGCCGGGGTCGACGCTGCGACGGAGACCGCCGAAACGGAGGGCCTTCGCGTCCGTCCGAAGGCCGTCGAGCCGCCGCGGACCCTCGTGTTCGTCGAGAGCGGCGCCGAGGTGAAAGGCGCCGTCCAGGTGCTCGTCGCGGCCGCCGAACGCTACGCCGAGTGAAGCAGGTCGGGCAACCGCTCGACCAGGTTCTCCCTGTCGACCGCCGCGTCGGCTCTCGGATGCCGGTTCGGGTTCTCCGGCGTCAGCACCTGAATGGTTCGGAAGCCCGCGGCGGCTGCACCCGCGATGTCGACCTCGGGCCGATCACCGACGAAGACGGCCTCCTCGGGACCGACCTCGAGTGCGTCACACACTGCCGCGAACGCTCGCGGGTCTGGTTTGCCGGCCTGTAGCTCGCCCGTGATGACGACGGCGTCGAACAGCTCTTCCCAGCCCAGTTCGACGAGTTTCCCCCGCTGGGCGACGCGCGGTCCGTCGGTGAGGAGTCCGACGCGGTACTCGCGACGGAGCGCCTCGACCAGGTCGACGGCGTTCGGGATCGGTTCCAGCGCCTCCTCGATGGCGTCGCGGTACGCGGCCGCGAGGGCCGTCGGCGTGACGGTGGCGTCCTCGTCGAGCAAGCGCTCGAAGATCGGCGCCCGGGTGTCCGTCGCGTCGACCGATCCGTGGGCCTGCAGGTACGCCCCCCGGTCGATGTCGGTGCTGCCCACGTGGGCAGTCGCCTCGTCGAGCAGTTGCTGACGACGCCGGGCCGTGACCGCGAGCGTGTCGTCGAGGTCGAACACGACTGCGACGGGCGACGGGGTCATTCGGTCGTCAGTAGTGACCCACGGGATTTGAGTGTTCCCGCGATCTGGTGCGTGGCTGACGACGGGGAGTCAGCCAGTGTGATCCTCGATAAGTCAAAGGCGCATTTGATTCTCCGGCGAGTATTCAACCGTTCCCGTCGAAGCCACGGGTGCAATGCGAGACAGAGCCCTCCCCGTGCTCCTCGCCGTCGTCGCCCTCGTGGCGGTCGGGACGGCGGGCGCGGCGTTGACGGTCGATAGCACAGACAGCACGACGGCGGCGCCGAATAGCGACGTCGCGACGGCCCACTCGTCTGGCGAGCAAACCGTCAGCGTCTCCGCCGACGGCAGTGCCAGCGCGACGCCCGACGAGGCGGTGGTCACCGTCGCCGTCGTCGCCGACGGTGACGACACGCAAGCCATCAGGCGCGACCTCGCGAACGGGTCGGAGCAGCTGCGAACCGCCCTCAATTACGCGAGCGTCGCCGGCGATCAGATCTCGACGACGGACTACCGCATCACCGAGTCACACCGGCCCGAGAAGTCGGCTGACGCGCCGAGGTACCGCGGCGTCCACGCCTTCGAGATTCGCCTCGAGCAGACCAACGCGACCGGTGGCGTCGTCGACGCTGCCGCCGACAGCGGTGCCGAGGTCACCGGCGTCCGGTTCACGCTCTCGGAGGACACCCGGACGGCCCTCAGAGACGAGGCCCTCCAGAACGCGATGGCCGACGCCAGACAGCAGGCCGACACGCTGGCTGCAGCCGGCGACCTCCAGGTGACGGGCGTCGCGAGCATCGACGCGTCGGATCGCAACTACCAACCGGTCCGCTACGAGGCCGACGCAGTCAGCGCCGCGGCCGGCGGGCGCAGCACCACGATCGAGTCGGGTGACGTGTCCGTGTCCGTCGACGTGCGCGTCGTCTACAACGTGACTGACGCCTGACGCCCGGCCGACGAAGTCAGGATGGGAACCTTGTAGTGGGCACCAGTCCAGCCCTCGGTAATGACTTTCTTCGACCGACTCGCCGACCGCATCGAGACGGCGAACAGCGTCGTCTCCGTCGGACTGGACCCGGACCTGGCGCGGCTTCCCGACCACCTCATGGAGAAGGACCTGCCGCGCTGGGCGTTCAACCGCCGGATCATCGACGCCACGCACGAGCACGCCGCCTGCTACAAGCCCAACGCGGCCTTCTACGAGGACCCCGACGGCTGGCGCGCTCTCCAGGAGACGATCGCCTACGCCCACGGCAAGGACGTGCCCGTCCTGCTGGACGCGAAACGCGGCGACATCGGCAACACCGCCCGGCAGTACGCCGATCTCCTTGATTCGGCCGACGCCATCACGGCCAACCCCTACATGGGTCGCGACTCGCTGGAACCGTTTCTGGAGCGGACGGACGCGGGCGTGTTCCTGCTCTGTCGCACCTCGAACCCCGGCGGCGCGGACATTCAGAACCTCGAACTGGCCTCGGGCGAACCCGTCTACGAGCGCGTGGCCGCCCTGGCCGACACCTGGAACCGGAACGGCAACGTCGGCCTCGTCGTCGGCGCGACCCAGCCCGAAGAACTGGAGGAGATCCGTGAGATCGTCCCCGACATCCCGTTCCTGGTGCCCGGCGTCGGCGCCCAGGGCGGCGACGCCGAGGCCGCCGTGGAGTTCGGACTGGCGAAGCTGGACGAGCAGAGCTCGTCGGCAGACCGGACGAAGTCCGGTATTGGCGTCGGCCTGGTCAACTCCTCGCGGGGCATCATTTTTGCCGGAGAGGATCAGGGCGAACACTTCCACAAAGCGTCCGGCCAGGCGGCCAAGCGACTGAAGGAGCGCCTGAACGAGTACCGCTGATCAGGAGCGTCGAGCGAGCCGGCTATCGAGCGCGTCCGTGACGGTTCCGAGATCGGGAACGTCCTCCCGCGCCGACCGGAAGGCCAGGAGCGGGAGCCACCGGTCGATGACGAGCGTTCGATCGGTGACGTCGTAGCCGGTCAGTCGCGACCAGGGAACGTACCGCCCCCCGAGACTGCCGGCGTCCTGGACGTAGAGCCCGTCTGGCAACGCGACGTAGTGGCGGCGGCGACCGGCGAACGCGGTCGCAGCGAACAGGATGCCCGCCGCCGTCGGCGCGAACTCGCCGAGGAAGACCGCGTCCGGGTAGTACACGCCGACGCCGAGCAGCGCCGTCGCACCCAGGAACGTCACGCCCCGGAGCGCCCATCGCTGCCGTCTCGTCGGTCCGGCCTGCCACTCGGCGATGACGGCGTCGTCGGCTCGCGCCGCCGCGAGGACGCGCTGGTTCGCGAGGAGGTACGCTGCGAGACCCACCAGCAAGGCGACGACGAGGAACGGGATCCACGGGAGCACCGTCCGCTCCGCCGCAGGCAGCGCGTCGTAGACGAGCATCCACCCGACGAGCGCGAGGGCCGGGACGCCGAGGAGCACCGCGTGCAACTGGCTGCGGGCCATCGTCGCAGCGAGGTTCCCGCGGCGAGTGGCGAACGCGACGACGGCGAGGAAGGCGACGCTACCGGCGGCTGGTGCCGCGGTCCGGACCGTTGCACGGCCGGCGAGGGCGACGACGACGGTAAACGTCAGCGCGCCGACGTACGCTCCGAGCAGGATCGCGAACGAATCAGGGCGACGCATAGGGTTCGCCTCCACGTCGAGCGCAAAAAACGCCCGGTGTGATAGCTACCGAAGGGGTTCGCGACCCGCTCGCCGTCACGGCGCCGACGCTCCGACGTGCCAAACGTGTTGGATAAACGACCGAAAATTACTCGGGGATTTTATCATGATGGTATCCATATACTGAAGTATCGATCGCTAACCTATCTATATTTGTATATGAATACCCGCAGAGCGTTTTTCGTCGTTCTGATTTTCATCGCGATCTTACTGTCGAGTGCCGTCTTTGCGGGGTTCCAGCTGTACAAGGAGACGCTCGCGGAGCAGGGCCGAGCCGAGGTGAACCACTCGGCACACCACATCGGCTCGCAGCTCTCGGCGCAGTTTTCGAGCCGCGAGCAGACCGTCGAACTCGCCGCGAACTCGCCGTTCGTCGCTGCGGAGAACCGAACCGTTCAGCGGACTGCACTGGCCACGTTCGTCAACACCACGTCGTTCTCCGGCGTGTCTGTGATTCACCGCAACGGGACGATGCTGAACATCGCCGCCGGACTGCCGCCGGACGAGCGCCGGGCGCTGATCGGGAGCGATTTCAGCGACCGGACGTACTTCCAGCGAGCAGTGGCGGGTGAAACGTACATCAGTGACCCGATCGCAGCCGAATCCGGGAACTACATCGTGACGATCAGTTCGCCGATCCGTCACGAGGGGCGCATCGTCGGGACGCTCAACGCCGCATATCACCTGCCCGAGAGTGCGTTCGCGGGAACGGCCACGTCGCTACTCAAACCGAACGCCGAACTCACGATCTACACGCAGTCTGACGAGGTCGTCTACTCGACCGATCCGTCGCCGGAACGGGACGCCATCGTCCGGAACGTGAGCGTCGGTGACCTCGGCTGGACGGTCAGTGTTCGCCAGAGTCGCGGGGAGCTGCGCTCGACCGCTCGGACCGTCTCGTATCTGCAGGCGGGGAGTATCCTCGTGGTGCTGTTCTCGATCGCCGGGTTCGGCTGGTGGGTGTATCGACGCAACCTCCACCAGGTCGAACACCTCCTGACGGGGTTCAAAGCCCTCGAAGAGAAGGAGTACGGCACGCAGATCGCCGTCGGCGGGAGCGACGAGTGGCGACAGATCGGAGCGAGTTTCAACGAGCTGAGCGAGTCGCTCGACCGGTACGAGACCGAGCGGAAGGCGCGGGAACACTCGCTCCGGGAGTTCAAGCGCGCCGTCGAGCACGCCGGGTACGCGGTGTTCATCACGGACGTGGACGGCACGATCCAGTACGTGAACCCGGCGTTCGAGGAGATCACCGGCTATCCGGCACGAGAGGCCCTCGGTGAAACCCCGAAGATTCTGAACTCCGGGAAGATGTCCCAGAAGTACTTCGCGAACCTGTGGGAGACGCTCCTGTCGGGCGGCGAGTGGGAGCGGGAGATCATCAACGAACGGCGCAACGGGACGCTGTACTTCGCCCACCAGACGATCACGGCGCTCACCGACGAGAACGGGAACGTCGAGGAGTTCGTCGCCATCCAGACGGACATCACGGAGTTGAAGGACCGCGAACGCCACCTGCAGACTCTCAGTCGCGTGTTGCGACACAATCTCAGGAACAAGATCAACGTCATCACGGGGTACGCCGAGGTGTTCCTCCACGACCCCGACGCCGCCGACGAGACGACGGCCCGGCAGATCATCGAGACTAGCAAGGGCCTGACGGATCTGGCCGACAAGGAACGTCGGATCGTCGAACTGCTCGTGGACCAACCACACCCCCAGCGGATCTCGCTCACCCGCCTGCTGGACGCGGTCACGCGGGACGTCGGGCACAAGTACCCTGACAGCACCGTCTCGGTCACCTGTCCGGACGACGTCGAGATCGAGGCCATCGATCAGCTCCAGAGCGGCCTCTACGAACTGATCGAGAACAGCATCGTTCACACCGGCAGCGACTCGGATCGCGTCGAACTGACGGTCGAACCGCGCGCGGAAACCGTGGCGATCCGCATCGAAGACGACGGGCCCGGGATTCCGACCGACGAGCGGCGCATCCTCACTGACGACGCCGACATCGAACCCCTCTCACACGGCTCCGGACTCGGACTGTGGCTCGTCCACCACATCGTCCGACTGTCGCAAGGGAACGTCCGGTACGAAGAGGCGACGCCGTCCGGGAGCGCGGTCATCGTCGAAGTGCCGCGAGCGTAGCTGACCGTCGGATCAGACGTGAGTCCGCTCGATGTGCGTATCGAGCGTGGCGATCACCGTTCGGAGATCGTCGATCTCGGCTTTCGAGCTGTGTATCGGGCCGCGCCATCGCCCGCGGTAGAGCACGAGCGCGTCGTCGGTAACCTCGTACCCGGTGAGTCGCGACCAGGGGATGACAGTGACGTGTAGCCCGGCTCGCGGTTCGACGACGAGACCGTCGGAAAACGCCGCAAACCCTCGCAGACGGTCGGGGTCCCCCGAGCGCGTCGAGAGCACATTGGCGACGATGAATCCGCCGAGTATCCACGCGGCGTCCGCGGAGACCACGTCCGCGAGCACGCCGACCGCAACGAGCACGCCACCGAAAAAGACGAGTGACTTTCTGCGCTTGATCGCACGGCGAGGTGGGCGAGCAGTCCACTCGACGGTCGGGCTCTCACGCGTACAGATCTCCGCTACGCGGCGGGCGTCCGCGACGATTCGTACGACACCAGCGGGGAGCGCGCCGAGCATCACGACGAGGGCCGTGCCGTCCGAGAGCACTCCCGATTGCGGAACGACCGTCACCCAGTCCTGGGCGGCTTCCACGAGGAAGACGCCGATCGGAACCGCGACGAGCAGATCGTGGATGCGACTCCGCCACAGCCAGTTAGCGGGGTCGATCAGGAACGTCGAGAGGAAGACCGTCCCGACACAGGCCGCAACTGCCGGAGCGGTCACCGCGTTTGCGGTCGACGGACGACCGATCGCGATCGTGAGCGCAGCGAGCACGTCGATCCCGACGGTGACGCCCAGTGCGACAGACAGCAGCCCCCGTGACGGTATCAACCGATCACCGAGACGACGCTGAGCCATGCACATTCCGACGACCAACGTCTGGAAAAAACTGGCTATGGCGTCGTTCGGATTTGGACGGTGTGTCGTGATCGTCGACGGGACGAGACGACCGGTCGCACACCTGGGCTAGAACCGATACGTGTCGACGCCGTCGGGCATGTTCTCGGGGCTGCGCTGGCGCTCCTTGCCGCCACCGCCGACCTGTGCCAGACACTCGACGCAGAGGCCGGTCTCCTCGTCGAAGTCCTCGCTGCAGACCAGTTGGGCGCAGCGCGAACAGGTGTGGTGGACATCCCTCGTGCCGCAGATCTCACAGATGCCGGACACGCTCATGCTAGACGGTAGCAGGCCAAGCCGTATGAACCCTGCGCGGCGCGGACTCTAGTTGTCGGTCGCGTGGGCCGGCAGCGAGAGGCTTACAGTCGTTGCGTCCGAACGGACAGCCGTGCAGCACGACCGGCTCATCACCGGCATCGCGATCGCCCTCGCCGGGTGTGCGATACTGCTGGCGCTCCTCGGGGTGGTCTACAACCCGGCGATCATCTTCGTCGCGCTGGCGCTCGGTGCAGCGGCCTACTTCATGTGGTACCAGACGAGCGGCCGTCTCGCACGGCGCGTCTACCGATCGGTCGAACGGCAGGCGCGGAAAAACGCCGGCGCGTCGGGGAACGGCCAGCGGCGGACGCGCGAGCGCGGCGGCTTCGGTGCCGGGCCGCGGGAGGACTGGGTCCCGCCGGGCGGACGAACCGGCCAGCGAACGCGACGGCAGCGCGGTGGCTTCGGCGGCCAGCGCCGCCAACGCCGGCAGCGACGGCCCCCATCACCGAACGACGGACCGAGCGAAGCGGAGGCCTACAAAGTGCTCGGCCTGGACCCCGGTGCGGACGACGACACCGTCAAACAGGCCTACCGGCAGAAGGTCAAGGAAGTCCATCCGGACACCGACGGCGGTGACGAGGAACAGTTCAAACGCGTCAACCGCGCCTACGAACGACTGACCTAGCGGTCGAGGTACTGGAGCACGCCCACCACGTCCCGGCGCAGCGTCGGACTCTCCCATTCTGGTCGGAGCTCGGTCAGTAGTTCGTCGACGTCGTCACCGACGGCCTCCCGTGCGTCGCGGACGGCCGCGACCCACTCCGGGAGAATCTCGGCGTAGTCGTCCAGTTCAGCGACGGCGTTCCCGCGCTCGCCCGGCCCGAAGTGGCTGTAGAGCGTGCGCGAGGGGTCCAGTTCGCGGAGGCGGTCGACCGTCGCCAGGTTCGCGTCGAGGTCGAAACTCGGCGGCGGTGTCGTCGGCGCGACGCCCGAACCCTCGGGATCGAACGCACCGACGGCGTCGGCCGCGAACAGCATCCCGCTCTCGGGGTCGAGACAGACGAAGTGGTGGGGAGCGTGGCCCGGTGCGTCGTAGATGTCGAGGACGCGATCGCCGAGGTCGATGGTTTCGCCGCCGGAGACGGCGCGACAGCGCGCTTCGGGAATGACGTCCGGGTCGCCGTAGGGGTCCTCGAACCCGATGGCTTCGTTCACGCTCTCGGTGAGTCGGTCGAGGCGGTCGGCGTCGGTCAGGAACGGGTAGCCGCGCTCGTGGACGAGAACGGTCGCGTTCGGGCAGGCCTCGACCAGCGTGCCGGTGCCGGCGGCGTGGTCCAGGTGGACGTGGCTGACCACGACGTACGCGACCGCTGCGGGGTCGATCCCGAGGTCGTCCATCGCGGCCAGGATGCGGTCGGCGCCGTCGGCGGTGCCGGCGTCGAGGATCGCGGGCCGCTCGGCGTCCAGCAGGTAGGTCGCCAGGGCGTTCTCCATCCCGAACAGTCGGTTGTCGACGAGATAGGTGTCGGGACAGCCGGCAACGGGTCGGGGGTCCATAGCGGAGGCTCGGACCGAGGTCACTTATGCGGTTTGAGAGCTACGTCCGGACATGGACGGACTCGGACGCCAGCTGGAACGGGAGGCGATCGACGCGTGACGCCGCCGCTGGTAGTCGACATCGACGGGACGCTCACCGGACCGGACCGCGGGCTCGATCCGCGAACGATGCCGATCCTCAAAGAGTGGGACGCGCCGGTCGTCGTCGCCACCGGGAAGGCCTTCCCGTATCCCGTCGGCCTCTGTGAGTTCCTCGCGATTCCGATCCGAGTGATCGCCGAGAACGGCGGCGTCGTCTACGTCGCCGAGACCGAAACCGTCGTGTTCACCGGCGAACCCGAGGCCGCACAGGCCGTCGCCGAGGAGTTCCAGGCCGCCGGGTACGACCTCGGGTGGGGCCGTGCCGACATGGTGAACCGCTGGCGCGAGACGGAGATCGCCGTGAACCTGGACGCGCCCCTGGAGCCGCTGGAAGCGCTCGCCGCCGATCACGGCCTGGAAGTCGTCGACACCGGCTTCGCCTATCACGTGAAATCGCCCGCTCAGAACAAGGGCAAGGGCCTGAAAGCCGTCGCCCGCGAACTCGGCCGCGACCCCGAAGAGTTCGTCGCCGTCGGCGACTCCGAGAACGACGTCTCGACCTTCGAGGTCGCCGGCCGGGCGATCGCCGTCGCCAACGCCGACGACCGCGCGCTCGCGGCTGCCGACGAAGTCACAGAGGGCGAGTACGGCGAGGGCTTCCTCGAAGCCGTCGACCTGATCGAGGGCGGCCTGGAAGGGTAGTCTTTCGCCGGCCGAGCGGCCGCGGACGATCGGGTCTTCGGGACCCGTGACAACAATACACAAAGGAAAGGAAATCTTTTATTTATGGTGCCCTAAACGCGGTGTATGAGCCCCGACCGGGCCGTCCTCGAACGTGCCATCGAGCGCGGTGAGGAGGAGGGCGGCAGCGTCGAATTCAAAGAGCGGCTCACGAAAGACCTCCACGCACGTGAGGGCCGATTCGAGAGTTTAGCTGCACAGTTACGTCACCGCGTCCTCTCGGGGGAGGGTGAAGCGACCTACGTCGTCGGCGTCACGGACGACGGCGGGATCACCGGGATCGCCCCCGACGCCTTCTCGGAGTCCATGGACGTCCTCTCGTTGCTGGCCGAAGAGGCCGGCGCACACATCGAGGACGTCGAGACCTGGGGCGTCGACGACGGCGGCGCCACTCCGACCGACGGCCAGTCCCCTGCGTCCCGATCGGCCGAGCGCGGCATCGTCGGCGTCGCCACCGTCCGCGAGGGATCGGTGATGGAAGACGACGAGCACATCGTCGTCGGAACCGCCGGCCACGTCGACCACGGCAAGTCCACGCTCGTCGGCTCGCTCGTCACCGGCGAACCGGACGACGGCGAAGGCGGCACGCGATCGTTCCTCGACGTCCAGCCCCACGAAGTCGAGCGCGGGCTGTCCGCGGACCTCTCCTACGGCGTCTACGGGTTCGACGACGACGGCGACGCGATCCGGATGGACAATCCGCATCGGAAGTCCGACCGCGCCCGCGTCGTCGAAGAGGCCACCCGCCTCGTCTCGTTCGTCGATACAGTCGGTCACGAGCCCTGGCTCCGGACGACCATCCGGGGACTGGTCGGCCAGAAACTCGACTACGGCCTGTTG
This sequence comes from Halorientalis brevis, assembly GCF_023077655.1. Lineage (NCBI taxonomy): Archaea > Methanobacteriati > Methanobacteriota > Halobacteria > Halobacteriales > Haloarculaceae > Halorientalis > Halorientalis brevis. Next base: position 20,489 of record NZ_JALLGV010000004.1, on the reverse strand, counting down.
ACCGTCGCGGCCGACGACGGCCCGACGAAGACGACGCGCGAACACCTGGGCATCCTGCTCGCCACGGAACTCCCGACGATCGTCGCCATCACCAAGGCGGATCTGGTGGACGACGAGCGGGTCGCAGACGTCGAGCGCGAGGTCGAACGCCTCCTGCGCGAGGTCGACAAGACGCCGCTCCGGGTCGAGCGCCACGGCGTCGACGTGGCCATCGAGGAGATCAGTGAGACCGTCGTCCCCGTCGTCACGACGAGCGCCGTCACGAAGGACGGACTCGACGCGCTCGACGAGTTCTTCGAGCGCCTGCCCAAAACCGCCGGCGCGGAGGCGGACGATTTCACGATGTACGTCGATCGGTCCTACAGCGTCACCGGCGTCGGTGCGGTCGCGTCGGGGACGATCAAGTCCGGCACGGTCGAGGCCGGCGACGAACTCCTGCTCGGCCCCATGCAGGACGGGTCGTTCCGCGAGGTCGAAGTCCGGTCCATCGAGATGCACTACCACCGCGTGGACGAGGCCCGCGCGGGGCGCATCGTCGGCATCGCGCTCAAGGGCGTGGCCGAGGCGGACATCGAACGCGGGATGGTCCTGCTGCCAGCAGACACTGACCCCGAGCCGGTCCGGGAGTTCGAGGCCGAAGTGATGGTCCTGAATCATCCGACGCGTATCGGCGACGGCTACGAACCGGTCGTCCACCTCGAAACGGTCAGCGAGGCCGCCGCGTTCTATCCCGACGACGGGCAACTCCTCCCGGGCGACAACGGGACGACGCGCGTCCGATTCAAGTTCCGGTCGTACTTCGTCGAGGAAGGCCAGAAGTTCGTCTTCCGCGAAGGCCGCTCGAAAGGCGTCGGCAAGGTCGTCGACGTGACGCCGACCTCGTGATCTCGTTTTAGCGCCAGGGAGGGTCCTGCAGGTCCGCCATCGATCGCAGCAGATAGTCCGGTGCCGTCGCTGGTTCGTCACCGTCGGGTCGGAGCAGCGCGGACTTGATACCGGCGGCGTCGGCCCCCCAGACGTCGAAGCGGACGGAGTTCCCGACGTGGACGACGCGGCCCGGCGTCGCGTCGAGGGCGTACAGCGCCTCGTGAAACGGGCCGGGCTCCGGCTTCGGCGTGGTGTCGTACCCGCCGTAGACGATCACGTCGAACGCGTCTTCGACGTCGAGGGCTGCCAGTTTCGGGTCCTGCATCTCCGGTCCGCCGTTGGTGACCAGCGCGAGGTCGTACCGCTCACGAAGCGAGTCGAGCGCGTCGAGCGCGCCGGGCAGCGGTTCCACGTCGCGGTGGTCGCGCATCGACGCGTAGACTGCTGCGAGCCGGCGACCCACGGCCGGGTCGCGGTCGTCGAGTTCCGCGAGCGTGATGAACGCCTGCTCTCGCCGCTCGGCTTTCGTCTCGTCGGTGACGATTTGCGAGAACAGTTGATTCCGGTACGTCTCGGCGGTGAAGAAGGGATCGACGTCCAGCCGGTCGAAGGCGCGGGCGAGCAGCTCCGCGCTGGACTGGCGGTACTCACAGAGGGTCCCGTCCATGTCGAGGAAGACGGCGTCGACCGGATCGGTTGGCATCGGTCATGCTTGCCCGCCCGATTGGGTAAGCGTTTGGCGCCGGTCGCACTCGCGTGGCGACCGCAACAGTCTGTTCAGCACTCGAAAACACTCCGGTAGCAAACCCGCCATCTCGCATTTATTCCGAGCTGTGCATGATCCGGTGAGACATGTCTGAGACGGACCGCTCGGGGAGGCGATACACCAGACGACGCGCGCTACTCGCCGTCGGCACCGGACTCGCCACCGCGCTGGCGGGATGTTCGGACGCGGCACAGTCGACCACGGCAACGCCGTCGCGATCGGCCCCGACCACGACGTCCAGGACGGCGACCACTACCGACTCCCCGTCGACGGGCACCGACACGCAGTTGGCCGAGTCGTCGGAGCAACTCAAAACGCAGTTTCAGTCCGTTCAGGAGGCGACGGCCGAGTACCAGGACACGGAAGCCGCCCGGGCGGACGGGTACGCGGTTCTCGGTCCCTACATGGACGGCATGGGGTGGCACTTCATCAACCAGGGGTACGTCTCCGAGGCCGCGAACACGGGTCTCACGCGGGAGAAACCGCCGTTACTCACGTACGTCCGAACCGGCGACGGACTGGCGCTCGGGTCCATCGAGTACGCAGTCCCCGTCGATGCCGTCGACTCCGAACTGGATCTGTTCGCCGACGAAGGGACGCCGTTCACCGAGACCTGGGGCACGCACCACGCGGCCACGCACGTGTTCGCGACGCCCGACAGCATGCAGCGCGACGCCAACAGCTTCGACCTGGAGACGCTCCTGACGAGCGAGAACTGGTCGGAGTACACCCCGGCGGACGCCTCCCTGTCGCCCGGCGATACGACAACGCTGAACTGGGGGTCGACGACGGGGAAACAAGGCGAGCGAACGATGCGAACCGTCGATTTCGTCATCACCCACCCCGAATTGCGGACCTTACACGTCTGGTTGCACACGGACAATCCGAAGGGCGTCTTCGCAGAGACCAATCCGCGGTTCGCCGACGGCGATGGCGGCCACCATCACGGCGGCGGTGGGGGTCATCATCGAACCACTCATCAGGGTTCCTGAACCCCGAATCGAGGGCTACTGACGCTCCTGCGAGGCGGGCGCGTCGACGTATCCGTCACTCCGTTTTTCAGCTACCCCCAGCAGGGCCGCCCATTCCAGCAACCGACTGGTGCGCTCTCGCCACACCCGCTCCCAGTCGTCGTGTCGATTGCGCTCCCAGGTCGGCACTATCGGTCGAATCTCCGCGAAGGCTTCACCGGCCGTTACCGCGTCCTCGGCGGCCGCGAGCGCGTCCAGGATCTCGCGGGCGCCGAAGACGTGCTCACGGAAGGCGGCCCCGACGGCGTCGGCGGCCGGGTCGGTCTGGACGCGCTCGTACCCGCGCGTCGTCTCGGTCGCCAGGCCGAGCGCGTCGAGGAAGGCGAGCCACTCGCGAGCGTCCTCACGGGTGGTGAGGTCGAGCCGCGACTGGAGGCGGGCACAGCAGTCGTCCGTGCTCCCGGGGACGAGCGGCACGGCGCGATGCGCCGCCGCCAGCGTGTCGCGACCGTCTTCCGGGTCCGGTGCGACCTTGTATCGCATCCTAGAGCTCGAAGCTCTCTGCGAGCCGCTCGTGATTCTGTTCGCCGAGGACGTACGTCGAGCCGCCGACGACGTCGATCGTCACCTGTGCGGGCGCGAACACGTCCTCCGGAACCTCGTAGAAGTCCCAGTCCGCGGCCTCGAAGATGTCGGCGAAGGGCTCGTCGTACTCCTCGGTGGCCGTCGAGGGGACCTCGTCGAAGCGGTCGAACTCGCTGTCGACGGTCACGTGGACCTGTCCGCCGTACGCCAGCGCATCGTTCGTCCGCGCGATAGCCGTCTCCTCGTCGTCGGCGACGGGGGCGACGGGGGCACTGCCGGTCACCGAGAGCACGTCCAGCGGATCGTAGCCGAGTTCTGAGAGCCGGAACACGGCGAGTTCCGCCGCCCGCGCGGCCATCTGTACGGAGCCGGTGATGCTCGCCGCCGAAAAGGCCGGCAGGAAGACGCTCGATTCGGGGACGCCGGTCATCTCTGCGACCTGTTCGGCCACGGCTTCGTCCGGGACGGTTTCGGTCTCCAGTGCCAGCACCGCGAAGTCGAACTCGTCGCGGTACCCGACTCGCTGGTAGACGTCCTCTTCGGCCACGAGCGCGCGGGCGGGGCCGCTGCCCAGCCCCTCGAAGCCGTCGACGCTGACCTCCCAGCCGGCCTTCTGGCCACAGAGCAGCGCCAGCGCCGGGTGGTCGGTCGACAGTTCGACGTGTGTCAGCGGCGCTCCCGCCACGGTGTCGATGGTGGTCTGGACGGACGACAGTCCGGCCGTCTGGATCTCGGCGAGCAGCAGTCCCGCCTCCATCCCGCCGGGAACGTCCACGCCGAAATCGAGTACCGTCGCCTGTCCATCCAGCGGACGGACGGCGACGTTCAGTTCGTCGGCGAAGTCGATCGCCTCGTCGACGAGATCGGTCGCCATCCTGTTGAGACTCTCCATACTCCCCGTTCCGTTCGCCGTCGGTTAAAAACACTCGTCCCGACCCGGTCACTCGTCGTCGGTACTCCGGGCCGGCCGTCCCAGTTCCGCCTCGACTGCCTCGACTTTCTCCTGGGCAGTGGTTTCGCGGGTCCGCTTGTCGTCGACTTTCAGGACCGTCGAGACGCGGTCGGCGTCGACCGCCTCGTGGGCCGCCTGGGCGGCCGCGAACAACTCGGCGCTGTCCGGTGCCTCGATGGTGGTTCCCATCGGCGTCGTCTCGTAGGTGACGTCGAACTCCTCGAGAGCGGCGACGGCCTCGGCGACCTGGCCGGCCATGCTCGCTTCTTGCACTGGTGCGACGCTGAGGAAGCCGATCACGGTCATTCTGCGAGTTTTCGGGCTCCCACCAGATGAACACTCGGAAAGTAGTCTCGTAATGTAAAAAGGAATTTACCATTCACGGCTAAGCGATTTGTAGGAATGACTGACGAAATTACACGACGTGGCACGCTTCGGATCGGTGCGGCGACTGCAGGGTTCGGGGTCACAGGGAGTCTCTCTGGCTGTAGCTCGATTCCGTTTCTCGGCGGTGGCAGCAGTGCGTACGATTCCTGGTTGCCCGAACCCGGCGTGATCGTCGAGGGTACTGACCACTACTCGTTCTCATACAGCGACGTCACGGCGATCCGGAACAACGAGGACAACTTCGACGAGGACGTGTTCGAGGCCTTCGAGCGCTTCGAAGACAGGTTCCCGCTCGACCAGATGAACGTCGACTTCGACGAGGTCAACTCCCAGATCAGCGTCAATGGGTCCAACGGCGTCATCACGGGCAAGTTCAAGAAAGACGACGTCGGGAGCGAACTCGAAGACGCCGACTTCGAGGAAGACGGCGACCACGAAGGGTACACCATATACACGAAACAGGGGTTCCAGGGCGTCGCTGTCAAGAAAAACGAAGTTGTCTACGCCCGGATGAGCTTTTTTTCCGGCGGCGGCGAGCCGAAGGACGTCCTCGAAGCGCTCATCGACACCAAGAAGGGGAACGAAGAGCGCTACGCGAAAGCGGAGGAGGACTTCAAAACGCTCATCGGGAAACTCGGTTCCGGGACGTTCGTCTACGGGGGAACTCAGGAAGAATCCGACGAGACGAACGCGGAAGCGGGTCAGTTCGAGGGGGCCGTCGCGAGTGGGTTCAAACTGACCGTCAACGGCGAGACCTCGAAAGCAAAGCGGGTCGTGGTGTTCAACAGCAAAGACGACGTCGACATGAACGACGTCGAAGACTGGACTGACGGCGATTCCTTCGACGACTACGACAACGTCAACTCCTCGAAGAACGGTCGTGCGGTCGTCGTCACCGCGAAGATCGACACCGACGACTACACCTTGAGCTGACGCCGCCGCTGCTGTTTCTGCCTGATACCCAGTCGGTAAGTGAGCCGGCTGTGACGCTCCGTCCATGACCGACGAGCGACGCGAAGTGACGGCCAACGGCCTGGACTTCGAGTGTCTCACCCGCGGCGACGGGGACCGACTCGCGCTCTGCCTGCACGGTTTTCCCGACGACGCCGGGACCTTCGAACCGCTCATGGGACGCCTCGCCGAGGCCGGGTTCACGGTCGTCGCCCCGTACATGCGCGGGTACGAGCCGACGGGACCGGCCCCGGACGACGACTACAGTGCGACGGCTCTCGGCAGCGACGCCGTCGAACTGGCGACGGCCCTCGACGAGGCGGACGACTACGAGGACGTCGTCCTGATCGGGCACGACTGGGGCGCCGTCGCAGCCTACGCGGCGGCTCGCATGGCTCCCGACCGGTTCGAGCGGATCGTGACGATGGCGGTCCCGCCGCGGTTCGCCGCCGAGATCTGGCACCACCCCCGACAGTTCCTCCGGAGCTGGTACGTCTGGTTCTTCCAGCTCCCGGGGCTCGCCGAGCGAACGCTGCAACGGGACGACTTCGCCCTGATCGAGGTGCTGTGGAACCTCTGGAGTCCCGGCTGGGACTACGACGAGGACCGCATCGACGCCGTCACTGAAACGTTCCGCACTGCGGGCACCGTCGACGCGTCGCTCTCGTACTACCGGCAGTTCGTGAACCCGCTCGTTCGCGACCTGGTCGGCAGCGGGCGTCCCGACCTCGACGACCTCCCGACGATCGACGTCCCGGGGCTGGTGATCGCGGGGGAAAACGACGGGTGTATCGGGGCGGACCTGTTCGCGAACGCGGACGCGGCGTTCGAAGCGGACTGTCGCGTCGTCGAAGTGCGGGACGCCGGCCACTTCATGCACCAGGAACGGCCAGACGTCGTCGGTTCGGAGGTCGCGTCGTTCCTCGCCGACTGACTGACGGCTGGAGTCAGGGGCACCCAGAACCAACAGTTCGCTACCTTTTTGACCGCCCTACGGAAAGCCACGTGCATGCTGACCGTCCGGGCACCGGCGACGAGTGCGAACCTCGGGAGCGGCTTCGACGTCTTCGGCGTCGCACTCGACCGCCCGGCGGACATCGTTCGCGTCGAGAAGGCAGCGAAAACGACGATCGAGGTCACTGGCGTCGGCAGCCAGTACATCCCCGAAGACCCGGAGAAAAACACCGTCGGTGCGGTGGCAGAGGCCCTGGAGGCTCCGGCGCACATCGAGATCGACAAAGGCGTCCGGCCGGCCTCGGGACTCGGGTCTTCGGCCGCCAGTGCGGCCGCGGCCGCCGTCGGCCTCAACGAACTGTACGATCGGGGCTACAGTCGCGAGGAACTCGTCCCCATCGCAGCCAAAGGCGAAGCTGTGGTCTCCGGCGACGCCCACGACGACAACGTCGCGCCGTCGATCATGGGCGGGTTCACCATCGCGACCGACGAGGGCGTCACCAAGGTCGACGCCGACATCCCGCTGGTGGCCTGTCTGCCCGACATCGTCGTCTCGACGCGGGATGCCCGTCGGGTCGTTCCCGAGACCGCACGCGTCGAGCAGCTCGTCGAAACCGTCGGGTGGGCGGCGACGCTGACTTCCGGCATGCACCGTAACGATCCGGAACTCGTCGGCACCGGGATGAACGACACCGTCGTCACGCCGGCCCGGGCCGATCTCATCGACGGCTACGAGCAGGTGAAAGCCGCTGCCCACGCTGCCGGTGCGACCGGCGTGACGATCAGCGGTGCCGGCCCGACCGTCATCGCGGCCTGTCACGAGTCCGACCAGCGGTCCGTCGGCACGGCCATGATGGACGCGTTCGACGAGGTTGGCGTCCAGTCACGGGTCTACCAGACCGAGATCGGCGACGGCGCAACTATTTACTGAGCGGCTCGTGCGTCGGTGACTGATCGCAAAAAATCACACCGCTACCACTGCTGGCGTTCGCCTTCGCTGATCCAGTTGAAGCGACTCTCTGAACTCGACTCCTCGTCGACAGTGGGGTCCTGCCAGGCGATGCAGAGGTTCCCGCCGACGATCCCCACGAGCATGCCGATCACCAGTCCACCGAACGCGCCGATGAGCGAGAGGATCGACATGGCGATGCCGGTGACACCGATGAGCGTGGAGAGATTGGGCTTTACCAGCGCGAAGGCACCACAGGCGATGACCATCGCACCGAAGACGATCCCGAGCGCGGCCTTCGAGGGCCCGGAGGTGGCGGGGATCGTCTGGAGTCGGATCGGAATCGCCGCGATGATCATGCCAGCGAGGATGAGCATCACTCCGCCCGCGAACGGACGGCGAGCGCGCCACCCGGCGAACCCGGGCCGCTCGTGTGGCGGCACGTACTCGACTTTCTCGCCCTCGGCGACCGACTCGGACTCGTCGTCGCTTCCGAACGGCAGGCTGAGGTCCGCGTCTTCGAGAACGAGGCCGTACGTCGTCCCGAGCACCTGCCCGAAGATGACGAAGGCGAGGACGATGAGCGGACTCACCGGCGGAATCAGTCCGGCGAGCGCGCCACCGTAGGCGAGCACGCCGAGCGCGAGGCCGTAGACCAGTCCCATGCTGCCGGCGGTGACCGTGAGTGCCGCACGCGTGATCAGGGGCACCAGGATGGCCTGGGTCGTCTCGCTGCGCCGGGAGAACATGATGACGGTGGTCGTGAAGTCGTTGATCGTCCGCGAGACGTAGGCGACGAACGCCAACCCCAGGACCGCGCTGACCCCCATCCACACGAGGAAGCCGGTGAAGATTCCGTCCTGTCCGACTAGCTCTGCGAGCCTGCTGAACACTGACAGTCCCACGAACGTGAGGATGAACAGCCCGCTCAGCAGTCCCGCGCCGACCGAACCCGTGAGGCCGGCTCGGTACTCCTCGCTCGGCCCGAGTCCCGAGAGGTCGACTTTCTCCATCATCAGCCCGTAGCCGTTCCCCAGGACGTTCCCGTACACGGCGAACGCCAGGAGGCCAGCCAGCCCGGTCTGGGGGACCACGCCGACCGTCCCGAGGGCGACCGCGGCGACCCCGAGGACGAGACCGTAGACCAGTCCCATGCTGCCGGCCGTGACCGTGAGTGCCGCTCGGGTGAGCAGGGGCACGAGGATTTTCTGCGTGGTCTCGCTGCGCCGGGAGAACATGATGACGGTGGTCGTGAAGTCGTTGATCGTCCGCGAGAGGACCCAGGAAAAGGCGACGCCGAAGAGGAGCGCCGCGAGCATGAACACCAGCACGCCGTGCGGGACGGACCGGCTGCCAACGAGCGTGCCGAGCGTCGCCACCGTCTGGGCACCGCCGACCAGATAGAGGACGCCACTCCCGACGAGTCCGCCCCCGACTGCACCCACGAGCGCTGCGGACTGTTCTGTGCCGTCCCCGCTGCCCAGTTCGTACCACTCCGCTTCCAGCAACATCCCGTACACCGTCCCCAGAACTTGCGCGTAGACGATGTACCCGACGATGACCGGGAAGTTCGCCAACGGGAACATCTCGACCGGATGGCCGTTCATCGCGTGGATGATCGGGACGAGCCACGCGAAAAAGCCGAAGCCGAGAATCTGACCGTAGAGGAGACCCATGCTCCCGGCGGTGAGGCCGAGCGCCGACCGGTGAAGCAACGGCACCAGGATCTTCTGGGTGGTCTCACTCTTCCGGGAGATCATGATGATCGTGTTCGTGAACTTGTTGACCCCGCGCGACATGAAGATGGCAAACCCGGCGCCGAACACCAGAGCCAGCCCCATCCAGACGACCCAGCCGGTCGCGACGGTGCTGCCGTCGATGAGCCACGCGAAAAGGAGCATCGCTTCCGCACCGCCAGTCAACTGAATCAGCGCACCGCCCAGCAGTCCCCCAACCACTGAGCCGACGACTGACGCAACCTGCTCATCCCGCCCAAACCGTGATTTCTGATTTACACTCATGGTAACGCACGTTTCGCGCCGCAATTCCCCAGATGCGGTGCTCTCTTGAACTGTACTACTCCGGAACACTAAAAAAGAATTCTGCGACGATTGACCGGTAATTTAAGGGTAGAGGTACGTCCGTCTGATATCTTCCGGCATAAGATACAAGAAATAACTGGTGATATAAATGGCGGAATAATTCCGGGAGAATCTTTATTAAAAATACTGTTGATTTCTTCCTGCTGTCGCAAGTACGGAGGATACAACAATGGCACTACCGTTTCCAACTAACGAGTGGATCGAGGAGTGGGAGGAAGCACTGAGCAACAACGAGGACTATCAGGAATCCAGCGAGGGCTGGGGGGTCGATTTCAACGGGAACTTCATCTTCCATCTGGAAGCCGACGACCGGCTTCCCGAGGACCGGTATTTCTTCATCGGCCTCGAGGACGGTGACGTGTTCGACTGCCGCGAGATCGACGACCCGGAAGCCGTCGACTACGGGTTCATCTACAGTGGCTCGTACGCTGACTGGGTCCGCCTGACCGAAGGTGAAGTCGGGGCCATCGACGGCCTGATGTCCGGCGTCTTCGAACTCGACGGCGACATGCAGAAGGTCCTGCAGTACTCCGACGCCGCCGTCGCGATGGTCGAAACCGCCAGCACCATCGACACGGACTACGAGTACTAGCCACCCACTTTTTACAGATCGGGGTTTCCTCGGCCGACGCCGTCGGCCTGCGGGAACTGCGTGGCTGCGAAGCCGCCACGACATACGGTCGCGGGCCTGCAGCCCGCGACCCGCCCCCGATCTCCAAAACCTTGGGGAAAAACTACCGGACGCTCGTTCCATTCGCGTCCGGAGAACCGCACCACTTCGTGCCGCGGATGCGTCCGCCACCGCCGAGTCGGAATCACGGCCAGCGTGCCTCGACGAGTCGGTGAAGCCCATCTGTTGCAGTTACTGCCGATCATTGACGAGCCGCGGTTCCTCGTCGGCGACGCCGTTCACGTGGAAGCCGCCGGCCTCCTCGCGGCCGAGCAGTTCGCGCTGTGGATACGGGATCTTGATGCCGGCCTCGTCGAGTGCCGCTTTCACCTCACGGACGACCGCTGCGGTCGCCATCGCTCGCTTGGCCGCGCTGGGGTGGTCGATCCAGAACCGACACTCCAGCACGATCGCGGAGTCACCGAACGATTTCGGGACGACCTGGGGCGTGGGGTTCGCCAGGACGTGGTTGATCTCGGTGAGCGTCTCCTCGATAACGGCTTCTGCCCCTTCGACGTCGGCCTCGTAGTCGACGCCAACGTCGACGGAGAGCCGCAGCCGCTCGAAACTGGTCAGGTTCGTGACCGTCGCGTTCGCGACCCGCTCGTTCGGGATGACGATCTCCTGGCCGGACGCGCTGCGAATCCGCGTGTTGATGATCGTGATGTCGGTGACGATCCCCTCGTCGTTGCTGATCTCGACCCAGTCGCCGATCTCGAACGGGCGAGCGAACATCAGCACGAAGCCGGCGATGAACGAGCCGATCGTCGTCCGTGCGGCAGTCCCGATGACGATGCCGAGGAAGCCCGCGCCAACGAGCAGGCCCCCGAGGTTGACGCCCCAGAGCGACAGCGTGACGATCGCGGCCGCGATCAGCACCGTCACCTGCAGCACGCGGAAGACGATCCCCTGCTGGTGTTGGTTCAACGCGTCCGACTCCTCGGCGTACTCCTCGATCGCCGACTCCAGCACGTCGATGCCGATCAGCGTCCCGCCGACGAGACCGATCGTCAGGAGTCCCCGGAGCAGGGTCGGAATCAGGATCGCCATCGTCGCCACGGTCCTGAGCGCCAGGTCCACGAATCCCCAGACGACCATAACAGAGAGGCCCACGGCCAGGAAGATAGCGAACTGGATCGTCCGGACGAACGCCGTCACCGGCAGTTGCCAGTCGAACTCCGGCGGTTCGAACGGCATGCGCTCGTGGCCGAACACTCGGGTTTTCAGCGAGCGATGGACGAGCCTGACGACGCGCGGTGCGAGGACGACGGCCGTCACCGCGGCTGCGAGCGTCAACACGACGGTCGCCGCGACCCGTGCTTCCGTGGACACCACTCCCTCCAGCAAATACCTAAAATCATTTATATATTTGGCGACCATATTCGAATCAGTGACTTCGGAATGAAAAATCCGGGCCTCGGATTATCGTTTCTTGTATTTCGACCGATTATCGACGGCTGGCCGACCGCTTTCCGAGACGGTGTGGTGTCTAATTGTCAGTCGAACGACCGTTCGGCGAACCGTTCGCGGAGTTCCGGGTCCGGCATCGGACACTCGTCTTTGCTCCCGAACACGCGGTACCGGTACTTCGCGACGAGGTCGTAGATGCCGTCTCGAAGCCGTCGCGGGAGATAGACGAGGGGATATAACAGCGGCCACGGGCCGTCGAGTCGCCGCGCGACCCGGAGCGCAGCGGTCGATCTGGTGTACGCCTCGCCGTCTTCGACGAGTACCACGGTGTCGAACGTCTCGTCGTCGGGTTCAAGGTCGTATCGCGCGAGCAGTTCCTCGCCGATGGCTGACTGTAGGGGAGCGAACCGAAACGTGCCCTCGGCGTCGAACCGAACGACGAACCGCACGAAGGAGTTACAGAGGTTGCAAACGCCGTCGAACAGCAAAACAGGTGTGTCGAGGTCGTCGGCGACCGCGGCGGGGTCGCGGGCCGACTCCCCGGACATCGACTCTCAGACGCCCCGGCCCTGGAGTTTCTCTTCCTCGGGCAGGTCCACGTTGGCGTTGCCTTTCATCCCGGAGCCGATGTTCGAGGAGATCTCGGCGAGCGCTTCGGGGTCGTCCCAGTTGTTGACCGCTTCGACGACGGCTTCGCCCATTGCCTCGGGGTCCTCGGCACCGAAGATGCCGGAGCCGACGAAGATGCCGTCGCACTCGTGGTGCATCATCAGCGCGGCGTCGGCGGGCGTCGCGATGCCGCCGGCGGCGAAGTTGACGACCGGCAGCCGCCCCATCTCTGCGGTCTCGTGGACGAGTTCGGCGGGCGCTTCGTTCTCGCGGGCCCACTTCTCGCGTTCCTGGTGGGTCATCCCTTCGAGTTCGCGGATGGCGCCCTTGATGTTGCGCTGGTGGTGGACGGCCTGGTTGACGTCGCCGGTGCCGGCCTCGCCTTTCGTGCGGATCATAGCCGCGCCCTCGTCGATGCGACGCAGGGCCTCACCGAGGTTGCGGGCGCCGCAGACGAACGGTGCGGTGAACTCGCGCTTGTCGATGTGATAGCGGTCGTCGGCGGGCGTCAGCACCTCGCTTTCGTCGACCATGTCGACGCCGATCGCTTCGAGGATCTCCGCCTCCTTCCGGTGGCCGATGCGGGACTTGCCCATCACCGGGATGGAGACTTCGTCGATGATCTCGGCGACGTCCGCGGGGTCGGCCATCCGGGCGACGCCGCCGCGCTTGCGGATGTCGGCGGGGACGGCTTCGAGAGCCATCACCGCGACTGCGCCGACGTCCTCTGCGATACGGGCCTGCTCGGGGTTGACGACGTCCATGATGACCCCGCCCTTCTGCATCTTCGCGAAACCGCGCTTGACCAGCTCGGTTCCGCGCTGTAGATCCTCCAGATCGGTCTCTTCAGGCATATCAGGCGCTTAGGTTTTCATCCACTTAACGCGTGTCCTTTGCCGGACGACGCGACGGCGTTCCCACGTTGTGTCTCGCTGTGTGCGCTCCGGTACCGTTTTGCTACCGCCCGTCGACAACCCGTCCATGTCGGTCACGGATGCGGGCCGCAGACTGGAGCAGTTCATCGCCCGCTACTTCGACGGCCGGCTCCCCGACCGGGAGCCGTTGCCGCGGTACGTCGCGCCGCTGCCCGCCTGGCTGGAAGACGCCGCCCTCCGACTGGCCTGGCCCATCGCGATCGTCAACCTCCTGGGCACCGCGTTCGGGTTCTGGTACTACGGCTTCCAGCCGATCCCGCTCGACACCCCGCTCATCGCTGGCCAGTTCGCCGTCGAACCGCTCGTCGCCTGGCCAGTTGTGCCCGACAGCCCCGTGGCGACGATGTTCATCGGGCTCTCGCTCGTCGCCTGGAAGCTCGATCTCGATCTGGAACTGCTCCACGTCCTGGCGTTTTTCGGCTGTATCAAACTCGGGCTCTGGACGCCGTACGTCCAACTCTACGTTAACGGCCTCGGGGACACGCCGCTGTGGCTGTATCACTTCCTCGTCTGGAGCCACTTCGCGATGGCCGTCGAGGCGTTCATCATCTACCGCTACAGCGCCTTCCCGATCTGGGCGATTGCCGTCGCCACCGGCTGGTACCTGTTCAACGACGTCGTCGACTACTTCATCCCGCTGGTCGGTGAGCCACACCACACCCTGCTCCCGGCTGAAATCGCCGCGGGCTTCAACCACGACCTCGCCGTTCACGACCAGGCCGCTGCCGGTGCGGTGGTGCTGACGGTGCTGGCCGTGTTCCTCGCGATGGCGACGCGAGCGACGAAGGCCGAACTCGGCCACTGACCGAATCGCCCGACCAATTCGTTTCCGCCCTCACTGCGCTCAGGCACGTTGCTCACGGCTTCGCCGCTCGCGTTTACGTTCCCTCGCTGCGCTCGGGAACGCTATCCGCGTGCGCACGCACCCACAACTCCCCGATCCGCGAGAGCCGCGTCCGGTAGGACTTCCCGTGTTCCTCCTGTTCGATGTAGCCTTTCCCCCCGGGGCCGAGGCGGTCGACGTTGTAGATGACCTTCGAGCGGAACGAGTCGGTGTACTCCTCCCCGAGTTCGCGCGCGAGTTCCTGGGCGAGTTCAGAGACGGACTCGAACTCGCCGTGTTCGCCGAGGGTGAAGAGGATGATCTCCTCGAAGGGCTTGACGTTCGAGAAGGAAGCGACCGGAAGTTCGACGATGTGACTCCCGCCGATCTCCTTCGCGCCGATGGTCGTCCCGCGCTCGTCGAACTCGTCGAGCAGATCCTGGGCGCTCTCCAGGCGCTCGGTGACCCGGTCGTCGTCGACGCCGCCGTCCCGGAGGTCCGACAGGAGGTCGATCTGGCGGCGCAGTTCCTCGGCCAGTTCGGTTTCGAGGTACTTCTCGGGGACCGTGTAGTAGGTGTGGATGCGGTCGCGGTCCTCCTGGCGCTCGACCATGATCGAGTGGGCCGCCGTCGCGAAAGCGAACGACACCGTCCGGGGCATCGCCGAGATGTTCACCCAGACCCCCTCGATCTCCGTGTCGTTCCCGTCCCCCTCGCGCCCGCGGTCGAGTTCAGCCATGATGAGCGCGTACGCCTGCTCGAAGGCCGCGTCGTAGTCGTAGACGTCCTCGACGACGACCCGTTCGGTCTGGGCACCGAGCAGGTTCGTGAAGTCCTTCTCCAGCTTCTCGGCCAAGTTCCGCGAGTACTCGACGTTGGCCTCGCTGCCCACCGCCCCCTCCAGTAAGATCACGCGGTCGACGTCCAGTTGCTCCCGGACGAGCGGCGCGATGAGCCGGTCGTAGTCGAAGCCGACCGGCACGATGTGTGTCTGCATGGGTTCCAGTAGTTAGGACGCACTGTTAAGCGTTCGAGTTCTCACCCCACTCGAACCGCGCACGTGGCCGGAAAAAACGCTCGAAACCGCTGGCGCTCAGTCTGCCGACTGGTAGTTGTCCGCGTTCCCGACGGGGTCGGACTCAATGAGGTGGTCGTAGGGATGCGGTGACCGAAGGAACGCGATGACGCTCCACATGAGCCCCGTCAGGAGCGAGCCGGCTGCAGACATCGTCATTCCCAGCGAGAGGAACGTCGTCCCGTAGATGATGCCGATCGTGGCCGACGGCAGCGAGGTCCCCAGGGGAACGTTCGCCATCTGATCCCGCAGAGTCGGGACCAGGACGATCAGTGAGAACACGCTCCCGCCGAGAAAGATCAGGTCCTGCCACATCATTGTTCCAACTCCGCGTTTTCGAGGTGTTCAGAAGTGGTTCCAGTCATTACTCTTCTCGACGCCGCTGAGTTAAATAAGCTTTACTTACTATCGAGTAAAAACTATCGTGAGGGTCCACGGAGTACCATGGGTACGTCCCCCACGAACGTCGGAACTCACGCTGCCGATCCGGGAGGAGATACGGTCGGATTACCCGCCCGATGGGGGTCTGGTGGGTTACTCGAGGCCACTCGATCGGACAGAAATCTAGCGATACTCGCGAATAAGACGGCCCTAGATCGGCGAACGGCGGCCGAGAACGGGGAGACGCTCAGTACAGCCGGGTCCCGTCGGGCACGTCCCGTTCCGGTTGCAGGTGAACCACGTCGCCGTTCTCGTCGTCGACGCCCGTGACGAGACACTGGCTCTCGAAGCCGGCGATGGTCACCGTGCCCAGGTTCACGACGGCGAGGACCTGCCGCCCTTCGAGTTCGTCTTCGGTGTAGTTGCCCGTGAGGCCGGCCGCGGACTGGCGGACCTCCAAGCCGAAATCCACTTCGAGTTTGTACACGTCCTTGCGCGCCTCCGGGAAGTCCGCCACGGAGACGACGGTGCCGATGCGCATCTCCACGTCTTCGAGGAACGTCGCGGGGTCGATGTCGTCTGCTTCGATTCCCATGGCAGTCACCATCTCGCGACCGGGAAGTATCCTGCGGGTCGCTGTCGTTCGTGAGATCCCCGACGAAGTACCAGGCGATTCGGCAGTAGGTATATGGACCCGTCGTCACCTACGTCACACTGTATCCATGGATTCGCTCATGGACACGTCATCACATCATTCACGCCCCTCAGCGGGGCAGTTCATTACCAATGCAGGATTCAGCAAAATACCTCATTCACGCGGACATCAAGACGGACGGGGTGGTAGAGCGGAGTGACGTCGTCGGTGCGATCTTCGGCCAGACCGAGGGCTTACTCGGTGATGACCTCGACTTGCGGGACCTCCAACAGTCCTCGAAGGTCGGGCGAATCGACGTCCAGATCCGCTCGGAGAACGGCCAGTCGTTCGGCGAGGTGACCATTGCCAGCGGCCTCGACAAGATCGAGACCGCGATCCTGGCGGCGGCCCTGGAAACCATCGACCGGGTCGGCCCCTGTCGCTCGGACTTCGAAGTGACGAAACTGGAGGACGTGCGTGCGGCCAAGCGCCGCGAAGTCGTCGACCGGGCCACCGATCTGCTCTCGTCGTTCGAAGACGACGTCATGAGCAGTGAGGACCTGGTCGAGGAAGTCCGCCAGGAGGTTCGCGTCGCGGACATCACCGAGTACGAAGGGCTCCCGGCAGGCCCCCGCGTCGCCGACAGCGACGCGATCATCGTCGTCGAGGGTCGCGCGGACGTGCTCCAACTGCTCCAGTACGGGATCAAGAACGCCATCGCCGTCGAGGGGACGAACGTCCCCGACGCGGTCGCCGGACTCACCCGTGAGCGGACGGTTACGGCGTTCCTCGACGGTGACCGCGGCGGCGATCTGATCCTCAAAGAGCTCCGACAGGTCGGCAACATCGACTACGCGGCGTTCGCTCCGGAAGGCCGGTCCGTCGAGGACCTCTCGCGTGACGAGATCATGTCCGGGCTCAGGGAGAAAGTTCCCTTCGAGGTCGTCGCAGACGCGAGCACGCCCCACGAACTGGCCGCCGCGACCGACGGGAGTACGCGTCCGGCCCCGCCCGAAGCCACCGGCGAGCAACCGGCAGCTGACGCGCCGTCACACCCTGACGGCCCCGACGAGCGCGTCGACGCACCGTCGTGTGAACCCGAGGCGACGACGGCCGAAGAGCCACAGACTGACCGGGCCGAGGTCGGTACCGGTGCCGACGATGCGGATAGCACCGACGACACTGAACAGTCACCCGCCGATACCGCGGCGGCGAACGACGACACAGCGGATGACCCAGCAGCGACTGGCGTGGGTCCCGGAACGCCGGACGAGCCAGAAACTATCGCCGGACACGTCCACGCCGTCATCGGAAAGGAGTCGGAGTCGGTCGTCCTGCTCGACAGCGAGTTCGGGCGCGTGGGCGTGGCGCCTGCCAGCGACGCGTTCGACGCGATCGCCGACTCGGAGCAGGTGCCGGCGGCCGTGATTCTCGACGGCGAACTGACCCAGCGGGTCCTGGACGTGGCGGCACAGCGGGGCGTCGAACAGGTAGTCGCGCAGCGCGAGGGACAGTACGTCAAGAAACCGACGAACGTGCGCGTCCGGACGGCAGACCAGTTCGAAATCGAAGCCAACGCCTAGAGCGAGCGAACGAGCTGCAGGCCGTCCCCGGACTCGTAGTGGTGTGGCAGGAGTGACCGCACCCGGAACCCTTGCGAGTCGTAGAACGACCGCGCGACCTCGTCGCCCATTTTCACGGTGAGTCGAAGCGCCTCGAACCCCTCGTCAGCGAGTCGCCGGCAGAGCGCGTCCATGAGCGCCGACCCCCGCCCCGATCGGCGATAGCCCGCGGCGACGGCGAACTCCGCCAGGTAGGCGCAGTCCCCTTCGGGAATCGCCACGGCGTAACCGACCGGTTCGTCGCCAGGTCGTCGGGCAGCTCCGGGCTCGGTCGTCGATCCGTCGGCAGTCGAGTCCGGGGTTGCCGTGGTCACGAGGACGATGGGCGGCCCCTCGATGGCCGGGTCCAGCAGCTCCGGCCACGGTTCGTCGAGCGCAGCCAGCTGGATGGCGCGTATTCGTGAGCGGTCCTGGGGCGTCGCGTCTCGGATCATAGCAGCCCGGCGCCGACGGCGAAGAGGCCCCCGGCGATGGCGGCGACGAGCGTCGCCAGGAAGTTGACGCCCTGGTTCCCGACGTAGGGGCCTTCGATCGTCGCTCCGAGCAGGCTGTCGGCCGTCATCCCGACGACGCCTGCCCCGGCGATCACGGCGAAGCCGAGGACGCTGACTTCGTCGAACATCGCCAGCGCGATCGCCGCGATGAGCGTCGCCCCGGCCAGTCCCGCGAGCTCTCCCTGCCACGTGATCGCCCCGTCGGTCCCGGGGTCCACGCGCCGAAAGGTCGTGATCAGCCGCGGGTTGTCGAACAGGCCGCCGATCTCCGAGGAGAGCGTGTCGCTCATCGCGGCAGCGATCGAGCCCGCGAAGGCAAACAGGAAAATCTCCGGTGCGACCGGAATGTGTGTCGGGCTTGCCGCCGCGCCGATGACCGCGACGAGCGCCGTCGTCGAGTTCGCCAACACGTTCCCGCTCCCGCGTGCACCTTCGTTCTCCTCGGCGATCCCGCGCGTCTGTTTTTCCTCGTAGCGGAACTTCGTCGAGAGGCCGCCCACGCCGAAGAAGGTGATGAGCATCGCGAACCAGCCGTAATCCCCGAGCACGATCGTCAACAGGCCCAGGAAGACGCCGGTCAACATGCCCGGCAGCGACGCGGTCTCCAGCGCGTAGGAGACGTATCCCAGGCCGACGGTCACGCCGAGCGCGACGGCGATGCGCGTCGTCGTCACCGACACCGCGAGATCGGCGAACAGCCACAGCAAAAGCGCCACCGAGAACATCACGAGCGGATCGTCGCGCGGGAACAGCACTGTGCGCAACAGCGAGGCCAGCAGTGCACCGCTCGCAGCGAAAAACAGGACCGTCGGAATCGACAGCGAGGTGTCTGTCAGCGCCAGCGACGAGAGCTGTGCGCCCGTCCCGACCAGGAACCCGCCGGCGACGAAGCCGGC
Source organism: Halorientalis brevis (assembly GCF_023077655.1). Taxonomy (NCBI): domain Archaea; kingdom Methanobacteriati; phylum Methanobacteriota; class Halobacteria; order Halobacteriales; family Haloarculaceae; genus Halorientalis; species Halorientalis brevis. The sequence goes on along the minus strand of NZ_JALLGV010000004.1, from coordinate 1,456 downwards.
GGTCGCGACGATGTCTTCGCTCGTCACCGTCCTGACGAGCTGCTCGGCGAGATTGCCGTACGCGAGGATGAACACGGCGCCGATGAAGACGTTCATCGACAGCCCGAACTGCAGCGAGAGGAGCGCCAACCCGGCGACCGCCAGCGAGAACCCAGCGAGCCCGTACAGACGGCCGTCTCGTCGGTCTCCCGGACGGGCGAACGTCTCGAACAGGACCCCGTCGTCGATGACGTACAGCGCCAGGATGGCGAGGAGAATAAACGGGGCCGGCCCGGCGACCGTCGCGACGGGCGTCGGGGTGGCACGGCTCACGAACGGGACGAGTAGCGCCAGGGTTCCGACCAGCGCGAACGCGCCCGCTCGCCGGACTGTCGACGTCACGTGCCGGGGTACCCGCGAGAACCACTTAAACCACCACCTTTTTTCTTCGGAGGGTCGCCTCCGGCGACCCCCACTCGAAAAAATCTGGACCAAAAAAGCGCGAGCGGCTATGCCGCTCGCGTACAATTTCCTACACAGAACAGTACAGCTTCCGCAACTGTACAGCACTGCACAACTTCCGTCCCCGCACGGCACCCCACACGCAGAGCCGTGACCTTCATTGCTACTGGTCGAAAAAGCAACAGTCGTGGGTATCTACGACCGATATCTCGCCGCTCGCACCCAGTGGGCAGCGGAGGCCACGCCGGACAACGTCGCAGTCGTCATCACCGAGCGTGACCTCCTGGAACAGGGTGCCTACGACACGCTGGAGGCGTTTTTCGGGTGGGCCTTCGAGTACGGCGCCGAACGGGTGATGGTCTACGTGAGCGTCCTGGACGAGGGGGCAGTCCCGACCTTGCGGCGGTCGCTGGAGGACGTGACTGCGCCGCGCGAGATGGCCGTCCGCGGTCCCGAAGACGAACGCCGGGCCGACACGCCGATCCAGATTTCGATCGGACTGGGCGGGAAACACGAGTTCGCGACCGCCGTGCAGGGCGTCGCCGAGGAGGTCGACGCCACAGAGCTCGATCCCGAGGACATCGACGAGGCGGACATCGAGAAACGGCTCGTCTTCCCGACCGATCCCGATCTGGTCATCAAGACCGGTGCCGAGCGACTCTCCGATTTCATGATCTGGCAGTCCGTCTACTCGGAACTGTACTTCACGGACGTGAACTGGCGCAACTTCCGAGAGCGGGATTACATCCGCGCGATTCGGGACTTTCAGGATCGTCAGCGGCGGTTTGGTCGCTGACGGAAGGAAGCGACCAAACGCCGAGAGACGAACAGAGCGAGTCTCTCGGAAGTTCGGCCGGTAGGCCGAAGCACGTCACGTGCGGCTTGACGTGACGGCGGTTTGGTCGCTGACGGAAGGAAGCGACCAAACGCCGAGAGACGAACAGAGCGAGTCTCTCGGAAGTTCGGCCGGTAGGCCGAAGCACGTCACGTGCGGCTTGACGTGACGGCGGTTTGG